>DVDT01000021.1 GCA_015296085.1 Trichormus sp. M33_DOE_039 | reverse complement strand
TCAAATCTTTGACACCATCTTTCAAAGCATGGTGGCATTGCTGCGGGAGAGGTTTCTTTCATAAGCTTCTTTCGATGTGAAAGCTATGCTAGTTAACTATTTTAGCCTTTTTTACTTTTTTGTTTTGTTTAAGTCCCGCTAGTAATTCATATTAGTAAAATTACTGAATTTAATATCAATAATATTCACAATGAATTCATTAATAATCAGAGGTAACTTTACCCAATTAGGTTGGATAATTGCCTAATATTAGTTTGGCTATCAAGTTAATCAAAATAACTAAATACCAATCGCATTTATCTACATCTGCAAATAGTACAAAAATTACTACTAAATAGAAGAAGGTTGGAGTGATGAACAAAGCTTTGCAAACTTTTGTGATTGGTGCTGCAATGACTATGGGTGTAGGTGCGATCGCCACTTCTCCAGCGCAAGCAGGTAGTCTAACGAATGCTACCGTTGGCGGTACAGCTGCTAGTGATTACTTAATCTACGATGTTAACGGTACACAGACTGAGGCCGTGCCAAATACAACAGCAAATCTCCAAAAAGTCTTAGATGGTGATGCTGCAAGCCCTACTGGTAACGTAGAGTTAAGATCTAGTACTGAAAAATCAACTTTTACCGCGATCGATTTCACCCAAAACACCACCTTGTCAGGAACAATTGGTGGTAAAACCTTAACACTCAGCAGTTTAGTTGCTTCTGACTGGACTAGTCTTTACAAGGATACGGGCAAAACTTTCGGTGAGTACTGGTTTAACCAGGCTTTAACTGCTAACGGGTTTGGTAACTTAGTGGGAACTACTACTGGTAACGCCTTTTTCAACACCTTTAAAGACAATGGAGGATTCCAAAAGTTTAGTGACCCGAATATTTCTTATGTCAACCAAAATGACAACACTGGTTCAATTACCGTAGGCTTGGCGGGACATTATAATGCCACACCTCTATTGCTACCTTACTTTACCCAATACGTTAATAGCTTACCAAACGGGGTGACTAAAATGATCGCCACCAATCTAGTAACAGCTATAGCGGCTAAGGAAACGCAGGCTAGTGAAATTGTTAAGTATACCTATAATGGTCAGACTGATTATCTGTTCAGCTTTACAGCTACCAAGTCCGGTTTAACTGAAAAAATTGATGGTATATCTCACAACGGTAACTATGAAGTTAATTTCCAAGGAGTAGTTCCCCTACGGACTTCTCAATCAGTCCCAGAACCTTCTATTGTGCTTGGTCTTTTAGGATTGACTGGTATTGTCATTAAACAAGGCAAGTTTAAAAAAGTATCTGATTGAACCTAAAACTTTAAGATTGAATGATAGATGTACTTTGGGGAGCGTATAGCTCCTTTTTTTACTTTTAATTTAGTATTATTTACTTAACTGCAATTTGAAAAGATAATACGCCGTATAAATTGAGTAGCAATTCAAAGCATTTTACTCCTCAAGATTATTTATGTGTTATCAAGATTTTTGGAACTAGTATAACACATCAACATTAGTTATTAATACTGAAGTATTTGAGTATATATACTCGATTGTACTATTTAAATTTTCAAAAAATAAATACTAAATTTAGTTTACTTGTATACATTAAGATAATATTATTGAGCAGTAGACAAAAATCACGTTTAGTCAATTGAATTTTTGACTAAGTAACTCAGTGTAAATTTGTAAAACTATGTTAAATAATATAAAATCATGAAACCTGATCGAGTAGTAAGCAAATCTAGTGATTTTTCTAGAAATAGACATATCACTATAATCTTGTAATTACTTACATAGTCCTCTTTATTAGAACATCAACATTCAGCTTTAGAGAGTCAGATTAGGTTATAATCTCTATATTTAAAAAATATAACACAATATTCATACTTATATTTGAGAAAGAGATTATGTAGTGTACCCAGCAACGTACTCTAAATCTCTCAATCTATGTAAGCTGAATATTTTAGTAGTTCTAATTTGTAGAATTTGAATATTATCCAACATTATTACTATTAAAGATTATAGAAAATGACAGCTAATTTATTGAAAAAATCTCACAATTGTTCTTGCCAAAAACTAAATCGTATTTTAATTGTTGAAGATGATACGATTAACAGAATGCTACTCAGTGATTATTTAAAATACTATGGTTATAATATTGCTAGTTTAGCAAATGGTAAAAATTTTATTCTCACTATAAATATTTTTCAGCCTGATTTAATTCTATTGGATCTGAAACTACCAGATGTCGATGGATATTTTTTACTACAACAAATTCAGCAACAACCAAATTTATCTACAATACCTATAATTGTTGTCTCAGCATTTGCTTTTAAGCCTGATCAAGAACGGGCTATAAATTTAGGTGCGCGTGATTATTTTGTTAAACCAATAAACCTCAATCTTCTAACACATACAATTGCCCAAGAGTTATCATGTAGACACATTTGATGGTTACATTCTACTGGTTAGCCGATAGGTACAAGAGCAAAAACAATTCTTATGGTTTTTTGATAGTTGATTAATGTTAGATTTTTTTGTGGTTACTATTCCAGGTAATTTGTTTCATGCTTATTGATTTTTATTGGTATAAAATAAAAATTAAGCTAATTGATGGCTAATTTATATAACTTCTCTTTACTATCCTCAGCAAATTAACCCATCGTTAAGATAATTAATGTGCTTTCTTAGATTTGTGACAGCTTATATATATAATATATCTTGTCTGGATAAAATTCTAAGTTAATAAATAAAAATAAAATTTTTGACTTGCCATCTATAAAAATAAATGCCAAAAATATATGTACATTCTAAAACTTTGATAAAGTCAGGAAAGTACAATGGCAAATTTTGAAATTATTGAGCGCGAAAGCTTGCGTTTAGTTAAAGTGACTTTGCAAAACGAAACAGTACGTACTGAATCTGGTGCAATGTATTATATGCGTGGCAATATTACCATGCAATCTAAAGCTCCGTCAGCGGGTGGTTTTTTAAAATCTTTAGCCACAGGAGAAAATATTTTTCGTCCTACTTATACAGGTACAGGCGAATTATATTTAGAACCTTCATTGTCTGGATATCACCTTTTAGAATTAGATGGTGAAGAATGGATATTAGACAGTGGTGCTTATTGGGCTAGCGATGGCAACATTGAAGTAGGAATCGAGCGTAATAAATTAGTATCTGGCTTACTTGGTGGCGAAGGTTTGTTCCAAACCAAAGTTAAAGGTAGAGGTAAAGTAGTTATGGTAGCACAAGGCCCTGTAGAGATTGTCAACTTGCGAAATGAGAGATTAGTAGTGGATGGTAATTTTGCGATCGCTCGCACAAATAACCTAAATTATCGTGTTGAGAAAGCTACTAAATCTCTCTTAGGTTCAATGACTTCTGGTGAGTTTTTAGTCAATACTTTTGAAGGAACTGGTACTGTTTTACTTGCTCCTATTCCTTACTGGCAGGTAATGATGTTACGCCAAATATCAGCAGCCATTCCCAAAAGTTCTAGTTAACTAGGTTTAAATAATTGAAATATGAAAGGAATTAAAATTTAAGCATTTATAAGCAGATGTTTAATACTTAATATTTTAATTCCTTATGACCTCATTGCTACATCAACAATTAACCGAAAGCAAAATTGTATAAAATCACAAAGTTAACTATGGGAATAATCATTAACAGAATTAACCAAGGATTTTTACCCAATTTCTTCACAATATTGACAAAAGCAATAAGTAAGAAAATTAAAGCTACAAGATTTACAAAGGGTATTACAAGGCCGATAGTCCAATAAGGAGATTGATCTCCGGCTTTTAACATAATCCAATAATTGAGAATGGGAACCCAAGCAAACCAAGCGTTGCTTTCTCCTAGTTTTTGGTAAATTTTGTAGAAGCAGTAGGAAGTGAAAAGATAGATAAAAAGCCACAATATTAAACCAACTAAACTTCCCGCAGCTCCAGCAGTAGCATCTGCAGAACTTGAGTCACTTTGGGCTAAAAGATAAATTAAGCTCCAATCCTGAGTAAGTAAAAACACTTTTATCCTCTGGGTAAAATAGTAAGGAATGTCACTTTTTTTACTCTATAAATATTTCTTTCAGCGAAAATTTAACCAAAAATTTGGTTTTACGTAAATAAAATATACACTGTAAAGTTTTTGCAACAAAAGTGTCTGTAAGATTCAATAGTATTGGCGTTGGTTAATTGAGGCAGTAAAGCCATGATAAAAGCAGCCTTCAGTTAATATACCTAAGATTTTTAAGTTGTAAATCTTCAATTTTTTATGGCTAGCTACTGAAGACATCAATAGATATCTATAATCACTACAAATCCAATATTCTAGCCAATAATACTGACAAAGCAGACATAGTTGTCATGACTCACCACATTTTAAAAGCTACTAAATCAACTGTGCATCTGGGGGGTTTTTCTCACCTTCTAGAACCTGTACTGACTATTGATTCTGGCGACACCATTGATTTAGAAACTTATACAGGTTACTACATTTACGATCAAGCACCACCAGAATTCATCACACCCGAATTTTTAGATATCTGCAAAAATCTACCTTCAGAACGTCAAATTGCCGCAGGGCCTCATTTACTCACAGGGCCAATTTACATTAGGGATGCAAAACCGGGCGATGTTTTAGAAGTAAAATTAGAAGCGATCGCACCTAGTTTACCAGTCGGGTTTAATGCTATTCGTTCGGGTTGGGGAGCATTACCCAATCATTTCCAGCAACCTGCTTTGCGATTTATCCCCTTAGACTTGACCCAAAATATAGCCGAATTTCCTCCTAATAGGGGCATAAAAATTCCCTTGAAACCTTTTTTTGGGATTCTAGGTGTAGCTACCCCAGAAAGCGCGCGATCGTCTGTTCCCCCTGGCTGTTATGGTGGTAATATCGATAACCGCGAACTACAAGCAGGCTCACGCATATTTTTACCTGTTTTTGTTCCTGGTGGATTATTTTCCATTGGAGATGGACATTCTGCACAGGGAGACGGGGAAGTAAATGTTACCGCCATTGAAACTTCTATGAATGGTCGTATTCAAATTAAACTCCGCCAAGATTTACCCATCACAACACCTATTGCAGAAACACCTACTGATATCATCACAATGGGGTTTGCTCCTACATTAGATACAGCTTTAGAAATAGCTTTGAAAAATATGATTGATTTTCTAGAACATTTTGTGAATTTGTCCCCAGAAGAGGCTTATGTTTTGTGTAGTTTAGCTGTTAATTTTCACATTACTCAAGTTGTCAATAGCCCCAATAAGGGTATTCATGGTATGCTTCCCAAAGCTATATTGTCATCTCAAATTGAGTTTATATAGTCATCCTATTTGATTTGTAAGTACAAACATTTAAGCCCCTGATTTCTCTAAAAAGTCAGGGGTCTTGTTTCTCTCGAATGATTTAGGATAACTATAGTCACAAAAAATTCACATTTTCTATGTCAAATTTACTTATTCAACTGTTGCTAATTGGATTAGCTGCTGGTGTTGCAGGTGGAATGTTTGGTATTGGTGGCGGTGCAATTATGGTACCAGCAATGGTTTTATTAATGGGGATGGATCAAAAATTTGCTACTGGGACATCCATTGCTGCTCAAATATTACCAATCGGCATTCTAGGAGCAGCAGTTTATTATCGTAGCGGCAATATTAATTTTAAATATGCGGTGATTATTGCCATTGGTTTAGTAATTGGTAATTTGTTCGGAGCGATGTTTGCCAATCAGCCATTTATTAGCAGTGAAACCATGAAAAAACTTTATGGGATCTTTTTGTTAGCTATTGGCCTACGCTATTTGTTAGTACGTTAGAAATTGGGCATGGGCTGGGTGGTTTCGTACGAAAAAAGAAAATTGGGGTGAAGTTTTCTTCACACCCACTCATACACCCAATATAGCCCTAAATTCCCTACTGCACTTGCTCAGTTGGGAACGCACCAGGACGGACAGCTAGGTTGACATTCTCACCTTTGCGTTTTAATTCTAATTGCAACTGTCCACCAATTTGACTATTTTCCACTGCTCTTTGGATACTGTTAGCATCGCTAACTGATTGACCATTAAGTTTTTGAATTACATCACCTGCACGTATTCCTGCTTGCGCGGCTGGTGAATTGGGCATCACTTTGACAACCAAAACACCTTTATCTTCATCAATACTCAAATTGCTACTAGGGTCAGAATTGATATTTTCCTTGATTTGTGCAGTTAAACCCACCATTTGAATACCCAAGTAAGGATGTTCAACCTTACCGGTAGCGATTAATTGGTTAGAAACACGTTGTACGGTTTTAATGGGTATGGCAAAACCTAGTCCTTGCGCGCCTTGAATAATGGCTGTATTCATCCCAATGACTTCACCACGTGCATTGAGTAATGGCCCACCAGAGTTACCAGGGTTAATGGCTGCGTCGGTTTGAATATATTCTACACGCTTGTCAGGTGCGCCAATTTGATTACTAGAGCGTCCAGTTGCACTAATGATACCTGTAGTGACTGTATTATCTAAACCTAAAGGATTACCGATCGCGATCGCCCACTCTCCTGTTTGTAGTTGGTCAGAATTACCCAACTTCACTGTCGGCAAATTCTCAGCCTGAATTTTAATTACCGCGACATCAGTTAATTCGTCTTTCCCTAACACTTTACCTTGAAAGCTACGCCCATCCTTAAGTATGACTCTCACGGTATCAGCACCATCAACTACGTGAGCGTTGGTGAGAATACTCCCATCGTTACTAATGATAAAACCAGAACCAGTACCCCGTTGTACTCTCTGTTGGGGTTGCGGTACTTGCGAACCAAAG
Organism: Trichormus sp. M33_DOE_039; assembly: GCA_015296085.1. GTDB lineage: Bacteria > Cyanobacteriota > Cyanobacteriia > Cyanobacteriales > Nostocaceae > Trichormus. Next base: position 236,726 of record DVDT01000021.1, on the reverse strand, counting down.
AATTCGCGGAAAAACGGGTCGCTAAATTCGTCAGGTACAGAAGTTCTGACAGTACGAGAGGCTTCAATTCTCACGACAGCAGGGCCGACTTTCTGCACGACTTGAGTGACAAAGTTAGCATCTGTGAAAGTGGGTAAAGGTGGTGCTGCATCAACTCGACTTAACGCCAAGTTAGATGCACTCTTGGTTAACTGTTGATGGTTGCTGGCTAAATAACCACCTGCTAAAGTCATCCCCGAACCCAGCAACACTAGAGATAGAGACGCTGCTGCTGTTTTCCAAGGTGCGTAATTATGATGTTTACTATCTAATGCTTGAGATTTATCATTTACTTGGCTTTGCATAGTTCTCTAGAAGAGTATATTTAATTATTACTAATCTAGATATTGTCTATGGCAGTTTTGTGGCAGTGATATTACACTACTGTGAAAAGTTGAATATTTTACGGTTATACCATTTCACTAAAAAAATGATAGATATAAATCAGGAATAAATATGAGCAGAAATTCATGGCTGGAGTCACTAGAGTAAAAATAAAAGAGTCAGCAGAAGAATTACATGAACTATTAAGAAAACAAAAAACAGCTAAAGGGAAAGAACGTATTCAAGCGTTGTACTTACTGAAAATAGGGCAGGTAAAGACAATACAAGATTTAGCTGTAGTGTTGGGGAGAGGAAGCGCAACGGTACAAAGGTGGTTAAAAACTTATGCAGAGTCAGGAATTACTAGTCTCCTATCAAGAAAAAAGGGTTCAGGGCGACCGCCAATCATTAACACGGATGCTCAAGAACAGCTTTTAAAAGAATTGGAAGAACCGCAAGGATTCAAAAGTTATGAAGAAATCAGAACATGGTTAAAAGCAGTGGAAGGTGTAGAAGTGTCATACAAAGTAGTACATGACACGGTGCGTTATCGAATGAAAGCGAAGTTAAAAGTGCCGCGTGCAGTAGGGATAAAATACCAAGAAGAAGCAGAATCAGAGTTTAAAAAAAACTGCCTCAATACTTAGAAGTCATTAAAGAACACGTGATAGCACCGATAGATAAAAACAAAAAAATTAGATATTGGTGTCAGGATGAAAGCCGTGTTGGGTTGAAAACTGAAGCTGGCAGATTAATTACAACAAAAGGTACTAAGCCTATCGGCATTATGCAATGGAAACGAGAGAATTTTTATTTATATGGATTAGTTGAACCATTAACTGGCAAGTATTTTATTTGGGAATTTTCTCATTTAAACACAGCTTGTTTTCAGGTTTTTTTAGAAAAATTCTCTGCCACTTATGCCCAAGATATACACATCATTCAGTTAGACAATGGTGCTTTTCATTTTAGCCAGCATCTTCAGATACCAGAGAATATAATTTTGTTATTTCAACCCCCGCATACTCCGCAAGTTAATCCCATTGAGAGATTATGGGAGGAAGTTAAAAGACATTTGGTGTGGGAAAGCTTTGGAACGTTAGATGAACTAAGACAATTTATCTGGAAGCGTTTAGAGAAATTAAACACATCAACCATTGCTTCTATAACAGGGTGGGATTTTATTCTTGATGCTTTATTTGAATCAAATTTTTCGTGAATTGGTATTACTGCTTGTTTCTACTAAATATTAAGTGAATTCGATGACGAATTAATTGGCAACAATGACTTGAGTCAATGCTGGATCAAGGCCAGTCTTTAATCAGCATTACCTCTTGATCAGCACTCTCTTGCCAAATGTGCAAGTACTTAAGCATCTACCAAATAGGTTACAGGCGTTGATTTTGGCTGAATGACTAGCAATTCCCCAGATTGACACCTTTATCTCAATAAAAACTTATGTATACAGCGATATACTCACACCCCATCTGGGGTGCGGCACATCCTGCTTCATTCTTTTCAAAAATAGTTAGCGGCAAGTCAATGTTGCTGTTCTAGGTGATTTTCCTCAAGCAACAGACGTACCAAACCGAATCGGTTTATTTAAAACGTCTTTTGCGTCTAGCTGCTACTGCTTTGCGTTTGCGTTTTTCTAACGGTGTTTCAAAGTGCCGATGATACTTAACATCAGCTAATATACCAGCCTTAGATACTTGGCGTTTGAATCGACGTAAAGCTGAATCGATTCCTTCATTTTCTCCTAGAACCACTTGGGTCATTCGTTTTCCTCATTGCTCAATAGTCTCCATTGTAATAGTAGCCTCAAACTTAGCCAATCATTTTGAGGTTGTAGCCAAGAAATAAAAATTTGTGTTCTCAACTGGGTATCTTTACCCAAACAAGGACATAATTATGTCTTGAACACTAACACTGCGATCGCCTACTTTTCCGCTTACACATTCTGGGGGCTGATCGTTCAACATCACTCAGTGTTGACCGAAGTTTAGAGGTCATAGATTAAAAGTCTATTCTGCCTCTATTAAATAATTTAAATCCCACAGCTAAAGCGGCAAAAGCCAAAAACAGATTCCACAAGCTAATGGATTTAAAAAAGACTCCACCACTCAAAAAAACCAGCAAAAAACCAATAACTAGCAAAGCCCAGCCAAAATTACCAGTTTCTCGCCGAAAGAATATCAAAGATAATGCACCCGCCATCATGGATAAAACTGAAGCGGTTACGGGTAATCTTCGGGAAAACGAATAGTAACCACTAACAAATATGATGTTCTGAGCGAGGAAATAAATACCTGTCAACAGTAGAATTAGACCTACAGCTTTAATGAACAGCCTGCTCATAATGTGTCTGCATCTTTTTGGATGGCAGTGTTTATTTTTACAGATATTATACTTTAGCTGAGGAAATTGTCTTGGTTTTTAGGTAAATTTTATTTAAGTAATCCGCAATTATATATCTAACCCTGTGACTTTTAGCTCTGGTGGATGCTCAACAGTGAATTGATAGTATACTTCTTGCTTCTGTTGGGGTGGAATAGTTAACCGCCATTCTAGAATCCCCATTTCGCCTAATGGAATTTGGGGGTTACTGCGGAGCAAACGCACTTTAATTTGCTCGTTGCGGCTAATTGGCAATTGTTCAGTTAACTTTAAAAGACTTTCTTGATTGAGTAAGTTAGTAATTACTAATCGATAGGCGTAAGTCGTCCGGCGTTGATTACCAATCAGTTTCTTATCTACTTGACGCTCTACTAAATCACGCTCAATTTTTAAACCTTCATCAATGCCTAAATTTAGTGCAAATTCTTGCCCTGGAACAATATTTTCTAATTCAGTTTTGCCAACAAACATATCATCGCGGAAAATATTGGCTGTACCCGCTAATAAAGTTGCTCCATGAGGATTATTTTTCACATTAGCCTCTAGATAAGCAAAGCTGACTAATCTAGGCATGGCAACATATTGAAAATCACAAGGATAATCATCATTAAAAATTGTGGTTTTATGCGGTGCGCCATCACTAGGAATGTTACCACCACCATTGAGTTTAAAAGTGACGATACTTCCCTCTTTGGCTACCTCAGCTACTGTATTTGTTGCCTGAATAAAACTCTCCTCTGCTTCGTCTTCTGCGAGGATTCCTTCGGGAGAGGGGGCAGCCATAGGTGCGATCGCTGGAAGAGATGGACTAGCTAGTCTACGTCGCGCGACTGGAGTAATTGGAGGCGTGAGAATATCTACATACCAAGGATCTAATTTGGGTGGAAGTGTGCCTAATCCTGGTTTAGCAGTAGATAAGGTCAGATGGACATCTTGCCAATCTTCCCCGGTGTTTTGGGTGACTTCTGCCAAGTAGCTCAAGTTGACTATCTTACTGGTAGTGTGCGATCGCAAGTCATATAAAGGCTGCCAACTGGCACGATTCACCATGTAAGATAGCTCTAACTCAAATTCTCCTGCTTCTGTGACTTCTATCCCAACCACCAAGTTAAAACTTTCTTGAGCGTGAGGCGTTTGAATATTGTGTAATGAGTTACGGAGGACTTGGATTTGCTGATCTAGTTCTTGTTGTTGATTATGACATTCAGCAGATGCGATCGCGTATTCACTATACTGACTGCCTAAAAAATTCAAAAAATCTAGGGTTTCACTCAGGCTGAGATTTTTCCGCGATAAACTTTGGGCAAAAGGTTCTTCTGTTTTTTCTCGTAAGCCTGCAATAAATTGAGATTGAAGAGTTAAAGCATCTACCTGGGCTTGGAGATGGCGTTTTTCGGTTGCTAATTGCTGAATTTGTCTGTTTAACTGGGCAACTCGATCAGCAACAGGTTCAGTGGTGTAGATGCGATCGCAACTCACAGTTAACAATCTCACCCCTACTGTACCTTTACCACCCACTCGGACGGATTCAGGTTCTAGAGTCACTGGCAAGGAAGGAATTACTAATTCCCGTTCTGAACCTGTTAGAGACAACTTACCCTGTCGTGTAACTAGGGCTTTGTCACTATACACCGTCACAGATACAATCTGACTTTGTATTGTTTTTTGCCAAGAAGGTATTTCCGGGTTAACCACTGCCAGTTTTTCCTGTATTAAATGACTCTGCTGGTTAATTTTTAAGGTTGGAGGTATACCTCGTCAAGCATCTGAGTGGAGAATGGATCTTACTGATACTTCCTTGTTTCCCTGATTTTCCGGTCGCTTAAACCATGCTGGCATCAGTGACAATATTTTGTTCTGTTTGCTCGACAAATTTCTTAGCTGCATCCAGCAAATATTCGTAGTATGTCTGAGCAATAATAGACAGCTGTTTGCCGGCTGGGTAAACCATGTACCAATTCCGCTTAATCGGAAAATGCTGCACGTCTAAAATGCTGAATTCGGTATCTGTTAATAGGGTATGCCGAGATAAAACAGAAATTCCTAAGCCGCCTGCGATCGCTTGTTTGATCGCTTCATTGCTGCCTAATTCTAGTTTAACTTTCACTTTGACATCGTGTTCGTCTAAGAGACTTTGTACGGCGCGGCGTGTTCCTGAACCTGGTTCGCGCATAATAAAAGGTTCATTCGCTAACCGTTCAATGGGAATGTTTTTTTCTTTTGCCAGGGGATGATTTAATGGGGCAAATACCACTAAGGGATTATCTAAAAATGGCTCACAATTCACATCTAAATTTTCTGGAACTTGACTCATAATGTACAAGTCGTCCATGTTACTCACCATGCGTTCTAATATGCCTTCATGGTTAGTAACTTTGAGCGAAATTTCAATTCCGGGATAAAGTTGGCAAAAAGGCCCTAATAAACGTGGGATTAAATATTTTGCTGTCGTGATAACTGCCAAACGTAACTGACCTTGTTTGAGTCCTTTTAAGTTGGCAACTTTCATCTCAAACTGGGCTATGGTCTCGAAAATTTGCCGACAAGTAGCAAATAATTCTCGCCCTGCTTCTGTCAAATATAGGCGTTTTCCTACTTGCTCAAATAGAGGCAAACCGACTGATTTTGTCAGCTGCTTAATTTGCATTGAAACTGTAGGTTGGGTCAGAAATAGTTCTTCAGCGGCACGAGTAAAACTGCCATGCCGCGCTGCTGCCTCGAACACCTTTAGCTGGTGTAGGGTCGCTTGGTTCAAGGGTAATTCTCCTCTGATAGCGATTCATCAATATAAAACTAGTATCACTAAATACTTATAAATGATAGATCTTTACTCATACGAAAGTTCTGAGTTTATTATAGATAAAAATCTATTCTCGCTATCAGAATAAAATTATTTTATTTATGGTCTTGAGAAGTTATTATCAGAAAAACAAGCAAAGCGTAAGATGCCTTCCAGCTGCAAGATGAATGCTGAATAGTGAACACTAAATTTTTAATGGCAATTTTTTAAATTCGTCGTTTTCCATCTAGCTGTTCAACATTCATCATTCATCGTTCCATACTTCTTCTGTAATTTTGACGGGCAGTTTGACTAAATCTGGCAATACTAACACTTCCCTTTCTGCAATTTGTTCTTTTATGTTCACTGGCAGTTTTAATGGTTGACGTTCTTCAATCCAGCAACTGGCTATTGGTAAGGTATGTTCTAATTCATCTAAGGGTCGAGGAATAACCATCACAGCATTCAATTCGCCAATGCGTTCTGCTTCATACATTCCTGCCTCTACTGCTACAGCAACGTTAGCCACAGAACCACGAATAATGGCCGTACATAAACCCGCGCCAATTTTTTCATAAGATGCTAGCTGCACATCTGCTGCCTTGAGCATTGCATCACACGCACCTACCATTGCGGGAAAGCCTCGTGTTTCTACTAACCCAATGGCTTGGTTACTCAAGCGGCTTTGTTGACCTTCTTCCATAAATTGACTGAGCCTGTTAGTAATAGGCAAGACTACATCAAGGTTGGGAAAAGGTCGGGGAATGACTAAGCTAGAAACCAATTGACCAAACTGTTCAGCAGTTTGTACACCAGACTCTACAGCTAAACGGACATCAGCGATACCACCACGAACGATCGCAGTACAATGGCCGCTACCAATTTTTTCATAGCCGACTAGATGCACTCCCGCTGATTTGAGCATCATATCCGCAGTGCCTACGATCGCCGGGAAACTGAGGGTGGATACTAGCCCTAGGGCAGTATCCTGGAAGCTGTCTCGACGACGGTTACTTTGGCTTGTGCTAATAGACCTTTGATTATACGTCTCCATGTGAATCCTCCCAGGATACTCACAAATTAACACTTACTCAGAGCGATCAGCTACGCTGGGCGGAACGCCATCGTCAGAGACGGGGTTGTTTAAAGACTGTCTATGAGGAAATAATGTCACTAAAAGTCTTTGAATGCTCCCTTGCCCGTAAATTTGAGTTCCAAAGCTATTCAGGGATTCAGTAGCAGTTTCACCTGGTTCTAAATCTTCTGGGCTGAGTTCTGTTTGGGTAGAGTCAGGATGCTCTTCCTCTACGACAGCAGATTGATTTTCTGGCTCTGTTGACGATTCTGGCACAGATGTAGACTGATGCTGGAATTCCACAAAAGCTGCGGCTGAGATACTAGTTGAGGTAATCACTTTGCTCTCATTGCTTTTAGGCTGTTCGGTAGTTGTGGCAGTCGTGTTACTTGTGGCTGTCTGGGATGGTTCTTTGACATCCATTCGCCGACTGACATCGCCCAATATTGAACCTGGTGGTACTACTAATCCTGGCTCAACAGAACAGCTAAATACTGTCGTTGCTGCACCAATACAAGCATTTACGCCGATTTTGCCTGAACCAACCATTAAAAAACCAGCACCCAGGCTAACACCTGGTTCTACTTCAATTGTGCCGTCATTAACTTGGAGAATCGACCCCATACCAATACATACTCCTGCCCCGATGATAATCTTGCTGTTTGCGGCCGCTTGGAGTATCACCCCTGGTGCAATGACTGCACTTGGATGAATCGTCACCTCGCCACTAATGTAGGAATCAAAGTTGTTGTGGAGGCGTAGTGGCGGCACAGACATGGAAATTTTAACCTCGGAAGCCGAATATCAATTAGGGAGTGGAGATAGGGTATTTGGCATTTGGGCATTGGTTAAATGTATTTTTCCTATGCCCTATTCCCCATTCCCTATGCCCTATTCCCTTCTACTATGGACGCTGAATGATGGTTTCTAATACCCGCCGCTTGGCTTTGGGGTCAATACCGATTAGGCGCACGTACTCTCCTGCAAATTCAGCTAAGGCAGATTCTACTGCTGCGATCGCATCTCTTTCTGAAGTAGCTGCAATGGGGCCGGTACTGCTCCAAGAACCTGTACGGAATCTTCTTTGATCTACGTGTTCAATGCTAATTTTGTAGCCACCACTCAGAACTTGCCGGATTTGATCTACTACTTCCGTACTTAACCGAGTGTTAGTAGCTGTAGCTGTAGCTGTGGCTGTTGACCCACTTACTACTGATCTTTGCCCACCAGAGGGTGCTACCTGCCCATTGGGACGTTGAATAATGGCTTCTAATACACGCCGTTTGGCTTTTGGATCAATGCCAATTAGTCGCACATACTCACCTTGATGGTTGTCAATACACTCTTCTAAAGCCGAAACGACTTCGTTTGTGGTACTTGCTTCAATGGGTTTGCAGCTATTCCACGAACCTGTACGGAAGCGGCGTTCATCTACGTGTTCTGTACCAATTTTGTAACCACCTGCGAGGAGTTGGCTAATTTGCTGCACAGTTTCCGCTGGTAGTCTACCACCAGCAGAACCGTTGCTGTAACTACTACCATTACTGCTGTAGCTACCATTTGTTTGACTGGCAGGGGATTTAAAGCTTGTAGATCCTTGAACTACACCATCAGGGCGTTGAATGATAGTTTCTAATACGCGCCGTTTACCTTTGGGGTCAATCCCAAACAGACGCACATACTCACCACTATGGTCAGCTAAACAAGCTTCTAAGGCTGCTATTGCTTCGCCTACTGTTCTGGCTTCAATGGGTTTGCAGCTAGTCCACGAACCTGTACGAAATCTTCTTTGGTCTACGTGTTCTGAACCAATCTTATACCCTTGCTCTAGTAAATAGCGTAATTGATCTACGGTTTCTGCACCCAGGCTATTGCTTGCCACTTCACTACTCCTTCCTATTTCTATGACATTAAGTTTATTACTTGTATAAGATTTAACTTTCTCAGCGCGAATGGGTGCAATACACTTACTATCCGCAGCACAAAGATATCCAGCCCGCAGTGCTTGATTAATCCCAATGACGTGATGAGCAAATTCTTGATCTTGGTCTTGGACATCGGGCAAGCGATCGGCCTGTTGTTGGGTGGTGATAATCGCGCCTGAAGGTACATACTTACCAGGGGGAATCTCTACATCTTGAATCAAAGCGTGCATCATCACAATGCAGCCTTCTCCTACCCTGGCATTAAATACCGTCGAGCGAAAGCCAATAAACGAATTATCCCCAACATAAGCTGGCCCGTGAATCAACGCCATGTGGGTAATAGAAGCATTTTTTCCAACCCAAACCGAGTATTCTTGTTCATCATCACCGACTACTCGGCCTTGCTCTAAACCGTGAATTACTACACCATCTTGAATGTTGGTGTTTTCACCAATATAGAAAGGTGTACCTTCATCGGCTCTAATTGAAGTTCCTGGAGCAACGATTACATTTGCACCTATAAAGACATCCCCAATAATGTTGGAAAAAGAGTGTACAAATGCGGTTTCATGGATTTTTGCTTCCGCTAAACTCCTTGACCACGGGGTTGGGGGAGCCGCCGTGCTGCGGACTGCCATCGCGAGATTCCTCCTGATTAAGATTTAGTCAATAGTCTATAGTCAATAAAAATTTAACTGTTGACCGTTGACTGTTGACTACCTGTATTGGTCTTTCTTGCTGTAAATAAGACGATCTTCTACGTGAATAGTATCAATTATCGCCACTACTGCTGCATCCAATGGACGCTGCTCATTTCCAGGTACTTGACGGGCCGCACTACCACGGCTGATCAATACCCACTCATCTACTCCTGCGCCCACGCTATCTGCTGCTACCTCGTATTTAGGCAGGAGGTTGCCTGCTTCATCTACTAATTGCAACAACAGTAGCTTCACACCTCTAAGACTAGGTTCTTTTTGTGTGCTAACTACTGTGCCACGCACTTTGGCAATTTGCATTCTTAATTATGGTCTTCTACCGAAGGGACGAATTGCGTTCACATTTTCCCGGAATTGCTCTACATCTTCGGTATAACGAATTGGGAGAACGTACTCTAAGTTCTCGTGAGGACGAGCAATGATGTGAGTAGACAAAACTTGTCCACCGTTGACTCGCTTGACTGATTCAACACCTGCTGCTACAGATGCTTGAACTTCTGATACATCGCCTCTGACAATGACAGTCACCCGACCACTACCAATTTTTTCGTAGCCTACTAAGGTGACACGAGCAGCTTTCACCATCGCATCTGCTGCTTCTACTACTGCTGGAAAGCCTAGCGTTTCTACCATTCCCACTGCAATTGACATTTGCTTTGATTCCTGAATAAATTTTTAGCTCATGGACTTTGAGTAATGCTCAAGAAGGCAACCCCGTTAATGAGTTTTTTAACTCAGTTTTTAGGTACGGAACTGTTCAACAGCTTCCGTGTAACGAATCGGTAAGACGTATTCTAAGTTTTCGTGGGGGCGGGCAATAATGTGAGTTGATACAACTTCACCACCATTGACTCTTCTAGCTGCTTCGATACCTGCTGCTACTGAGGCTTGTACCTCAGATACGTCTCCACGCACAATGACGGTGACTCTAGCACTACCGATTTTTTCATATCCTACCAAAGTTACGCGGGCAGCTTTCACCATTGCGTCTGCTGCTTCTACTACTGCGGGAAATCCCTTGGTCTCAATCATTCCAACTGCAATTGGCATCCCATATCTCCTAAAAAATTAATCCAATCAGTACTGTGGTTTGAAAATTCTGACGGGGAAGCTCATCTTGAGCTAAAAAACACTTCCAAAATAAGCATAGAAAAGCTTGGCATCCCTGGCAATATAAATTAGTATAATAGTTTATAATAAAAAAGTTTTAAAAAACTTAACAAAATTTTGTACCTGTACTCTGTTCAATCAAAGTTTACGGATTACTAGAGCAACCACTTGTGCTTTATAATTTTTTTATTACATTTCTGAAAAGATATTCATAGTCTAGGTGAATCCTGTCTGGAAGGGAACAATAAGAGCCTGTAAATTTTTTAGTCTCTGATTTTCCCCAGCTTTGTAGTTGGCAGCAAGATTAAATAGAAATCACATAAGTTTTTTAAATAAGCGTTATAAAATTATGTTCTCAAGGTAGAAATGAAGACATTAAACAATCAAAAATATGCGGAATGAAATTGTTTTATTCTCAATGAATTTGAGTTTAACTGCAATTTTATGAGGGCATGTGTAAGTAAAACATACTCAATCCCAAGTAGAGGGAAAAAATTAAAAAAACCTAGTTTTTAGCATAGGTTATTTTTTTTTAGTAAATGATTATTTTAAGGGTTTAAAAAAAATTAAGGCTGAGTCTTCAAGGGAAATCTAAATGAATCAGTTTCTATTCGTAACAAGTTGGTGTGTGCCTTTTTATAGTTTAATTGGCGCACTTTTAACCTTGCCGTGGACAATGGGAATTATCCGGAAAACAGGGCCAAGACCTGCGGCATATTTCAACTTGTTGACGACCCTGTTTGCTTTTGCCCATAGTCTCTTAGTATTTAAGGATATTTGGAACAGAGAACAAGAAACCTGGGTAATTACCTGGTTCCAAGCTGCCGATTTCAATTTATCCTTTGCATTGGAATTCTCAGCCGTGAGTATTGGGGCTACAGTATTAATCACTGCGCTGAGTTTACTAGCGCAAATCTATGCCCTAGGCTATATGGAAAAAGACTGGGCTTTAGCACGGTTCTTTGGACTGATTGGATTTTTTGAAGCCGCACTCAGTGGTTTAGCCATTAGCGACTCCTTGTTTCTCAGTTATGCACTTTTAGAAGTTTTGACACTTTCTACCTACTTGCTCGTAGGATTTTGGTACGCACAACCCCTAGTCGTGACAGCAGCTAGAGATGCCTTTTGGACAAAGCGGGTTGGAGATTTATTACTACTCATGGCAGTAGTAACACTTTCTACATTAGCGGGTAGTTTGAACTTTTCTGATCTATATGAGTGGGTACAAACTGCAAATTTAGACCCAATAACATCAACTTTGTTAGGTTTAGCTTTGATTGCAGGGCCAGCAGGCAAATGCGCTCAGTTCCCCTTGCATCTGTGGTTAGATGAAGCAATGGAAGGCCCTAACCCGGCTTCAGTAATGCGGAACTCTTTGGTCGTAGCGGGTGGTGCTTATTTATTGTATAAATTACAACCAATTCTTGCTCTCTCCCCCATAGCATTAAACGCTTTACTCATCATAGGTAGCATCACAGCAGTAGGAGCAAGTTTAGTTTCTCTGGCTCAAACTGACATTAAACGGGCCTTATCGCACTCTACTAGTGCTTACATGGGATTGGTATTTTTAGCGGTGGGTTTACAGCAGGGTGGTGTAGCTTTGATGCTGCTGTTAACCCATGCGATCGCTAAAGCATTATTATTTATGAGTTCTGGCTCAGTGATTTTCACCACCCACAGTCAGGACTTAACAGAAATGGGTGGTTTGTGGTCTAGGATGCCAGCAACTACTACTGCTTATGTAGTTGGTTCAGCAGGTATGGTGACACTCCTACCGCTAGGAAGCTTTTGGGCCATGCTAGCTTGGGCTGATGGCTTAGTCAGAGTCAGTCCTTGGGTGATTGCCATTCTCATTTTAGTTAATGGCTTAACAGCTTTAAACTTAACACGGGTATTTAGATTAGTGTTTTGGGGTAAACCACAACAAAAAACCCGTCGCGCCCCGGAAGTTGGCTGGCCAATGGCTTTCCCAATGGTTTCACTGATCATTGTGACCTTACTACTACCTTTAATGCTACAGCAATGGTACTTGCTACCTGCGTGGGAAAGTATTGATTGGTATGTAGTTTTAGTATTGGTTTCTTCTACAGTAGCGGGTGTAGTAATTGGATCAACTATTTATCTGCACAAAGCTTGGTCTCGGTCGAGAATCATGGCTTGGCGCATGGTGCAAGACTTATTGGGTTATGACTTTTACATTGACCGAATTTATCGCGTCACTATAGTGAGTGCAGTAGCCATCCTATCGAAAATTTCCGCTTGGAGCGATCGCTATTTAGTTGATGGTTTAGTTAACTTAGTTGGTTTTGCCACGATTTTAAGTGGGCAAGGCTTAAAATACAGCATTTCCGGTCAATCTCAAGGTTATATGTTGACCATCCTCGCAGTAGTTAGCGTCCTCGCATTTTTCATTAGCTGGTCATTAGGTTTACTAGATAAGTTGCCTTTTTAATGCTGAATGGGCATGGGGCATGGGGCATTGGGCATTGGATTTTTATTCCCCTGCTACCCCTGCTCCACGGCAGTTGCTCCTGGGGAAACCCCTGCGTAGCCGTCACTGCCTCCCCTACCCTCTTCTCCTACTCCTCAGTCCCCATTGCCCCTTATCCCCAGAGGGGGTCTCGAGTTCCCCAATCCCTAGTCCCTTATCCCCCGTCCCCTTCCTTATGCTGAGTGCCTTAATTTTTGCCCCTTTATTGGGTGCGTTGTTAGTTGGTTTATTACCTGCTGGCGTGAATGGGAAAATTTCCCGGAGTGTGGCTTTGATTTTTGCTGGGTTAATTTTTTGGTGGACTGTGTTCCTCGCCAGCCAGTTTAATCCAGGGGAAGCCAGCCAGCAGTTTAGTGAGTTTTTACCCTGGATAGATACCTTGGGATTGAACTATAATCTGGGAGTAGATGGCTTATCTTTACCTTTGCTGTTGTTAAACGGTTTATTAACTGCTATAGCCATTTACAGCAGCGACGAATCTCTACAACGTCCTCGATTTTATTACTCCTTAATTTTGGTATTGAGTGCTGGAGTAGCAGGTGCATTTCTGGCTCAAGACTTACTACTGTTTTTCCTGTTTTATGAGTTAGAACTGATTCCCCTTTATCTACTCATTGGCATTTGGGGAGGGGCAAAACGGGGTTATGCGGCCACAAAATTTCTCATTTATACTGCTGTTTCTGGAATTCTGATTCTAGCCAGTTTCCTGGGAATGGTGTGGTTGAGTGGTGCTAACAGCTTTGCCTTAACAACAATTGATCTCAAGAGTCTACCCTTAGCTACCCAACTACTACTTCTGGGGGGAATTCTCATTGGCTTTGGCATTAAAATGCCGTTAGTTCCTTTTCACACTTGGTTGCCAGACGCTCACGTTGAAGCTTCTACACCGATTTCCGTGCTACTGGCAGGTGTGCTGTTGAAATTGGGAACTTATGGCTTATTGCGGTTTGGGATGAACTTATTACCGACAGCTTGGGAATATTTAGCCCCTTGGTTAGCCGTGTGGGCAGTGGTGAGTGTATTGTATGGCTCATCCTGTGCGATCGCTCAAACTGATATGAAGAAAATGGTAGCCTATAGTTCAATTGGTCACATGGGCTATATATTACTAGCCGCCGCCGCCGCAACACCGTTAAGCACACTGGGTGCTGTCATGCAGATGATCAGCCACGGTTTAATTTCTGCCATGCTGTTTTTGTTGGTGGGAGTTGTGTACAAAAAAGCTGGTAGCCGTGATTTAAATATGATTCGTGGACTGCTGAACCCAGAACGAGGTCTACCTGTCATTGGTAGCTTGATGATCTTAGGCGTGATGGCTAGTGCTGGTACTCCCGGAATGGTAGGGTTCATTTCCGAATTTATTGTATTTCGGGGTAGTTTTGTTGTATTTCCCATACAAACCTTGTTATCCATGATTGGTACAGGTTTAACGGCAGTTTATTTCTTAATTCTGGTTAACCGTGCCTTTTTTGGGCGGTTGTCTGAGCAAGTGATCAACCTACCGAGAGTTTACTGGAGCGATCGCGCACCAGCTATTGTATTAGCAGCCTTAATTCTCATTTTTGGTATCCAACCAGCTTGGTTAATACATTGGAGTGAACCTACAGTTACAGCTATGGCCAGCGTAGAACATAGAGTGGCCACAGTCTCTTTAAGTCAAACACAAAGCAAAAGCTAAATCTGTTGCTCATGGGTGGTCTTTGCTACCTATATGAAGCTTAATTTTCGATGATTAGTAATGAGTAGGAAGAAATTTATTACTCATTGCTAAATATTCAGAATTAATAAAAATCATTTAAAAAAACTTTTATTGGGAGCATGGAAAATGGTAACTATTAGAAACAAGCCAAATCATCCCTTAATTGAGTATATTGAACGTCTACAAACAGGCCAAGCCTTACTTGCAGATAGTCCACAAAATGTTTTAGAAGTTGTGGGTATTCTCAAAAGTTATGGTGTAGTTTTAGATGCTTATTCTAAAAATCTAATTTATATTGCTGAGAATCAATTTTTAGTTTTCTTTCCGTTTTTTAAATATTTCAATGGCGAAATCACTTTTCAAAAGCTACTCCGCCATTGGTGGCACGACAGAATCAATTTTGAGTATGCTGAATATTGCATGAAATCCATGATGTGGCATGGTGGCGGCGGTTTAGATGCTTATTTAGATACCAAAGAATTTCAACAAAGAGCGCAAGCAGTGATCAAAGCAAAATTTGCAACCAATCCCTTGGTGATGGGGTTGAATCAACTGTTTCCCGACTTTTTAATTGAACAGTTACGTGTCTCAGCCTACTACAGTGGCTTAGGGCAATTTTGGCGCGTCATGGCTGATATTTTCCTCGACTTATCAGACTGCTATGACCGGGGTGAAATTAAAACAATTCCTCAAGTTGTAGACCATATTAAAGCCGGGTTAGTGGCAGATGCCTTAAAGCCAATTACCTACTCTGTGAAAATTAATCAAAAAGTCTATGAAATCATTCCTCAAAGCTTAGGGTTGACTTTTTTAGCAGATACAGCAGTACCTTATGTAGAAGCAGTTTTCTTTAGAGGGACTCCATTTTTGGGAACAGTTTCTTACAATGCTCAAGCATATCAAGTGCCACCCGATCAAGCCCGATTCCAGTACGGGGCATTATATGCTGATCCTTTGCCCATCGGTGGTGCAGGTATTCCCCCCACACTATTAATGCAGGATATGCGTCATTATTTACCAGAATATCTGCACGAAGTTTATCGGCGCAGTCTCAGAGGTGAAGATGATTTGCGGGTGCAGATTTGTATGACTTTCCAAAAGTCAATGTTTTGTGTGACCACAGCAGCGATTTTGGGATTGATGCCTTATCCTGCTGATAGCCAAGAACTATCTGAGCAAGAAGCTAATCGAGTCTATTTAGAAAAATGGATGGAGAGGCTCAAAACTTCGCAGTTGCTCAATGTCAATAAATAGGTGTTAGTTATCAAGATTCAGATACTTCAGCCCTTGATTTCGCTCATAAGTTAGTACTTTTTAGTCACCTGTGATTTTTTATAAAGGTGGGGAAAAGCGGATATCTGCACTGAAATTATCTACACTAGCACTGCGATGAATGGGTAAAACATATTCTAAGTTTTCATGGGGACGCGGAATAATGTGATCAGCCAGCCACTCACCGCCATTAACTCGGCTAATGGCATCTAATCCGGCTTTGATGGCAACATTGACTTCACCTACTTCTCCTCGAATCAGGACTGTAATACGTCCTAAATCAGTATTTTCGTATCCCACCAATGTGACACGGGCAGCTTTACACATAGCATCTCCCACTTCTATTGCTGTAGGAACACCATAAACTTCGATCATGCCTAGTGCCAACGTCATAGAAAATTCAAAACTCACAAAGAAGATGATGGGAAACGAGGATGAACACAATCCAAATCCTATCAATTAATCAGGTAGTTGTAGAGTTTTCCCTAAAGATTGTCAACGTTAGCCGCTGGATGCTATTGCCTTTCACCTTTCTTGGTAAAATTCTCAAGCACCGGAGCGGACTTAATTCCCATGCAAATCAACTGGAAATCTGTCAAAACCTACGAAGATATTCTGTATCATAAAACCGATGGGATTGCCAAAATCACCATCAACCGTCCCCATAAACGTAATGCTTTTCGACCTAAAACCGTCTTTGAACTTTACGATGCTTTTTGTGATGCTCGTGAAGATACTAGTATTGGTGTAGTTTTATTCACTGGAATAGGCCCACATACTGATGGCAAATACGCTTTCTGCGCAGGTGGTGACCAAAGTGTAAGAGGACAAGCTGGCTATGTGGATGATGCTGGTGTTCCTCGCTTGAATGTCTTGGATTTACAGCGTCTAATTCGTTCCATGCCGAAAGTCGTAATTGCCCTTGTTGCTGGATATGCGATCGGTGGTGGACACGTTCTACACTTAATTTGCGACCTTACCATTGCCGCAGATAATGCCATTTTTGGACAAACAGGCCCTAAAGTTGGGAGCTTTGATGGCGGTTTTGGTGCTAGTTATCTTGCTCGTATAGTTGGACAAAAAAAAGCACGAGAAATTTGGTTTCTCTGCCGTCAATATGATGCTCAACAAGCTTTAGAAATGGGGTTGGTAAATTGTGTTGTGCCGATTAATGAATTGGAAACAGAAGGAATTAAATGGGCGCAAGAAATTTTAGAAAAAAGTCCTATTGCTATTCGTTGTTTGAAAGCTGCCTTTAATGCTGATTGTGATGGACAAGCTGGTTTACAAGAACTGGCTGGTAATGCCACCTTGTTATATTACATGACAGAAGAAGGCTCAGAGGGTAAGCAAGCTTTTCTGGAAAAAAGATCGCCGAATTTTCGCAATTTTCCCTGGCTACCTTAAAGCCTAAATTCTGCCCTCATGCCAATTTGGAGTTTTAAATTTTGCTGCAAGTTATATTGCGGCGATTTTCTCTGTTAAGCCAAATTTCTCAAGCTAATCTTGGTAAAGCAGCATTGCAGATAAAGCTTTTGTGCCGAAACGCAACTATCTTCATGTAGTAAAATTTTGCGGTCGCAATAGTTGCATTGAATGTTGCCAACTAGTGCTACACCAACTAGCATAGCGATGGTGTGATTCTTCCCACAGCAAAATGTAGGTTTAGATCATGTCCGGTTTAACAGTTGTGATTATAATGGGCTACGCGTCAGTGTAGGCGATCGCGCTGTGCAGCAGCTGATTGACTCAGCATGATACAAAACTAAAAAATCGCACCCTGCCTAGAGGTGCGATCATTATAAATATTTAACCCTACAGCACTAGAAATTTTAAAATCAAATTTTAATTTGATGCAGTATGCACATTCAGTCAGTTAATATGATGGATGATTAGATGAATACTGTCTCAACTTTTGTTTGTTCAGAAGTGGAGGCAGTCTTTTCCTGAGCAGGAACAAAAGTAGTGTTGTCTAAACTTGATATTTGACAATCTGATTTATTTAAAACTGGTGTAGCATCCGGTAAGCTCCAAGCATCTTCCAGCGTTTCCCAAGAAGGGGCAAAAGGTGGTAGTGCTAAAGAACAAGCCTTCCAACTTGCTTGGACTGGTACGCCCAGCTGTTGGCAATTTCCACCACGACGACCCTCTGGTCTGTAGTGGCGACAATAGCGGCAGGCAGATGTCAAACAATTAATGGGTTTCATTTGGGTTCATCTTTAACGCCAGTTAAGGCTAATTTCTGTCCTTATATTTTCCTTCTAGATATAAATACGTAGTGAACCCATAATCCGTGATTATATCTAGGTTATAGCCTTTTAATGGCTAAATTAACTTTAGATTGTTTTTAGATTTGTGTTATATTTTTAAACGTTTTTTGTAGTGAACACCTTTAGAAATTATTGCCTATAACTGATTGGGGATCAACGGTAAGAATAAAGTTTTGAATGTATGGGAAATTTTTACTTACTCTATAAAATACGATTTTGATCCTATTGCTCTGTCACATTCTATGATATGACCAAGTAAATTTCAACCCAAAAAATAGATATTAAAATACAGGTAACAGGTAATAAGAAGAAGGGAAGTAGAGGTACTTTTCATTTATAGAAGGTAATGATAAGGATATTTAGACTCCAACCAAAACTTACCACTGCAAAAATTGTGGGTATTCTCCTTCTAGATAGAGAACAGACAATAGAGAAGTCTGTTAGGTGTTCCTTGTTCCCTGATGGGATGATTGTTTGACACTGCATAAAGCGCATACACACCAACGCTGAAGTTCACCAGGTGGTGTAGGGCATTGGCATTGAGGGCAAAGGGGTAGGCTTTGCGATCGCGCCTGTCTCTCCTTAGCCCAAGACTCAAACACCTGATTGACAGTCTGTTCCGTTGGTTTCCTAACAGGAGGGGAGCTACTAATATCACCCAAATAACTAGGGTGTTCTTGAGGTGAGACGCTGGTTGGTGGTTTGAATAAATCTTTTGGCTTTTGCCAGCCAGCAGTAGAAAAGCGTATATCTACCAAAGACATAGACAATTTGGTATTTAACTTCAGCAGTAGTGTCTGACGACTAAATGTCAAATTCTGCGCCCAAGCCGCACTAGAAGTTGCTACTCGCAATACATCACGCTGCATTGACAAGGGGCGAGAGTGGATAGCTGCCACAGCACCAACAACTTCTGCCCAGGACTGGAGTATTAGTGCTAATGGGTCTGCTTGCCATTTAGCTTGCTGTTCTAGAACACCTAAAATATCATTAATTGGTTTCAAAGACATTTCGCCCAAGAGTAGCAAAAATCAAGATTAGTTCTGAGATCTATACTAATCAACAATTTTCGTTACGATTGGCACAAAATTATCTACAGTTAATCCAGCAGTCCAAGTTGGAGGCACAAGGCAATGAGTCAAAATCCCCTGATGGATTCCGGTACGCGATCGCCTAAAACATCTGGTTTAAAGCCAGCATTAGCAGCCGCACTAGGAAGTTTAGAAGTACAGCTAGACCAAGAATTAGCTCGTTACCGACGCTCACGGATGGGAGTGCGAGCTACCAGCAAGCCCTCAGTACATAGTTATATTGGCAGCCCTCCTTCTGATGTGACGACAAACCCTGCCACAGTGGGTAGTACCCAGCTACCAATAGTAGAGATTAGGAACTATACAACTCCTATCCCTGTGCCAGAAACCTTACTAGAACCACCCGCACCCAGCACAACAGAAACACCAGAACATACCCCGGTGTCTACCCACGCCGATTCACACACCCAAATTCCTCTACCTCCACCTAACGCTGCTAGTAGCTTAGTCCCTACTACTACTCAGACTAATCAAAACGACAAACTTGTAGCAAATGACGCTCCTACCCAGCCAGATGACTATCTAGAATCAAGTGAAGCACTGCTGCGTAGTTTAACAGATGAACAACCAGCTGATAATCAACCCAGCAATTCTAGTGATAGCCTGCTATCCCCCTTGGGGATAGGTTCTATGCTGCTGTTACTATTAGCAAGTTTGACTTTGGGCTACGTGGTATTCAACCCCAAAAGCTTACCTCAACTGAATCTGAGTAAATTATTTAACAGTAACTCATCTCCCAATGTTGCTAATCCCCAGACGGAAAGTAATCAATCCCAACCCCAGGCAGAACTCACACCCATACCCAAATACCCCAACTTAGCGGCTAAGGAGTTTCCAGAAGTTAAAGATCCTAATGATATAGTTGGCTTACAGCCGAAAATTCCGCCCACACCCATAGGATTATCTAATCCGCTGGCTATTTCCACACCAGTACTTCCTCCAGCCACCAATCCCTTAACCCAAGTGCAGCCTTTACCACCGGTGGACACATCCCCTCTAGCCACTTTACAGCCTTTACCAAAAACCACCACTGCACCCACCCAGACAAACACAGAAATCAAACCCGCAGCAGATGGACGCTACTACATAGTTGCCGATAATCAAGGAGCAGGTTTGCTAACTGCTGCACGACAGGTAGTTCCAGATGCTTACTTATCAACCAATCAAAAATTAATTTATCTTGGTGCGCTCACAACAAAAGAAGAAGCGCAACAAAGGCTCAAACAGCTACAAGCTAAAGGAGTTCAAGCCAGAGTGCAGCAGCCATAAAAGACTTCACCCACAAGGTGATGGAGTTTTGTGAATTGGGTATGGGATATGAGGCAGAAGTTACTAAAGATAAAAATTAATTTACGATAGGATGAGGGACAAATATAACTTACGCATAAAGATGAAAAATCATGGGCTTTGGCTAGGGTGTAGGCGTTTAACACCCTTACCCTAACTCCTTGATCATCTTGAATTGGTATTACATCTTGCTACCACAAGTCAAATTTTGGCGTAAGTGCTGATCAAAACGCGCTGCAATGGAGAGCCGACATGGAATTGATCAAGCGTATCGTGCGAGTGATAAACGCTAATCTTAATAGTTTTCTAGACAGTTCTGAAGATCCAGAAAAAGTTCTGGAGCAAACTGTCATAGAGATGCAAGAAAACTTAGTATTGTTGCGACAGGGCGTAGCCCAAGCGATCGCCACTCAAAAACGCACTGAACGCCAAGCTGCATCTGCCCAATCAACAGCAGAAGAATGGTATCGTCGCGCTCAACTTGCTCTCAATCAAGGTAATGAACCCCTAGCAAGGGAAGCCCTAAATAAACGCCACGCCTACTTAGAAACGGCGACAGCCTTGAATAACCAAATACAGCAGCAAAATCAGGTAGTGGTTAAGCTCAAGCAGGATATGCGAACCCTAGAGTTAAAAATAGCTGAAGCCAAAACTAAAAAAGATATGTATATTGCCCGCGCTCGTGCGGCACAAGCATCTTATAAACTTCAAGATATGCTAAGTGAAGTATCTGCTACTAGCAGCTTGAGTGCTTTTGAGCGGATGGAAGAAAAAGTTTGGCAATTAGAAGCTCAATCGGAGGCCGTTGCCCAGCTTGGTAGTGATGATTTAGAAAAACGATTTGCTTCCTTAGAAGCTGCTAAGGACGTTGATAGCGAACTAGCAGCGATGAAATCCCAGATCTTAGAAGGTGCGGAAAATAGACAGCAACAGCAACTACCCCCAAGTTAAGAATCTGAATAATTAGGCAATCTTTAGATTTAGACGATATCTTAGCAATTATATAAGTGTCGAAATGTACCGATCCAAACCGGAAAGATTACATTAAAAATGGAAGTTATTAAGTAGTAAAAAAGCGAACTATCCAACTTAGCGCGTCAACTTCACAAGGAAAAACAAAGTTATGGGATTATTTGATCGGATTAAGCGAGTAGTTAGTGCTAACCTTAATGATTTAGTTAATAAAGCTGAAGATCCAGAAAAAATGCTGGAACAAGCCATTCTGGAAATGCAGGAAGACTTGGTACAGTTGCGCCAAGGTGTAGCTCAAGCGATCGCTGCCCAAAAACGCACAGAGAAACAATATACTGACGCTCAAAACGAAATTAACAAGTGGCAACGCAATGCTCAACTAGCACTGCAAAAAGGCGATGAAAACTTGGCTAGACAAGCCCTAGAACGTAAAAAAACTTATACAGAAACAAGTACCGCCCTCAAAACTAGCCTAGACCAACAAAGCACCCAAGTAGAAACTCTCAAACGCAATCTGATTCAGCTAGAGAGCAAAATTTCGGAAGCTAAAACCAAGAAAGAAATGCTCAAAGCGCGAATTACTACTGCCAAAGCCCAAGAACAACTCCAAGGCATGGTACGGGGTATGAATACGAGCAGCGCAATGGCAGCCTTTGAGCGCATGGAAGAAAAAGTCTTAATGCAAGAAGCCCGCGCCCAATCAGCCGCCGAACTTGCAGGTGCAGACTTAGAAACCCAATTTGCACAATTAGAAGCTGGTAGCGACGTTGATGATGAATTAGCTGCGTTGAAAGCATCATTAGCACCTGCAACACCACCTAACCAACCCCAGCTACCACCCCAACAAGAACAGCAACAATCCTCTCCCCCAGCACAATCCAGCAACGTGGTTGACAGTGAGTTGGAAGCCCTACGCAAACAATTGGATCAAATGTAATACTTGCAAAATACTGATGACAAATAATCCCACGCCTTCCGGTGATGGGATTTTGTTTTCTAGTCAACTTAACATTCATTACGCCAACTTTTGCCCTCGTCCCCCTGCCTAATTAAACAGAAATGGTTTGACAGATAACATCCTCCTCACCAATCGTTAACATTAGAAAATATCTATGCAATATAAACTATGGACTGTTGACGACTTTGGGATACAGTATTTTGTGTGTCAACTTTGATCGATGCCAACTAATGGAGACTGCAATGAGTAAGGGTGTAATCACCATCACCGATGCTGAGTTTGAAACTGAAGTGTTGCAAGCCGAGCAGCCTGTATTAGTTTACTTTTGGGCTTCCTGGTGTGGGCCGTGTCAATTGATGTCGCCACTGATTAATATAGCTGCTAAAACTTATAGCGATCGCTTGAAGGTTGTAAAACTAGAAGTAGATCCTAACCCTGTCACAGTAAAACAGTACCAAGTAGAAGGTGTACCGGCTCTGAGATTGCTTCAAGGCACAAAACTCTTAGCATCTACTGAAGGAGTAATCGGTAAAGATAAGTTACTCGAACTCCTAGATACGCACTTAGATAATAATTAGTCCATAGTCTGTAGTCTATAGTAAAGACCGTTGACCATAGTAATTTTAGATTTTGGATTGCGGATTTGGGTGAATCAGCACAGTCTTCTCTACGGAACACTGTGTGAACTTTTAGAGAGACGCGGGAGTGTCACTCTAGGGGATTGGTTTTTCCTCAAATCATAAATCTGAAACCCAAAATTCATTGACTATTGACTCTTGTACAGACGCGATGAATCGCGTCTCTACCAACCATTGACTATTATGCAATTTGCCCAACGTTTAAAACCCCTGCAATCTAATGTATTTGCTGATATGGACAGAGCCAAGTCTTTGGCTCTAGCAGCAGGGAAAGATTTGATCGATTTGTCGCTGGGATCTTCTGATTTACCCGCCGCAGCCCATGTAATTGCAGCGATCGCCCAATCGCTTAATGACCCTAGTACCCACGGTTATTTACTTTTTAACGGGACGCGGGAATTTCGCCAAGCGGCGGCTAGCTGGTATGAACAAAAGTTTGGCATAAAAGTCGATCCGGAAACAGAGGTACTGCCTTTAATTGGTTCTCAAGAGGGTACAGCCCATTTACCTTTAGCTTTACTCAATCCGGGAGATTTTGCTTTACTGCTCGATCCAGGCTACCCTTCCCACGCTGGCGGAGTCTACTTAGCGAGTGGACAAATCTACCCCATGCCATTGCGAGCCGAAAATGATTTTTTGCCTGTGCTGAGTGACATTCCCTCTCATGTCGTAGCGCAGTCACGGATGATGGTATTGAGTTATCCTCATAATCCTACAGCCGCGATCGCACCCTTATCTTTCTTTAAAGAAGCTGTCGCCTTTTGTCAGCAACATGACATCGCATTGGTTCACGATTTCCCTTACGTAGATTTGGTATTTGCAGAACCAAGCGAGTTGGGTACAGTTATCCCCAACACCCAATCCCTTGTTCCTTCCATTCTGCAAGCTGACCCAGACAAAAGCATCTCAATAGAGTTTTTCACTCTTTCTAAGTCTTATAATATGGGCGGTTTCCGTATTGGGTACGCCATTGGGAATGCCCAATTAATCCAAGCTTTACGACAAGTCAAAGCAGCCGTCGATTTTAATCAATATCGCGGAATTTTAAATGGAGCGATCGCGGCTCTCACAGGCTCCCAAGCCGGAGTACAAGTGGCTGTCAATAGGTTTTGCCAACGTCGTGATGCGTTTATTAATGCTTTACACCGCATAGGCTGGCATGTTCCCACACCCAAAGCCACCATGTACATTTGGGCGCAATTGCCATCACCTTGGAGTCAAAATTCTGTAGAATTTTGTACTGAGTTAGTGCAGCAAACTGGTGTAGCGGCTTCCCCTGGTGCTGGTTTTGGCAAATCTGGCGAGGGATACGTCCGTTTTGCTCTAGTCCATGAACCTGCTTTATTAGAAATTGCCGTGGAGAGAATCGCTAAGTTTCTCTAAATCTTATACTGTTGACTGTTGACTCTGTGACATTCAATATCAGGGGAATTATTTGTGAGCCTAAATCTTTATTTACTCCGTCACGGACAAACAGGATGTAGTCGGAATAACGCCTTTTGTGGTGTGACAGACTCCGAACTTACCCCAGAAGGCTTAGAAATGGCGAAGGCTTTTGCATCTGCCTATAGTTCTCTGCCTTGGACGGCGATTTTTTGCAGTCCTATGCGGCGAACTATAGACACAGCCAAGCCTCTGTGTGAAACAATAGGAATGAAGCCACAATTACGTGATGGGTTAAAAGAAATTGACTATGGTCAGTGGGAAGGCAAAACCCCACAACAAATTAACTCAGAATATCACGATGATTATATTCGTTGGTCGGCTGACCCCGCTTGGTATGCGCCTACTGGTGGAGAAATGGCGATCACAATTGCTTCTCGTGCTATGGGAGTAATTGAAGAAATTAAACATTTATACAAAAATGGTAATGTTTTAGTGGTTTCTCATAAAGCCACAATTAGAATTATTCTGTGCAGTTTATTAGGTATTGATGTTGGACGGTTTCGTTATCGTTTAGGATGTCCTGTTAGTTCCGTCAGTCTTGTAGAATTTACTGCTCACGGGCCGTTTATCAAAAATTTAGCAGATCGCTCTCATTTAGATGAGAATTTACTTAATTTACCAGGGACTTGAACAATTCAAACCGAAAATTTGGGATTAGTCTCTGGTTGTGTATATTTGCAGAAGATATTTAGAAGAATTTTCAGAATACATAACACAATAAAACCTGAACTTCGCTTACTCAAATTCTTTTGCTTTATAAACTGTAAGACAAGTTCAATCGGACTCAACTTTTCTATAAAAATATGCCAAATGTGATGGTATTCAAAGCACACTTTCACTTAGCAGTTTAGATTTTATTAATATTAACTGTTCAGATGAAAAACGTGAAATTGATCATCGTGAACATCAATATTTGAGTTCTAAACTAAAATATTCTCATTTAGAGGATGTTTGAAAAATATTATGGCTAACATCAAAATCTTAAAAACCTAACCCCCCAAACCCCCCTTCCCGACAAGGGAATGAGGGCTTCAAAGCCTCTCTCCGTTTCG
This sequence comes from Trichormus sp. M33_DOE_039, assembly GCA_015296085.1. GTDB lineage: Bacteria > Cyanobacteriota > Cyanobacteriia > Cyanobacteriales > Nostocaceae > Trichormus. The sequence continues at coordinate 211,182 of DVDT01000021.1, read as the reverse complement.
GGGAGAGGTACCCTTATCCTTCGGAGACGCTGACGCGAACGGGAAGCAAGCTAGGGAAGCAAGCTATGGAGAGGGGTTCTTGGTATACTTTTCGACTTGTCAAACATCCTCTTAGAGAAGTTCTCACTTAACAACTTCAAAATTGTGGTTCAATCCTCTATCACTCCCATTTAACTCACTTTCTACTTCCGTTCAGACTCGATTTATCGCGTCTCTACAAGACTTCCCATCGCTAAGTAAGGAGTAAATTTCCTTGAAACTTGTTCATGATCCTGCAATAGCCAAGAAAATCCGTAAGATGCAGCAACGGGTACGTTGGCAAGATGCGTTAATTTTAGAACGGAACATTGATCAAACTCGGTTCGTTCTGGAAGACGGACAAGCAGATAAGAGGGAATTCTCTTTTTTAGTTGTTGGTGATAGTGGTTCGGGAAAACATAAGGGACATAACCCCCAACGACAGGTTGCAGAGTTGATGTTGTCTCATCATCAAGAATGTCGCTTCTTGATACACACAGGGGATGTGATTTATTTGGTGGGTTCAAGTGAATATTATCACCAAAATTTCATTGAACCTTACCGAGAATTGCTTGTGGGTGGGGATGATCCTCAACAAATTGCTTACGACCAGATGGTATTTAAGTTACCAGTCTTCCCAGTTCCTGGTAATCATGATTACTATGAATTACCCCTAGTTTTAAGTTTGCTCTCTCTTACGACTTTACCAATTCGGTATATATTACGATCACAATTAGATATTGATGTCGGCTTACATGGTTCTGGTGTTGGTGATGCTTATGCTAAGGCATTCATTGATTATCTCCAAAGGTTTAAGTTACCAGGAGAATTACCCCGTCATTTAGATCAACACTACACTGCTACCACCGACACAGGCCGCACTCTCGTTTATAAACCAGGGGATTTCACTCGCTTACCCAATCGCTATTACACTTTTCGCTACGGTGGAATTGATTTTTTCGCGCTTGACTCTAACACATTCAACGCACCCCAGCCTTTACCGAAAACCAAAAAAGGCGATCGCGATCGCCAAATCTTAGCAAGTCGTCAGCAAGAATTAGAACGGGAGAAGATGCAAATTATTGAATCTTCCGCGAAATTAAATCCCGATAACCCTAACGAAGCCGAACAATTAGACGATTTTCACTACAAATTATCCCAAATTGAAGAAATTATTCTTGATATCAGCAAACAATTAACTAGTGATCAGCCGCAGCAGTCTGATACTGCACAATTAGACTGGCTAAAACAGAGATTAATTGCATCTTGGCATAATCCAGACGTGCGGGGAAGAGTCATCTATTTTCATCATCCGCCATACGTGACAGAGGCGACAAAATGGCAACAAGGGCAAACTCTAGCCATTCGCAGGCATTTTCGGGAGGTATTGAATGCAGTTGCAATAGCCATAGGTTCACTCAATCAAGGAAGACCTTTGGTAGATTTAGTTTTAAATGGTCATGCTCATTGTTTAGAATATCTGCAAACCCTAGACACAGGACACGCTGACGCGAATATTAATTGGTTAGTGTGTGGCGGTAGCGGTTATAGTTTACGTCGCCAACGCACTGAAGGTGCAGACTTAACTGAAACTTGGGGAAATGCAGAAAGATTAATCGCACAATCACATCTTTTTGTGGGACGTAACGGACAAGGTTTTGAGAAACGCCGTCCATATTCCTGTGTACGAATTGATGTTCAAGGCGAAGAACAACCCCAATTTACGATTCGTCCTTTAGTTGCCGAATGGTATCAGCGTCAGTGGCATAATTATGAACTACCCAGTATTCACATAGGGCGTTGCTAGAAAATGGATAAAGTCGATCTGAGCAATTTTTGTGGCTTTGATCTTCATATCTGCTGGAGTAGCGTAGTAGCAATCTGGCTGAAAATGCCCCATTTATCCCTAACAGCACTAATCAGAACTCAGCACCTCAAATGATTTTACTTCTAGAACAGGGCCGATCATGGCGATCGTCATGATATCTTCACGCACCTGTCCTGTCACTTTGGCTTTTTGTCCCGCCTTGAGTAATTCTTTGTCTGCACCCTTGAGGATTTCATAAGTGACACCCTCATCGCTAATTAACGCCCATGTACCCATACCAAGTTGACGGCGTTCAATTTTACCTGTAACTGTAATACTCATAAGATTGAGGGAATAGGAAATAGGAAATAGGAAATAGGAAATAAGGAATAGGGAATAGGGAAGTAAAGAGTATTCACGCCCAATGACGGCAGTTACGACAAGTCGGGAAAACCGACGACACTTGCTAAAAGTCGGGCATTGCCTGCCCAACGCAGTGTCTCCCCAATTCCCAATGCCCACTAAGCTGTTTTTCCTTCGTTTTTCAATGCTAATCTTGCTAGTCCGTAACAGAGTAAAGCATTGGTAATGAGAAATATTCTGGCCAAGTTATCACTACCTAAGCCCCAGACTGCTGGATCTAAAACTGCACTGACTGTTAAACAAGCTGCTACACCTAGGGTAGAACCGATCGCAAACCATTTCCAGCTAGGATGACCTAGTAGCAATGCCACTAACACAACTGGAATTAGTACACTGGCAAAAATTGGATTTAACGCATCAGTACCCTGTAGAGTGTTACCTAATTCGGGAATGGAACTACCCAAAACGCGGAACGGCCACTGGGGTAAGTCAAAGATATAAATGCCCTTGAGGAAGAATAACCCCGAACTACCGAAAATCAGACCGCTAGATAATGACCAACTCCAAGTGAAGGGGAAGTAAACCCGCAATAACCATGCTAGGAGATAAGAACCAAGTACCATCAGTATTTTTGGTAAAAGTGCGACTGCACCACCGTCTATCCAAAAACCAGGGTTGAGATAGCCGTTATCCCGCAACCATCGGAAGAAATCTTGGAAACTGATTTGTCCCTCGGTAGCGATTTTCACTGCTGCTTCGGCATTGAGTTGTCCAGCACCGTAGTAGTTTAAGCCATCGTCTTTAATCACTCGTGCTGACTGTTTGAGGACTTTTAAAATTTCCTCTGGGTCTTGAACACCTTTAGCTTTAATTAACGCAGCTACACCTGCAACGTGAGGGGAAGCCATGCTTGTACCTTGGAGTCCCAGAAATACGCCTTCGCCTTGTTCGTTGATGGTTTCTTGTAAAATTGCACCTGCATCAGTTCCACCAGGGGCAGAAATATCAACGCCAGCACCAAAGTTAGAATAAGGGGCTTTCTCCCCATCGGGGCCAAATGCTGAAACCCCAATTACATGGGGATAACGGGCAGGGTAAGAGGCGGAATTATCGTTTTCGTTACCGGCTGCGGCAATGATGACTACACCTTTTCTATGGGCATACTCGATGGCTTGTTTGAGAAGTTGACTTTCACCGCCACCCCCTAAACTCATGTTAATTACATCTGCGCCTTTGTCAGCCGCAAATTTAATGGCTTCGGCAATATCAGCTACAGTCCCGCCACCGTAAGCACTCAGCACTTTTAAAGGCATGAGTTTGGCTTCGTAAGCAATTCCCGCGACACCATATTTATTATTGGTAGCTTGGGCAATTGTACCGGCGACGTGAGTACCGTGGCCATTGTCATCGCTGGCATCTTCTTTGTCGTTGACGAAATCGTAGCCTTTGACAAATTTTGTTTCGTACAAGTCGCGGACTTTGGTAACACCTGTATCAATTACAGCAACGGTTATACCGCTACCTTTGGTTTCTCTCCATGCACTTTCAACACCGATTTTGTGGAGATTCCATTGTTTGCTGTAATATTCGTCGTTGGGTGCGCTGACTGAAGGTTGAAATTCTTCACCATCTTGAGGTCTTAAGATTTCGCCTAGCCAAGTTGGTTTAGCTGTTGGCTCAATTAGCTTGTAGACATAGTTAGGCTCAATAATTTCTGTAGCTTTAGCCCAGGAAGATTTCCTCAGTTCCTTGAGCCGATCGCGATCGCCCTTGATAATATAAACATTATCTTGCGCTGAGAATTTATTATCTAATTGAGGAGTAACGTTGTATTTTTGTGCGATCGCTTGTAAATCTTGCTTGATTACCTCGGCTGGAATATCTTCACGAAAATCTACCAGAATTGTCCCGAATTCACCTTTAGCTGCTAGTCCCTGAAAATTCAGAAACCCCCACACAGCTGATATCAACCCGATGACAAACAAGCACAATATTATAAGTTTTCTCATACCAACTCATCACCGCTTTTTGCCAGTTTGCTCACTACGATAACTTATCTGCGTCCCTAGTTGGGGAACTTTGCAATTAAGTTAAACCTTTTTAGTTAAATCTTTGACTGAGGACTTTTTAAACAATGGAACGTGGTCTTTTCTGGTTGCCTCTGTTAATCATATTTTTCTGGTTAGCTTGGCAAGGCTCAAAAGAATATCAAAAAGTCGAAGCCTATCGTACTTGGGCAGAGCAATTTGATCGGGCTAAATATGATATCTATGCTGTATTGGGTCAAAAAGATAACAGTATTACTTGGGGTAAACCCACAGCCAAAGGGCTGATTCAACTACAAACTTTTTCATTAGTTGATGTTCAAGAAATCCAACTTTTGGTGGATGAAAAAGTAGTAGATATAAATTTACTCCCTAATAAGGGGCGTTCTATTGAGCTAGAATTTATCTTCAGTGAATCCGATAAATCAGTAAAAGTTCCATTCACAGAAATTCCCTTAGCAGCAGAATGGGGTAAATTTTTACAAGGTGCATTGCAAAATATACATAGGTAACAAAATCAGTAGTCATAAGTCGTGAACTACTATTTGATTTTTGCGAAGCTATGTACACCTCTACTATCTTCTTTTCTGTTCTCTGTTACCTGTTCTACACCGACACAAGCGGATTATGGCTACGCCACACTACTCAAACAGGAATGAAATTAAATTGCTATAATTTCATTAGTTTATTGATATTTGACTGTAGAACATCAATCATTTTACTTCTTTCACTATCTTGGTAAAGATATCTATAAATTTATCTTTAGCTTGATAAAAATTAGTTAGATTCCAATCAGGTAACTGGGGTTTATCTAGTTGACTATCATCTAAATAAACATGATATCTCACCTCAATTTGTAAGGCTTCAACTCCTGGTATTTGACTGTAATTTCGAGTAATATAACCACCTGTAAAAATTTTATTTCTAACTACTTGATATCCTTGGCATGCAAAAGCTTCTTCAACTTTTAAGGTCAAAAATTGACTACAGCTTTTCCCATTAAGGTTTCCCAAACATATTTGATCATCAATTACACCTCCAAAACTGTGTAAGTCTAGCAAATAAACTTTACCAAATTCTTGAATTTTCTCTTTTAATATAGTTTCTAATTTGTGATGGTAGGGAAAATAGTATTTCTGTATGCGGTTTTTTATATTTTCTAGGCTGGGATTATTTGTATAAATCGGTTGAGCAAATCCTGTTTCTAGCGGTATAACAGATGACCAAAAATTACCTGCTAGTGGTTCTTTTACTTCTCGGTTCAAATCAACTACATATCGACTGTAATTGGCTTGCAGGACTGTTACTCCCAATTGTGGAAGAAAATCATATAGTTTATCTAAATGCCAATCTTGGTTGGGAAGATATTCTTGAGCCAAAAGTGTAGCTATATTTTCAGGAATTGTTAACCCACTATGGGGAAGGTTAGCAACTACTGGGACTGGTTGAGATATTGGTATGTTAACAGTGAATAAATCCATGTGATTAGCGTTTAATAAATTAACTTTTACTTATGAATGCTGAAATAAAATCCAAAGTTCCGGTTGCATTAACCATTGCAGGTTCAGATAGTGGTGGCGGTGCAGGAATTCAAGCTGATTTACGCACCTTTGCCTTTCATTGTGTTCACGGCACTAGTGCTATTACTTGTGTGACAGCTCAAAATACGCAGGGAGTTGCTAGGGTTGATGCCATGCAGCCAGAGGCAGTTGTAGCCCAAATACAAGCGGTAGTGGTAGATATTGGTGTACAAGCTGCGAAAACTGGTATGTTACTTAATCAAGAAATCATCGCAACTGTTGCCCAGCAAGTGAAGGCTTTACAAATTCATAACTTAGTTGTTGACCCGGTGATGGTATCACGGACAGGAGCGCAATTAATTGATAATGATGCCGTCAATATACTCTGTCAACAACTTATTCCCCAGGCAGCTATTATTACACCCAATCGCTACGAAGCCCAGATTTTAAGCGGTTTAACGGTGAATACCTTAGATGATATGAGGGCAGCTGCTCAAGTAATTCATCGCAATTTAAAGGCGAAAGTTGTGTTAGTTAAGGGTGGAGGAATATCAGGAAATTCTCGTGGTGTTGATATTTGGTTTGATGGGCAAAAGTTAGAAACTTTAACTACAGAGCAAGTAGATACTCACAATACTCATGGTACTGGTTGTACTTTATCAGCTGCGATCGCTGCTAATCTAGCTAAAGGTGAAGATTTATGGCAATCTGTACAGCAAGCTAAGAAATATGTTACTAATGCACTCACTTGCGCCTTAGATATTGGCAAAGGACAAGGCCCAGTAGGACACTTTTACCCTTTGTTATCGAATTAGGATTTACACAGACAGGATAATTGCTAGCCAAGCTTAGGCATTGGTTAACTTTATGCCCAATACCCTATACCTCATACCCTAGGACTAGTTTCCAAGCCAACTATCTTTTGATAACATGGCTCATACTCTAATTAACTTCATTTTTATACCAAAGCACAAATGCGAACAACCACTGGTTCTGTTCCAGGCAATCCACCAAAAGCAACATCCCAAAATCATCCGACCTCCGTACCATTATACGTATATCGGGAACTAGCTGCCGAATTAAAAGCAACACAAGCAAAGTTAGATGCACTGACTACTAAAAACCAACAATTAGCTCAGGAAAATCAACATCTGCGCCATGAAATTACTCAAGTTGTTAAATCTTTTATACACTTGCAAAAACTAGTAGATTCCCGTACTACATCAAACTTTACTTTCACCCCCACTTCTCATCCTGAAGTCAGTAATATTCCTAGCAAAGATTTGCTTGCTACAGACCAACCGCGCCCACAGGCTACTCGTTCACGCCAACCCGTCATCCCTGAACCTTCAGCTAGCAAAAGTCGTCACACTGCTTTCTCTGTGCCTATAGTAGAACTCAGTACCCCAATACCAGAAACAGTATTGATTGAAGAGCAAGAGGCAGGTTATTATCCTAACTCCAAGCCAGAGCCTAAAGAAATGAATGGTTGGTGGTTGGCTATCAGTATTTTGTTCATTATGTTGACGGCTTTTGGGGCTGGATATCTAGTTGTGCGCCCACTGTTTGAACATCAAAGTCGTTAGAACAGGCAGAAGGCAGAAGGGCAGAGGTTTTTAGCATAGTTTATCTTTCTTAAGATAGCTGTGTTTTTTCCACAGACTTACTACTCAAGACTCATCATCCAGCACAGGCTAACGCCCCTAACAGTACTTAGTTATGAGGCTATTTTTTGAGCATATTTAATCGAAATTGAGATTTATTAGTTTTAAGCCCTGAAAGCTACAATGTTACGGTGTGTTGAATTAAAGTAGTTTAATATCAAAATTTTAAAAATTAATCAATTAATTTATAGGTTCTACTGCTAATCTGATAAATGCTTATCTGGGTCAGATGCAGTTAGAAAACATCAAGTTCTCACATCAGTCTTTAAAATAAGACGAATGGTGAAATTGTTAGACATTTGATCTGGTTAGATATATAAACGCACCTACTAAAAATTAGGAGTCGATGACATGAAAAAAGTAGAAGCAATTATCCGTCCATTTAAGCTCGACGAAGTAAAAATTGCTTTAGTCAACGCTGGGATTGTGGGTATGACCGTTTCTGAAGTCCGAGGATTTGGACGGCAGAAAGGACAAACAGAACGCTATCGCGGTTCTGAGTACACAGTTGAGTTCTTGCAAAAACTCAAGGTAGAAATTGTGGTTGAGGATAACCAAGTTGATATGGTAGTTGACAAAATTATCGCGGCTGCTCGTACTGGAGAAATCGGTGATGGCAAGATTTTTATCTCACCTGTAGAACAAGTAGTTCGGATTCGGACTGGCGAAAAAAATACAGAAGCTGTGTGAGTCTTGAGTTATTAGTTCTGAGGTCTGAGTTCTGAGTTCTGAGTTCTGAGTATGGTTAACTTAGAGAAGAAAGTTATCCAATGGAGTTTCGAGTTAGTCTGAAAAGAATTGTGAAGAAGTATTAAAGTGTTATTTCTTCACTGTAGCTACTCAAAGCATATCTCTCAACTCACGACTTACAACTCAGGACTCAGTAATGTTATTGATCAGCTGTTCCACATTTAATTTATATCAATTGTGTAATCAGCCTGCTGATATATACTAGTTTTTTCATTGTGGATTTTGTAGGCTTACCTCCCCATTGGATATTTTGAATTGTAAATTGCTGAGTTGAGGAAGCAAAGCAGCAAAAGCCTTACCCCGATGGCTAACTGATTTTTTTACGTCCGGTGTCATCTCCGCAAAAGTTAATTGCTTCTCTGGAACATAAAAAATTGGGTCATAGCCGAAACCACCATCGCCACGCGGTGCATGAAGAATTTCGCCAGGACAAAGACCTTCGGCTTGGATAGCAATATTACCATCAGGAGATGCGATCGCTACTACACATACAAATTGAGCTTTGCGGTTAACTTCGCTACCTAATTCTCTGAGTAGTCTTGCAATTCGATCTGAGTCGCTTGTGCCGTAACGGGCAGAATATACCCCCGGTGAACCATTGAGAGCATATACTTGCAAACCAGAATCATCTGCGAGTGCCCACTCACCTGTAGCTTTAGCTACTTCAGAAGCTTTCAAACAGGCATTCTCAGTAAAGGTCTCACCTGTCTCTTCAATTTCTAATTCTTCCGGCTTGAGTTGTAATTCCCAGTCAGTATCTTTAAGGTAAGCTTGCATTTCCCGCAACTTACCAGGGTTACTTGTCGCTACTACTAGTTTGGTCATTAGTTTATTAGTCATTAGTCAATGGGTATGAGGCATTGGCTGAAATCATCCCTACACACGGCAGTTTGCTCAAGTCGGGAAACCCCTTCGGGTTCACCACTTTGCTTATGCCGGGAAACCCGTCCACCGCAAGTGGTTCACCGCCCAGGCAACTGCCTCCCCTACACCCCCAATCTCTTCACTCCGCCCACTCTTTCGCCCAAGCCAGAGTTTTATGCACTTCTTCAATAGTGGAAGCTTCACAGTAGAGGCGTAAAACTGGTTCTGTACCACTAAATCTAATCATTAACCAGCTATGGTCAGCCAGGCGGAACTTGTAACCATCGATGGTTTTACAATCAATTACGGCTTTGTCGGCAATTTCTGTTAATGGCTGAGTTTGCAATTGTTGCAGCAACTTTGCTCGGACTTCCATGCTAGCTAGGGGCAAGTCAATGCGATCGTAAGCGGAAGTGAAGTCTGTTTGCTGTTGCAGGTGGCGATAATAGTCTCCTAAATCCTGCCCAGATTCAACGATCGCTTCTAAGACATACAATGCTGATAAGAGAGCATCCCGTTCAGGAATATGGCTACCATAACCAATCCCTCCTGATTCTTCTCCTCCTAACAATACTGGTGCGGCTAACATCCGGTCAGCAATATATTTATATCCCACTGGTGTCTCAAATACCGATAGGTTATGTAGTTCTGCTACCTTGGGAATTAAATCTGAACCACTTACCGTTTTGACTATTTCGCCTGTAAAGTTACGTCTCTGGGTTAAGTGGTCGATTAATATCGGGATTAAAACTTGGGAACTCAAGAAATTGGCATTACCATCAACGGCGGCGATGCGATCGCAATCTCCATCAAATACCAACCCAACCGCTAAACCTGATTGATTGATATGGCGATGGGTTTTGATCACATCAAATAATGCAGAAAGATATTTTGGTAATGGTTCTGGCGCACCGCCACCAAATAAAGGATCGCGATCACTATTAATTTCTTGGACACGTTCACCTAGTAATCTACCCAAACCACTAGCGGCTGCACCGTGCATAACGTCAGCGAATACGGTGAGTTTACCAGAGGCGATCGCTTCTCTGAGTTTGTCAATATTAACTTTTGCTTCTAAGCCTTGAATATAACTAGGCCAAGGGTCAAAGTTTTCTAACTTACCGGGAGTAGATGCTGGTGATACACCTACTGATAACAGTGCTTCTATATCTTTTGTAACTTCTGGTGAGACTGAACCACCAAAATAACCTTTAACTTTTAATCCTAAATACGCTCCGGGGTTATGGCTAGCTGTAATCACTAGCGCACCTAAAGCATTAAGTTGTTTTGCTGCCCAACTAAAAGCCGGAGTTGGGGCATAGCTTTCACTCAGCAATACATCAAAACCGACGGCGGTCACAGCATTGGCTACAACACGGGCAAAGTCCTCTGCCATAAATCGGCGATCGTAACCCACAACAATAGTACGGCTACCCACCGTCGAAAAATACGTATCATATAATACTTTTGCTGCAACTGGTGCGACCAAAGCTAGGCGTTCAAAGGTGAATTCATCACCTATTACACCCCTCCAGCCGTCTGTACCAAACTTGATTGGACTAGCTATAACTGGCATTCCGGTATCCTCAGCGTACACTTGAGGATTCTAGCATTTGTACAGTCTGGCAAGTAATAAAAGGGACTGGGGAGGAATAAATTCAAAATTCAAAATACCCTATTAGTAAGCAAGCTACAAAATTCAAAATTCAAGAACTTCTGGCGAATCGGGTAACTAGGACTCATGGATCATCACTAAATACTAATAATCCTTAATAGCCGAAACTATTAAGGAATTTTTATAGAAGCATTTAATGCTCAAAATTTATGATGGTTGGTTAAAAATCATCAAGATACTGGCTTAAGCGACTAATTAAGGGGTCAACCTCTTCAGGAGGGTTAACAGGGTAAGTAGGAGTAGTAGCAGTAGGATTCACTACTTCTACTGCTGGTGCGGGTGGCGCGGATGGAGGTGAAGAATAAACCACGGGTCGCTCTGTGACCGTGATTGCCAGATGCGCCAGTTGTTGCGTCAATTGCAATATCTGGCGTTCTAGTGCTTCTAAGCGATTCGATTCTTTGGCAAAAAAACGTTCCTCAAGGTCAGCTACTTGACGTTGCAGGTCATCGATTTTTTGTTCAACCGCGCCTGTCGCTGCTGTTTTGAGACCAGGTTTTACAGATTCCGGTACGCATAAAGTTTGCCACAGGGCTTCTTTACAGAGGTCGCTGAAAGTTTTGTCTGGTTGTTTTTCTAGATAGTTTTCCACAACCGCTAACAAACTTTCATCAGCGACCTCTGGGTTGAACGTAACCGATTTAACTACTTTTTTCGACCATTGGAACATTCTTTTTAAGCCCTAGAAGAGCGACTGGCGGATAATTGCGCCTCTCCATAAATATACTGCCCCAAAGCGTTAGCTTGTCGAGAAGGAGCTGATAGGTGGGCGTTAATCTTAGCTTCTTTGAGTAGACGTTGTACATCTTCCCAGAAGAATTCTCCACCGCCACCTGTGATAATTACGTCGGTGACGCGTTCTGGCAACCAAGCTAGAACACGACTGCAAATTTCGCGTGAAAACTGTTCGATGAGGTTTGGTAGAAAGTCATCTAGGTTGGTAGGTTTGCTAGCACCTTTGGGACGGTAGAAGCGATCGCCTTTGGGTTTGTTAACAGCAGAAATTAACGCTAGAGATTGACTATCTGCGCTCTCGATTTCGGCTGCTACCATCTCATAAAATTTGCTCATACCGAAGTCTTCACTCTTGGAAGCACCACGAGCAAAGCGGAAGTTATCTACCATTAACAAATCGATGGTTTGGTGTCCAATATCAACGATCGCCACGGAGATTTTTGTAAAATCAGGGCTACTGCCACCCTTTTTGGGCTGGGCTTCTGACCATAACAGACTGCCATAGCCTTCTGGCATTACCCAAACTTTGGATATATTCAAAGATACAGCCTCGCCCCGGAAGTTTAGGACGTGAGGCCCGGTGACTTGGCTAATTAATTGGGCTTTTTCCCGCTCAAATTGCTCTAGGGATAGAAAAGGTAAACCCAGGACTACGGAAATCTCGTCTCTGAGTTTGAAGTAGCCAGCACAGGATAAAACTTTGATCAGTGCATCTTCCACTTTGGACTGGCCAACCCCTAGGTTAGCCCCAAAGTCTGCCGCTAGTTGACCTACGGCGTAGCCATTGCCTTGATACTCTAGCCATAAGTCCATGAGAGGGTCGGTAGCGCGGGCTTCAAATACACCACCACGTACTTGTTCGATGGACATTTGCTTGACGTTGGCAGGTACGAACATCACATTGTTAGGTTCGCGGCTCACACAGGTCTTTGTGGAGGTTCTGCCCAAATCCACGCTGAGAATAGCTTTACCCAAACCGTTAGTAGGTTTAGCAGGCGTGGTGGAATTGATAGGGGTAGATGCTGACACCCTGTTAAGAGGTATTGCAGCAGCATTCATGGGGGTAGCGGCGGAAGGTTGGTCGGTCATACAAGCTCCTAGTCCTTACTTAACTGTAAAAAGTTACCATGCCTGTTGTACAAATGTGCGGGATACCAGAGATTATGGGCTTCGTCAAGTGTAACTACAAATACGCCCAATTTTAAAATTTTAGTAAATTTTAGGCGATCGCCAATGCAGGATTATTGGGCATAGTGTATGCGAATTTTTACCAGATGTAACCCCCAGTTGCCAAATAAAAGTAACTGTTTTTTAAATTCTGGTGTTTCTCCGCTTACGTTTGAGTATCCAGACGACAAATGCCAGAACCAAAATCCCAAGTACAATTTTGGATACAGGGGCTAGGTACTTATCCACCAGTTCATACTGACTACCCAAGGCGTATCCTGAGTATGTTAGCAAACCTACCCAAACTGCGCTACCTAAAGTTGTATAAAATAAGAACGGTAGCAATGGCATATTGCTGACCCCGGCTGGTACGGAGATGAGAGTGCGAACGCCTGGAACTAGACGACCGATGAAGACCGCTTTATTTCCTTGAGTATCAAACCACTGTTTGGCTTTGGTAATATCCTTGCTAGATACACTAATCCATTTACCATACCTATCGGCTAACTCTCTTAAACGCCTTTCCCCTAAAAACTTTCCTGGATAATACCAGATAAGTGCGCCTATTACAGAACCTAACAATCCAGCAACAAAAACACCTGTGATATTGAGCTTCGACCCTGGCAAATTAGCTGTGTATCCTGCCAAGGGCATGATTAACTCTGAAGGAATTGGCGGAAATAGATTCTCCACAAACATCAACAGCCCAATTCCCCAATAGCCCAAAGATTCAATAATATTTTTGATCCAATCTGATGACATGTAATTAGTAATTGTGATTCTGGAAAGTTTTTCCCAGTTTAACTGCAAACAATTTTGGATTTTGGATGGATTCGACAGCAGAATCCAGGGATTGTTCCCAGCAAAAGACTTTTGGTCGGACTGAGCAATTCACTTTAATGTTTGTAGTGATAACTTTAGCCATCACTACAAACATCAAAAGGTAAAAGTCAAATTTTTTACAGTTGACTTTTACCTTTTGCATTTTACTTGTTGACTTTTTTACACTGTGGGAGTCAATGATTGCACTCTAGATTCAGACTGCCAATCTAATGGATTCCACACTCGTTCTTCCAGAGCCATCTGCTCAATTAAACTAGCTAGTCTCAAAGCCTTAAGTGCTTGTTCGCCACCCACGGAAGGCTGATTACCACCATGTACACAGTTGACAAAATGTTCTAATTCTGCACTTAAGGGTTGAATGTTAGTAGTATAAACTTTTTCAATCAAACCATCCTGCCGATACAACACTTGCTTATGGTCATTGAGAGAACTGGCAGGTGTTTGTCGATGAATTAAAATTTCATTCTTGAGAAAATCTGCTTCAGTAAATGAGTTTTTGCAGTGGGCGACTATGCGACGGATTTTCCGGTGTGTGACTTTACTGGCTGTCAGTGTAGCAACAATACCATTAGCAAATCCCAAGGTAGCAGTCACATAATCTAAATAACCAGAGTCTAATGCACGAGTACCGCTAGCGGTTAATTTTGTAACTGGTGAGCCTGCTAATTCTAATAACAAATCAATGTCATGAATCATTAAATCCAGCACCACCGAGACATCATTAGCTCGGTCAGAGTAAGGACTCATACGGTGAGCTTCCAGTGCGAGAACTTCTTCTGTTTGCAGCACTTTATGCAATTCACGGAAAGCAGGATTAAATCGCTCAATATGACCGACTTGCAGGATACACTGAGATTCAGCCGCAGCATTAACCAAGGATTCTGCCTCAGAAATACTAGCAGCGATGGGCTTTTCAATTAAGACATGAATTCCTGCCAACAGACAGTTGATGCCCACAGCATAATGCAAGCGAGTGGGAACAGCTATGCACACCGCTTCTACATGGGGGAGCAGGTCACAGTAATCTTCAAAAAAACGCACCTTGTATTTACTGGCCGTTTCTAAGCCTCGTTCGACGTTAATATCCGACACTCCGACTAGTTCAACATCCTTCATTGAACTAAGTGTACGGGTGTGATGTTGTCCCATGTTACCTACGCCGATTACACCTATACGAATCGGTCGTGGCTGGTTACGCTGTGTGTATGAATTTGGTTCTGCCACTGACATGCTATTTTGCACTATTGTTCTCTCCTCAACCACCAAATTTAGAGACGCTATGGCCGTTGGCGTTTATACTTGACAGCCGATTATGCTCCGTCTAAAACCATCCAGATGGTAACATAGAGGCCTTGTTTATGAAGAATTTCAAAGTTTGCGATCAGTTCCCGTAATTTGGCTGTCTTTTGTATAGACGTTGCTCAACTATGCGGTTGTTTCTGCTCTACACAAACTACAACGCGCCTTTATATTACCTAGAAAAACCTGGTAGTTCTAAGTGGAAATATTTAAAAGATAGTTAGACAATAAGTTATCTGGTTTAAAGATTAGCAATCCCATTGTGAGGAAAATTACAAATTGATTGATAACAATATCATACTGGAATGCTTACATAAAAAAAGATTTTTCTCAGACTGCTATCAGGGTTATACTCAAGTAATTTTTGCCTCATTATTTGCATCCTTAATAGATTTGACCAATGATTTTTACGGATGCTAATCAGAAACAGGATATTTTTAATAAAGAAGGCAGAAGGTAGCAAGGAAGAGGGTTTAACTTATTTATTTCATTCTTAGCGGGGGGTTTGTCGCTTGTGCGGCTACTCTTAAGAGTGATTTTGATTTGGCGATTTACAAGGAAAATTTGCACCGAAAATGAAAGCTGTAATTTTGTTGTCTGGGGGATTAGATTCTTCTACGATTCTTTACCAAGCAAAGGCTGATGGTTGTGAGTGTTACTCAATGTCATTTGATTATCAACAGCGACATCGCCGGGAGTTAAATTCGGCTGTGCTTGTGGCACAAAACGCGGGAGTTGTGCAGCATCAGGTAGTGAACTTTGATTTAAGACTTTGGGGTGGTTCAGCATTAACCGACGATGCGATCGCTCTCCCTGAAGCTCGTTCTTTGGATGAAATGTCACAAAATATTCCAATTACCTACGTACCTGCACGGAATACAATTTTTTTGAGCTTTGCCTTAGCCTATGCGGAAGCGATCGCAGCTGAACGTGTTTACATTGGAGTGAATGCCCTAGATTACTCAGGATATCCCGACTGTAGGCCTGACTATATCCAAGCGATGCAAGAAGTTTTCCGCCTGGGAACGAAACAAGGGCGGGAGGGAGAACCAATTCAAATTATTGCCCCCCTAATAGAATTGAAAAAAACCGAAATTATCCAACTCGGCAACCAATTAGGAGTACCTTGGGAACTCACTTGGTCTTGCTATGCAGGTGGTGATGTTGCCTGTGGTGTTTGTGATTCTTGTCGCTTACGCCTAGCTGCTTTTACTGAATTAGGATTGCAAGATCCACTTCCCTATGCTTAAATCGGGCATTGGATTTATCTTCCCCTACCTGCCTTGCTTTCCCATTCCCTACTCCTGACAGGTGTAGGTTTTTAATAGAGCAGTGAGTGATGACTATCAAACCAACGACAGAATGATATTTTCGTCCACCCCTACACCCTTAAACCCCAAAACAGTGTCTTATAGGCAAAGCTTAAAAAACCTACACCTATGAGATTCCCTACTCCCCCAACCGCCGCAATTGAATCTGATGCAGGCGCGGCCCATCCACAGATACGACCGTAAATTCCAGATTTTCATAGCGGTAGCTTTCACCCATATTGGGCATTTTCTGCAACTGGTAGAGTAAAAAACCAGCCAGTGTCTGATATTCTCTGGCTAAGGGTAAATGGAGATGTAAAACTTCGTTGAGATCTTCTAAGTTAACTTGAGCTTGGACTAAAAATGTTTGTGGGTCGATCATCTCAACGAGTAAATCATCGCTGCTAGGAGATGCGCCCACATTACCAATAATTTCCGCAATTACATCTTGGATTGTCAAAAGTCCTACTGTTCCGCCAAATTCATCCACCACTATGACCATAGCTGGCTTTTCTTGCTGCATCATGGGCAAGAGTTCGCTAAGGGGGGTAATTTCTGGAACAAACCGAGTCGGACGCATCCAAGCTTGAATATGAATGTCTAAATCGAGTTGTCCTGTAGCTAAAGGTTTGGCTAAATCTCGAAAGTAAACAATTCCCCGAATATCGTCTAAAGATTCACCGATGATGGGATAGCGAGAATGCCCAGTAGAGATCATCTCTTGTAGTAAGGTCTCAAAAGTAGCATCTTTAGACAAGGCGACAATACTAGTGCGAGGAGTCATGACATCTTGGGCTGTGAAATCGCCAAATTCAAACACATTATTGAGCAATTCTCGCTCGGTTGTTTCTAAACCAGTGGATTCTCGTTCGGTGGAGATGATTAGCTGTAATTCTTCTGGTGTGACAGGGGGTCGCCAACTTTGTCCTGTATATTCAATCCTAAACAGTCGTAATAGGTAACTAGTAGATTGGTTGAGAATCCAAATAAAGGGACGGAAAAAACGCACGATCGCTTTCACTAGAGGCCCCAAAAAACGAGCCAGTTGCTCAGAGTACAGCATGGCTACTGATTTAGGACACAATTCACCTAACACAATTTGTAGATAGGCAATTAAGAAAAAAGCGATAGGAATTGCTAGGGAATGAGCGATCGCATGGCTCATTTTGGTGGTTAAAGGCAAAGATTTCAGCCATGAACCGATTACCACCACAATGGAACTTTCCCCAATCCACCCCAGAGCCAGACTAGAGAGGGTAATACCCAACTGAGTTGTTGATAGGAGTCTATCAATATTACGTTGCAGTGTTTCAACCGCGATCGCCGGAATATCACCTGCTTCAACCAATTGATGAATCCGCGATCGGCGCACCGTCACCATAGAAAATTCTGCTGTGACAAAAAAAGCGTTGATTACTATCAGCAGCAATACTGATAACAAGCGCAATCCCACATCAGTCAAGCTCAAATTAGGAAATTCATTCACCGCCACAGCTCATACAAAATTCTTGCTATTGGGAATTGGAGACTGGGCATCAGGCATCGGGTGTGCTGTATATAAGATAATATTCTCATGTGCTTTTTTTGTCTCCCTTGTATCTTCTCCTTACCTATTTCCCTGCCCCCAATCCCTAATCTCTCTTATCCACTGGAATATTTGTTACCTCTAACTTCAGTTTTTGATCAGGATAATCTGTGAGAGCCAGGGAGACTTTCTTCACATCGTCCAGTAAAGCTGTCGGAATACTCACTGTCCCAGAAAATGGTGAGCCATTGGCGGGTAATTCTGCTGGTAAACCCTCCGTACTAGCACTGAGGGTTCTGCCTTTATCGTCAGTCACATCTAAGAAACTATACAAAAAGCGTACAGAATCAGCACCTTTATTTTGCATTTTTACTTTCAGAAGTAAATCACCACCAGAATAGCGAGCCGACTGCACTGCAAAAGTGACACCTTCGCTTTCAGCAGTCACAGGAAACCCAGGTTTTAGTTTCTCCTCAACTACTTCCTCTGTTTTATCTTTTTGTTTCTGCTTGCTGTTGTTAATCTCCTCTTCATCGTCTTCTAGCTTGTCTGATTGAGCAGCCTTAGCTTTACCTTCAATTCGCGCCTTAACAGTTTTTAGAATTTCTTCCTCTTTTAAGAAAGTCACTTCTCCTGACTGGGAATTATTGGACTTAGCACTAGCAAATTTACTAGTGGGGCGACCATCTGGCGTGGTGACACCTTTAAGTGCCGAACTTCCCAAGTTAAATCCTAAAAACGCACTGACAGAACCCGCGCCTAACATCAGGACTAACAAAATTAGAGTAAGAATTACAGTAGAGTTTATCTTCATCGCTAACAAGCTATTGCCAAATCATGCTGGTCTATATTAGCTGGAGTATATTAAGAGTGTTAAAGCTGTATCCTAAAAACTTTAAGATAACTTAATTAATCATAGTTTGCACTAACCCATAAATAAATTGTGTAATATAAAAATCAATAAGAGCGTTTGGGATGGTACATATCACCTAAACATAGGATACAATCTAAATCTAACCAGGGTTGGCCGAGCGGTTGAGGCAGCGAACTCATAATTCGCCCAAGGCAGGTTCAACTCCTGCACCCTGGATTTACACAGAAGTCAGCAGTCAATAGTCAAAAGTCGGTAGACTCTTAACTATTGGGTAACTTGAGAAAGTTGTGGATTTTATCGAGATAGGGAAGTATCAAAGCGGAATTCTGTCCCAGTTTTGAACTTGTTGGCATTCAAGCGAGGGGACATGAGTAAGGATGTATTGTAAGGATTTGGTAAATCAGGTGTACGAAGATAAGGATCATTCATAGCCTGCTGTACTAACACATCACGGTAAAGTGTGTTCACTAATTCAGCATCACTGTTAATTTCATTTTCTGGAAAGGAATTGCGAGGACTAGAGCCAATACCCAATAATGAATCTAACTGACGCTGGGGAGTGGTATTTTCATAAAAGTTGCGATCGTGACGGAAATAGGCACGCTCAAATACATCGTTTGTGCTTTCATAATTAGGTATTTCTGAATCAGCATGAGCAATGCCAGGAAAACCCATACCTGTAGCAAACAGTACTAATAATCCACTGAGGGTCTGAAATTTTATACCCATCTTTTTTACTCCTCAATTTTTGGGCAAAACTTAACTTATGCTTAAGTTCAGAACTCTCATGAGTTCACCCTTTGGTGTAGCATAACTTTCACTGTTTTGTAATGACGTATTCTACTGAAACCCTTACGCAATCAGATATTTGGGCAGCTAGTGCTGATATCGCCACTTTGCGTCAAAATCTACTGGATTTATTTTGTGAACTCGCCTATCAAGAAGGTGATTTTGTCCTTTCTTCGGGACAACCCAGTTCTTACTACATCAATGGTAAGCAGGTAACACTCCATCCCCAAGGAGCTTTAGCAATTGGTCGCATTCTCTTATCTCTGTTAGCTTCAGATACTCAAGCTGTAGCTGGTTTAACACTGGGGGCTGATCCAATTGTGACGGCTGTGAGTGTAGTTTCCGCCTATGAAAATCAACCAATTCCAGCCTTGATTATTCGCAAAGAAGCTAAAGGTCATGGGACGAAAGCTTATATTGAAGGCCCGAATTTAGCGGAAGGTGCAAAAGTCGTGGTTTTAGAAGATGTCGTCACCACTGGGCAATCAGCGATGAAAGCCGTCGAACGACTCAGGGCGGCTGGTTATGTGGTCGATGAGGTAATTTCCTTGGTAGACAGACAACAAGGGGGAGCAGAATTTTATCAGTCTGTAGGATTAAGATTTGAGGCAGTGTTTACGATTAAGGATATACAGGAACGGTATCGAGAATTAGGTAATTAGTTGGGAATTTGAGGGTCGCCTAGCGACTCTCCCAATCTTGTTTTTGTATAAGGAATTAGAGCGATTAAAATCGATTCAACAGGCAATTAAAACTGCGGACACAGTTGAAGATTGACGACAGATTTTGTCATGCGATCGCATCTCTCATATTATCTCTATGAACATAGCTATATTTGCGATCGCCCACATTAGCATTTGCAAATATAGTAAAAACATAATAATGTTCCCGAATTATTGAATAATTCGGGAATATTAAAGACTAATGACGATTACTTAACCTTGTGTCACAGCCTCTCTCGCCAAGAACTTCTCTAATTCAGTTAACGCATCAGCATCAACTTTGGTTTGCATGGGACAGAATTTCGGCCCACACATCGAACAGAACTCGGCAGTTTTATAAATATCTGCTGGTAGAGTTTCATCGTGGTATTCTTTTGCTCTTTCGGGGTCGAGTGATAATTCAAACTGACGATTCCAGTCGAAGTTATAACGAGCTTTGGAAAGTTCATCGTCTCTGTCTCTTGCACCTGGTCGATGTCTAGCAATGTCAGCGGCGTGGGCGGCTATCTTGTAGGCAATTAAGCCATTGCGAACATCTTCCGCGTTGGGTAGTCCTAAGTGTTCTTTAGGTGTGACGTAGCACAGCATTGCTGTACCGTACCAGCCAGCCATTGCCGCCCCGATCGCAGAGGTGATATGGTCATAACCAGGAGCAATATCTGTCACCAATGGACCCAAGACATAGAAGGGTGCTTCAGAACATTCTTCCATCTGTTTTTTGACGTTGAACTCAATTTGATCCATTGGGACGTGTCCTGGGCCCTCCACCATAACTTGGACATTGTGTTCCCAAGCTTTGCGTGTGAGTTGACCGAGGGTTTTGAGTTCTGCTAACTGGGCTTCATCAGAAGCATCATGGGTACAACCAGGGCGGAGAGAATCTCCTAAACTGAAGGAGACATCATATTTTTTGAAAATTTCAATAATGTCGCGGAAATGTGTGTACAAGGGGTTTTGCTTGTGGTGATGTAGCATCCACCGCGCCAAAATACCACCGCCACGGGAAACAATCCCGGTGATCCGGCTTCTGACTAAGGGTAAATGTTCAATCAAAATACCAGCGTGGATAGTTTGATAGTCTACCCCTTGTTGGGCATGCTTTTCGATGATATGAAGAAAATCTTCTGGTGTTAGGTTCTCAATTTTACCGTGGACGCTTTCTAAAGCTTGGTAGACGGGTACTGTACCAATGGGAACGGGTGAGGCGTTGATGATGGCAGTACGAATTTCATCTAAGTTACCGCCGCCTGTGGACAAGTCCATCACAGTATCAGCACCATATTTCACCGCTAGATTAAGCTTATCAACTTCTTCTTGCAGATTTGAAGAATTGGGCGAAGCACCGATATTAGCATTAACTTTACACTTAGAGGCAATGCCAATCGCCATTGGCTCTAGGTTGGTGTGATTGATGTTAGCAGGGATAATCATCCGCCCCCGTGCTACTTCCTCACGAATGAGGTCAGCCGGCAGATTTTCTCGTTGGGCGACGTAGTGCATTTCTTCGGTGATGACACCCTGACGTGCGTAGTGCATTTGAGTTACATTGCTCTCGCCACGCCGTTTAGCAACCCATTCTTTCCGCATATGAAATTTCCTCAATAAACAGCTTCCCTTCGCTGGTATTATCCAGACTCAGGTGTTAAGGGTGTAATCTCAGCCTGTTAGTGCAAGCACCCCTAGCATGGATGTAGATTTTATCATTTTGCTTAGGGTTGGGGGCAAGGGGTTAACAATTCCTGATAGGGTGGGTGAGTTGCTTAGTTAAGATCAAGCTTTAGATATCAATATTTTTTTGGCTCATGTAGAGGTGCAGAGACGCAAAGAAGAGAGGAAAAGAGGCGGGATTTTACTGGTGTGTAAGCCGAAGTTGAGCAAAGGTAGATAGTTCGCAATCTTCCTACAATTGATCAGGGTTGATTCCCAATTGTAGGCTGAGAATTGAATAATTATGAAGACAAAGAAACGGGAGGCTCAGGGGAGAATAACTAATGACTATTGACTGTTGACTAATGACTATTGACTATCGCTACATTATTTTTCATAAACCCTATGGTGTCTTGAGTCAGTTTACTCAGGAAACTCCCAAACATCGAACTCTCAAGGAATATATTGATGTCACAGATGTATATCCGGTGGGGCGGTTGGATTGGGATAGTGAAGGGTTATTGCTATTAACAAACGATGGTAGATTACAGCATCGTTTGTCTCATCCGCGTTTTGGACATGAACGGACTTATTGGGTACAAGTAGAGCGGATTCCTGATGCAGATGCTATAACCAGATTACAAACAGGGTTAGAAATTCAAGATTACCGCACCCGACCAGCCGAGATCAGGTTATTGCCAGAAGATCCGTCTGTGTGCGATCGCGATCCGCCAATTAGATTTCGCAAAAATGTGCCTACAGCTTGGTTAGAAATGACTTTAACAGAAGGTAAGAATCGTCAAGTACGGCGTATGACTGCTGCGGTGGGGTTTCCGACTTTGCGTTTGGTCAGGGTGAGCATAGCTGATTTACGCTTGGATGGTTTAGAACTAGGTAAATGGCGTGATTTAACTCCATCGGAAGTTAAACTACTGCATCATCCGTCTGTCAAGCGAAAAAAATCATAGCTAGGCAAAGATTAAGAAGTATCCCAGGGTGAAAAAGCATAAAAACGTTTTTATTTACTGATTTTTCCGAGAAATTAAGTAAAAACATTATAATGCTGTTTTTTCTTCCCAACTAGTCAACATCAGCCTGGGAGTGCCAGTTTAACGCTTATGAGCCTGAATCAGCGTAGACGTTTTCGTGGAGCTTGTCATCAGACATCGCTGCATCCAACTCACCATCTCGATATTTTTTCTGCTAATCCTACGTGCTGGGAACTTGTACCTGAAGGAACTTCTGCTCTAGAACTGGGGACAGATGAACAACTGCACAATACCCAAGCTGAATTGCAACGGTATCGGATGCTTTACGACAATATGCCATCTATATACTTAAGTTTGGATGTCACAGGGTTAATTTTATCTGTTAACCAATTTGGTGCTAGCTGTCTTGGTTACGCGCCAGAACAATTGGTACAACAGCCTATTTTTACATTGTTTGCTGAGTCAGAAAAACAAAGATTAGCTGATAAATTTACGGAATTATTGAGAAATTCATCCAACTATGCAGTAAATTGCGAGGATTTGCGGTTAGACTGCCCCCTGAGTCAAATGAAGTGGGTAAAAGTAACCCTGAGGCTCATAGTTGATGATTTCCCAGAGCCTTTGATTTTGATGGTTTGCGAAGATTTGACGGCTAATTTAGAGAAGGGGAAACCCCCAAAGTTCAGGAATTCTCTCCAATTGGAGCAACTGCCGTCATTGGGGAGGCAGTGTGTTGGGGAGACACGTGGGGCGGCTTTGCCGACTTGTAGCACGTGTCGTCGGGTTTCCCGACTTGTAGCAACTGCCGACATTGAGCATGAAGAAGAGTTACCAAGACATCTATCCGCCACTAAATCAGCAGGTGGCTATAAATTTGTGTCGATGACAGAAGAAAGTTTAGAAAATCCAGTATTAATAGCGAAGCAGCCGAAGACAACAAAAAGTCTGATTCAGTTGCATGAAGAATTTATTGGTGCGGTTTCTCATGAATTACGTACACCCTTAACTAATATGAAAATGGCGATTCAGATGTTGGGAATCGCACTGAGTAAGGAAAAGAAATTTTTAGGGGATGCCGACAGTTCTAAAATGGCCCGCTATCTTGAAATTTTAAATAATGAGTGCGATCGCGAAATAAATCTTATTAATAATTTTCTTGATTTAAAGCGTTTAGAAACCAACTCTCAACCGTTGGTACTGGAAACAATTCACATCGAGGAATGGCTGTGGCAAGTAGTGGGGAAATTTAAACAGCATCATTTTCAACTTTGTCAACAAAATCTCAGCCTTAATATCTCTCCCTCTCTTCCACCTTTGAGGTGCAATTCCTTGAACTTAGAACGTATATTCATGGAATTACTCACAAATGCTTGTAAATTCAGCCCACCAGATGCAGCCATTATCATTTCCGCCGAACTCAAAGCCAACCAAGTTTTCCTACAGGTGACTAATTCTGGTGTAGAAATTCCTAGCACGGAATTGCCACGCATTTTTGATAAATTTTATCGCATTCCCAGTAATGATCCTGCCAAACAAGGCGGCACAGGCTTAGGATTAGCCTTAGTACAGAAATTAACCAAGCAATTGGGCGGAACAATAACAGTTGAGAGTAGGTCAAATCGTACCTGTTTTACTTTAGTAGTCGATCATCAATAGTCATTAGCTCTTTTCTCTCCATGCCCAATTCCCAATTTTAATAAATTCCCTTGCCGATGTCTGAAATATTTAGCTAATATGCGTCACAATTAATACTGCCACCAAAATTCACTGGTGAAACCACAATTTCTTGTAGGTCTACTGTAGGCAGGGGCGGCCGATTGTGGCACTTTGGATATTAGTGGCTAGAAGCACCTTGGAACGGGAATTAAGGAACTTCCACTATGCTGATTTGTCCTCAGTGTCAATTTGAAAACCCTAACGCTAACAAATTCTGTCAAAAATGTGGTGCTTCCCTTTCCCACAAGGTATGCCCTCAATGTAGTACCGATGTTCCTATCGATGCTCTACAGTGCCATAACTGTGGTGCAGAATGTGGAACAGTTTGGTGGGCTATTGTGGGAAAACAAGGGGTTGCGAACTGGAGACTAGGAACTGGGGAACAGGAACAAACAGGAGCAGAGGCGGAGGACAGTACAGGAGAGGAAATCTCCTATGTTCCATACCCCATGACGGCAGTTGCTCCACTTGAGGAAACCCCAAGACCCACAAGTGGTGACGCTCCTAACGTCGCTAACGCTGCACTAACGGCAGTGCCTCATGAGGGAAGCGAGTTTCCCTGCGAGACGCTACGCGAAGGCGAAGCATCTCCTATAGAAGACAGGACTGCCTCAGCGCACTCTTTCCCCGATGCCCAATATCCCATACCCGATGATGCCCCAACTTTGCCGCCACAATTCGCTGTTGGCTCTTATTTAGACAAAGAACAACGCTATCAGTTTTTAGAATCGCCATCAGTCCAAAATGCTGAATTTTGCGCCAAGGTTTTGGACTGTCAACCGTATCAAATCTCACCAATTGAGGCTATATTAGCCAATCAGCGACAAGGGTTGATGACATCAATAGCTGAAGTCAGTGGGATTCCTAAAATCGCTGAGGCTTACATTGCTTTACAATCTCCCCATCACCCGGAGATACCTAAGATTCATGACGCTTGGCAAGATGGTGAAGAGCAAGTTGTACTCATTGAAGACCGTTCTGATTGGCAGTACCTACTAGATGCGTGGAAACAGGAAACAACTAGTTCTTTACAAATTCTGCACTGGTGTTATCAGATGACCCAACTCTGGGTTTTACTAGAGCCGCTGAAATGTCATTACAGTTTGTTACATTTGTCGAATCTGCGGTTGGATGAAGACCAGACTTTGGGGCTACAAAGATTGTACATACAACCAATAGAGGTGATATTACCAAAAGAGGGAGAAGAATCTCAAGGAGTTTTAGGAGAAGCTTTTACACTCAAAGCTTTGGGGCGTGTTTGGCAAGATCTGTTTAGAAGTTCACAACGCACTCAGTTTGGTTTATTAATCCAAGTTTTGGATGATCTAAGCCAAGATAATATTCAAACGATCGCACAGTTGCGATCGCGCTTACAAGAAGTAGCCACAGAATTGGAAGTCGGCTCATCCCCCAAATTCCAGTCAATGCCAGCAGCACCAGCCACTTCACCCACGTTGTTACAAGTAGATGAGCCAGAAGATATTCTGAGCAAAGGGGATGACTTACCAACGGTTGTGCTATCGGTACAGTTAAGCAGTCTAGAAGATGCTGGATGTACTGATGTTGGCCGTCAAAGACAGCATAACGAGGATTGTTTTGGTATTGTTACTAAAATTGAAAAAGTAGACCTGCCTAAAAACCGAGTTCTCCAAGCGCAAGGTTTATATATCCTCTGTGATGGTATGGGTGGACACGCTGGCGGTGAGGTAGCCAGTCAGTTAGCAGTCCAAACCCTACGGCAATATTTTCAAGAACACTGGCATAATAATCAATTACCCACAGAAGACAGCATTCGGGAAGCCGTATACTTAGCGAATGAGGCAATTTACGAGAAAAATCAACAAGATGCCCGTTCTGGAGTAGGACGGATGGGTACTACTTTGGTCATGCTACTCATTCAAGGTAATCAAGCCGCCGTTGCTCATGTGGGAGACAGTCGCCTCTACCGTCTAACGCGTAAGCGGGGTTTAGAACAATTGACGTTAGATCACGAAGTCGGACAACGGGAAATCAGCAGAGGAGTGGAAGCTAGTATCGCCTATGCCCGCCCAGATGCTTATCAACTTACTCAGGCTTTAGGGCCTCGTGACGAAAGTGCAATTAATCCCGATGTCGAGTTTTTGGATATTAGTGAGGATAGTCTTTTTCTCCTGGCTTCAGACGGTCTATCAGATAATGACTTATTAGAAACCCACTGGCAGAATCACCTTTTGCCTTTATTAAGTTTTGCCAATAACTTAGAACAAGGCGTGACAGCATTAATCGACTTGGCTAACCAATACAACGGTCATGACAACATTACTGCTATACTTATCCGGGCAAAAGTCCGGCCAAATATGGGGAGTAGAGAGTAGAGAGACAGGGGAGACAAGGGAGACAAGAAAGAATTTATGATTAATCCAATTCCCAATTCCCTCCACCCAATTCCGTTCGGCTGACGTTCACGACGGAAGCCCAATTCCCAATTCCCAATTCCCTAACTTATTATCCAGGTTGTATTGTGGTTACTCTGACTTTGCTAGAACCGCAACAAAAAACACCCCTAAAACAGTGGTGCTTTGAAAATTCCGCCGTAATTCGGATTGGTCGAGCGACGGATAATCATGTTGTTTTAACTGATAGTTTAGTGTCTAGGCATCATTTAGAAATTCGGCAAGTCAGTTCTGCTAAGAATGGTGTCTCATGGCAAGTTATTAGTAAAGGCACAAATGGCACTTTTTTAGATGGGGTGCTAGTAATTCAGAGTTCTTTACCGAATAATTCTCTGCTACAGCTGGCGCAGGGAGGGCCAATCTTACAGTTTCAAGTTCAGGAGGAGACAGCACCGAATCCTAATTTGCCATTGCCAGCCATAGGGGGTTTGCAGGAAAATCTTCCTCTTCCAGTTACCTCACAAAGAAAATCGGCTAGTTCATCCCCCAGTTGCACCCATGAAGGTAATTCCCCAGGAAATCTGTTTTGTGTCCACTGTGGACAACCGCTTTCCGTACAGCAGACTATCCGCTATTACCAAGTTTTGCGAACTTTGGGACAGGGAGGTATGGGGACTACTTATTTGGCTTGGGATGCAGCAGGTTTAATTGCTAGACACCCGCAATTATTGGTGTTGAAACAAATGAACGCTGATATGGCGAAAATTGCCAAAGCTCAGGAATTATTTGATCGGGAAGCACATACTCTGAAATCCCTGAATCATCCGGGAATTCCCAAATATTATGACTTTTTTGTAGACGGTGGTAAAAAATATTTGGCAATGGAATTAGTTCACGGACAGGACTTGGAAAAACGCATCTATACTGCTGGCCCAGTGATACCCCAGCAAGCGATCGCTTGGATGATCCAAACCTGCGACATCCTTGACTATCTCCACAGCCAAGAACCCCCATTAATTCACCGCGATATTAAACCCGCTAACCTGATGGTGCGGAATGCTAATAATCAAATAGTTGTGCTGGATTTTGGCGCAGTGAAAGAGATTGGGACAACCCCAGGTACTCGCATAGGTGCAGAGGGTTACTGTGCGCCTGAACAAGAACGGGGACAACCTCTAACACAATCTGATTTATATGCGATCGGCCCGACATTGATTTTTCTACTGACAGGCGAAAACCCTTTCAAGTTTTATCGCCAAAAAGGCCGCAGCTTCCGCTTCGATGTCAGCAAAATTCCCACTGTAACACCCCAATTAAGAGAAATTATTGAGCGCGTCACAGAACCTTTACCACGCGATCGCTATCAAACAGCAAAGGAACTAGCCCAAGCATTGGCTAAGTGTCATTGAGAGATTAGGGACTGGGGACTGGGCATTCTAGCAAAATCCTTCATAAAATTGAAGGAATTTTTGGTTGGGGTGATATGGGAGATAGGGGTTTTGAGTCTTTGGACTTCTATCAAGATAGTCTTAAATTATTGAAAGCTGCTTATCGGCTTGCAGAAAGATTACCAGATTGTGAAGTTACAACCTGAGCGATCAGTTACGCAGAGCAGCTTCTAGTATTTTGTTGAACATAGCTGAGGGCTACGGACGGTATCACTATCTAGATAGATTGCGCTTTATGTATATCGCTCGTGGCTCATTAGCTGAGACTAAAAGTGCCTTCGTTATTGCTGAGAGTTTAGGTTACTGCAATAACGAGCAGTTAAACTGGGTGACAGAAATCAAAGACAAAATCGAAAAAGGCCTTAATGGCTACTGTCGCTTTATTCGTTCCCAACAACAAGGCAAGGAAGAGTATGGCAATAAATTAGGGGATTGGTGAGTGGGTATTGGGGACTGGGTATTAGTTATTGGGTATTATGTATTGGATATCAGCCATTGAGTATTTAGATATCCAAAATTGAGAATTGAGTAGCAATTAATAAATACTAATCAAAAGTTTTCTAGTCCCCAGTCCCCAGTCCCCAATCCCTAATCCCTATTCTTCATCCCACGCTTCAACAGCGAGCAAATCGCCTATTGGGTCTTGCATACTGAAACCAAAGTCTAAGAGTTCTTGTTTCCAATGCTGCCAATCGTTACCATAAAGCAGCGCAATTTTCCAAATGCTATCGTTTGGCTTGATAATATTGGATTCAACGAGTGATTGCACGTTACGCTGCAATTTCACCATTGGGTGAATTACTTGCTGAGTCATAACCTCGATTCAATTCAAAATTTTATTGGGTAAATGCTTAATCAAAACTGCTTTCCGTCTTGCAACTGTCAACAATGCGTAGAGTGTGTATTTGGCAAAGCAAGTCTTAACTTTTTTACTATACCATAACAAACTCTGCTCATTTGCTTTAAATTCGGTTTTGTACGGTAATTACTCCACAAAGCCTAAATCCCGGCAAGGAACGGATATTCAAGGCAAAACTAAATAACCAGGTGTTTTCAAGGTTGCAGTGAGCATACCAAGAAAGACTCCTTGTGAACACTTATTTGTTGTATCCACCAAAATCTGTGCAATTTTTATAAAGCCCATAAAATATTGGCTGATTGAAGATGCTGAAACAAAGCTGATAGGAGATTGTACTTGTAGATTCAAACGGATATATACAATAACGCAAACATCTAGAGTTAAATCAGATTATTGCAAATCTTAATATATATTTAATTTTTCTCTATATAAATTTAAGCTGTCAAAAATTTCTTGTTCGATTATATAGGCAACGATAATACTTATATACTCAAGTTAGTAGTTATTTCTGGTTGTTTATAATTTAGTTGTTTATAATTTATCAGTAGTGACTAGGGAATTTTTGCATTGAAATAATTAACATAAATTCATATTCTTCTTCATACCTGCATTAAAATTTTCTAGTTCAGATGTTAGTTTCTGTGAAGTAATGGGTAATCTCATATCTAGAAGTTTGCTGTAACTAAATTATTTACCCTAATCCCGATTCCAACATGGCTAAGTCAGGAGAAGACTACATAACCATCCGTCAGAAAAAGATTGAAAGAAAAAAAAGACTTTTAACAATAGTTTCAATTATTTCTTTCTTTGGTTCTATAGCATTTGGGGCTATTTCAACCATCCAACGTGCTGTGCAGAATCCAGTATCAATAACTCAAGCTACCTCTGTTGAGTCTCCCTTGCAAGAACAAGCTAAAGGTTACGAGTTAGTTTTACAGCGAGAACCAAATAACCAAGCAGCATTAGAGAAGCTTTCTTTGGTGCGTGTACAGTTAAAAGATTTTAAGGGTGCTACTGAAATCTTGGAGAAGCTAGTAAAACAGCATCCTGATAGACAGGATTATAAAATTGTTTTGGATCAGATTAAAAAGAAAAACGACAATAGTAATCTACAAGTTAATCATCAACCAAAATCTAAGTAGTGTTTTTCAAAAAGAATCAAAATAAATATTTCAAATCCTACTTTCAGATTTTTATCTAGAAAATCACAATGTTTAACGACAAAGCTATTTTGCTCACAGGTGGAACAGGGTCATTTGGTAAGCAGTTCGTCAAAACGATTCTTAACCGCTACCAGCCTAAGCGAGTCATCGTCTATTCAAGAGATGAACTAAAACAATATGAAATGGCACAGGAGTTTAATTCATCTGTGATGCGTTATTTTATTGGAGATGTACGTGATCGCGATCGCCTCCATCTAGCAATGCGTGATGTAGATTATGTAGTTCATGCTGCGGCACTTAAGCAAATACCGGCTGCTGAATATAACCCAATGGAATGTATTAAAACTAATATTCATGGAGCTAATAATGTTATTGATGTAGCCCTAGAACAAGGAATAGAAAAAGTTATAGCTCTTTCCACAGATAAAGCAGTAAATCCAATAAATCTCTACGGTGCAACTAAACTAGCTGCGGATAAACTTTTTGTTGCAGCTAATAATATTGTTGGTACGATGAAAACTCGCTTTTCTGTAGTTCGCTATGGTAATGTAGTTGGTTCTAGGGGTTCTGTTGTCCCATTTTTTCAGAAACTAATTCAAGAAAAAGCTCCCGAAATTCCGGTTACAGATCCACGTATGACACGTTTTTGGATCACTCTACAACAAGCTGTAGATTTAGTTTTCGACAGCTTTGCCAGAATGCAAGGAGGAGAGATTTTTATACCCAAAATTCCTTCAATGAGAATTACAGATTTAGCAGAAACACTAGCGCCAGGTGTGCCAATTAAAATCGTGGGTATGAGGCCAGGAGAAAAGCTACACGAAGCTATGTTTTCTAGTGAATCATCTCATTTAGCAGTAGAGTTTTCCGATCATTATGTAATTAAACCTACTATTGAATATTCCTATTCTCTTGATTACACTCGTAATGCTTTGGGTGAAGTAGGTAAATCAGTTCCCGAAGGGTTTGAGTATAGTTCGGAGACAAATACAGAATGGCTCAAAGGTTTTCAACTATTAGATATGCTCAAGCAATGAGTCACTATATTCCCTACGGACGGCAAGATATAAGTCAAGCAGACATTGATGCTGTAGTTGAAGTTTTACGCTCAGATTGGATTACTCAAGGCCCTAGTATAGAAAGATTTGAGCAAGCAGTTGCTCAATATTGTGGAACTAAATATGCTGTAGCAGTTTCCAGTGCTACAGCAGCATTACACATAGCTTGTTTAGCACTTAATTTAGGGCAAGGGGATATTCTTTGGACATCTCCTAACACCTTTGTCGCCTCAGCAAATTGTGGTCTTTATTGTGGAGCAAAGATTGATTTTGTTGACATTGATCCAAATACATACAATTTGAGTGTAGATGAATTAGAACGTAAGTTAGCTAAAGCTCAACGAGATGGATGTTTACCTAAAGTTTTAGTACCTGTACATTTTGCCGGACAATCTTGTGAGATGGAGCGAATAGACGCTTTATCACATCAGTATGGTTTCCAAATTATTGAAGATGCTTCTCACGCTATAGGGGGAAAATACCAATGTTTACCTATTGGCAACTGTAAATTTTCAGATATAACAGTGTTTAGCTTTCATCCAGTGAAAATTATTACTACTGGTGAAGGTGGCATGGTGTTAACAAATCAGCAGGAATTGTATCAAAAATTAATTAAATTGCGGAGTCATGGAATTACGCGCGATGCCAATTTAATACAGGGGCAATCTCATGGTTCTTGGTACTATCAACAAATAGACTTGGGTTTTAATTATCGGATGACTGATATTCAAGCTGCATTAGGTGCCAGTCAATTACAACGACTAGATGAGTTTGTAAAACGCAGACATTTTTTAGCTCAAAGATATAATCAACTACTGCAAAATTTACCTATTATTTTACCCTGGCAACATCTAGATACTGAATCTAGTTGGCATTTGTATGTAATTCAGCTTAAGCTGAAGAATATTAATAAAACTCATCGTCAGGTATTTGAAGAATTACGTCAGGCTGGTATCGGTGTAAATTTGCATTATATTCCCGTTCACACACAGCCTTACTATGAAAAATTAGGTTTTAAATTAGGAGATTTTCCAGAGGCAGAAAAATACTATAAAGCAGCTATAAGCCTACCGATATATTACGGTTTAACAGATAAAGAACAAGAACAACTAGTTACCTTACTCAAACACATAATATTATGCAGTTAAATTTTGCATCAACAACACTAAGCCTACCATATAATCCACCATTCCCCATCAAAAAACAGTTTATAATCGCCAAAATATGTTAGTACCTACTTATCAATTTGATGAATTAGAGTTAATTAACAATCCTGACATCCAAAACTTACTAACAGATATTTCTATATTAGGGAAAGCTCAATCATATCTTGAATGCAACCCAATTCAAGATTTAGTAGCAATGTGGTGGAGTAAAACTTTTGAGAAGCAAGCTAATTCTGCTGTACTTCAAAAAAGTAGTTAGGTATCTAGGAGTAATTTACCATGAAACTAGCTATTGGTACTGCACAATTTGGTTTAGATTATGGCATTTCTAACCAAGAAGGAAAAATACCGGAAGCAGAGGTAGGCAGAATTTTAAATTTAGCTGTAGAAAATGGCATTCGAGTTTTAGATACAGCACCAGCTTACGGAACTAGTGAAGAGGTATTAGGAAAAACTCTGCCATTACAACATGAATTTGCAATTGTTACCAAGACACCTCACTTCTCTAAATCTTGTATGACTCATGATGATGTTCAAGCTTTAGAAAACAGCTTCTATAAGTCACTTCGCACATTGAAACAGCAATCTATTTATGGATTGTTAATACATAATGCTCATGATGTACTTATAGAAGATGGTTATTTATTAGTAAACAAGATGATGGACTTGCAAGACCAAGGGCTTGTAAGTAAAATTGGTGTTTCTGTCTATACAGGAGAAGAGATAGATAAGATTTTAGAAAGATATAAAATTGATTTAATTCAATTACCTATAAATATATTAGACCAGCGTTTGATTAACAGTGGTCATTTATCTAAGCTGAAAGACCAAGGTGTAGAGATTCATGCTCGTTCAATATTTCTTCAGGGTTTATTACTGATGAGTCCTGAAGAAATGCCCTCTTATTTTCATAGCATTAAAGAACATATAATATGTCTTCATGATTTGATTATTTCACAGGGAATGTCTATTGTTCAGGCGGTGATCGCCTTTATCAATCACTTACCAGAAATTGATAAAATTTTGGTTGGCTTAAATAATTATCAACACTTACAAGAAATCATTGAGGCAATAAAAAAGCCAACTTTATTGACTACTCAAGATTTTTATCGGTTTGCAATTACCGACCCAGACATACTAAATCCGGCAAAATGGAAAATTTAATCCGGGTTTACTTATTTAATATTAATTGGAGAATTAATTTACTATGTCTAAGCTAAAACGTTGTGCTAGATGTTTACTCCCTGAAACTCATGAAACTATCATGTTTGATGAACAAGGGGTTTGTAATATTTGCCGTCAACATGAAGTTAAACAAGGCAAAATAGATTGGGATGCTAAGAAGAAGGAACTAGACGCACTCATAGAAACTTATCGCGGCAAATATGAATATGATTGTATCATTCCTTTTAGTGGTGGCAAAGATAGTACATGGACGCTGTATTATCTTGTGGAAACATATGGTATTAAACCTCTAGTTGTCAGGTTTGATCATGGTTTTTTGCGTCCCAATTTGCTAGAAAATACAACCCGTGTCCTCCGCAAATTAGGAGTAGATTTTCACACATTTACTCCTAACTGGAAGGTTGTTCAAAAACTCATGCTTCAGAGTTTTTTAGAAAAGGGAGATTTTTGTTGGCACTGTCACACAGGTATATTTTCTTATCCCATGTGGGTAGCAATTCGTTATCAAACTCCTCTGATTATGTGGGGCGAACCTTCTGCTGAATACACTGCTTACTATAGTTATGACCAGCCAGAAGAAGTAGATGAAAAGCGCTTTAATCGCTATGTAAATTTAGGGATTAGTGCAGAAGATATGCTGGTACGCTTACAAGGTACTGTTGATGAAAGAGATGTGAAACCTTTCACATATCCGCCATTAAAAGAACTCAGAA
Source organism: Trichormus sp. M33_DOE_039 (assembly GCA_015296085.1). Classification (GTDB taxonomy): domain Bacteria; phylum Cyanobacteriota; class Cyanobacteriia; order Cyanobacteriales; family Nostocaceae; genus Trichormus. The sequence goes on along the minus strand of DVDT01000021.1, from coordinate 176,896 downwards.
AAATTAATTATCGTTCAGTTTGTTTGGGTTCTTATATACCTTGGGATGTGAAGCAGCAGTATAAAATCATTGAGGAAGAACTAGGATGGCAAGGCGATCGCGTCGAGAATGTGCCGCCTGGGTATGAGTATGAAAAAATCGAATGCTATATGCAGGGTGTACGCGATTACATTAAGTATATTAAGCGTGGTTATACTCGTCCTTCACATTTGGCAGCACTGGATATTAGAAATAATCGCTTAACAACTGAAGAGGCTTTGGAATTAATTACTAAATATGAAGGGAAGCGTCCCCCCAGTTTAGATTTATTTTTAGAATATACGGGTTTAACGGAAACAGAATTTTTAGAAATTGCTATGAGTCATGGAGTTTCCCCTTATCAACATGAACCTGCCAAAGTGACTCCAGGAGATAAAGTTCATGACTTTGATCAATGGTTAAGAGATGGGGAAATGCCGAGAGAACAAACAGAAATTCAACTAAAACGTTGGCAAGGTCGTAGTCAATACAATTATTTATTTTAGCTATCTTTGAGGTAATTATGATTGGCATCGTAGATTATGGCATGGGCAATCTTCTGTCTGTTTACAATGCCTTAGAAATGGTTGGTGCAGATGTAAAAATCTGTCAGCAAGCTTCAGAACTCAAAGATGTAGAACGAATTATTTTACCAGGTGTAGGCGCATTTCGAGATTGTATATTAAACCTCAAAAATAGAGGTTTTATAGAAGTATTGGAAGAAATGGTTTTGGATAAATATCAGCCATTTTTGGGTATTTGTCTCGGTATGCAGGCGATCGCCAGGCGAAGTTTTGAAGGTGGAGAATATGAGGGATTAGGTTGGCTAGATGCTGAGGTTGTCAGACTCAATCCACAAGATTCTTCTTTACGTGTACCGCAGGTAGGCTGGAATGATGTGCAGTATAGCCAAGATAGCCCCCTGTTTGTAGATTTACCGCCTGCACCGGATTTTTACTTTGTTCACTCTTACCATATGAGTTGCGGCCAAGCTGATATTGATGCAACTTGTGACTACGGAGGTGTTGTTACTGTAGCTGTTCGTAAAAATAATATTTTTGCGACTCAGTTTCATCCTGAAAAAAGTCAAAATTACGGTTTGCAAGTTTTACAAAACTTCTTGAGATGGAAACCCTAAACCTATGCTCAAGAATCGTCTTATTCCCAAACTACAGATGAAACCTAGCCGTTTTGGTGCTACCGCCAGAATGGTTTTAGTTACTACTAAGGACTTTGGAGAAGTTATTGAAATTGGCGATCCTGTATCGCAAGCCAAAATTTACGAAGCACAAGCAGCAGATGAACTAATTTTTCTTGATTTAGATGCTTCTACTGACAATCGCAGCATTATTTTAGATGTAGTGAAAAAAGCCGCCGAACAAATATTTATGCCGTTTTGTGTTGGTGGTGGGGTTCGTTCCCTAGAAGATGTTCGTAAACTCCTCTCCAATGGTGCAGATAAAGTCAGTATCAATACCTCTGCCCTGGAAAACCCCGATTTGATTAATCAAGCTGCTGAGATGTTCGGTTCTCAGTGTGTCGTCGTCAGTATTGATTATCGTCAAGAAAATGGGAACTATATTGTATATAAAAAAAGCGGTAGAGTGAAAACAAACTGGCAACCTTTGGCATGGGCGATAGAAGCTCAAAGAAGAGGAGCAGGAGAAATTCTTTTAACATCTATCGAGCGTGATGGTAGCCGTCGCGGTTTGGATGTAGAACTAACTCGTCAGGTTGTGGATAGTCTATCAATTCCTGTAATTACTTCTGGTGGTTGTGGGTTAGCGGCTCACTTTGTCGAAGGTTTTCTTGCTGGGAAAGCAGCAGCAGTTGCCGCAGGTACTTATTTCTGTTTTAAAGATGAAAACCCTATGCAAACTAGAGCGCAAATTAAAAATGCAGGTATTCCCATTCGTTTAAATAATTAGAGCAGACAAAATTGGACAAAACTTATAACCTTTATCCATTTATTCAAAGTAAAAGAATTTATTTACGAGAAGTTAGACAGAGTGACGTGAATGAAACATATTATCAATGGCTCAATGACCCAGAGATTAATAGTTATTTAGAAACTAGGTTTATTTGCAGGTCTATGGATAATATTGCGGAATATGTGAAAAAAATGGACTCTAAAGAAAATGAACCGTTTTTTGCTATTTGTTTAAATGATAATCAAGAGCATATTGGCAATATTAAGCTGGGGCCAATAAACTGGCATCATCGCAATGCGGATGTCAGTTTATTTATTGGCAAAAAAGAACTGTGGGGAAAGGGTTACGCTACGGAAGCGATCGCCTTAATAACTGAATTTGCTTTCCGCAAGCTGCATCTCAACAAACTAAAAGCTGGTTGTTATGCTGCGAATCTGGGAAGTGCCAAAGCTTTTCTCAAATGTGGCTATCAGCAAGAAGGTTTATTGCGAGGGCAAGTCATATTTGACGGTCAAGATATGGACGTAATTTTATTAGGCATGAGAGCAGTAGATTATTGGCATAGTAAACAGATATGATTATTGCAATTCTTCAGGCTAGGGTTAGTTCTTCACGTTTACCAGGAAAGGTGTTAAAACCCATTCTTGGCGTACCGATGTTATTTCATCAAATTGAACGTATCAAGCGGTCAAAAATGATTGATCGGTTGTTAGTAGCCACAAGCACCGATCCAACAGATGACCTCATTGAAAAATACTGCCAACAAAGAGATGTTGAATGCTTTCGGGGCAAATTAGATGATGTTCTCGACCGCTTCTATCAAGCCGCTAATTCAATTTCTCCAGAACATATAGTCCGCCTGACTGGTGACTGTCCTTTGTGCGACCCAGAGTTAATAGATAAAATTATTATTCATCATCTATCAGGGGATTTTGATTACACCAGCAACACAATTACACCAACTTTTCCTGATGGGTTAGATACTGAAGTATTTCGTTTTAGTTGTTTAAAACAGGCTTGGCAAGAAGCAAAACTTCCTTCCCAAAGGGAACACGTTACACCATTTATTCATTCACAACCAAATCGATTTCGGCTAGGTATTTATAAACAGAATACAGATTTATCATATCTACGTTGGACTGTAGACGAACCATTAGATTTTGATTTAGTTGCCAAGATATACACAGCTTTATACCCATCTAATCCCAGGTTTTCAACTCAAAATATTTTAAATCTTTTAGAACAAAATCCAGATTTAAAAACTTTTAATACTTGCTATCCAAGAAACGAAGGCTGGCAAAAATCTTTAATATCTGATGAAATATTCATAAGTCAAAATGCAGGTGCTTAATTATGTCACAACCTTATTTAGAATCAGAAAAATTGTTAGCAAGGGCGCTGCAATCTATTCCTTTAGGTACTCAAACTTTCAGTAAGAGTAAAACTCAATATCCTTTTGGTGTTTCTCCTTACTTTTTAACTAAAGGATTTGGCAGCCATGTTTGGGATGTAGACGGAAATGAATACATAGATTTTATTAATGGGTTAGCAGCAATCACTTTGGGATATAACGACCCTGACGTTACAGCCGCAGTACATTCACAGTTAGAAGCTGGGGTAATTTTTTCTCTACCTCATCCGCTAGAAATTCAAGTTGCGGAGAAATTAATCGAGATGGTTCCCTGTGCAGAAATGGCGCGCTTTGGTAAAAACGGTTCTGATGCTACAACAGGGGCTATACGTTTAGCGAGAGCTTATACTGGACGAGATCATATTGCTGTTTGTGGTTATCATGGCTGGCATGATTGGTATATAGGTTCAACCACTCGGAATTTAGGCGTACCCAAATCTGTACAGGCATTAACTCATACTTGTATCTACAATAAATTAGATTCTTTACATCAAATATTTCAAAAATATCCAGTTGAAATAGCAGCAGTGATCATGGAACCAGTAAATGTTGCTGCACCAGAAGCAGGCTTTTTAGAAAGTGTTAAAGAATTAGCGCATCAAAATGGAGCATTGCTAATTTTTGATGAAACAATTACAGGATTTCGTTTTGCTAATGGTGGCGCTCAAGAGTATTTTGGTGTCACCCCAGATTTAGCTACCTTTGGTAAAGGATTAGCAAACGGTTTTCCTCTCTCTGCTGTAGTAGGTAGAGCGGATATTATGCAGATGATGGAGGAGATATTTTTCTCTTTTACCTTTGGTGGAGAAACCCTCTCATTAGTGGCTGCATTGGCAACTATGACTAAGTTAGAGAAGTTGCCAGTTATCGATACTTTAAGGCAACAAGGTCAAAAGATTATCACCGGGTTACAGCAACTAATTGAGCAGCTATCAATGAGCGATATTGTATCTCTTGCTGGTTATCCTTGCTGGTCATTCGTATTATTTAAAGATGTTCATCCTTATAGCCAATGGCAGATTAAGACTTTATTTTTACAAGAAATGTTTGCTAAGGGTATTTTGACTCTGGGAACACATAATATCAGTTATTCTCATAGTGATATTGATGTGGAAAAATTATTATCAGTTTATAGTGAAGTATTCTCTCTATTGCGAGAAGTAGTTACAGGTCAAAGTCTAGATAAATATCTCAAATGTCAACCATTAGAGCCATTATTTAAAATCAGATGAATTTGCTGTTTCGTGTAGATGTATCTCCTCAAATAGGTACTGGGCATTTGATGCGTTGTTTAGCATTAGCTCAAGCTTGGCAACAGGCTGGAGGTAAGGCAGTTTTCATTATGGCTGAAACAGCATTTATATTTGAGGAGAAGCTAAGAACGGAAAACATAGAAGTTATTAAGATTTCGCCAAAATTAGGAAGTCCAGAAGATGCACAAGCAACCGCGATGTTAGCGCATCAATTAAATAGTAATTGGTTAGTTATAGATGGGTATAATTTTGGAGATATATATCAAACAAACATCAAGAATGCAGGGTTAAAAGTTCTCTTTCTTGATGATTATGGACACGCAGGTTATTACTGTGCTGACTTAGTATTAAATCAAAATCTTTCTGCTGATCCAGCTTTATATACTCACAAAGAACCTGACACGCAATTATTACTTGGGACATTCTATACACTTTTACGGCGTGAGTTTTGGCAATGGCGAGGATGGCAGAGAGTTAACCCACCTATAGCCAAAAAAATACTTGTAACAATGGGTGGTGCTGACTATGATAACGTTACTTTAAAAGTGATTCAAGCTTTACAGTTATTATCCGGTCATGCTTTAGAAATAGTAGTTGTGATTGGAGGAAGTAACCCATATTATGAGGAAATAAAGCTTGTAGCACAAACATCTGGGTTAACAATTCGGATAGAACGAAATGTCAACAGTATGCCTGAGTTAATGGCTTGGGCTGATATAGCTGTTACTGCTGGTGGTAGCACTTGTTGGGAATTAGCCTTTATGGGTTTACCCAGTTTGAGCATAATTTTGGCTAAAAACCAACAGGCGATCACTCAAAAATTACACTCCCTACAAACATTCATTAATTTAGGTTGGCATAGCCATATTTCTCCTAGTGAAATAGCTACCGCAGTTGAGGAATTATCACTGGTAATTAATACAAGATTAACCATGACTAAATCTAGTCAAGAATTAGTAGATGGCTGGGGTAGTCAACGTGTAGTTAGATGTATAAAAAACTATTCCTTAAAATTACGTCCAGTATCCATAGAAGACTGCCAATTATTATGGCAATGGGCAAATGAGACAGAAGTGCGTGCTGTTTCTTTCTCCTCAAAACCTATTGCTTGGGAAGAACATCAAAAATGGTTTAACTCTAAACTCAATACTAACTGTATTTTCTATATAGCTGTAAACCAAGATAACATACCTATTGGGCAAATTCGTTATGACATAGAAGGAAAAGAAGCTGTTATCTCTATTAGTATTGCTCAGGAATATCGTCAACAAGGCTACGGCACTTATTTAATTGAAATAGCCCAGAGACAAATTTTTCAAAATCTGAATATTCATATAGTTCACGCCTATATCAAACCATCTAATCAAGCATCAATTAAAGCCTTTAGACTGGCTGGATTTCACATAAGAGATACAGTAATCAAACAGGGACAACAGGCAATTCATTTAGTCGATACCGCTAACAATTTACCAAAAAAAATATATGCAAGGGATTTGTATTGTTGATAAAAAAATAGGCGTTAATTATCCGCCATTCATAATTGCCGAAATGTCTGGCAATCATAACCAATCGTTAGAAACAGCTTTAAAAATTGTAGAAGCTGCTGCTGAATCTGGAGTTCACGCACTCAAAATCCAGACTTATACAGCTGACACTATGACATTGGATATCAATGCAGGTGAATTTTACATTGATCATCCTCAAAGTTTATGGCATGGTAAATCTTTATATAACTTATACCAGCAAGCTTACACGCCTTGGGAATGGCATCAACCCATTTTTCAACGTTGTCGAGAATTAGGAATTATTGGTTTTAGTACACCCTTTGATGCTACGGCTGTAGATTTTCTTGAATCATTAAATGTTCCTTGTTATAAGATAGCTTCATTTGAAAATACAGATTTACCCCTCATTCGCAAAGTCGCAAGCACTGGTAAACCCATGATTATTTCTACGGGAATGGCGACAGTAGCAGAATTAGATGAAACAGTACGCACCGCCAGAGAAAATGGTTGTCAAGATTTAATATTGCTCAAATGTACTAGTACATATCCCGCATCTCCAGAAAATAGTAATTTGTTGACAATCCCTCATTTGCGCGACTTGTTTAATGTGGAAGTGGGGTTGTCAGATCACACCTTGGGGATTGGTGTTGCTGTAGCCAGTGTAGCTTTGGGCGCAAGAGTGATCGAGAAACACTTTACTCTCAGCCGTGCTGATGGTGGCGTTGATGCAGCTTTTTCGATGGAACCTGAAGAAATGCGTCAGTTGGTCATAGAAAGTGAGAGATCCTGGCAAGCAATGGGCACCATACACTACGGGGCGACTCAAGCTGAAAAAGACTCATTGGCTTTTAGGCGATCGCTTTATATTTTTCAGGACATGAAAGCAGGGGAGATATTCACACAAAATAATCTCAAAGTTATACGTCCAGGTTATGGTTTAGCACCGAAATATTATGATGTTTTGCTTGGGAAACAAATCAAGCAAAATGTTAAAAAGGGAACACGTGTAACTTGGAATTTACTCGATTAGATTACAAATTTACTGCATTTTTTTTATTATGACTCAAGCAAAAAAAGTTTTATTTTTCTCCCTCTATTCTATTCCTCCAGCTTGGTTATTTCATCATCAAGTTGATGCAACTGTCGCCACTGCATTAACAATGCGTGGTTGTGAAGTTTTAGCAATTGGATGTAATGGGCTTTTTAAATCCTGTTATATTCTCAGAGGAGTAGGAGAAAGAAAAGAGGAACTATGTAATTATTGCTCTCGGACAAGTCAAGAATATTTTCATGATTTATTTGAACTTCCCCATAAACAACTAAGAGATTTTGTGTTTCAGGAAGATGAGCATTTAGCACAAGCGTGGATAGAAACTCTTGACCCTGAAAAATATGCTGAGGCTTACTATCAAAATTTACCGATAGGTGCATGGGTTACGTCATCTATATATACATACTTCCGAATTACATCAACAGGACTGTCTAATCCAGATGTGAGAAAAGTTCATAAAAATTATTTGGTTGATGGTTTCATAACTTATCAAGCAGTATCTAGATTAATAGACCTTTATCAACCAACTCATCTATTTTTATTAGGTGCTAGATTAGCTCCTTCTAGAATTGCTTTTGAGGTAGCACGTCAACGTAATATAGATGTTATTGTCCAAGAAAGAGGATATATCGATGACACCTATACTTTAGTCAGTAATCATACTTGCTATCATTCTACACCTGCTTTAAATTTAATTAAAGCCTGGGAAAATACTCCTCTGACAACTTCTGAGTTAACGCAGGTCAAGCAATACTGGTTAGAACGAGAAGCAGGACGAAATTTAAATTTCTCTTCATTCTATGATTATCAGACAGATTATAGTTCTGTTCGTCGTCAGCTAAATATTCCCGAAGATGCCAAAATTCTTGCAGTATTTACTTCTAGTGAAGATGAATTGGCAATGGCGGAAGACTTTGCTGGTATTACATCTCAGCTTGAGATTATTGATAGATTGATAGAAATATTCGCAGATAGAGATGAATATTTAGTAATTCGCCATCATCCTTATATAGCAGGCGAAAAATATGTACCTGCCGAGATGGATTTTATTGTAAGGGCGCATAAACAAGCTTTATCTATTCCCAAAAACGTGCGAATTATCATGCCATCAGAGCAGTTAACATCCTATGCTTTGTTATGGCATACTGACGCTGCGATCGCTTTCTTCAGTACAATGGCGATTGAATGTGCGGCAAAAGGAATACCTACAGCAGTTTCAGAACAATCTTTGTATCACTCTGCCTTGCCCCATATAATTCATCAGTCTGACATACCATCCTTAATAACTTTAGTAAATAGCCTGTTGTCTGAGTCAGCAAAGCCAACTCTAGAAGAATTTAGGAGATTATATCGCTTTACAAATACTTTCTTTTTTAAGTTTTGTAATAAGTTTAATTCTTTTAATTCTAGAGGATTATTATACGAAGATTTCGGGCAATTAGAAGCAGGAATTGATCCAACATTAGATAAAGTCTGCAACAACATTTTATATGGTGATTCATTGTATAATTTACCTAATATTGAGCAAAACCAGCGTTCTCTTGCGGAAGAAAATGAATTTTTAGAAAAATATTTAGTAGAGATCAGTGAATTTCGTCAAAAAATTAGATATGAATCCTTAATTAAGAGCCAAATACAATTTGCCTACCCATCTGTCGCTGTTGTCAAGGTAAATTATGGTAAAGAGCCAGAAAATCAAGATTTTTTGTCTCAAAGCCTAAAAAATTCTATATATCAGCAAATTAATCAATATTCTACAAATTTTGATTTAACCAATGACTCTAAAAGTCTAGAGTCTATTTTAGCTTTATTGAGAAAAATTCCCGATGAATATATCCTGTTAAGTCATAGTAATATTCAATATTGTGCGACTGCAATTTTATCATCAATGGAAATATTACTAGCTGATGCCCATGATAAAATTTCAGGAGTCTGGTTTGGCGGATGGTTGCCTATTCAGCAAAAGTTAATGGAAAAAGGAGTATTTTTACCTCAAAGTATTTTCACCAAACGCGACCCTAATTATACTTACGAACAGGCTGTTACTAATTTACCATGCCTGGGATATCCACTCAGTTTATTAGCATTTTGCCTCATCCGCAAATCAGTATTAATCACAATACTTGATATTTTAAGGTATCTACCCAACCGAGAGCAGGCAGCAGAAGCCTTATTTATCCTTCTTAAGGGTATTGAACTTGAGAAAATAGAAAAATCAATGCTGTTCATACACAGCATTCCATTAGAAATTAAAAAACTTTGGCAACAAGAAAAATCACTCGAACTCCAAAAGTCTCTAAATTTAAAAGAGACGAATTTAATTATTTTTCCAGATTGGAATCAACCCGAAGAGTTAATCACTGATGATTTAGAAAAAGTTATTAAAGCAATAGCTACTCATCCTGACAACGAGAAAATTACCTTACTGATAAATGCTAATAATCTTCCTAGTGAAGATGCAGAGTTATTGTTATCTGGTGTAGCGATGAATCTTTTAATGGAAGAAGATTTAGATATTAGTGAAGGATTAGAAATTTCTCTCTTAAGCAATAGATTTGAAATTGAGTGGGAGGCTTTGATACCTCACATCTCTGGTAAGATTACTTTACAACACGAAGATCAACAAGCTTTAACACAACTGCTAATGAAAAATATTACAGTCTTACAAGTTGCGTGACTTACTTCAACAGGCTTGCTTGATATAGCAAAGTGCTAAGTATCAACCCGGTTGTTGCAAGACTTTTAGTGCTAAATAGCATTCTCACTAATGCTACTACAGCTATATATTTTATTTAGAGACGCGATTTATCGCGCCTCTAATTTTATTAAGATATAAATCTATTAATCTTGAATATACTTTTGCCACATTTGGGTGTAAGCATTTTCCATTTCACGAGTAAACTGCTTACCGTTCCATAAAGGTGAAGTTTTTCTGGATTGTTTTAACTTCCAAGCTATTTGTTGTCTTAAGGTTTCATCTTTGCCTAAACGTATACCCCACTCAACATATTCTTCATCACTCCAGGCGATACCTTCTGTAATACCAGCATTTACCATCATGGTATAGCTATTGCGAGCTGCAAATTGTTCACCTACCTTTGTAACCATAGGAATACACATCCATAGGGTTTCTAAGGTTGTTGTAGCACCATTGTAAGGATAAGTATCTAAAACTACATCTGCAATACTTAAATTAGCTCGGTGAATTGATTCAGAAAAAACTATTGGCATAAATCGGAATCTTGCAGGATCTACACTTTCAGCTTCTGCTAATTCTTCAAAAAAGATTTTCAGAGATTCTTCATCAGATATGCCTTTAATTAAGAGGTAGCTATTAGGAACTTCTTTGATAATTCTTAATTGCAATCTAGTAATTTCTGGGTGTCGCTTAAAACCTCTTTGTCCACAGAAATAGACTATTGCATCATCAGGAATATTTAATTGATCACGACGGACTGTAGGTACACTAACTTCAAAACCATCTACACCTATATAGGTTTGGGGTAAACGCCAAATTTTTTCTCGGTAATATTCCTGCGCTGAATCTGGTAAAACGTAGGGGTCAGCAATAAAATAGTCTACTGCTGGAATTCCTGAAGCATCCCAACCCAACCAAGTTACTTGAATAGGTGCTGGCTTTAAGGCTATGATGCAACAGGTAGTATCCAAAGTAATACTATCTAAATCAATTAAAATGTCAATTTCGTCCTGGTAAATTTCTTCAGCAAGTTGCAAATACTCATTTGATTTATAAATTTTATCAACTTTGGTAAGATACCATTCATGCAAGGGATCGCAAACCGGATTAGTATTAATAAAATAACCATTAATTTGAAATTTCTCACGATCATGATACTGAAATAACCATCTTGCCAACCAACCTACTGAATGACTTCTTAGGCAATGTGATAAGTATCCTATATTTAATTTTTTAGTATTTTTAATATGCTTTTTTCTTGCTAAATTGCCTTGAAAATACCGATTTACTGATTCTTGTTCGCATTTAGCTATACTTGCTTGGCAGAACTGCATTAACAAGTTCTGGATATTCCTACTATTTATTGGATTATCTTCAATATATGGAGTAAAAAAGTTAGCATTAAAAAGTCTAGCTATCTTAGCAACATCAAGTTCTTGAGGGTTTTCCTCTATAAGCATTTTCACTAAAAAACCATGACTGTGATGAACAGAACAAGATTCTTCCCAATGACCACCTGCGGTCATAAGTCCTCGCAGAATTTGACGACTTGCAAAAACTTTATCTGATAAATCTTGTACTAAAGAAAAGAATGTTTTAGCAATTTCTATACCTTTTTCATATTGACCATAATTTTGATAAAAACTAGCTAAATGACCTATAACTTCTGTATTGTTAGGATTTATTGTTAAATAAAGTTCACACAATTGTACTGCTACACTAAATTGCTTCTGAGAGTAACCAATTTCTAAGGATACTGGTAATAAAGTAGTAAGTAAAGCTTGGGTATTATCTTTACAATATGGTAAACATGCTTCAACAAATTGTATGGTTGACGGATGGGCAGGTGCATAATTAACAACGATTTTTAGTGATTCCAATAACAGTTCTAAATTAACTTCTACTATTGGTTCAGATTGCAGGATTTTAATTATTCCCAGTTGCTGTAAATTTTCACCTGTGTATATTTCTAGTTTGATAGCTAGCTGTAGTAGACGTAATAAATTGTGAATATCTTGAGGAAAAAATTCCTTAATATTTTGACGGATTTTCTCCGCAATTGCGTATTCTTCGAGTCCTTCTCGACGTTCTGCTTCTGTTTGTAAAATTTGAACTAATTCAATATTCCAAGCTTCAACTTCTTCTGATTCTCCGGACATTATTGCCATGAACCAAGTCGTTTGTGCTTCTACTTCTTGTCCTTGTAGTAGCAATATTAAACCCAAATACCAATAATAAGATTTAATCTCAGGTTCTCTAGTAATCGCTTCTTCATAGAGACTAGCTGCCTGAATATAATTGCCTGCTAGTAAATATTTTTCAGCACGCTGTTGCCATTGGGTTGGGGAAGCTAAAGAAACCATAATTAAATTGCAAACTTAAAGTACATAAGAAAATCTATTTAGATTAGCAATCTCAATTTCGGGAAATTGCAAAAATTGGGTAATGTGTAAAACATTACCCAAGCAAAACTTTGAAGTAAGAATTAAACAAAAAACTTTTGTTTTCTTTTACCTAGATAAAGAAACGTAATTAGTGGCACATGATGAGTTAAATACAACTATTGTATCTACTGCCTTAGAAGGAGCCGTTGACTCACACGCTATTGCTATTGTTAGTGCTTCAGAGGTAGCACTATCTCCTAATTGTGTACCCACCAATCCATAGTAGGATTTAAGTGCATCCTTACTAGCTACGCCTTTAAATTGAGCAGCATTAGCATTAGTACCAGTAGCTTCGATAGTATAAAGGTAATTCTCAGACGCTGTTTTAATCCCCACTTGCAATTCAGATAGGTTAGTGGCAAATCTCTGGTATTCCAAGAAAAAGGCTTGTTGAGAACGGTTGACTGTACCTACATAGTTTCTCGCTTCGGATTGTTTAGCCTTGTTTACCTGACCAAGTAGCGAAGGTAACGCGATCGCAGCAAGTACACCGATAATAATTACTACAACTAGCAATTCAATTAAGGTAAAACCTTCGTCTTCTCCGTTCTTACGGTTGTTGAGGTGGCTGAGGAATTTGGCTTGCAATTCTGGCTTGAGCATGGGTTTCTCCTGAAGTTTTGGGGTAAGTAGATTGCGATCGCTCTGTTCTAAAAGGAACTTACCCAGTTGCGATCTGCGATCTATCACTCAAGTAAAAAAAAATCTAGCTCAAGCCAAATTTACGTATATATACTAATTAAACTGCTATTTGTGGATGGAGAAATCAGGCTAATTTCCGGTTTTCTACTGACGATTTTTTGAGATATATCGGTGTGTAAAAAAGACACATCAGGCGATCAGTTACGCTGCGCGGTTATGCCATCGCACGACCCCTTTCTAGGTCTTTGATATATGTGTATGTGCAGCCTGTACTAGAACCAGTAACTCAAGGTGGCTGGCGTTACATCACCCACAGATTCAAAACGTACTGTACCTTTGAAAAGCTACAATGTATTGCATCTCAAGAAAATCGGCTATATAGTTCGCTCTTATTAGAATCAATGAAAACAGATGTAATCTTTTACGAATTGATTAAGGAATTACCACAAATATTTTTTGAACTGATTGGGAAACCCGATACTAATCCTAATATCTACACATTTACAGCACCGGAAATAAAACAACAATCCTTTCGTTTAGACGGTTTATTTTCTACTATTGATGGATTTGAAAATGAACCCTTATACTTTGTAGAATTACAAACATATAAAGATGAAGAATTTTACGAACGACTGTTTGGTGAGATTTTTGTTTATTTTCGTCAATATCAACCAGCCAACTCAGATTGGTATGTGATAGTTGTTTATGACAGACGCAGCAATGAAACACCAGTGCATCCTCGTTATCGCTTTCTAATAGAACAACATCTGCGCTGTATTTATCTGAATGAACTATCTGTTAGTAAAGAATATTCATTAAGTATAGGAATTGCCAAATTATTTATAGAAACGCCTAAAAAATGTACTTCCTTAGCCCAGCAGCTAATCAATCAAGCACAAGAAAACTTACATGATGAGAATCTACAAAAGAAAGTGCTAGCATTTATTCAAGCAATTGTATTTTACAAGTTCCCCACTCTTAGCTTAGAAGAAATTGAAGCCATGCTTGATTTAGATGAATTCAAAAATACTCGATTGTACAAAAGTATCCTAGCAAAGACAAGACCGGAAACAGAACTAGAAACAAAATTGAAATTAGTTCCAAAATGTATTCAGAAAGGTATGAGTATTCAAGAAATAGCAGAATTCCTAGAACTAGATGTTGAAACTATCAGGAAATATCTGCAAGAGCAGTCTGAGTAAATCAATTTAATCAAACCTACATTTTTAGGTGAGTTGGTGATTTTATTCCCGACTTTTGCCATTTGCGATCGCCTACGGCACGGCTTTGCCAATCGCAGTAAGCTATGCTATATTAAGCGTAGTCGTTATGAGTTCGGATAATTATTATGACTAACCCGACTGTAGAAAACTTAGTAATTATCGGTTCTGGGCCAGCAGGTTACACTGCGGCTATTTATGCTGGGCGAGCTAACTTAAAACCTGTGGTATTTGAAGGTTTCCAAGCAGGGGGATTACCTGGTGGTCAGCTGATGACGACAACGGAAGTAGAGAATTTTCCTGGGTTTCCTCAAGGGATAACCGGGCCGGAATTAATGGATAGGATGAAAGCGCAGGCGGAGCGTTGGGGGGCTGAGTTATATACTGAAGACGTGATTTCAGTTGATTTGAGTCAACGTCCTTTTACTATCCGTTCTGAAGAGAGGGAAGTCAAGGCAAACACTATAATTATTGCCACCGGTGCAACAGCCAAGCGTTTGGGTTTACCCAGTGAACATCAATTTTGGAGTCGGGGAATTTCTGCTTGTGCAATCTGCGATGGTGCAACACCAATTTTCCACGGTGCAGAATTAGCGGTGGTTGGTGCTGGTGACTCGGCGGCTGAAGAGTCGATTTATCTCACCAAATATGGCTCGAAAGTGAATTTGTTAGTGCGTTCTGATAAGATGCGGGCTTCTAAAGCCATGCAGGATAGAGTATTGAGTAATCCCAAAATCCGAGTCCATTGGAACACCGAAGCCATAGATATCTTCGGTAATGGTCATATGGAAGGGATAGTAGTCCGCAATAGCAAAACTGGGGAAGAAACTCAGCTGACAGCTAAGGGCTTATTCTACGCCATTGGACACACACCCAATACTTCCTTATTCAAGGGACAATTGGAACTAGATGAAATAGGTTACATCGTCACTAAACACGGTTCACCAGAAACTAGTGTAGAGGGTGTATTTGCTGCTGGTGATGTACAAGACCATGAATATCGTCAAGCAATTACGGCGGCCGGTAGTGGCTGTGCAGCAGCGTTGTTGGCGGAACGTTGGCTGTCTAGTAATGGCTTAATTCAGGAGTTCCATCAACAGCCAACTATTAATAATGAGTTAGAATCTCAGCCAGCTGCTCAGAAAACTGAAGCTGAACAAGCCGCTGAATTTGATTTGGCTGCAACTCGCCATGAGGGTGGTTATGCTTTACGGAAATTATTCCACGAAAGCGATCGCCTACTGATTGTCAAATACGTCGCCCCTGGTTGTGGCCCTTGCCATACCCTCAAGCCTATACTCAATAAAGTAGTCGATGAATTTGACGGTAAAGTTCACTTTGTCGAAATTGACATCGACAAAGACCGAGAGATTGCCGAAAACGCCGGAGTAACAGGAACACCAACAATTCAGTTCTTCAAGAATAAAGAACTCTTGAAGGAAGTCAAAGGTGTTAAGCAAAAAAGCGAGTATCGTCAATTGATTACAACTAATCTCTAGATAATTGGGCATGGGGTATTGGGCATTGTATTGTTCTCACCTAGTCCCCAGCCCCAATCCCTATTCCACTGAATCTTTTTTACTATCCTTGGGTAAAATCTGGCTAGTTGAGACATTCCGCATTCTATTCATTTGCGTGAGAGCGTACCTTGCTGTAGCCTGAACTTCAGCATCAGGATCGTCTAAGGCGTGAGTTAACATTTGACTCATTTGACCCATCAAATCATAAACACGCGTCAAATCACGGATGGCATTTTGCCTGACTTTTGGGCTTTCATCTTGCATAGAGACGGCTAAAGCCCGATTAATGGGTTTGAGTGCGCGGATATTAATTTCTGACAAAGCAGCTAAAATTAAACTCCGTTGTTGAGAATCCGCATCAATCAACAGATTTACTAATGGTTGAATTGCTCGTGAATCCCCTTGTTGACCTAAATCCCAGATAGCTTTGTGTCGCTTGCTGGGGTCGTTACTACGTAAATCTTTAATTAATTCGTCAACAATGCTAACTTTAGTGATGCGAGAAGTTGTTTCTACAGGCATTACTGTTGTAGAAATTGATGCAGATGCTGTGGTTGAATTTGGAAATTGAGCCGTATTTTCCTGATTAACCGATGTTCTTTCTGCTTCTTGTAAAGCTAGTGGAACTCTGTCTTCTTTTGCAGGGTTGAGAGCTTTTATTTCTGTAGTTGGTGGTAAATTTTCTTCTTTGCTCTGCTCATACCACCTCAATAAGAACAGGATAGCCCCAAGACTTCCTAAACTTCCTAAAGCCAATATTAACCACCAAATCAATTCTTTCTGGTTGGACTGGGGTTTGGTAGTAGTTGGCTGGACTAAATTTGCAGTTTCACTAACAGGAGAGACGGCCAGTTGACTTTTTTTAGTTGCATGCGTTGTTTGCAGAACTTTTTGGGTGGTCAGGTCTGCAAAACCATCTAATCTTCTTAAACCTTTGATTGTTTGGAACTTAGCGACAGCACGTTTTGTACTTTCACCATATTTTCCATCGATCTGGTCATCATAGTACCCTAACTCCTGTAATTGAGTTTGCAGTGTTCGTACATTTGACCCTTGACTACCTGGAGTAAGAACAACCTGCTCAGTTGGTCTGGTGGTACTGACTTGTGCCAGATACCAGACTTTGGGTGCTAAGTCGGGTGTAATTGCGCTGGCTCGATTTAAGTAAAAACCCAGGCAAGAAAAATAGGTGATGATTAAAATTGAGGAGCGATATAGCCTCATATTAAGTTCAAAGTTGTAGCCTGAACGTGCTAGAGAAGTGACAGAATCTTTCTAAATATTAACTTCTATATTGACGAACAAAATTTGATTTTTGGTAAAACACCTTAAATTTCATCACTCGCTCGTATTATTTATATCTATCCTTTTTTTGGATTTAGTCTAAATCGTTTATACCACAATCATGTTCAGATGCAGCTACCAAATCAAGCTCAGATGGGTTTATATATATATACCATCTGTAAAGATTCGGTAAGTTGGAGGAAATCACCCTTAATGAAATTAAGGTAGGGTTTCTGATTCAGATTTTCGTAAAGATACAATTACAGGATTAAGTTGTTTAGTAGATGCTTCTGTTAATTGTGCTTGCTGTGTATTAGCTGTTTCTTCTACAGCTATATTTTGATTCTGCCCGGCTAAATTATCACGCTGATTGATTAAGTAGATGCTGATTAAAGTCAGAAATACTCCTACCCATTGCAATGTACTGAGAACTTCTGAGAGTAAGAGATGACCAAATAAGAGGGCAAAAACTGGTGTGAGAAAAGTAAGAGAACTCAGACTGGTGAGATTACCACTAGAGGCAAAGTAGAAAAATAAAGCGTAGGCGATCGCACTACCAAACACCGTAGCATAACCTAAAGCCAACCAATCAGAATTGCCAAGATGCTGCCACTGTTGAGATTCTACAACCGCTGATAAGCCCCATAATGGCAAACCACCTACAATCATGTGCCATCCTGTAGCCGTCACTGGGTCAGCATATCGAGTCACAAACCTAATTAACACAGTTCCTACAGCCATCGACAAAGCCGCCAACAGCATCAACCATTCACCCCTAGCAAAGAAGTTGTGCCAGTCACCGATGGCGACATCTGCACCATTACCATTACCCAGTAAGCCGAAAATCCACTCATCTGGTAAGCCAATTAAACTAATCCCAGTGACTCCCAAACTTAACCCTAGCCACCCCCACAAACCAATGCGTTCTTGAAATAGCCACAAAGATAGCAAAGCTACAGCCAGAGGTTGAGAATCTATCATCACTGAACCTAAGCCGGCACTAGTTCTTACTAATCCTTCCGCTAAAAACCCTTGAAATAATGTGCCATCTATTAAACCAAATAGACCAATCCACAGCCAGGCCTTCCAACCTGTGGGCTGGGGTCTACCCATAATTGCGGCGACAATTAAAATTAACACTCCTGCCGGTAGCAACCGCAACCCCCCCATAAATAACGGTGTGGTGTGGGGAATGACTCCTTTCATTGCTACCATCGCCGTTCCCCAGAGGAAAAAAGGCGCAATTAGTAGTAGAGGCGCGAAGGGTAGTTTAGATGCACTGAGTTTCAGTTGCATGAGTTTGCTGATACCTTTAGTTGACAGGTGCAGAGATTGCTTTAACCAATTCTACCCAATTGTGTCTTTTTGTGAAGGAAATAATACTTAGGGAGAATGGGGATTCTCACAGGTGTAGGTTTTTTACACTTTCCCTATAAGACACTGTTTTGGGGTGTAGGGGTGGATGAAAATATGATTCTGTCGTTGGTTTGATAGTCATCACTCACTGCTCTATTAAAAACCTATACCTGTCAGGAATGGGGATTGGGGATTGGGGATTGGGGACTGGGAATGGCGCATTCATTAATGAATAATAATTATCAAGCCAAGGAAATCATCAGAATTTCAAACCCCTACACCCTTATACCCTTACACCCCTGCACCCTAAACCTGTGAGGCATGGAAGAAAATTCTGAAATTGGTGAAAATGTTTGGCTGAAACACTTATCTTTGATCACTTTGCGGGAATTATCTGAGTTAGATAGCTAGATTCTCAATTCACAAGAGTTAGCAACTATGAGTCCAGAAGACAAAGTGCAAAGTCTATTCACAGCTATTGAAACGGGTGATATTGAAGGGGTAAAAGAACTTTTAGCATCGGGAGTTTCTGCCAACAGTAAAAATGCTCTTGGGCAAACTGCGCTGGTTGTTGCTTCTAGTCGGGGAAACAGCGAAATGATTGAGGTTTTAGTCAATGCGGGGACGGAAATTAATCCCGAACCAGAACCCCCTGTGTTGCGTCCGCGCATTCACTCCACACAAATACCTGGCGGTTGGAGTTTAGGAGAACTTATCGCCCAAGCCACGGAAAACGCAGACGAGCAAACCAAAGCTTTTTATTCTGACTTTATGGGAATTGTGGATGGGCTTTCTCCTCAGCCTAGTGATGTTAGTCAGGATGTCTCAGTTAACATTGAGGATGAGCAGGAAGATGAAGAAGCGGAAGATTTTGAGGAACAAGTAACAACACCACTGATAGCAGCTATACAGGAAGGCAATTTAGCAGCGATAACAACTTTAATTGCGGCTGGTGCTGAAATTAATCCTCAAAATTGGAATGAATCAGTTCCCTTGGTTGTGGCGGTGCAGAAGGGAAATTCAGAGACCATACAAGCACTGATAGCTGCTGGTGCAAACGTTAACAGAATAGATTGTGAAATTGATGCCAGTCCTTTGGGGGCGGCAATTCAGCAAGGACGAGTTGATTTAGTTCGGTTGCTTCTAGATGCTGGCGCGTCTCCTGAAGGTGGGGATATGTCAAACACAGCTTTAGCTTTAGCCGTTGAACAAGGCAATATGGAAATCTTCCAGATGTTGCTTGATGCTGGTGCTGATGTCAATGCGGGAATGGAAGATGATTACAGAGTAATTATGCAAGCATCTCACCTTGGTCGTTTAGAAATGGTGAAAATGCTTGTTGAAAGGGGAGCAGATGTCAATGCCTGGAGTCAAGGGGCAACGGCTTTGCTGAGTGCCGCAAGGAATGGAGAACGAGAAGTTTATAATTTTTTGTACCCATTAGTTAATGACGAAATTCGCAGACGTGCTGACAGAGATGGAGAGAAAGATATTCAAGCAGCACTGAAGAGAAAAGCGCGAGAAGCAAATCAGGCTGTTGAAGATTTTATTGATGCTGCAATGTACGGCACATTAGCAGAAGTACAGCAAGCCATTAGTAATGGTATTGATGTGAATGCTATTGGTTCTAATGGTCAAACTGCACTCATGTACGCTGCCAATTATGGTCATATTCAAGTCATTCAAGCATTATTAAATGCAGGTGCAGACCCTAATATTCTCAGTGACAGTGATGATGGACTAGGTGAAGGAATGACAGCCTTAATGCAAGTAGCAGGTAGCTTTTTTGCAGGCAATCGCCATGAAGTTGTGAAGTTGCTTGTGCAAGCTGGGGCTGATATGAATTTGCGAGGGTTGGGTGGTAAAACTGCTTTAATGTATGCGGCTAATAATGGTTCTGGCTATATAGAATCCGTGAAAACTTTGGTTGATTTAGGTGCAGATTTAGATATTGGAGATGATGATGGCAATACTGGATTAATGCAGGTTGAGTTATCAGGACATAAGAAAATAGCTGATATTCTGAGAAAGGCTGGAGCATCTGAGCAAGGAATAGCAGAAATAGCTTTAATTAAAGCTGCTAGTAATAGCGATGTAGAACAAGCTAAATCATTAATTGCATCTGGTGTCAATGTTAATCATCATGATGGTTTAGCTTTAAATAGAGCAATATACGCAGATAATCAGGAAATTGTAGAACTTTTAATTAAAGCTGGTGCTGATGTGAATTTAGGCGTGAGAACTGGTTTTACTCCACTAGCTGAAGCTGCTTATCGAGGAAATACAGAAATTGTGCGAATTCTGATAGAGGCTGGGGCGGATATTCATGCTAGATGCCATGATGGTGATTCCTATAATGCTCTCGAATATGCTGAATTAGGTTTGTATGAAGGGCATCACCAAGGGAAAGGACACGCTGAAATTATGCAAATTTTAGAGCAAGCTGGAGCAACTAAATCTTTCGGATTCGAGAGTTGAGAGATGATGATCGCGATTCTTAACCCGATCCAGAGATGAATAGGTGCGTTCACAAAGTAACGCACCCTACGATTTAAGAGAAATTTGGGAGCAGGGTTTTTTCTAAATGGGTCACTAATTTCACGCCAAATTCTGCTTCAAATACTCCTTTTTTGAAGTCTAAACTCCAGAGTTCTAAGGCACATTCATCACCGGGATTAGCTGGATAAATTAACAAATTGAACTGCTGGAATTGGGGATAGTAATCACATTTAATCTGAGCGATCGCCCCAATTTGTCGCCTGTCTAATGCCACTGCTAATCTTAACAGCGCACTCAATTGGCTCACGATTTGACGGTGCTGCTTATTCAACAAGTTACGGTAATTTTCGTGTCGCTTTTTGGGTGGCGATTTGCGATGATAACGGGCTAAATTCGCAATAATTTCAATCTCGGTTTCGTTGTAGCCAAGTAACTCACTATTCCGAATGAGATAGTAAGAGTGTTTATGGTGCGATGAATGGCTGATATGATGACCGCAGTTGTGTAAGATAGCAGCAGCCCAAAGTAATTGTCGTTCATTTGTTCCCCAGTGGTGGAGTTGTCCTTGGGTTTGGTCAAATAAACTTAAGGCAAAGGCGGCGACGCGATCGCTATATGCTAAGTTGACTTGATACTTACTCGCCTGCTTCAAGACGCTACGCTCGCGCACAGAACTTTGAAAGCGCAGTTTATCTTCAATTAAGCCGTGGCTTAACATCCAGTCAACAATCACACCTTCCCGCAAAGCACGTCCACAGGTGGTAATGGAGTCTACACCTAAAAGCATCATCGCTTCCTGTAAAACCACTGCTCCGGCTAGAATCACTTCCGAGCGTTTTTCTGGCATACCGGGGATGGCAGCTCTCTCAGCATTAGTCATTTTCCGCAGGCGATTTACCCAATCTTGCAAGTCTCGCAGACTGAATTGATAGCCGTTCAGGGTAGAAGGGATATTGCCCAACTTTTCCCGCGCTTGAATCATGGCAATGGTTTCAATTGTGCCGGAAGTGCCAATCAAACGCGGAAATTCACCAAATTTAAGGTTAGCTAAGACTTCATCTACAGAACGTTCCAACATTCCTCGCGCGTAGGCTTGTAGGTATTGAAACTCAATATCTAGGATGGGGTCAGAGCTAATTAACTCAGTAGTCAGACGCACTGCACCGACTTTTGTGCTGGTGAGGGTACGCGGTTCGTGACTATCGCCCAAAATAATTTCTGTAGAACCCCCACCAATATCAATAATGATGTGTGGCTGGTTATGGAATTCCATCCCCGACAGTACACCCAGGTAGATACGCCGCGCTTCTTCTTGACCAGAAATCAAGTCAACGCTTAAACCCAACTCTGCCTCTACCTTGTGTAAAAAATCTTTACCATTAGGAGCTTCCCGCATCGCACTAGTGGCGACAGCAATGATGGTTTCTGCATTAGCAGTTTTAGCCACCTCTTGGAAACGTCCCAAAGCCGCGATCGCTTTCGCCATGATTTCTGGTTTTAACTCCCCAGTCGAAATATCGCGATCGCCCAATCTTACAGTTTCTTTTGCTTTCGCAATAATGCTAAAAGCTGGTAAAGTCGGGTCGATCCTGACTATGACCATGTGCAGGGAATTTGTCCCCATATCAATGGCAGCAATAATCCGGTGTTGCTTAACTACTTGCGTATTAACACTCAAATAGTCAGCTGAAACTAAATTCAGCATTTAAGTTTCTCTCTCTATTTAGGAAGGATGGTAAAAAGTGGCGTGTCGGGGTAGTTGGCACTGATACTGGTCGCAACATACTTACACTGAGATTGACCATATCGAGTCCACCCAATTTAAGTATATTCACCCTGCTGATTACTATTTTAGTGACAATTTCAACGTCTTGAAAGTTGCGACTAAAGATTGTGTTTTTACAAATATCAAAAAAAGATATTCTATAGATGTGAAGATGTGTGAAGTAAAGGCTAAAAGCAAAAGGCAAGACGCGATGAGCGTGTTCTGGCAACCCCTCCCCAAACATCTCCCCGCGTCGGGGAGAGGCTTTGATTCTTGCTCCTCTTCCCTGTTAGGGGTTGGGGGTTAGGTCTAAAAGAAAGTTGCACACAGCGTAAAAAAATAATTCCTTTTCCCAAGTCCCCAGTCCCTATGTTAGAAACTAACCAAAAACCAGTTTGGCTGACAATTATCCGGCTTTTGCGGTGGCATAAACCCGAAGGACGTTTGATTTTGATGATTCCTGCACTGTGGGCAGTGTTTTTAGCTGCTGCGGGGAAACCACCTGTGCCTTTGGTGGGTGTGATTATATTGGGTACTCTCGCCACTAGTGCCGCTGGGTGTGTGGTCAATGATTTGTGGGATCGGGATATTGATCCAGAAGTGGAAAGAACCCGCGATCGCCCCCTTGCTTCTCGTGCGTTATCTGTAAAAGTGGGGATTGTCGTGGGGATTGTGGCCTTAGCTTGTGCGGCTGTGTTGGCGTTTTATCTCAATCCTTTGAGTTTTTGGTTATCTGTGGCAGCTGTCCCGGTAATTTTATTGTATCCAGGTGCGAAGCGAGTCTTCCCTGTACCGCAGTTGGTGTTGTCAATTGCTTGGGGATTTGCGGTGTTAATTAGCTGGAGTGCAGTCACGCAGAACATTTCTCAACCCACTTGGTTATTGTGGGGGGCAACTTTGTTGTGGACATTGGGATTTGATACAGTTTACGCCATGAGCGATCGCGAAGATGATCGCCGCATTGGTGTAAATTCCAGTGCCTTGTTTTTCGGAGATTACGCACCTGTAGCCATTGGGATTTTCTTTGGAGGTGCGATCGTGTTACTGGGTTGGCTAGGTTTGGCTATTCACCTGAAGTTGGCTTTTTGGCTTAGTTTAATCGTTGGTACTATTGGCTGGTTTTGGCAATTTATTCAATTGAGAAAACCGGAATTACCTAACCCTGTGTATGGGCAAATGTTCAGACAGAATGTCTGGATTGGGTTTATTTTGCTAGCGGGAATGATTGTCGGTTCATTGTAAGGTAGTAGGGGTTTAAGTAATCCAAAGTACACGATTAATTAGCCCAATTTCTATGCTGCATATCTAAGCAGCAACTCGAATATGAATGTGTTCATTGCTGACATTCAAAGCGAGTCAGAATTTTTGGAATTATTGCAGGCGATCGCCAAGGGCGTGGCGTAGCCAATCGCACAACGTTTAGATGAATAAGACTAAAAGATGATTAATTATCCTAGATTTAATATTAATATAACCAATAAGATTTATTCAGAATATTACACAACAAAAATTGTCTATAAATAAAGTTATGAACAACCCAATTACTGAAAAGCTTCACCAAAGCTCTGAGGGTTTGTTAATGCTTAGTGAATCAGATTATCCTTTTGAAGTTTTTGTCTGGACAGATAAAACTTCCGAGACTTTAACCAATCAAAAGATTCTGGAATTAACAGGGCATTCTCAAGACACATTCATTGAAACAGTAGATATTGATTATTTTTTTCGTAACTGTGCTGTAGAAAAAGAATGGCATGATGAAGCACAGCGACAAGATGTGCATAAATTTCAAGCACTCATCCAAACTTTAAAAGATAATCTTAGTGACATCAATGTTTATCGGATAGGTACAGTAAATATTGATGTTTACATTTGTGGTAAAACTTCCTCTGGTGATTTGGCTGGAGTTTCGACGAAAGTCGTGGAAACATAATCTAAAAACCATTACATTTTCTTTAAAAAAATGGGGATAATGGAAAGAAAAATGGTTTCTTTCCTATTCCCAATTTCCCATTCCCGATTAGATTAGACTAATGCCATTTCAGGCTGGGTTTGAGAGAGATTTCCGAAAAAGTCGTAGTAATCTAGTGCTTCCAAAATACCCCAAGCATATTGTCCCTGAGCAAAGTAAATCTGGGCATATCCCCGTAACTTTTGGAGTTCTTTGCTGTAATTACCCACCACAACTGCCAGGGTATTACCTGCTAACATTGTTTCATCATTGCCTGATGCACCTGCCACTAAGAACCGTTTTATAGGCAAGCCCCATTTTAAAGCAATATAACGTATGGCATCTCCTTTAGAAGCGCGGATGGGCAACAAGTCAAGATACATATCATGACTATAAACACCTTTGACTGGGAGTTGTTGGCGACGCAAATGGCGGATAATTTCGCGGTAGCTGGGCGATACACTCGGATCAACAAAGTAGCTAATTTTAAACTTGCCTTGAGCATCTGCTGATTGCAATTCTACTCCAGGAATATTTTTCATAGCTTCTCGAATTGCTTCTGGTTGCCAATTTTGACTAATGTGTTTTTGCCAACTGGTGTCTGTAACAATCCTCGGCCCATAGTAGATTTCGCTACCTGTGGAAGTGATTAACAAATCGGGCATAGGAAATTGCCATTCTTCCAGCATACTCAAGGTACTTTTGAGACTGCGGCCGGTAGCAATACCGACACCTGTCGTCTGTCCTTGTTCATGAATGCGCTTAATCAAAGTTTCTAATGCTTCTTGATCACCCAACAGTGTATTATCTATTTCTGTCACTAAGAAGCGATCGGCTGTGGGTAGGTGGTTGGTATCAGGTATATTCCAACCTGGATGTTCGGTGGCTGGAAATGCAACCAAGGGACTGAGTAAAGACTGTACTTTTTGTTGGGGGAAGCGTTTTACTTTTTCTAGATACTGTTCGACGTGACTTTCCCAAGAGAAATGTTTACGGACGTTAATTAAACCATTGCTAGACCACTTTTGCCATTGCTGACTATCACTCAAGGTTGTTCGCAGTGCATTTTGGATATCTGAAATATTGAGGGGGTCTACTAGTAGTCCATTATCACAAGCACCGATGATATCTCTTGGGCCGCCGTCAGAAGTGGCGATAATGGGTACACCGCAAGCTGTGGCTTCAATGAGAGTGAGTCCAAAGGGTTCGGTGAGGGCGGGATTGATAAAAACGCCGCGTGTTTGGGCTGTCAGCCGATATAAGTCGGGAACATCATCAGAAGTATGATGCTTGGGATAGGCGACATGACCATAAAGGTTATAGCGATCAATTAACTGCAAGATTTCCGTCAAAACTTGGCGTGGCCCTGATTCCATCGTGGTGATATCGTCCCGATTTCCTAGCACAATCACCAAATTAGCCAAGTGACGCAGTTCAGGATCTTCACCATAGGCTTTGACTAGAGTACCGACATTTTTACGAATAGCTGGGCGGGAAATTGCCGTGATCATCGGCTTTTGTGGAGCTTGCAGAAATCGTTGTAATTGTTGATAAATGGGGGGATTTGTCCAATTATCGGGGGCTGGGTAAAAACTTTCTAAAGCTACACCAGGAGGAATTACTACCATTCTTTCTGGTTGGTAGCGATCATAAACGCTGTATTGTTCTTCAACTTCTTGATGGGTGCTGGCGATGACTAAAGCTGCTCCACCTAGCGTAATTTCCTCGGCTTCAATGCGGGTGCTGATGTGAAAGTTTTCTTCAATAGTTTCTTGCTTAGTTCCCTGTTCTAATAATCGTTGCAGTTTCACACGTCCTAGGGAGTGACCTGTATGGACTAGAGGTGTACCTAACCAACCAGCGACTCGACTACCTACATAGCCAGCATCAGCATAGTGTGTATGAATGACGTTTGGTACTTTACCGACCTTGCGAATGTGTCTAAGTAGTTCATCTGCAAAGCTATCCAAGTAAGGCCAGAGAACTTCTTTGCGGAGGTAACGCCGAGGGCCACAAGCTAGGCGAATGATTTGGGCCTTATCGGAGAGAATTTCTACTGGTTGAGCATAGTCAGAACTAACTTTCGGGTCTTGTACCAAACGAGTTACTAAGTCTACTCTTTCTACTTCGGGATGTTTGGCTAATGTGCAGGCGAGTTCGACTACATATTTTGTTTGTCCGCCGGTGTCAGCATCTCTTCCTAACTCTAGATTATGACCTCTAATTAAGCCGTGAACACTGACTAGTATGATATACAACCCTGAGCTATTTGACATTTTGTCTTCCTCTCTAGTTGAGTCTATTTAGTGCTATGTTTAGGCTTTTTGAATTGAATGTCTGTTGTTAATTAATTATGAGACATCCATAAAAATGGAACTACTTTATACTTTGCCTAAGATTTAAACTATTGCAAATCTAGATATTCACCAATAATTTGTCATTTGCAAATAAATACCATTGCTAGATATTTATTATTTAGGGTGGCAACTTTTTCTTAATCTCCAAATTGTTAAATTATACTTTTGTATATAGTATCAGTAAGGTACGTTGCGATCGCATCTATTACAAGAAATACTTGTTTAAAATATTGCAATCTTTCATCATACATGAGAAACAAGACCTCTGACTTCTCGAATCAGTCGGATATCTGAACCCTGCAAATTGCAGATTAATAAATTTAACCGTAACATTGAATACTAAGATGTTTTTGGTTGTGATTTTAATTTTTATCTGAGAAAATGTATATTCATATACAGTAATTTCAATTTTTTTTATTACTAAATTTATGTCTAAAGCAATCAAAGTATTTTTTTCCTACTCCCATAAAGATGAAGCCTTGCGTGATGAATTAGCTACTCATCTGAAACTGATGCAACGTCAAGGACTGATTGAAGCTTGGCATGACAGAGAAATTAGTGCTGGTAGCGAATGGGCAAATGCCATTGATGACAATCTTGACATTGCAGATATTATTCTGCTGTTAGTGAGTGCTAACTTTTTGGCTTCAGATTACTGCTATGACACAGAAATGATGCGAGCAATGGAACGTCATGCAAAACGCGAAGCCCGTGTTATTCCCATCATTTTGAAACCGTCAGATTGGAGTGGTGCACCGTTTAGTAAACTGCAAGCACTGCCCAAAAATGCTAAACCTGTGACAACTTGGGCAGATCAAGATGAGGCTTTTTTAAATATTGCTCAAGGGATTCGCAGAGTAGTTGAGGAAATTTCCCTATCAAAAACTTCTGCCAATCCTACCGGAAAAACTACACCTGTAGCTACTAGTCAAGCTGGACTAACCGATCGCCAACGTCGGAGATTAGA
This sequence comes from Trichormus sp. M33_DOE_039, assembly GCA_015296085.1. Classification (GTDB taxonomy): domain Bacteria; phylum Cyanobacteriota; class Cyanobacteriia; order Cyanobacteriales; family Nostocaceae; genus Trichormus. Next base: position 149,027 of record DVDT01000021.1, on the reverse strand, counting down.
GCAAGAACGGGATTCATTACAGCAAAATTATGACACCGTCAGCAAAAAACTGGATATGCTGCGCCAAGCATATTCTATTGAAACAGATGTTTCTACAAAGTTTAAGTTGGAATCGCAAATTCAGGAAGCTCGAACAGAACAGAATAGATTGGATCAGGAGCTTGAAGAAATCGAGCAGAAGCTTGTGTAGTTCACTTTTAAATCAGCCCGAATCTTGCCCTATTCTCTATGAAGCCTATTAAAGTTTTTATCTCTTATCATGAGAAAGATGAAGAATTTCGCCAACAGTTAGAGACACATTTAGCATCTTTACGTCGGCAAGAGGTGATTTCTAGTTGGCATGACCGCAAAATTATTCCAGGGCAAGATATTCAGGGAGAAATTGATCAGCATCTCAACCAAGCTGGCTTAATTCTGCTGTTAATTAGTCCTGAATTTCTAGATTCTGACTATCATTGGACAGTGGAAGTCACGCGAGCCTTAGAGCAGAATGCAGCAAAAAAAGCTTGTGTAATACCTGTGCTGCTGCGTTATGCAGATTGGGAAAATCCCCCTATTAATGAACTATCGCCACTACCGAAAAATCGCAAACCGATCAAAAGCTGGGCTGACACAGATGAAGCATTTGTAGACGTTGTCAAGGGGATTCAAGAGGTGATCGCGCCATTAATCGTACAGTTAGTTAATAGCTCAAATGGCTTACCGCATCAAGAAAATACAACAAAACAGGAAGACCGCCAATATCAAGTCACTAGCTTGCTAAACGCAGCTAATCGTTTGAGTCAGGGTAAAAACTTTGAGGCAGCAATTCTTAAACACCAAGCAGCTATCAGCCTCGATCCAAACTCTGTGTATGCTCACAATGGATTGGGAATTGCGCTGAGAAAACTGGGTAAACTCGAAGCTGCGATCGCATCCTACTACAAAGCCTTAAAAATTAACCCCAGTCTTGCATATCTTCACTACAACCTAGGGATTGCATTAAACGAACAGGGTAGGCTAGAAGAAGCGATCGCATCCTACCGCCAGGCTTTAAAAATCGACCCCAATTTTGCAGGGGCTTACTGTAATTTAGGAACTGCGTTAAAAACACAGGGTAGATTAGAGGAAGCGATCGCATCCTACCGCCAGGCTTTAAAAATCGACCCCAATTTTGCAGGGGCTTACTGTAATTTAGGAATTGCTCTGGAAGCACAAGGGAAACCAGAAGAAGCGATCGCTGTAATGGAAATAGCTGTTAGTCTTGATCCTACTAGCAATCTCTTTCGTAGAAATTTAGAGATATTTAAGAATAAGAAAAAGGGTTTTTGGGGACGTTTATTTAGTACTTAATATTATCTATTGCTGCATAAATAAAATTTGCAGATAGCTGTTGAACTATCGGCTCAATTTGAGGGTAGGTAGTGATGATGCGATCGCCTACCATGCTGCACAGTGCAATCGTCATTGGACATAATTCCAGGTTAAAGAATTGACAATTTCCTATTAAGAGAAATTTATTTAATAATTAAGACTGCAAAAATACTAAGAAAAATACTATTTTTAATATTTCCTTGATACAACCTTTACTTAATTTTATCAAAACAGAGCTAAAACTTGATCGCTGCATTTGAAGTTATTTCTGTAATCACCGCAGAAATCAATTTATCCCGTATTTACAAGTATCCCAACATGAAGAAATCTCAAATTTTCAGGGTTGCTATACCTATTACTGGCGTAGCAGTGTTTTTCACTCTGTTTAATTACCTACAAAAACCACTCACAGCTCAAAGTTCGGTTAGTGTTCATTTAACAATGGGAAATCCTAGTGGTGCTAACACTAGCTACAGCAATCTTTTATTAGTTAAACCCCAGTACGCAACCTCGCATAACTGCTATAGAGGGACACCAAACTGGGTAAGTTGGCAATTGAACACATCATGGTTAGGAAGCACAGATCGCCAAGATGATTTCCGTGCAGATACAACATTACCTTCAGGCTGCTATCGAGTTAGTGGTAGTTCTTATAGTGGTAGTGGCTTTGATAGGGGACACATGGCTCCCTCAGCAGACAGAACAAATACTACTACCAATAATTCAGCTACATTCTTGATGACCAATATGATACCCCAAGCACCTAATAACAACCAGGTTGTTTGGGCAAATCTAGAAAATTATTGTCGAGATTTGGTGAGAAACCAAAATAAAGAACTCTATATTATTGCGGGTTCTTATGGTACTGGTGGCACGGGTTCTAATGGATATAGAACCACAATTGATAATGGTAATGTTACAGTCCCTAACAGAACTTGGAAGGTGATTGTAGTCTTAGATAGACCAAATTCTGGTGCTAGCAGTGTCACCAACAACACAAGAGTAATTACTGTGAATATACCTAATGCACAAAACGTAAACTCAAATTGGAGAAACTACAGAGTCTCTGTTGACTCCATTGAATCAGCCACAGGTTACAACTTGCTTTCTCAAGTCTCTTCATCTGTTCAAAGTGTAATTGAATCTAGAGTTGATGCTTTGTAAGGCTTGATTTGTGTTCTTGTATGACAGTTATCAACTTTAAGCAATAGGTTCAAATACCATTTGCGGAATTAAGACACCCGCTTGTAATTCCCCAACTCCCAAAAAACGGGTTGTTTCATAAACTCGTACCTTACCAGAAATTTCAGGAGTTAGGGAAATACGCTGTCCCTGACACCATTTTTGAGCAGAAGTGCTGGGTAAAGTTACAGAAGGTAGATGTTGTAAGGCTGTATCTGGTGGGGTGGGTTGAAATCTCCCGGTTGGGAGTTGGGTTTCTAACTCATCTAAGGTGAGACTATCTGTTAAATTGAAGCCACTGCTTTGGGTACGTACTAAAGCAGCGAGAGTTCCACCCGTATTTAACACTGTACCTAAATCACGCGCGATCGCCCGAATATATGTGCCACCACCACAGGCTATTTCCACATCCAATTCGGGAAAATCTCCATCTCGCCAATCCAAAATTTCCATACTATAAATTTCTACTGTGCGTGAGGGAACTTCCACTGTTTCACCTTGACGCGCTAAATCATACAGGCGTTTCCCCTCTACTTGAATCGCGCTGTAAATTGGTGGTATTTGCTCAATTTTGCCTGTAAACTGTGTCAATGCGGTTTTAATCTGTGCTAAATCTAGCTCTGCACAGGGTTGGGAAGTGATGATTTCACCTTGTAAATCATCAGTTGTAGTCCGCACTCCAAAGCGGATAGTAGCTTTATAAGCTTTGTCACTAGGAAGATATTGTAATAATCTTGTAGCTTTACCAACTGCAATTGGTAGCACACCAGTAGCAGCAGGATCTAAAGTTCCTGCGTGTCCTACACGTTTGAGCTTTAATAGTTTTCGCACCTTTGCCACGCAATCATGAGAAGTCCAGCCAAATGGCTTGTTTAAATTGATAAAACCTTGCACTGTGAAATTTAGTAGTTTATCGATCAGCCATAATTCTAATATGGTGGCATGGACAAAAGCTCAATTATCTAGAAATAAGAGTGTACGGCTGTTAATCCATTGTGATGAGAGAAGAAATTTCAATTCCCGGCTTTGCTTGAGATCAAAGAAAATATTTTTGTTAATTTTTTGAATCATCAACAATGGCATCATGAAGGCGAAAGGAAGAATATTTTAAATCGTCTTTGTCTAATTATCTAACGGCTATTACTATTAACATTAATTTATCCCTGTCTAGATATTTTTCCCAATCCTGATTTATTCTTGAGATGCAATGGTTTAATTGCGTGGGCGTAAATAAATATAATATTTTCAGTATCTAAACTCTGATACGTACAGATGGTAACGATGTGTAAAAAAAATCAAATTTTTTTAAATCTAATCAAAACTAATTACTAAACCTGTATATAGTATCTAAGGCTACAGTGTAGAGATATACCAAGTAAAGAAATCGTTAGATTATAAAGCTTTAAAATTGGCAGTGCTTTGACTTAAACTCCACAATTTTTGGGAGATATTTATCATGGCAGTCACACCCACTTATCCAGGAATTTATATTGAAGAAATTCCTAGTGGTGTTCGCACAATAGCAGGGGTTGCCACATCGATCGCCGCTTTTGTAGATTCTTTCGAGAGAGGTTTATTAAACCGTCCGGTTCGGGTGTTTAACTTTGGAGATTTTGCACGAGAATTTGGTGGTTTAGATAGTAGAAGTGAAGCGAGTTATGCCATCCAGCAATTTTTCCTCAATGGAGGGACTGAAGCTTGGGTGGTGCGTGTGGCAGGTGCTGGTGCATTAGCAGCAAGTACAACAATTCAAACAGCACTTACTGTTGAAGCAGGTCGTTTCAATTTCAGTAACCCCGGTCGTTGGGGCAATCGTCTGAGGGTCAATATCGATTATCCCGCCCCTAGTTCCGGCGATCGCTTCAATATGACAGTGGCTTTGGTCGAACTCAGAAATGGTGAAGAAGTCATTCAGCAGTCAGAAACCTTCCGCAATCTGTCAATGACTTCAGATGATACCGATTTTGTGGAGACGCTTGTTAATGATGAATTCGCAGGCTCAAAACTAGTTCGTGTGACGGCAAGCGGCAATCAGCGTCCGCTCCCCACGGGTACACTATCTGGAGTATTGAATCCATTTCCGCCCATTTCCAACCCTAATCCAGAAATCTCCGTCACTATCGGGACAGCAGGACAAGGTATTGCTAGATTAGCCTCTGCCCCAACATCGCTATCACAAGCGCGTCAATTACTAGAATCTGCCATTAGAAGTGCTAGACCAGAACTGAAAGCATTTGCTCAAGCCACAGTTTCAGTAGTAGACAATCGGTTACGTATCTTAGCAGGGCCTGTAGCAGCAAATTCACAAGTTACTTTTAGTGCAGCTACAGATGCAACTACCCTCACCAGTTTAGGTCTAGCCAATGGCACTAGTTTACGAGGAGTGCTATCTGGAGATTTGAGTGGGGCATTTATGATCAGTGCTGGACAACTGCAACTGACCATAGGCAGCAGTACAGTAACTCTGACCCTAGGCGAAATGGCAGACTTAGCAACGGCTAGAGACTTGCTAGAAAATCAAATTCGAGCAGCCGCCGGTGATGCCTTTGCTAATGCCCGTGTAGTTGCCTATACTGATGCAGGTAGTCAACATCTAATTGTCTTGTCAGGTCTGCCAGGAATTGATGTTAGCTTCAGCCAAGAAGGCACAGATACCATAATTGACAATTTAAGATTAGATGCTGGTAATGCAACTAACATCACGGCTTTCGTTTCGGATGATATAGCACCGATTTCCACAGTAGCAATCGGTGCAACTGTAGATGTGAGCATTGGCGGCATAGGGCCTCATACCGCAACGACAACGGCCGTTGCCAACGACTTAAATGCGATCGCCACCCAACTGCAAACAGCCATCCGCAATGCTGATCCTGGCAGTAGTTCTGCCTTTACAGGGGCGAGAGTTGCCAGCTATGAAGCAGGCGAAAATCGCTTGCTCATCATCCCAGGGGATACAAGTGATACCATCACCTTCACGGCTGGGACAGTGGACAACACAACTGTCACACAATTGTTACTTGGTGCCACCAATGCCCAAGTAAATGTGCAGAGTTACAAACTACAAGGGGGAGAAGATGGTAATCCTGCTGATGGCAATGCCTTGATGGGTGGTGGTGATCCCAATGCCAAAGCCGGAATTTATGCCCTGGAAGATGTCGATTTGTTCAATATCCTCTGTATACCGCGTGCAGCAGTTCTAGCTGGTGACAGTGCTACAGAGACCGAAGGGGTAGCAGTCATGACTGTTGCCAACAACTACTGCCAACAAAGACGCGCCTTCTTCATCATGGATACTCCCCCAAATATTGATGCTCCCCCAAATATTGATGAAGTAGAAGAAATTAGTAACTGGCTGGATCGCAATGCGACATTGCGAAGCAAGAACGCTGCCCTCTACTTTCCCCGTGTACATATCCCTGACCCCCTCAACAACTTCAAACTGCGCTCCATAGGGGCAAGTGGTACGATCGCTGGATTATTTGCCCGTACAGACAGCACTCGCGGCGTGTGGAAAGCCCCAGCCGGTACGGATGCCACACTCCGCAACGTCGCCAAGCTAGAAGTCACCTTGACCGACCAACAAAATGGTGTACTGAATCCCCTGGGAATTAATTGCTTACGCACATTTCCCGTTTATGGCAGTATTTGTTGGGGCGCGCGGACACTCAACGGTGCTGACCAGCAAACCTCGGAATGGAAGTACATTCCTGTGGTGAGAGTGGCACTATTCATAGAAGAAACCTTATACCGGGGGCTGAAATGGGTAGTCTTTGAACCGAATGACGAACCCCTATGGTCACAAATTCGCCTGAATGTAGGAGCATTTATGCAAAACCTGTTTCGTCAGGGTGCATTCCAGGGTAAATCACCGCGAGAAGCCTACTTAGTGAAGTGTGACAGAGAAACCACCACCCAAAACGATATTAATCTCGGTATCGTCAACATTGTCGTGGGTTTTGCACCGCTCAAGCCGGCTGAATTTGTGATTATCAAACTTCAACAACTGGCTGGTCAGATTCAAGTTTGATAGAGAGGCAAGTTTTACGGACAAATAGGCTACACCCCTACGCCCTCTTTCAAATAGGTTGCAATACATCACATAAGTTTTTCGGAAGATCATTATGGCTCAATTTAGTGTCAATGCTGGTCGTCTTGACCCTTATAAGAATTTCAAGTTTCGAGTGAAGTGGGATGGTCGCTATGTTGCTGGAGTGAGTAAAGTAGGGATGCTCAAGCGCACAACTGAGGTGATTGAACATCGAGAAGGCGGTTTGCCTAGCACTGTACTGAAATCTCCTGGACAAACCAAGTATGAACCGATCGCCTTGGAGAGAGGAGTGACCCACGATTTAGAGTTTGAACGATGGGCAAATAAAATCTGGAGTTATGGGGCTGGATTGGGCGCAGAAGTATCTCTGCGAGATTTCCGTAAAGACATCATCATCGAAGTCTACAACGAAGCCGGACAATTAGCGATCGCCTATAAAGTCTATCGTTGTTGGGTATCTGAATACCAATCCCTGCCTGAACTGGATGCCAACGCCAATGCGATCGCAATTCAAATGCTCACCTTGCAAAATGAAGGTTGGGAACGTGATGTGGATGTCACAGAACCGCAAGAGCTATCGTTTAATATTCCTGAGTAGGTTTTGGCTGTTGGCTGTTAACTTTTGAGTGATAACTTCTCCAATGCCCCATCTCTAAAACTGTGAATTTTGTATTTTGAATTTATGCAGCCATGCCCATTAACTGCTAGCGATATCTTGCGAATTTGGGAGTGGGGGATAGATCAGTCACCACTGCACCGCGCATTAGCAATTTTGTCGGTGGTATATCCAGATGTGGCATTGACGCAACTGGCAGAATTATCTATTGGTGGGAGAGATGCTCATTTATTGGCAATTAGAGAGCAAACCTTTGGCTCTCATTTGCAGGGAACAGCCGCCTGTCCTGCTTGTCAAGAACGATTGGAATTTGGGTTAACTGTAAGTGAGATTCGTGCTGCTACCACCTTGCCCCATTTCACTACACCAGAACCAATTCAACTGGCGATCGCAGGTTATACTCTGCGGTGTCGATTACCTACCACTAATGATCTACTAGCTCTACCACCAAGTGGCAATCTCGACCACAATAGACAGCAATTAGTCGAACGCTTTGTATTGGAGGCAAGTCTGGATGGTGCAATGATTGCGCCGTCTGCGCTCCCAGCCAACATCATCTCAGACTTAATTCAGCAATTAGCCGCCGCCGATCCACAAGCAGAGATTCTTCTCAATCTTACCTGTCCTGCTTGTCGTCACCAATGGTCACTGCTGTTCGACATTGCAGCGTTCTTCTGGACAGAAATTGCCGTCCAAGCACAACGCTTACTACAAGAAGTGCATCTTTTAGCATCTGTCTACGGCTGGCGGGAAGCCGATATCTTAGCTCTCAGTTCCCGCAGGCGAAATGCGTATCTGGAGATGATTCGGCTATGACAGACTTTCTGACTCGCCTAGTGGATCGCAGCATGGGGAACATCACATCAGTGCAGCCTTTAATTGCACCCCGGTTTGCCCAGAGTAATTTACAAGTTCTACCCGCAGTTATGGCAGACGTAGAAACTGGAGCAGCAATAGCGACAACCGAAAAGCGATCGCCGAGCAATGCGCCATCGTTGCAGTCACTACCCCAAATGCCAGCGCAATCTACGCCACAACCTTCACCACCGATTCCCACTTTACCCCGTGTAACTCAACTACCTACGGTTGCAACATCTGGGACAACTCAATCAGAATCGTCGCGACCCCAGCCACCCCAGCCTACAACTAACTCACCCATCATCGAGGCGATCGCACCACCAGATGTTAACCCATCGAGTCAGTTACCATCACTAGAAATTGTCGAGCCAGAGACAATTGTGAAAATACAGCCATTGCCACCACCGCCAATCAATCCTACTGCCAAGACAGTCCAGCCTTTCCAGTCCACACAGCCTCAAATCCAGCCAACAGTCGAACCGTTGCCGTATCCCCGCATTGAGCCTCAGCCATTACCCCCAGAACCACAACCCCCAACACCTACAGTCCGCATTAACATTGGTCGGATTGAAGTCCGAGCCGTTACACCGACACCCGCACCCAAACCAGTGACAAAAGCCAGAACCGCCCAGCCGCCGAACCTCTCTCTCAACACCTACTTACAAAGACGTAACGGGAGGATGTGATGGCAAATGCCCTAGTGATCGCCGCAGTTACAGCTGTTCTGAAAGACCTCCTTAACAATGGATTGATTGATGCCCAACTCAGTAATGATGTTACCGTTACCGCCCTGCCTCCTGATCGCATCCCAGTCAACCAAAATGGGCAAAATACTACCCAATTAAACCTATTTCTCTATCAAATTACAGCCAATCCCGCTTGGCGCAACGAAGGCTTACCCAGTTACAATGCGCGCGGCGATCGTGTCTGCAATACACCTCTGGCACTAGATTTACATTACTTACTCACCGCTTACGGTAGCCAGGAATTGGAAGCGGAGATTTTGCTGGGCTATGCCATGCTACTGCTGCACGAAAATGCTATTCTCAATCGATTAGCAATTCAGCGTACCTTTTCTACATCCTCTGTCGTCACAGGTAATATATTGCCTAGTAGTTTTCACTCCCTCTCTGCTGCTAACCTAGCCGACCAAGTAGAGCAAATCAAAATTGTCCCTAAATACCTAGATATGGAGGAGATGTCCCACATCTGGTCAGCACTGCAAGCAAATTATCGCACCAGTACGGCTTATCACATTTCTGTTGTATTGATAGAAGGACAACAATCCACTCGTTCTGCCTTACCTGTACAAACCAGCAACATTTACGTCACCCCTTTTCAGCCTCCAGTGATTGAGGAGGTTTTACCACAAGTCATTACAGCCGGGAACACAATCACCATTCGTGGCACAAATCTGCGACGTAATCCCACCCAGGCAAGTTTTAGTAATTCTAGTGTAGATGCCGTAGATTTACCCGTCGGCACAAATACTTTCTCAGAGCGAGAAATTCGCCTACCTTTACCCAGTGGTTTGTTAGCAGGCGTGAATACCATTCAGATTATTCATCCCCTGGATTTAGGTACACCCCAAGAACCACATCGTGGCTTTGAGTCCAATCTTGCTGCCTTCATCTTGCGCCCAGAAATTCTCAATGACGGGGGTACGCCTCCCACTTACCAAATACAGTATCTTCCAGATCAAGCCGCTTTCGATGCCATCATTCCCCCAGATGAAGCCAATCGTTTAACTAGAACAATTACGCCCCCAGCAATTCGCCTCCAACTCAACCTAGCGATCGCAGGTACACAGCGAACATCACTCCTACTAAATCAAGTTAATCCCGGAATCGAACCGACGATCGCTTACAATTTCCCTGATGCTGCTTTACTCCTGCCAGCAGGCCAAACTCCCACCAACACCCCAAAATCCGCACAACGCAGCCAAACCTTAGTCTTTGCCGTTGCCGATGTCGTGAATAGCAATTATCTAGTACGGGTGCGAGTCGATGGCGCAGAAAGTCCCCTGGCCCTATCTATAAATCCCCCGCATCCCCAAATCACAATTTAAAAATTCAAATTAAAAATTCAAAATTGAATAAATTTTGCCCTTAACTTCTGCCTTCTGCCTCATCCTAACTCATGAAACCTAATGCTCCTCCCTGGTCTATCATCAATCATCGCTACCTGCAAGCAGCTCTAGCGGAGGTGCATCATTGTCTGAAAATTTACGCCCAGCAGGAATCAACGGCTGCACCACCTCCCGATTTACCTGAACCTCTACCCGCCTTAGAAATTCTGTGCCGCGTCTTCAAACTTTCCGCATTTGAACGACAACTTTTATTACTCTGTGCTGGTATAGAACTAGAGCCGGAATTGGCCAGTTTAGTGGCAACTTTAATCAACCGTTCCGCCCCAACTTTTCAACTAGCATTGGCTGCTTTACCCCAACCTCATTGGGATGCTCTCACTCCTACTGCTCCCTTACGTCATTGGCGGTTAATCCACATAGAAGCAGCAGAAACCCTAGTTACTAGCCCACTGCGGATTGATGAGCGCATTTTACATTACCTCATGGGTGTGGCTTACCTCGATCAAAAACTGTACGGACTTGTCACCCCCATTTTCACCCAGGTCAACTTACCGCCCTCCCATCAAGCGACTGTAGACCAGATTCAGCAGTTGTGGAAACAGAAGCGATCGCCTGCCTATCCGCTAATTAATTTGTGTGGTGCAAATATGAGTAGCCATGAAGCTATTGCTGCCACCACCTGTCAAAGTTTGGGCATCCGGATGTATAGCCTCAACGCCGCAGATATTCCCACAGTTGTGCATGAGCGAGAAACCCTACGAATTCTTTGGGAGCGGGAAGCGATTCTCAGTGGCAGTGCTTTATTGATCGATGCTAGTGATGCAGGCGATCATCACCAGCAGCGAACTTTAATCAGTTTTCTGCAATCCCTGTCTGGTATGGGATTTGTAGCATCTATAGAACCCCTGCGCTTACGGCGACGAACAGTAGTACGGTTTGATGTTCATCGCCCCAATGCCAATGAACAGGAAGCACTCTGGCAATTAGCCTTGGGAGCAGCCGCACAATCCCTCAACGGGCAATTGGCACAAATCGTCAGCCAATTTAACCTAGAGCCGGAAGGGATTCAGCAAGCTAGCGAATTGATATTACAGAAAAATACAGCATCGGCATCTTTTAGCTATCAGTTATGGCAAACTTGCCGTCAACAAGCCCGTACCCAATTAGATGACCTCGCCCAACGCATTGAAGCTGTAGCAACGTGGATGGATTTAATCCTACCCGAACCGCAAAAGCAGACACTCCGGGAAATTGTTGTCAGTGTACAACAGCGATCGCAGGTTTACCAAACCTGGGGATTTGGCAATAATAGCCAACGCGGATTGGGTATTACTACTCTGTTTGCTGGTGGTAGTGGTACAGGGAAAACAATGGCGGCGGAAATTCTCGCCCAGGAGTTACAGCTTGACCTCTACCGGATTGACCTGAGTTCAGTTGTCAGTAAATATATTGGCGAAACTGAGAAAAATCTGCGGCGGATTTTTGATGCCGCAGAAGCGGGAGGCGTAATTTTACTGTTCGATGAAGCTGACGCTTTGTTCGGCAAACGCAGCGAAGTTAAAGACTCTCACGATCGCCATGCCAATATTGAAGTCAGCTACCTGCTGCAACGGATGGAATCCTACGGTGGACTCGCAATTCTGACGACTAATTTCAAAAACGCCATTGATGTCGCATTTCTGCGCCGCATCCGCTTTGTGATTCCCTTTCCCTTTCCTGATGTATTGCAACGGATGGAAATTTGGCAGCGAATGTTTCCCCCTCAAACTCCAGTTGCAGATTTAGATTTTGCTAAACTAGCACGGCTGAATGTAGCAGGTGGTAATATTCGTAATATCGCCCTCAACGCCGCATTTTTGGCAGCAGCCGAGCAGCAACCCGTACAGATGCGACACATTCTGCGGGCAACCCAAAGTGAATATGCCAAGCTAGAAAAACCCTTAGCAGATGCAGAGGTGCGGGGATGGATCTAAACTCAGTCAACTTGGAATTAGAGATTACGGAACTGATTGTGACAGGCATTGCACCACAAGATAGCGATCGCCTGCAAATAGCCTTGACTACCGAATTAACTCGTCTATTCACCGAGGTCGGTATTCCCCCCGCCATCGTGCAATCATCCCATCAACAGCACCTTGACGGCGGCAGCTTTGAAGTTACACGCAGCATGAGTCCCGAAGCAATGGGTATGCACATTGCTCAAGCGATGTATGGAGCTTGGCAAATATGAAAATCGCCGTTGCTAGAAAATCACCAGCCAAAACTAAAACAGAACCCCACAAGCGATCGCCCCAGCCACCACAAACTCAGAAATCCCAGTTATTAAAAACACCCTCATCTCTTTTAGAAAAAGTAGTTACACATAGAGAACCCCACACTGATGCAGAATTAACACCACCACAGTCACTACCCGCAGACGACCAAAACACAGTCGCCCAGCCTGCCTTAGAAATATCTGATCGCTATTCCTCCCCTACCTCCCCTACCTCCCCTGCTTCCCCCTGCCTACCCCCTGCCCCTCTCCACGATCCGCGATCGCTAATCCAAAACGCCACCCAGGAAACCACACCCATACCCCTACCCTACAGCCCCATACTAGAGAGCCGTTTGGGTACATCCTTAGATCACCTCACCGTCTACGCTGGCACACCAGAAATTGCTGCCACGCTGGAAACCTTACAAGCCAGTGCTGCCACCTACAATGAGACGATTATTCTGGCTGATACCGACCCTGACTTAGCAACCATCGCCCATGAAGTCATTCACGCGATGCAGGCTAGTGCCGAGTCGTCACCATCCGCAGCAGTGATTTTACCTACAACAGCCAGCGCAGAACAAGAAGCAACCCGTCTCACCGCCAAGGTTGTGCAACCGGATGCCGACGCTGCACCTATCCAGGTCAACACAGCCATTTCACCCCAGACGATCGCCTTACTACGGGAAGTGCCACCACCCACCGTTGGTGAAACAGCACCTCCTAGCGATCGCTTTGCTGCCACCGTTGAGCAAACCGAAACCCCAGCCCCGCCCACAACCACAGAAACACCAGAATCCACAGCCCAAGAGCAAACAGAAGCTAGCTTAGAAGGCTCAGAAATAGCAGCAGTTGGTGGCGATTTGGAAGAAGTACCTGCCCTCGAACCTCCAGCCCCGCCAGAACCAGGAATTACTGCCGAAGATGTCGCCGCCAGAGAAGCGGAATTAGCCGCAGCAGAAACGGCTCTAGCTGATGCTGCCGATGTCGATGAATTAGTGGATGCCTATGCTACTGCTCCTCCAACTCTCAAAGCGAAGCAATACGACACTTTAGGGTCGGATTTGGATCGTCTTGCCAACGAAGAAAACAATACCTTCCAAGCAGAAGTTCCTACCTTCACGGCTGAGTTATCTGGTGAAACCGATGAACTGCCAGAACTCCAGGTGAACGCACCGCCGCAGGAAGATGTATCCCTCGAACAGACACCACCAGACCCCGCCCCAGACCCCGATATTCCCCCCACGCCAGACCCCACCGCATACACTGCCAATAATGCTATTTTGCAGGCATTATCAAGACTTTCGCCCGATCCGAATACTGACCGCGCCACCGAAATCGGCGATACGCTCAATCAAGTACGCACCACAGATGAAGAGGTGGACACTTCCCCAGGAGAAGCTCCGGCTGTACCTTTAGAGGGGGAAACTGACCCAGAACGCATTGATAACCAATTGCAAGCCGGTGTTGAACAAGCTGATCACTCGCGCCAGCAGGCACAACAAGAAGTACTGACAGGCCCTGGGCCAGAACGGGTACAGCCCCTAGTGATGAATGAGGAAATACCCCTAGGAGAAATCAATACCTTGGCTGTAGCATCCCCCCAACCTGTGGAGGATGTTGCAGCTTACACCCAAATGGGATTACCCCCCGAAGTGGAAACCGCCTTTGATCAAAATCAGCAGGAGGTGATGCAGAGCAGTTTAGGTGAAGCTCAAAGCCAAATCCATCAAGTTACAGATGCACGAGACCAAGCCAGACAGGAGCAACTAGACCAAGCCCAATCTGAGGCACAAGCGCAAACTCTACAGGCTGACACAGACCAAAGACAGGCCGTACAAGCACAGCGAGAACAAATTCAGAGCGAGCGACAAAACACCCTCCAACAACAATCTCAAGCCGTCGCAGATATTGAGCAGGAATCAGAAGACCAACGCCGCAGCGATCGCGATGATATTGCTACCCGCGTCCAAGATGACCAAGCGCAAATTCGCACAGACTATCAACAAGCAGAACGGGACGCACAAGCCGAAGTCAACACGGGCGAAGAACGTGCTGAAGAGCGTCGCCGCGCAGCCGAACGCGAAGCCGAGAATCAAAGCTGGTGGGATCGGGCTGTAAGCTTTGTTCGTGAAGCTTTTGCAGCCCTTACAAGTGCGATTACAGCTATTTTTAATGCTGTGCGAGAGGCAATTAATAGTATTCTTGATGCAGTGAAAGCGGCGGCGGAAGCTTTAATTGATGCAGCTGCTAACTTTATTAAAGAAGCGATCGCAGCCTTCGGTGATTTTCTCAAAGCTTTAGTAGATAATCTTTTAGGTGAAATATTCCCGGAACTTGCAGCCGCACTCAACCGTTTTATTGACCAAGCAGTTGAGTTAGCACAGCAAGCCGTAGACGCAGTAGCAGCAGAACTTAAAGCCGGAATTAATGCTTTAGTTGAAGGCTTAAGAGCCGGACTCAACGCCGTGCTAGACGTGCTGCAAGCTGGGTTAGAGTTTGCCATCAACATTATGCAGGCTGTCCTCACCGGTGATTGGGGTGCTTTGGCGCGGTTGGTATTAGAAGCTGTATTAAAAGTTATTGGTATTGACCCCGCAGAATTTTACGCTTTTATCGGTCAGATTAGCGACACCTTTCAAGCGATTATCGACGATCCTGGCAGTTTTGTAAGTAACTTGCTCGATGCTGTAGTCTTGGGCGTGCAGAATTTTGCTGATAATTTCCTGACTCACTTGCAAGCAGGTATTATTGGTTGGCTGACTGGGGCTTTAGGGGACATTCAAATTCCCCAGGAATTTAACTTGCTGGGTGTACTTGATTTGGTGCGTCAGATTCTCGGACTTACGGGCGATCTCATCCGGCGGATTGCGGTGAGAATTTTGGGTGAACGCAACGTAGAACGGATTGAATTTGTCTGGAACTATGTGCAAACCCTGATTACAGATGGTTGGTCAGCTTTATTTGAGCAAATAACCCAGGATCTCGCCAACCTGCGCGACATGGTACTAGACCAGATTAAAGAATTCTTACTGACGCAGATTATTACCGCAGCAATTACCAAGCTGGTATCTTTGTTTAATCCTGTTGGGGCAATTGTCCAGCTAGTTCTGACAGCGTGGAATATCTACACCTTCCTCAGAGATAATTTGCAAAACCTGATCCAAATCGTGCAAACAATTGTCGAAGGTTTAGCCCAAATCGTCAACGGCGTAATTGAGCCAGCCGCCCAACGTGTGGAACAAACCCTGGCCAGTCTTTTACCCGTAGCGATTTCGTTTTTGGCTAACTTGCTGGGGATTGGCGGAATTGCTAATCGTGTCCGTCAAATTATCAGCGATATTCGAGAACGAATTGAAAATGCGATCGTCAATCTCATCCGTCGCATTGGGCAAACCTTTAGAGGTGGAGGCCAATCAACTCCAGCACCATCCCAACAGTCCGCTGATAGCGATGATACTTCTGCAACTGGGCCAATTGATAAACCCGTTACTCTGTCTCAAGAACAACACACAATTAGTGCATCAGTGCAGGGAAGAAATGTAGAAATTATCATTAATAGCCGTCGTCGAGGCCCTTTGCTGAATATTCTTGATGCGGCAATCGCAGAAGTTGAACAAGAGGAGAATAAAGCAAGACGTGGTGGCGGTATCCAAAACCTCCAACGATGGAGTAGCCTAAAAAGTCAATTGGGAAACGCACGCACAGAATTTACTGAAACAGCTATTCTGCAATCATGGAGAGCAGCAGGTCAACCAGAACCGTTTCAGCAATACGTCGAAGTTCGTATTAATGAACTAGTACGAATTATGAGAATTGCTTTTAGAGAACCTGGAGTCAAAGGTTTAGATGCACTTTTTGCTCCCGATTATAATGGCCCACGCTTTTTACCTAGAAGTTGTCGGAAGGGGCGTTGGATTCGTCCTAACCTCTATGAACGCGGAAGGTCTTGGCAAAACTTCCGAGACCCAATTGTAGAGAGAAAACAAAGGCAAATAGCAGATGATGTTGGAAGAGCAAATAACACAAACGATTTTGAGCTTTGGCGACAATTGAAAGCGAATCATCTCATTCCTGATGACGCTCAAATTATCCAGTTTAAGCAACAAGATGTGTACAGAACTGACTATGATCTAGATCATAACCCTTCCGTGGTATCGCATTGGAATGGATCAGGTAATAACATTAATGATAATGACCGGAGAGACTTTTATTTTGACGTAGATGAGGACGATGTGGTTACATCCGCCTACAATCGTTCCAAGGGGGCGCGAGAGGAAAATCGGTATGTAGACTTTGTGGAATCTGGCTTTATCAGTGAACTTGCAGAAGCAGGAAATCCAGGCGCACGCTCAATGCGAGATGGAACAGAAATCAAGCCTTTCCTAGATAATGAAAACGGTAATCCACTTAGTTAGCGGATATTTGCAAAACCTAATTGATTAGTTGTGTGTGCCTATCCAAATGAGACAATTGGAATCTGGTACTTGATTTTGAGAAATTGGCACATACTCACATTTTTATTTGAAATTAATATTAGTCAAAGAAAATTCTAATTGTAATGTTTGATAAATAAAAAATAAGAATCTCCAGAAAATCTAGTAATTGCAGCTGAAGTAAAGTTAGCTAAATAAGTGTGCAGCTAAGTAATATTTATTTATGACAACATTTCCTGGCGCACCGAGATTATTAAAAGGGGCGATCGTTGCCTTAGATGAGGAGCAGCCTAATCCAATTGTGATTCCGTTTCAATACAATCCTGGGACAGTGAATCGCACATTGGAACTGCAAGCAGCAGGCGAAGAAGGAGATACTACAGAAGCACTGCGGCTCAAGGGCGCACCTGTAGAATCTATCAAGTTGGAAATTGAATTAGATGCCACGGATGATTTAGAGACTGGTCAATCTAATGCCGTGCAGATGGGGATTTATCCTCGACTGTCGGCACTGGAAATATTACTTTATCCACCCAGCAATCTGATCGTTTTAAATGAACGTTTGCTGTCATTAGGCACAATTCAGATTACGCCACCAATTGCACCATTGACTTTACTAATTTGGGGTGAACGCAGGGTTGTGCCTGTACGAATTAACGAATTTAGCATTACTGAAGAAGCCCATGATGTGAATTTAAACCCGATTCGCGCCAAAATTTCGTTAGGACTAAGGGTGCTGAGTTATAACGATCTATCTGCTAACAATCGTGGATATCATCTGTTTTTATCTCATCAAATTATTAAAGAAACGATGGCAAACTTAGGACGAGTTAACAATTTAGATGCCGTCACGGGTAGCAACCTTAACTTATTGTGAACAAACCCTATGTTTGAATTAAACAGCCGTTATTATACTCTCGCAATCGTAAACAAGAATACCAAAGATGGGCGACAAATTTCCTACGTCCGTCGGCGATTTCTTCCCGATGCGGATGTGATGCCAACATTAACAGAAGTGACCGTCACCGCGGGCGATCGCCTGGATTTGGTAACAGCACGCACATTGGGAAATTCAGAAGAATATTGGCGAGTATGCGACACCAACAATGTCATGAATCCTCATGATTTAATGACTCCAATTGGTCGCAGGTTACGTATTGGTTTACCACAAAGTTTCTAAATTTGTGTTGCTTAATGAAGGGATAATTCTTGGCGGGTAAGCATCTTGCCCATGTAGAAATGCGAGGGAAGGGCGTTTTGTTCATCCCAAAAAACCACCAAAATAGCCCCGTAAATATGTAACACCCTAAATTCAATTCCTATTAAGAAAGATAAACCACTAAAAAACATCTTTAAAATATCTAGCCTAGCTATGTATTGCCCTAATACATACATAGCGAGTGAATTTCGAGTTTTGAATTTTGAATTCGGAGCGCAGTAACGTGACAGCCCTAGGAATTCGCCTAACATTACTTGCAGGGCCTACTGTTCCATTTCCGCCTCCGCGCGAGGTAATGGAAGCGTTGGCGAGTGTAGAAATTACCCACAACGATGAGGGGCGATCGGGTTTTCAAATTATCTTTCAAGTCGGACAAAACAAAGCCAACTTTTTAGATTATGCCTTACTAAAAAATCCTCAATTCAAAACCTTAGCGCGAGTTGTAGTGATGGTGAGTTTCGGCACAGTTCCCCAGGTGTTAATCGATGGTATCATCACCAACCAGCAACTTTCGCCTAGTAACGAACCGAGCGGTTCAACACTCACCATCACAGGTGAAGACATCAGCATCATGATGGATCGAGAAGAACGCAACATCGAACACCCCGCCCAATCAGAAGCGATCATTGCCCTGAAAATTATTGGTCAGTATGCCCAATACGGGCTAATTCCGCTAGTCATTCCGCCGCCGACGGTAGACATCCCCACGCCCATCGAACGGATTCCCACACAACAAGCAACCGATTTGGTGTATTTACTTGAACTGGCACGAAGACATAATTATGTGTTTTATGTTACTCCTGGTCTTGCACCAGGGAGTAATTTTGCTTATTGGGGGCCATTAATCCGGCAAGGGATACCGCAAAAGGCATTGTCCTATAACTTGGGGGCTAATAGTAATGTCAACACGCTGAATTTTCAAAACGATGCCCTCAGTCCTACAAGCATCATCGGTCAAGTGCAGGATCGGTTGACAAACCAAACATTACCCGTGGTTTCCCTGTCAAGCCTGCTACCTGCATTATCTGCCAATCCTCCAGATTTGAGTAATTTACTGATAACGGGACGAGAAATCCTCAGAGCCAACGGTTTGAACGTGATTCAGGCATTTGCTCAAGCCCAAGCCCGTGCTGATGCTTCCACCAATGCCGTAATTACAGCCGAAGGAGAATTAAACGCAGCCCGTTATGGAGGCATATTAAGGGCGCGATCGCTCGTAGATTTACGCGGTGTAGGGTTAAGTTATAGCGGCACTTATTACGTCAAACAAGTTACCCATAAAATTACAGGTGATGCCTACAAGCAACAATTTACCCTCACACGGGAAGGCTTGGGGGCAGCTTTACCAACGGTCAGTGTATGAGGATAATTTGTCATCGCTCTAATTCCATTTCTTCTCACTGTTAACTGTCAACTGTCAACTGTCCTTAAACCCCCATCTCCTGATGAGACAATTCTTTGGCAAGTATCGCGGTAAAGTAGAAAACAACATCGACCCCCAAAAAATAGGTCGGTTACAGGTGAGTGTGCCGGCGGTGTTGGGAGAAGGGCGCAATAGTTGGGCAATGCCTTGCGTTCCCTATGCTGGGGTGGGGGTAGGATTTTTTGCGATTCCCCCCAACGGGGCAAATTTATGGGTGGAGTTTGAAGGCGGTGATCCAGATTATCCCATCTGGACAGGCTGTTTTTGGGGAACAGGAGAAGCACCCGCCATCCCTATCAAAGATGAAATCAAAGTTTTGAAGACCGATACTGGCTCAATTACCTTCAATGACTTGCCGGGGGCAGGCGGAATCACCATTGAAACTCCTGCGGGGATGAAGATTGCTATCTCTGCCACGGGAATTGAGATTACCAACGGTCAAAGTACGATACAGCTGACAGGCCCCCAAGTTTCAGTTAACAACGGCGCACTAGAGGTGATTTGATGTCGGGATTGGTCTTTCATGTAGGTGCAAACGCCCTTTGTCCCCACGGTGGGACTGTTTCTACCGTATCTAGCAATGCGCGGGTGAAAGTCAGTGGTCAGCCCGTGGCTACTCTGACCGACACTTATTTAATCGCTGGCTGTGCTTTTACTGTCCCAGTTGCTAAACCTCAACCTTGTGTAACAGTGCAGTGGCTAGTACCTGCTAGTCGGGTGCGGGTAAGTGGTCAAGCTGTAATTTTGCAAACCAGCACAGCTATCTGTCAGAGTGCAGAACAAATTCCGCAAGGGCCACCGAATATTGTCGCTACCCAGACACGGGTAAGAGGGGTGTGATGGATGAAGCAAGGGGGCAGGGGGAATCTCTGCCAAGAGGGTTTCCAGCTCCTCAATTTATTTAGGGACTTCCAGAAAATAAATTATTCAATGGGTCAGAGCAAAGATGATCATTGTATTCTTCCTCCCCTGCTTCCTCTGCTCCCCCTGCCTCCCCTGCTTACCAAAGCGATTGTATATTTTTTTAGTTGGAAGTCCCTTATGGGGTCATGAATTTTGAATTTTGAATTCGGAGCGAAGCGACGTGACGATTGACTACCCCTTCCATATCAGCTTACAAGGACGCACTGCCACTACTGATCCTCACGACCATATCTGCGATTTGATTGAGCAGGTTTTGTTTACATCTCCTGGCGAACGTGTCAATCGCCCCGATTTTGGCAGTGGATTGCTGCAACTGCTATTTGCAGGTAACAGTGATGAACTCGCAACCGCTACCCAATTCATGGTGCAGGGAGCGTTACAACAATGGTTAGGTGAGTTAATTCAAGTAGAAGGGGTAGCAGTTATGAGTGAAGATGCTACCCTGCGCGTAACAGTGCGGTATTTAGTATTACGCACCCAAGAACGTCGAACTGAGCAGTTTACTCGGAGTTTATGAGATGACAACCCAGTATTTCTGCCAAAATCTCCGCCGTCGGGCAGTAGTTCGGGATACACAACGCAGTGATGGCACGCCTAAACTCAATGGTTTAGATTATCTAGAGGTGGTCAATGCAGACCAAACCATTCTGGCGGTGCATTTTATCCATTCCGCTCCACCTTTGGGTAGAGATAACTTTGCCATTGTGGGCGGTGTGCGAGTCAGGAATATCCGTGTGATTGGGGTGGAAGCGATCGCAGATGCTCCTCAAGTTTTACAGATCACGGTCAATCAACGAGGGGATTTTTCTACCTATACCCTGAAACTAGTACAGTCTCCCGTTGATGATGGTCTACCCAGTGGTTTTACTCCACCCCTAGATGCCCAATTAGCAGCAATTCCTTTCTCCTTTAAAGCCAACTGTCCCAGCGATTTTGACTGTCCCCAACCACCCGACTGTCCACCCGCCCAATTTCCGACACCGCAGATTGATTATCTCGCCAAAGACTACGCCAGTTTCCGCCGCTTAATGCTTGATCGCCTGGCTATTACCTTACCAGAATGGCAAACGAGAAACCCTGCCGATGTTGGTATAGCTATAGTTGAAGTGCTGGCTTATGCAGCTGACCATCTTAGCTACTATCAAGATGCTGCGGCTACCGAAGCCATGTTCAACAAAGCAAGACAACGCCCTTCTGTCAAACGACATGGGCGATTGTTGAACTACTTCATGCACGAAGGTTGCAATGCCCGGACTTGGATACAGGTGCAATCAGAGGTAGATAACCTAGTGATTCCCCCAAGCACGCAGTTTTTGACGCGGGTATCTGGACAAGCGAGCCAAATTTCCGATGCTTTGGTATATCAGGAAACTTTGCAGCAGCAGCCAGCCATCTTTGAGGCCATGCACTCCCTCCACACTTACATAGGACATAACGAAATCCAGTTTTATGCCTGGAGTGATGAAAATTGCTGCTTACCCAAAGGTGCAACACAAGCAACGTTGCAAGATGATTTTACTCACCGCCTACATTTAGTTCCGGGTGATGTTTTGGTTTTAGAAGAACGCTTGGGGGCGGAGACTGGCAGAATTGAAGACGCTGATATTACCCGCCGTTGGGCAGTCAGACTCACAGATGTTCATCCCGCCGCCGAAATTACTGCCGATGGTACACGCATCCCTACCGTAGCACCGCGTGATCCACTCACAGAAGTTCCCATCGTAGAGATTCGCTGGCGTGAGGAGGATGCTTTACCTTTTACCTTGTGTCTCTCCAAAGTGATTGACGGCCAGCTACAACAAAGTATGAGTGTGGCACGGGGGAATATCCTCTTGGCAGACCACGGACAAACCCTGACACAGCAGCAACCCATACCAGCACAAGTCCCAGAAGGGCGACGTTATCGCCCCTCTTTAGCAGAACCCAATATTACCTATCGCATCCCCTACAATGCCTTTGTTGATAGTCAACGCCCTGCCAGTAGCTTAATTCAACAAGACCCGCGCCAAGCACTGCCTGCTGTTACCCTACAAAGTAATACCGGTGAAGTATGGCAACCTCGTAGGGATCTACTCAACAGCGATCGCTTCGACCCCGGTTTTGTGGTAGAAATGAACAGCGATCGCACTGCATATCTGCGTTTTGGTGACAATATATTTGGTCAACGCCCCGCCGCCTTCACTTGGTTGCAAGCTACCTACCGTGTTGGTAATGGTCGGGCCGGTAATATCGGCGCAGAAGCGATCGCCCATATTGTTACCACCCTAACTGGAATCATCACCGTTTCCAACCGTCTCCCTGGCATCGGTGGGAGTGACCCAGAAGCCATGCAGCGAGTTAAGTTAGATGCCCCCCAAGCCTTTCGGGTACAGCAGCGAGCCGTGACGGCAGAAGATTACGCCCGTGTAGCTGAACGCCATCCAGAAGTACAAAAAGCAGTCGCCACTCGTCGCTGGACAGGCAGTTGGTACACCATCTTTATTACCGTTGACCGCAAAGGCGGTAAGTCTGTAGATGCCCAATTCGAGCAAGAATTAAGGCAATTCCTCGAAAAATACCGCATGGCAGGCTACGACCTAGAAATAGATGCACCCCGCTTTGTCCCCCTAGACATCCTATTTAGTGTCTGTGTCAAACCAGGGTACTTTGCCAACGATGTCAAAGCCGTTCTCTTACAAGCATTTAGTAATCAAGATTTAGTCAATGGACAACGGGGTTTCTTCCATCCCGATAACTTTACCTTCGGTCAGCCTGTTTATCTCAGTCAAGTAATTGCCACAGCGATGGCTATACCGGGTGTGCAGTGGGTAGATGTCAGCAATCAACCCTCCAAGCGTCACCGTTTCCAACGCTGGGGACAGACTGCGAATGGCGAACTAGCATCTGGCGAAATTCAGTTTGGACGTTGGGAAATTGCGCGACTAGACAACGACCCCAACGCCCCCGAAAACGGTCGGATTGACTTTCTTGTGGAGGGTGGGCAATGAGTGATTTCAACCAAGACCCCAATCTTGACCCCTGCGGTTGTTGTGCAGGTGATCCGTCGCCACCCAACCGGGTGAACCGGCCGGGATTGCCAGAATTAAACTACCGCATTGGTACTTATGGCAGCTTTTTGGCTGAACTGTTAGCCAACATTGCCAAGCCTGTGCTTGCAGATAGTGTCAGTTTGGAGGCATTAAAAACCCGTCGTCAAGATGATGCGGCGATCGCACTTTTGGATGCTTGGGCAGTGGTAGCAGATGTCCTCACCTTTTATCAAGAACAGATTGCCAATGAAAACTATCTCCGCACTGCCACGGAGCGACTTTCAGTATTAGAATTAGCACGGGCAATTGGCTATGAATTAAACCCAGGTGTAGCTGCTAGTACATACCTCGCCTTCACGGTGGAAACTACACCGGGAACTCAGGGAGTCTCCCACGTGCCGCAGGGAACGCAAATTCAAAGTATTCCTGGTCAAAATCAGTTACCCCAGACCTTCGAGACAGCAGCCGACTTCATCGCCAGGCTTGACTGGAACGAATTGCGACCGCGACAGACTCAACCCCAAGACCTGTGTATTTACAACAATCAACTTTATCTGTGGACTGTAGATACAGATATTGCGCCTCTGATTGCAGGTGCAGAGTTATTACCCATCGCTAATGTATTTTTTTTAGCAGAAATTCCCCTAGCAGATCCACCCCTGACCACTGTTACCGCCATTTCCATTGAGCAAATTTATCTAGATGGGACGACAACTTTCAAAAAAGGCGATCGCATTTTGTTTGTGGGTAAATCAACCGCAGGGACAATTACTACCTTGGTGCGTTCTATTCAAAACATTCAAATCGAAGCAGAACGCCGCCGGAGCAGAATTGATTTTACCAGCGAAGTTCGCTCTATTCCGCCTTTGCGTCGTTTACCGAGTCTTTTAGAGGCGATTGCAGTAGTCGGGACTTCGATTCCTTTCAATATCACCCAGATTAATCAAGTCTTGAGCCAGCCGATTTCCGAAATCGCCTTACAAGCTACCTTCGTCATGAATGGTTGGAATGAATTTCTGTTTGGTTTCCAGGCTTCTACCCCCACATCTCCCCCACTACCACCAACGGATCAAGGTATTTTTGCTTTTCGACAACAGGTAAGTTTCTTTGGACATAATGCGCCTAGGTATGAAACTTTACCTGCTGCTAGTGTCTCTCGTGGCCCAGATCCTTACCTGAATACTTGGGATACTGGTTCGGGTCGCACCATCTGGCAGAATTCCCAAGGGGTGGCTTACACAGAAGCAGATGTATATTTAGAACGGAGCATTCCTGAAATCGTCAGTGACAGTTGGCTGGTGGTAGAAGCTAGTAACCGCGTCCAGCGAGTTTATCGGGTGGAGGCAACATCAGAAACATCCTTGGTAGATTACGCACTCAGTGGTAAATCAACAGGTCTGGAGTTAGCTAATGCCGATAATTCTACACCGTTAGATCAATATGACTTCCGAGTCCGGCGGACTGTTGCCTATGTGCAGAGTGCGCGATTAACCTTAGCAGCTTTACCCATCGATGAACCGTTACAAGCGAGTAATACGGATGGAGTCGAGTCCATAGAATTAGACCGGATTGTTACAGGATTGCAAGTTGATCAACCAGTCGCTATTCAAGGAAAAACAGTTGATACACCAGATGTTACCGTAGCTGAAATTGCTTTTATTCAGGCAATTGTACATGAGGGCAAACATACGACTGTATATTTCCGCGATCGCCTGCGAAATCGCTACCTCAGAGATACAGTCACCATTAACGCCAATGTTGTCTTAGCAACACATGGAGAAACCGTAAGGGCGGTTTTGGGTAGTGGGGATGGGGCGAAAAGTTTTCAAACCTTCACGCTCAAAAAGCCACCACTAACTTATGTGGCTGCGAATACTCCCAGTGGCAACCAAACTACTTTAGCCGTCAGAGTCAATCAGATCCTCTGGGAAGAATCCCGCACTTTCTATGGCTTAAAAGCCAATGCCGAAAGTTACATTGTCAGAATTGAAGATGATGGTACAACTCAAGTAATTTTCGGAGACGGCAAACAAGGGGCGCGCCTGCCTACGGGGATGGAAAATATTACGGCTACCTATCGCAGTGGTATTGGTTTAGAGGGAGAAGTCCCAGCCAACAGTTTGACACTCCTCAAAACCCGTCCTTTGGGTATTCGTGCTGTGACTAATCCGACAGTAGCCAGTGGTGCTGAAGCTCCTGAAAATCTGGATAATGCTCGTACCAACGCACCTTTGACAGTTTTGACCCTAGATCGGATTGTTTCCCTCAGAGACTACGAAGATTTTGCCCGTGCTTTTGCTGGGATTGGCAAAGCCCAAGCCGTCGCCCTCTGGGATGGATTTAGCGATCGCGTGCATCTCACTATCGCTGCTGCTAATGGTAATCAAATTGAACCTAGCTCTACGCTTTACCAAAACCTGTTCTCGGCAATCACCTCTGTTCGTGATCCTTCCCAACCCTTGCATATAGAAACTTACCACCTCCGCCTCTTTAATCTCCAAGCCAAGCTAAGGATTGAACCCCGCTATATCACCGCCATCGTACAAACTCAAGTAGAAGCAGCACTAAAAACAGCCTTTGCCTTCGCCAATCGTAGCTTTGGGCAGGTGGTGAGTGCAGCAGAGGTAATTACCATCATTCAGTCAGTCCCAGGGGTGATTAACACCGATTTAGACCTACTTTACCGCTCAGATCAGCCGCCTGCACTCAACAGTTATCTAGATGCGGCGATCGCCACTTGGAATCAGTCACAAAACCAACCCCAACCCGCAGAACTTTTATTAATCAATCAAGTCGGCATCTCCTTAGAAATAATTCCTAATTCGTAAAAAACTCTCATCACTACTTACCAAACTCAAGCTTTGCATTCCCACACCGTCGCCAATCCCCAGTCCCCTGTATGAACCCCAACGTTAGCGATCGCCTTTACAATCTCCTCCCAGCCATCTACCGCATTAGGGATAGTGAACCCAGCCAAGGACAAGCCCTGCGGGCATTGATGGCGTTAATTGAAGCACAGTTACTAGATATTGAAGCCGACATTGATCAACTTTACGACAACGAATTTATCGAAACTTGCGAAGACTGGGTAGTGCCGTATATTGGCGATTTATTAGGGGTGCGTCACCTGCAAAACCTTGACCCCAACACCTACAGCCAACGGGCATATGTCGCCAATACCTTAGCTTATCGGCAACGTAAAGGCACAGCCACGGTTTTAGAACAACTAGCGCGGGATGTCACCCAATGGACAGCGCGAGTAGTGGAATTTTTTGAGCGATTGTCCACCACACAATACTTGAATCATCTCCGACTGCAAAACCACCGCACCCCCGATTTACGAGACACCAACGCCTTAGAACTCATTGCCACCCCCTTAGAAACAGCCAACTACAGCGGTGAAGTCCGCCGCATCAATAGCCGCAGGGGTTATTACAATATCCCCAACATAGGCATATTTCTCTGGCGATTACAGGCATATCCCCTCGAACGAGTGACAGCCAAAGCCGTGATTGATAATTCCACTGGCTTGTACTGGATGAATCCCCTAGGGCAAGATATCCCACTATTCAATCGCCCCCGCCCAGAATTGGAGATTAGCCGCCTCGCAGCCGAGATTAACTTACCTACATCCCTCCGCAGGCGATCGCTGTTTGATGAAGTCGAAGCCCTAGCCAGTAATCAACCTTCAGCTACAGACTACTTCAGCAACCCCCCTGTATTGCGGGTGTTCTTGGATGGGGTGGAAATTCCCCCAGAACAACTAAGTATTTGTAATCTCAGTGGTTTGCCTGTTGCCCCTGGGTCAAATTGGGTACGCCCCAATGTCTTTCGTAGTGTTGCTGTTGACCCTGTTCTGGGTCGGTTGGCAATTCCTAACGGCGCAGATTTACCAACAGAGGTTTTAGTCAGTTATGCCTATGGCTTTAGTGGCGATTTAGGGGGTGGTGCTTACAATCGGCGGGATGCGATAAATCGTGCTTTACCTCGTCCCATTAATTGGCAGGTGGGAGTTAGTCGTGAGTATACATCGGTGGGTAATGAGGAGATTTTCACAACTCTAGGAGCAGCTATTACAGCTTGGCACAGTCAGGTAGATGCTTGGGAAGCAACCTTAACAGCTTGGCAGATATCCCATCCTGGAGAAACACTCCCGGCTAGTTTTATTCCCCCCACTGGGGCGATCGCCCTGATGGATAATCAAACTTACACCACTGATCAAACCCCCATCACTCCCATAAGAATCCCATCTGGGGCAGCTTTAATGATTGTGGCTGCTAACTGGGCTGAAGTAGAAGTACCAAATTTAGTAGGAGTCAGAGAACGACGCATTGGTCAGTTAACACCCAATCAGAGGCGATCGCATTTACAGGGCGATTGGTATATTTTGGGTACTGCTAGCAGTGAAAACCCTGGTCAGTTAACTTTAGATGGCTTATTAATAGAAGGTCGAGTCACAGTCCAACCAGGAAATTTAGGAAAACTCCGGGTTTCCCACGCCACATTATTACCCCAAAACGGTGGTTTAACTGTGCAACCCAGTACTGCCGAAGGCAAGACAAATAACCGTCTAGTAGTTGAATTAGACCACAGTATCACGGGGGCGGTTTACCTACCGCCAACAGTAGCAGCTTTACAAATTGCTGACAGCATCTTAGATGCGACTGAAGCAGGAAATATCCTGATTTCTGAACCCGTAGATTTTCCCTTACCTGCGGGAGAATTAGAAGTCAGTTTGAGTAGTGGTGAGACATTTACCCTGACTTTGAATGCTGCCAATGATATCGACGCAGCCCGTAGCATTCTAGAAACTGCCTTGCAAATTGCACCAATTAACGCTCAAGTAGGGAAATTTGAGCAGCGATTGATCATTATTTCACAAGCAGAGACTAGACATATATCCTTTGCTGCCACAGCCACGGATGCGATGACTGTGAAGACTTGGGGATTAGATACAGCCGCCAGTGCGATCGCCTCTCCCTCACCAGATCAAGCTGCACCCCCGACCCGCATCGAACGCAGCACTATTTTGGGTTCTAGCTATGTCCAAGCCTTCGATTTGGGTTCAGAGGTAATTTTCACCGCCGCCGCTATCGCCCAACGCCGTCAAATTGGATGTCTGCGTTTTAGTTACGTTCCTCCCACGTCTCGCACTCCCCGCCGCTACCGTTGTCAGCCAGAGTTAGAGACTAGTATCCAGCAGGAACTCAGAGAAAAAAAATTAGGGCGATCGCTCACCCCTACCGAACAAACCGACATTCAACAGCGCATTCAACAGCAACTCATCCCCAGCTTTACCTCTACTCGTTATGGTGAGCCTGCCTACGGTCAATTGAGTCTCACCTGTCCTGTGCAGATTCGTACCGGAGCAGCAGATGGCTCAGAAATGGGTGCATTTAGTTTCCTCAAGCAACCCCAGCGGGAAGCTAATCTCCGCATCGCCCTAGATGAGTATCTCCGCTTTGGTTTAGCCGCCGGAATTTTCTATGTGACTTAAAAGGCAGTGCTGAGTAAGAAATTCTTTAATTTGGAATTTTGAATTAATTACCCTATTTTCCCAGGATATTTATGAGCGATATTACTAAATCCACTTTTGATCCGCGCAAACACTATAGCAGTGTCCGAATGCAGCAAGGTCGTGTGCAGATGGATGCTGACTGGAATGAAGCCCAGGATATTGCTACCTATCTAGATGAAACTACGCGCATTGATGTGATTGGGCGATTTGGTGTCCCAAAAGGTGCGCCAGGTTTTGCGCTGCA
Organism: Trichormus sp. M33_DOE_039; assembly: GCA_015296085.1. Classification (GTDB taxonomy): domain Bacteria; phylum Cyanobacteriota; class Cyanobacteriia; order Cyanobacteriales; family Nostocaceae; genus Trichormus. The sequence goes on along the minus strand of DVDT01000021.1, from coordinate 119,834 downwards.
AGTGGATAGCGGTAATCTCGTCATTGCACCGGGTCGCTGTTATGTGGATGGTATTCTCTGTGAAAATCAGACTGAGAATCCGGTAGACATGACTGAGCAAGCAGACTTACCTGATTACGAACTACCCACAACACCAGGGATTTATCTGGCTTATCTTGATGTCTGGCAACGATCGATTACAGCCTTAGAAGATCCTGAAATTAAAGAAATCGCTCTGGGTGGCCCTGATACAGCTACTCGGCTGAAAACTATCTGGCAAGTGAAGCTAGAACAAGTGCTAAATCCCGGTGATTTGCCGCCTGAATGTGCTGATTTTGATGATTGGTCGCCTAGGGATGCTCAAGGTAATAGTCAACTCAGAGCCAGGTCTCAACCCAATCCCGATGAAAATCGTCCCTGTTTAGTATCAGCACAGGCAGGCTATCGCCGTCTGGAAAACCAACTTTACCGTGTAGAAATTCACCAAAGTGGAGCAGCAGGAACGGCAACATTCAAATGGTCACGGGATAATGGCTCTATTGTGACTGATTGGTTAGCACCAGATACACCCAACACCGATACCCTCATTGTCAGAAGTATAGGAAGGGATGCAGTGCTACGTTTTGCTACAGACCAGTGGGTAGAATTACTTGATGATACACGCGAACTGTACCAACAGCCTGGAAATTTGGTACAGTTGGCACGGGCTGAAGGTGATCAACTAGAACTACGTGGTAATGCTTCTAGAAGTGATTTTCTCCGCACGCCCAAGGTGCGACGCTGGGATCATCAAGCAGCGATCGCCACCAATCCAGACGGCAGCACTATCGAACTAAATTTAATTAATGGGGCAATTCCTGTCCAAGAAGGGGCTTGGATCCCCCTAGAGGACGGTGTGGAAGTTTGGTTTGAACCCGGAGGTAATTATTTTACAGGTGACTATTGGCTGATCCCTGCCCGTACTATCGGCGCAGATGTGCTTTGGGACAGAGATAGCAGTGGTAATCCTCTTTTAGAACCGCCTCACGGAATTATCCACCATTATTGCCATTTGGCACTGCTGGAACTCGATAATGCGGGTAATTGGGAGGTTTTGCAAGATTGTCGCCCAGAATTTCCTCCCTTGACTGACCTGAGCGATCGCGGTTGCTGTATTCGCGTGCGACCAGGGGATAATGTGCAGCAAGCCATTAATCGCGCGATCGCTGTTGGTGGTGGCTGCATTTGTTTAGGACATGGTGTTCACCGTGTGAATGGGGTACTAAATTTAACTAATGCCCATCACATCAAGATTTCGGGGGAAAGTGATGTCACCACACTGGAATTAGTGGGTACGAATGAATCAGGGCTAGGGGGTATTGTGTTACAAAATGCCTCCCACATCGAAATTGAACATCTATTGATTTTTGGGGAAAATATCCCCGTACTGATTCAAACTCGTCAGGATGAAGATAGACAGCCGAGCCGTGTTTTGCAAATTCGCCACGCTACTTTAGTAAATGTATCTTCATTGAGTGAAGATACATTTACCTGCGCTTTGAAGCTGACTCATGCAGAAGATGTAGTTTTAGAAAATTGCCGCATCGTTGCAGATATTGGCATTTTAGGATTAATTGGCGATCGCCTGCCGACAGCACCCAATACCAAAGGTAATTCACCTGCTATCAACCGCATTGATTTTTCTGGTGTAGGTGTTGGCACTACGTATCGTATAGGCGATACATTCCCTGCACCAGCTGGTGTGACTGTGACAGCCCGACAATTTCAATGGCAAAATGGTCAAAATGCTAGTGATGGTTCGGCTCGAATTAGTGACAGTAACCAAGCTGGTGGGACAAGTCCAGAACTGCGAGTTGACAATATCAATTTCCAATTCGATTTTGCCTCACCCCCCAATCAAGTCACAGTCAGATTTGCTGATTTGGGAGGCAATGTTAATCTCTCAGTCAATAGTATATTTCGTAACCTCGACAATCTTAGCGAAGTGAATGGACAGAGCATTGGTGGCGCGCAAGTGAGTGTCACCCCTGGCCGAGTAGGAATATTGACCCTGACAGGTGCTATTAGTTCATTTGCAATTGGGGGACAGGAATTTTTTATTGACAATGTGCAGTTTGGGACTACACAACCAGAACCACCACCCACAGATTATTCAGGTGGTATTACCCAACTCCAACTCAATCATGTCGGTATTCGCTATCGCAGCTACGGCATCTGGACAACGCAAGCCCTAGAATGGCAAATTGAGGATTGTAATTTGCGTCCTTTATTTTCTCCTAGATCCAGACCAGGCACAAGTTTTAATACATTTGATAGCTTCTTGGCAATTGATTCTGGCAATGGCAACAAACTGTCCTTTTACCGTCAGTTAATAGCAGAACTGGATGAATTGTTTTTAACTGCCAGCAATACTAACTTTGGTACTGCCATCAAAGCTGTAATTTGGCAAAACTGTCAACTGCGCGATAGTTATCTGCAAGGAGATATAGCTGTAGATATTATCTGGTGGTTTGACAGTGATGCGATCGCTAACCATATTCAAGCACAAAGTCAAGGCTTACAAGTCTTTTGGGTTCACCAAGGGCGTTGGGAAGCTAATCGGGTGACTTGTTCTGGAGGTTCGGCTTTGAGTTTTGCAGGTAGTTACCGCACCTTGATTGCAGGTAATCAAATCACTGATAGCCGCATCGGGATAACTAATTTCCTGCTACCACAAGCTATAGAAGAGATGGTATCTACTGTGCGGGAAATTACTTTTTTCTATAGCAGCAACGAGGATGACGAATCTTTAGCAGTTTGGTTGCTGTTGACGCGACTGATTCCCCTGTGGGATTTACAAACAATTGTGAATCGAGTGCAATCTGTACTCTATCGGGCTAACCTGAACTTTCCCGCCTTGTATCTCTTGGCTAATTACCTTTACTCTTACCTCAGCAATTCCCAAAACCGCCGTAATTGGCCTTTACCGATGATCGCTTTGCAAGTCAGAGAAAATGACATTGAAGCTAGGGATTTCTGCATTCGTCTGACGGAATTTTGGACATTAGGCGGATTGGGGATAACGAACAATCGCCTGCATACTATTACTGGTCAAGCCGTACTGATAGAAACTGATTTTGCTGCCGCCAATGTGGATTTGTTGGTGCTATTGTGGCGTTACTTTATGGCGGGAATAATTCGTGTTGTAGTGCAGCTAATTGGTCAATGGCAGCAAACAGCAACCAATAATCCGGACTTGCAACCTGTTGTAGTAGTGGTAGGCAACTTACTGCAATCAATCCAGCAACGTTTAATCACATGGCAACAGGAATCTGAGGGCTTTTTAGAAGCAGATTATCACATTGCCGCTAATCAAATTCGCAGCTTGGATACTGCGATCACTAGCAACATTTTTGAATTGGTCATCCTCGATAACCATATCACGATGCAAGAGCGGCAAACTTCTATTTCTGATGCTAATAACTTGACTGCTGCTCTCAATAACGTTGAGATTTTTGCACCTTTGGGGTTGGCACTGCAAGAAGGTTCAACTAGCGATTTACTGGATACAATTCAAAGTTTTCAAAATACTCCCACTCAACTCACAAATAACACCGCCAGAAGCCAAGCAACAGCAGCCTTAACTGACATTAATAATAGCAGTAGGATTAGTGATACCAACCTGCGGACAGCAGCCTCAACACTCTCCACCGCCTTACAAAATCAAAATCTTGGTAATACTTCGGTGCTGCGGAATGCCTTAAATGTTTTTGCCCAAGCGTTATTACCCTACATCAACAGTTATGGCATCTTTGCGAAAGGGGCCGGTTGCCGAATCGTAGGTAATCACATCCTTGTCCCTGCGGATATCAATCCTGACACTTGGACAAGGGGTGGCATCCGGCTATCCTTAAACCTACAGCTATTGATCAATTTTGCGTTGATTGCTCAAGCTATCCAACGGCAGATATTTAATGATCAGAATGCTTTCACAGTTAATAATCCCTTATTCGGTATCACTGAAACTTTAATTGACAATAACGAAATTCTGGGTGGGATAGGTCATGGAATTGACATTCAAGGTGCAAATGATGTGCCGGAAGTTCTGGCTAAACTCAAACTTCGTAATAATCAAATCAGCTACATGGGTGGGGCTGGTATTTTCATTAACGAAAATGCGTTGGTAATTAACCTTGATGTTGAAGGTAATCGGATTAGTGACTGCGCCCAATCAGCAAATTTGGCTAATTTCAGTCTTGCTAGAGGCGGTATTGATATTCAAGGTGCGGCCTTCTGTCGTTTGCATAATAATCGGGTAAATAATTGCGGTAGCGATGTTAGGCGGAGAGTTATATCTGCTGCGGTCAACTTAGAAACTATATTTGACTTAGTATTTACAGATAACAGCATTCAATACAACCCCGTCGGAGGTGTACGCCTGAATAACGTGTTTGGGACAGTAGCGATCGCTGATAATGATATTTCTCAAAATCGCGGCGTAGAATTAGCTTGGGGTAATGCTAACCCTTCGTCTAACTTTGGCAACTTTACTACATTAAGTACATACCAACCTCAAACCTTTGCACCTACACTAGCTTTAGCATTATCGGCAACTCAATTCAATCAGGCAATTCCAACTCAATTACAATACACTCAAGCTAATGTTCAAGGTAATCAATTACATGTTCCTGAAGGTTTATTAAATATTTCTGCTTTTGTCATATCTGGCATTAATGCCTTAATTTTTACTAGTAACAATGCTTCTAATCATTCCACCACGCCAGTAGGCAACATTAGTAACATTGAACAAAGTGTGATTGCTAACAACCTGTTACGAAATCGTTGATTGGCAAAAAACAGAAGGCAGCAGTTTCATTTGAAGCAAGTTTCACAGATGAACATGAATGATGCTTTTTCCCTTATACGTCTATAACCCTACACCCTTACAAATCTATGGAAACCAATAATCTTCTTTACGTCAACTTACCTTTTAATTACATTGATTTTTTTGCGGCTAATACAGCAGTTACTCCTTGTTTACTGGTCACTCAATTACAACGTGGCTCAATCACAGGTAACGTCAGTCAAGCAAATTTTCCTATTCAACTCAAAGGACAAAATTCTAATATTCAACAAGGGCTGAACTTTCCTCAAATCAATATTTCTGCTGCATAAATTCGGAGGGTAGCAATGAATAATGACCGCCTCAAAATTAACTTAGCGGATTTTGCTAACAAGTTAGTTGAAGATTTTCAAGCATTAGTAACTCAAGCAGAGAACACACAGACTAGGCAAGATTTATCAAACTTAGAAATACCGCAAGGTGCTGTAAAGTTTGTGCAGGACTTGACCAATCAAATTAATACAGATTATCACCAAGACCGCGAACAACAGCGTACGGAAGTTCGAGTGCGTACTGAAGCGATCAGAACTGGTTTACTCCAACGACAACAGTTCCTTGAACAAATCGCTGATTTACGTCGCCAAGCAATATTTACTAAACCGAGCGATCGCTTTGTTTTAGCAGGTCGTATCGTAGATGAGAAAACTGGAATCAGCCTACCTAACGTTACCATCAAAGCTTCTAGTGGCGATCGCAAATTAGATGATCGTCTTGGTAGAACAGTCACAGATAAAGAGGGTTACTATCGTTTGGAATATAGCGAAGATTTATTAAAAGAATTCGGAGAAAAAAAGCCAGAGATCACTATTGAAGTGTTGGATCAGAATAACAAAAGTATTTATCAATCTCCTAAAGGTATCACCTTCAAAATTGGAGAAATACACGCAATTGATGTTCAATTAGACAGCAATAAATTACCAACTAGTAAGCTATTAAGTCAAGAACTGAGTGCCGTTCGTAGCCAGCAAATTGAGATATTAACCCAAAAACAGAAACAGTTAGGCGATCGCTTAAATAGAAAGAGCCAGCGATTGACCAAAGGGTGAAGATTTGGGATATTAACACCGGAAAATGTCTGGATACCTCAGAAAAACATAAGAATCGGGTTTGGTCTTTGACGTTGCGTCTCACTGACTTTGATACTTGCCGAGCTAAATTCATGAGGAAGGTTGCCAATCAGCCAGCACTTCTAGCGATTTGCAAACCTCATAGTCCTCGGCAATGTCAATTAGATCACTTTTGAAGCAATAAGACCAATCAAGACAACAAGACCTAGCGATCTGCGAAAATAATTAACACCTTGAAATAGTTCCAACCACGCCCAAGTAAATAACGACCCAGTTGACACTACATCTAACACTGTATTGATTTTGCCAGTTGTAAAAACTAGAGATAGCAAAGTAGCTACTACCCATACTATTAGCGGTGGGTTCGGCATTTGAGCGATGACAACATTACCATCACTGTCACGGAAGGTTTTATCAATTAATGTATTTTCCATCATTTTTAGCTGCAATTCTTGAATAAATTGAAACATTCAGGTAAATATTTTTCCAAGCATCTAATTGCTGAGATTAGACTTGTACTACATATTTCTATGAGACTATATAGGGAGGCATACTTATACGTAATCTGCCAAGATATCTGTTATGGCATAAATGCGATTTGGCTCTGTTTTTAGATAGAGCGATCGCCTCTAGCAAAATCTTGGTGCGATCGCTGCATCAGTAACGAGGGATTGCAACGTTATGGAAGAACTGGCTGGTCGCCAATCACAGTAATGACCGCGCCCGATATATAACTTGCTTCATCCGAAGCTAGCAGCACGTATACAGGTGCTAGTTCTGCTGGTTGCGCGGGACGCTTGAACAGCATCTGTTGCAGGTTCTTATACGCTTTATTTGATTCTTTGTTATTGCTAGTTAATGCGATGTGCAACTGATTATCGAAACCCATCTCCTTGTAGGGAAGATGCTTTGATTCTTGCTCCCCTTTCCTTGTAGGGAAGGGGTTGGGGGTTAGGTTACCAAAAAATTTGCACACGGCGTTAGTTAACAATTAACTATGTATCCTTTTAACCGACCTCTAACTACAGAATGAGATTATTTATGCTGAATGTAAATTAGCAAAATAGACACTGAGTCACTTGAGACTCAAGAATGATTGCTCAAATTTATTCCTACCAATAGGATTAAAAAATAGCTATATTTTTGGTGGATAAAAAGTAGCATAATTTTGCAATTGTCACCATGTCCAACAGTGTTTTACCTCAAGAGAATTCTCAACAAGAAGTAAAATTCCAAACTAGCGCATTACAACAGTTACCGGCTGGGGGAATAGATCCAGATAAATTTGATTGGCAAGAAGTTTGGTATCCTGTTTCCTACATTGAAGACTTAAACAAATCTCAACCAACTCGCTTCACCTTGCTAGAGCAAGATATTGTTCTGTGGTGGGACAAACATGAGCAAACATGGCGAGCATTTATAGACCAATGCCCACACCGTTTAGCACCACTGTCGGAAGGCAGAATTAATCATGAGGGATGGCTAGAATGTCCTTATCATGGCTGGGCTTTTTCGGGAACAGGTAAATGTGAGAACATACCACAGCAAACACAACAAACAAAAGCAGCAAGTTCTCAACGGGCTTGTGTAGCGACACTAGCCACCACAGTTCGGCAAGGAATGTTGTTCGTCTATCCTGGTCGGGCCGAGAATGCAGCTAAAACTAAAGTTCCTATCGTTGAACCACTAGAACAAGACCCTGATGGTTGGATTTGCCTGAACACCTTTAGAGATTTACCCTATGATGCACTGACATTAATGGAAAATGTTCTTGACACCAGCCATATTCCTTACACCCATCACCGTACTGTCGGTAATCGAGCTAATGTTTCTCCTATCGATCTAGAAATTATAGAATCTGGCAAGTGGGGATTTAAAGGGACTTGGGCAGAAGGCCCGCGCAAAGGGACTTTAGGACGGCAGGATACTACGTTCATTGCTCCCGCATTGATGTGGCATGACCTCACATCCAAGCAGTATGGCAGAACCTTAACAGTTGTCTACGCAACTCCTATTCGCAAGGGAGAGTGCCGCTTATTTGCCCGTTTTCCTTTCAAGTTCTCATCTAAATTACCAGGACTTTTTCTGAAACTGACTCCACGCTGGTATTCTCATCTTGGTCAAAATCGCGTCCTCGAAGACGATCAGATTTTTTTACATTACCAAGAACGCTATCTCGAAAAACTTGGTGGTAGTGCCAATTTTACTCAAGCGTTTTATTTACCAACCAAAGCCGACCTTTTTGTATCTGAGTTTCGTTCTTGGGTAAAGCAATACAAAGCTGAACCATTCAAAGCAGAGTCTCTACCACCGCCACTCTCAAAAGAGGTATTACTCGATAGATATCATTCTCATACAAAAAAATGCGCTAGTTGTAGATCTGCATTAACTCAGTTGCAAAGCTTGAGATTAGGAGTAGCATTAGTGACAGCTTTAGTTTGGGGGTTGCTTCCCTTATTAATGTTGACTCAGAGTCACATTTCTATCATTATCGTGGTTGCTTCTACCCTGGTGATAATATCTGGGATTTTGATTTGGTTCGGTTTGGGTAAGTTGGAGCGACAGTTTTATCAAGGAGAGGAAATCCCAGCTAGAAATTTGCCAGAAAAAAATCGGTAAAATTTTTGTCTTATCCAAAGCACAACAAGCAACTATATTCACCAGGCTCAAACTTGAGCAATTTTCAATGACTAATCAACTACCAGAAAATTAGTTGATGGTCTAAATTAGCATTCAGTTGAACTCAAAAATTTCCACACTATGGCAGTCAATACAGGGAAATGTACAGAGGCTAAAACAGCTTTGCGTCAGGCACTAGCTGCTAACAATGGCAATACCAAAGATAAAGCCGTAATTGCTGCTATTGAAAATCTCCAAGCTGTGAACTCGGAGCCAGCACCAACCCATAAAAACACACTCATGGATGGCACATGGTTATTGATTAGTGCGCCGAATTTTCCCGGAGGGGAATTGCTTCCTAATGGTAAGTTTGCTTATACACTTGGTCGCTTGGCTTTTAATATGTTTCAGCCAACTGGATTGAAATTAGTTATTGACCGAGTACTGCAACCTGTATTTCCACTCAATAATGGTGAACAACGCACCCATGATATTGTGGTGGAATTTACAATTATTGATGAGTCTTTTCCTCAACTTTCTGGAATAGTTCGCAACTTAGGAGTCTGCCAACCTATTAGTGATACAGTGCTGCAAGTCAGATTCACTGGGGGAATTTTAGCACCGCAAGACCCAAATAAAATCAATGATTGGCAAGCTGTTTTTGGTCAGCAAAGTAAACCGACAAAACGAACTTTCAAAGAGAATTTGATGTCTGTCGTCTTGTGGTTGATGTTTGGGTTAGTTCCCCCACAAGGTATCAATCCTACAACTGGAGAAGTAGCTTTTACAATGGAGCGATCGCCCAAAGGTCGTCTGTCTATTCTCTATCTTGACGAAGAACTACGCATTACTCGCGGGGAAAAGGGAACTGTCTTAGTTTGTGAAAGAATTTAACTCAATCTTGCGGCAGAACTTTATTATCCTGTAGATAGAAGCATTGCCCCATGACTACGTAGAAACTGGATGTATGATTGGGTCAAATTTTCATGGATTGGTATCCATTGAAGTTAACTACTAATATCCAAAAATACACTTTTGGCGAACGGCTGATTGCAGAACGTCTGGGAAAACGTGGTTTACCTGCCGGGATATTAGCCGAAACCTGGGAAGTCAGCGACTACAAAGACAAAACTGGGACTGTGGTTAATGGTTCTTTGGCTGGCCGTACCTTACATGAAATCACATTAGCTTATCCTCATGAGCTGGTTGGTCAGGGCTGGCAAGGGCCACATTTTCCGTTACTGTCCAAATTTATTGATGCTTCTCATATGCTGCCCGTACATCTCCACGCCGATGATGAAACGGCTCGGCATCTACACAACGAACCAAACGGTAAAACCGAGGCTTGGCACATTCTTTGGGCAGCACCAGGGGCAACGGTCTTGGCTGGACTCAAGGCAGACTTTACACGGGAGCAATTATTTGAAGCTTTTGCAGCCTGTGATTACGATTCTGTTCTAGTGCGTCACTCAATTCAAGCCGGCGATACTGTTTACGTCCCGGCAGGTATCCTTCACACCTTCGGCCCAGATACACTGGTTTTTGAAATTCAACAAACCTCAAATTTAGCTCAATCCGTGATGCCGACGGATTTGTATGGAAACAAGTACAGCCAACAAGATTGGTATGCAAATATTAATGCAGCCCTTGATGAGCTAAAAAACCATTATCAACCTCGTCCAAACAGTGGGTTAAAGTTACAATCGGCAGCTAATTCTCGAATTTTTGGCTGTGCTAGTCGTTACTTTGCTCTGGAACACTGGATTTTAAATGAACCACATTCAGAACCATCTCACCCCCACCGTTGCCTAATTCTCTCCAATGTCGGCAATGTTGTACAGCTAGAATTTAGCTCTGGTATCGAGCGATTGGAGCAAGGTGAATCTTGCATCTTGCCGGCAGCTATAGGAGAAGTTCGGATGTTTCCAGAGCATCAAGCCCATCTCATAGCCTGTTATGTGCCAGACTTGCAACAAGATGTCATCAAGCCACTGCAAGCCGCAGGATACGATCAGCTGCAAATACAAAGTTTAGGGGAGTTGAAGAAGACAGAAGTGACCTGAATACAAAGAGATATGTGAGTTGCTGTGCGATCAACAAGTGTCTCATCAAGCTTGTCTTCCACTCTCCCCTTTTACTACTGCTGAGGTTATCAAGTGAGCTAGGCGTAATGCTTCTGGAACATGGCCGCAGTCTGTAAGTTGTTGCAACACTTGGGCGGCGATTTCAGGCTCAACACCGCAAACTTGAAAATAAAAAGGTGAATATTCATGCACACAACCAGCACGACGCAAAATCTCTAGGCGTTTTTCTGGATATGGGAGTTGTTTTATAACATACATCATAGCATTCAGATTAGGTTGCTTTCGCATGACTGCAATGCACGGAAGCTGTAACTTTTCTGCTAACAAGGGCAAATCTATAATGTTTAAACCACCTAGAGAAATGCCATCTAGTAACACTACGTGTAGCTGTGATAAAAATTTGCCCCCAAGTAGTAGCTGAGAAACTTTTTCTGTAGCATCCCAACCATCAGGTTCTATTTCTCCCCAAACCATACCCTCAAAACGAGTATCAGCGCAAATCACCCCTGCTACACCGACAGGTTTTCCTGCTTGGCGAATAAAGGGAGCATCGTCAAAACCTATGGCGCGAATCTTACGTCGGTTTCGCAGTAAAACTTCTAGTTCCATGCTTGTTGCTGTTTAGGTGTAGGCGATCGCACGCGCATCTATCTATGATTATGCGATGGTCTCCAACAGACCAGAGGTCATCGCCTCGGTACTTTTTTCTTGAAGGAGCGATCGCCAATCTCGTATCATCTCCTCTGTCCACAGCCAATGGTTGCTTAATTTATCGACTTGGAAATTTAACGGGTCTTGTTTGAGGACGGTTTGCCGTGATTTGATGGCTTCTTTGAGATATTGAGTCCGTTTATTTCCTGATAAATTTTGTGCAGATTTATACATTCCCATAGCTAAACCAGCATAGGAAGTTAAGGCCTCAGGAGGTAGTTGTGTCTGAGAATCGGAATTTTGCCTTTCCAGTGCTGAATTCAAAGCTTGTAACCAAGAAGCATTGGCTTCATTCAAGTTTCCTTCCATATAATAGGCAAAACCTAGAGCATTCTTATATTCAGACGAATTTGGATTACCCCGAACAGCATTTTCCCAGTAACGACGAGCATCATCAACGCTATATTTTGTATCTCCTGTTCTGAGAGATTGCCAAGCTAATCGCCCTTTGAGAAAGTTAACAGATGGCTTTTGGATCTGCTGGGAGGGAATCAAATTCAAAGCTGTTTCCGCAGCAGGTAGCACATTACGATTGAGTAATTCTTCTACTGCTGCTAACCCTGCTTCTAAGTCACCTTGATTTAATTTCTCTGTAGCAATGGTTGTCACCATTTCCGTAGGCATTTGTCGGATATCTGCTGGGGTCTGGCTGGGCGCAGACTGGGTAGGGATAGGAGGAATATCAGATAAGGATGATTGGCGATTTTGCCACCACCAAGTCAAAGCTAACAGGGTAGCGATCGCACCCGCCCCCACCACAGCCAAAATTGATGTCTTTTGACGACGTTGGCGTGTTCTTGATGATGAAGGATGTAAATTCTGCAAATTTGTCAGTGAGTTTGGAAAACTGCCATTGTTAGTCACGGGTACAATGCTTGGTGACTCTGTTTCTCTAGGTAAAGCAGTCATCTGCCTTTCTAGCGCAGTTTGATCTGGCCTTTGATGTCTGATTTCCTGAGGTGTTTCAGGTATTTCATTCTCAGTAATTGGCTGATCTAGTTGGCGAAAGATATCAGACACAAAAGCACAATCTTCTGCATAGGTGGGATCATCATAAGCAATTTCATCAACTAAATCACCCCAAGTATCTTCTCCCAACCAGTCTAAGCCAGAATTTTCACGGGCTAATTCTGAGGGAATCGTTCCCTCAATTGGTACAGACATATCCGGATCGACGACAGCAGAATAGCTAGCTGTGGGACTGGAACTAGCAGTGAGAGGTGGGCTATACTCCGCCAAGGCATCTGCATGATTATAGGCAGCAGTTTTGGGGTAGAGAAAACCGTTAAATTCCGGCTGGAGGTATAAAATTGGTAATGCCCAATACATCTGGTGCGAACCATAGGCAGAAATTAATCCCTGACGCACTCGACTCACGCATAAATCTACAGGATAGCCTTGGCTAAGGTTGCGATAAAACAATTGGGTAAGTGTGAGTGCTACTTCATCAGGAATTCTTTCTGACATTGCCAAAACGCTTTGAATACCCCGCTTGACTAAGCTTTCTGTCAAGTTACGTTCCCAAGAGTCCTTAGGAATATCGGTGGTAGCGGAGTATGTTCCCCAACAGGAGTTAAATACCGCCATTTTGATGTTGTTGTTGACTAGCAACCCCGCTAAATCGTCGCCTGTGAGGGTTTCTGTCAAGCCTGTTCTATTGCTGACTAAATAAATTTCACCGCCATTCGGCCCTAAATTACTATGCCCTGAATAGTGGAGGACATGAAATCTGCCTTGTTCTAAAGCCTGGGTTAATTCTTCTCTCCCTGGCTGATCTAACAAGGTGAGTTCAATTTCTGGCAGATAATGACCACTATTTAAGGATCTAGGTAGTTGACGGTGCAGTTCTGCTTGCAGTTTGATGGCTTCTTGTTTGAGTAAATCTAAACTAGCTTGATCTGAAGGGGAAGCTAACACCATCAACACCCGAATTACACCATCTTCTGGGAGTTGAGATCGATTGCTGGAAGGTACGCGAGAGGCTGGAGAAATGCCACTTTGGAAGCGAGAGAAGGCAATGTAGGGGCCAGTTGCTAGGGGGCGATCGCCTGCGTGCATAACTTCCCACGGTAGACGTGCTAACCTATTATCCTTAAGCCCTAAACGTAGCCTTAGCACTTGTTGTTGATTCTGGGCGATCCCTTGGGCAGTAATCCAACTATCTCTGAGCGTACCTTGAAACAGTGCATTATAAAGTTGTTGTCCCAATGCCACTAAGTTTACAGAGTTTTTGGCGATCGCACTAGGAGCGATCATTTCTCCCTGTAATACTGTCTTTAAGGGGTCGTTCATCAAATGACCAGCCATAGCTAACCAATCAGCCACAGGCCAGGTCACTAACTCTTCTGCCAATGGAACCCCTGTCGCGACTTGTTCCGTCCGTACCAAGTAGTCATTCTGCCCTACTGGAGTCACGGAAATGTGAAATTCCTGGGTCACAACTTCTCTCGTTTGCCTCCTCAATCTAATTTGAAACGCAAAAGTTTCAATTCGATTTTTTGCTCCTTTTTATACTGTAAATAGATTCGACTACTGATTTTTTCCAAAACAGTGGTTTTCCTTTCTCTACATTTACAACTTTATCCGGATTAGTTGGCATCCGCCCAGAACACTATATTGGTAGATGCACCTTGATCTTCAACTCCCCTAGTTGGCTAACACCTAACTAGGGGTTTTTTCTATCACTAATATTTCCAGTCTATTTCATCCTAGGAAATAGGGCAAAATTTCTAATTTTTAAGGAAAATCCCAGCAATCTGGAGAAGATTACGTATTTTATGATACCATAAATATGTTATTATTATGTATATACACCCTGATAATTAACTCCCCTAGTCGGTTGCGACCGCTGGGGATTTTTTATAATTTTGAGAAATTCATCCTGAAGTTGGGGATGAGAGGTAGAAGAATTAATTGGTAGATGCACCCTGATAACTAACTCCCCTAGTTGGCTAACACCTGACTGGGGGCTTTTTTTATGTGTAGCAAACAGTAATTGCCAATGTTGAGAAATTCATCCTGAAGTTGGGGGTGAGAGGTAGAAGAATTAATTGGTAGATGCACCCTGATAACTAACTCCCCTAGTTGGCTAACACCTGACTGGGGGCTTTTTTTATGGTTGACAATCAGTAACTCCATGAATAAGGAGTTTATTTAGAAGTTACTGAATTGTCGCTGACAACAATTAATTACATTGACAAATGAACCCTAATCAATAACTCCCCTAATTGACTGCCACCGACGAGAGCTTTTTTTTCTAATGCAAAAAAGCAACGCCATTTGTGACAATTCCTCCGGAATTTGGTGTGTAATTCTAGAACAATTAATTGGTAGATGCACCCTGATAATTGACTCCCCTGGTTGGCTGCCACCAACTAGGGCTTTTTTTTTGGAATAAATTACAGCCGACCTTTACATCAATTTATCCGGAAGACTGAAATTTATCTTGGAAAAATTAATTGGTAAATACACCTTGATAAATAACTTCCCTGTTTTTTGGAGCATCACGAGAGCATTTGTGGGTAGATGTTTGGCTGATATGCTCTGGTGATCGGTAGTTGCTTGGTGCTACATTTTAGCTCAAGATTGGAGTTATATTCTAGCCCAGATAATGTGCGATTGGCGTGAATGTCACAATCTGTTGACTAGATTTTCTTGAGTCTTGGGGATTATAACCTATTTTGTGAGTTTATAGGTGTAAATTGATCGCAAAGTCATTACATACATTCTTGAATAAGTAATTTGAGAAAAGTTCCCGTTGAGTGATTCTCATTACTTACTCTTGTTTGACTCCTTTGCTGTTCTCAATCGCTGTGTTTGTAGTGTTCACTTATACTTAATTAAGTATATAGAGCAAAGAGAACAGTGTGGCGATCGCCCAATCATTTGACAAAAGAACACCTGATGTCAGGGATAATTTGCTGCTTCAACATACCGTAATTCCAGGTGATGGCTATATATTAGTCGAGAACTATTAATGATTTTTGTGCAGAGAGAGCATATCTGAATACTTATGTCTAGGTTTTCTCACAGTAGGAATCTTTCTCTAGAATCCTTACGTCATATCATTGCTTCTCTATCACCTACCCATACAACTACTTCCAAAAATCAAAGCAGACTACTATAGGAGGTATGCTTAAGTATATCGGCTATATCAAAAAGAGATACAGAGCTACATGAGTTTAGCTGTTGTTAAATTTTCTTCTGAAGAGTGCGGCATCTGCCACAAAATGTCATTTTACGACCAAAAGGTAGCTGAAGAGCTAGGCTTGCAATTTATTGACGTGAAAATGCAGGATACAGCCACATATCGCAAATATCGCCAGATTTTGCTTACCCAGTATCCTGATAAATCTCAAATGGGATGGCCCACCTACATTATTTGTGATTCGCCGGAAGGAGAATTTCAAATTATTGGTGAAGTCAAAGGCGGACACCCCAAAGGAGAATTTAGAACTCGTTTACAGGAAGTTCTTAATTCCAAAGGTAGTACGTCAGAGTAGGGCAAAAGTAAAGAATGCTTCTTTTTGCTGCTTTCTGCCTAGTTGAGATAGTGGCTAAATTGATGCGGCATTCTACTAAGATGTTTATTCTGATAGATTTCCAGTATTTGGAGGTTAGCCGGTGCGTTAAATTCACTAACGCACCTTACTCACCACTAACTATTTTTGCAAATTACCAACGTGTAAACCGCACTCTTTAGCAGTGGACTCTTCCCACCACCAGCGGCCTTCACGTTCGTGCTGGTTGGGTAAAACTGGTCTGGTGCAGGGTTCGCAACCGATGCTGATAAAACCGCGTTCGTGTAACTTGTTATAGGGTACATCTAAAGCACGAATGTATTCCCACACTTGAGCAGAAGACCAATTTGCTAAGGGGTTGAACTTAATCAATTGATGGTCTTCTGTGGAGAAGGCGGTATCAACTTCAATGACTGGGATATGATTGCGCGTGCTGGGACTTTGGTCTTTGCGTTGTCCTGTCACCCAAGCATCTAGGGTGTTGAGTTTGCGGCGCAGGGGTCTGACTTTGCGAACTGCACAGCATTCTTTGTGACCATCTTGATAGAAGCTAAATAATCCCTTCTCTTCTACCAAAGCTTGAACTTCCGCAGCATCAGGGAACATTACTTCTAATTTGATCCCGTAATGCTTTCTGACTTGATCTAAAAATTGGTATGTTTCTGGGTGCAACCTGCCGGTATCCAGTGTAAACACACGGAAGTTTTTGGTAATTTTGGCAGCAATATCAATTAACACAACATCTTCAGCACCACTGAAGGAAATTGCCAGATTATCGAAAGTTTCCAAGGCAAATTTGAGAATTTCCCTTGGTGATTTTTGACTATATTCTGCTTCTAAAGCAGCAATATTTAAATCCGTATGAATAGCTACCATGTGTGAATGTTCTCCTCTCTCACACCCTGAATTTTACCAAGTTTGAGATGCCGTTATGACAATGCTAGCGAGAAAAAGGGAACATAGTGTAGGGAGTGGAGTTTAGGGTTGAAGAAATTTTCCCTCGCTGTGGTCTTTTGAGCCTTTGGAGGAATCTGGCTAGATAATAGTGCTGAGTTTTGAGTGAAGAAAGAAGTTGATTAGAGAACTTCTGGTGGTGCAATATCATTACCTACACGGATACTATTTGGGCTAGTTTGAATCCCTGGTTTATTAGTGACTCCAGTTTGATATTTTGGTGACTGGGAATCTGATGGAACAGGAGAATTAACTACATCAGAATTTAGTAAATTTCTGGTCGTTGCTGGCTGAGATAGATAAGATAATCCTCCGACTGCTCCAGCAACAAGGGCTGTATAACCTAGATATAAATGTAGCGGACGAATTTCTAATCTTAAGTCTGAGGGTTTTTTCTGAGGCCGACACCAAGAGGGTAAAATTGCTCTGACTGCACCAGGTTTGGGTAGAGAAGCCGCCAAAATTGTGCCATTAATTCCTAAAACGTTACCCATAATGCGGATATAATCCCGTACAAATCCATCTTCTGGCAATAATTCCAAGCTGCCATTCTCCACCGCTTCCATCTGGTGGATAGGGATATGAGTATAGATTTGTAGTTGCGCTAAACTTTTATGTTGCGACTCACGAGCTTGCTTTAGTTGCAAACCTATTTGGCGCATGGCTTCTAGACGCTGTTGTTGTGTAAGTTGCTTGACTAATTCAGCTTTGGAAGGTTTGTGATTTGAGGTTAAGTCTTGACTAATTTGACTTGTTTGGTTTTTATCGGTATTTTTTGTGCTTGCTTCAAATGTAGAAATACTTATATCTGTATTTATGCTAGATTGCTGTGGGCTGAATATAGCTTGCTTCTGGCAATGAGATAAATTTTTGGCATTCTCTGAATCAATATTTGCCGAAGTATCAGTAGTATCTTTCTCTGGATATTCTTGTGCAAATTGCTGGAATGCTAAACCAATTGCTTCTCTACCTAAAGCTTTACACAAAACTTTGGCTTGTTCACCAGAATCACCTAATAAAGTCTCTAATCTATCTACAATGCGGCGATAAACTTGACTGCGATGAAGTTTAATTTCAATTTGACCTAAAAGCGATCGCAATTCATCTTGAGAAAGGGTAATTGCCGACCTTCCTGGCATATCTAATAAATACACAGATGCAGTAGACATAATTAAAGTAGATTTAAGTAAGCAAACCAGACGATCCTGTATATTTTCTCCCTTTCTTCATAAATCAATCCGGACGTTTCGGTATTAATTTTCTGAATTTGTTAAATTGATAACTGACTGTTGACTTTTGAATGTTGACTTCTGGACAAACTCTTCTACCCATTGTAAATATTGCTTGCCGACTAACTTTGCTAAATCATTATGTCCTGCACCTTCCACTAAAATTAATTTTTTGGGTTCAGGTGCAACAGCATACAATTTTTGACTCATAAAAGAGGGTACTGTCGCATCAGCAGTACCATGAATCAATAGAACTGGCATTTTTAATTGAGTCAGTTTTTTAATAGATTCAAATCGCTGATTCAAAATTAAATCAATCGGAAATGACCTAAATACATTGCGATAATCTATCACTTCACGCACAGATGTAAATGTGCCTTCAACAATTAATCCTGCAGCCGTGTGTTGTTTTACTGCTAGATCAATTGCTACTGCACCACCTAATGAATGACCGTATATAAAAATCTGCTGAGGGGCAATTTTTCTCTGATTTACTAAGTAATTCCAAGCGGTTTCAGCGTCTTGATACACATTCATTTCATTGGGAAAAGAACCCTCACTGCGGCCATATCCTCGGTAATCAATTAGTAGTACAGAAAATCCCAATTGGTAAAATCTGTGAGCGTGACTCACATTGGCACTAATGTTCTCACCATTACCATGTAGATACAATAACACTTTGCTATTGGGATGTTTGGCTGGCATCCACCAACCGTGGAGACGTTCTACTTGTCCAGACTTTGCCGTTACAGGTAGCCACACATCTTCATAGGGGATACTAAATTTCTCTGGTGTAACTTCAATGACACTAGAGGGAAAAAAAATGAAGCGAGTTTGTTGGCGTGCAAGAAATATACAGATTGTCAGATAGGCGATCGCTACAACTGCTGTTACTAAAGGTAGCAACTTGAAACATATTTGTAATACAAGTGGCATTTTCTTAACGATTTTGTTCATAATGTGGTGATTTCACAAATCTTGATCCAAAACATGATTCTGTAATAACTAAAAAAAGTTAATATTTTTCAATTGGAATTTCTAATTACAATTAAAATCAGCTAAAAACCTCATTATTTTAGGAAAAAGTAATACTATTTACTTTAGTTCAGTAGTCTCACTGGTGAATAGTCAACATTAGCTAAAACTAGGAGCAGACCATGACGCTATTAAATCAAGCCCAAAAAGAACAGTTACTTGAAATAAGTAGAGATTTACGAAAAGCCAGAGAAGAAAAATCTATACGTATAGAAGAGGTCGCTGCTAAAACAAATATTCGATTAACATTCCTAAAAGCTTTAGATGCAGGCTACTTTGAAGAATTACCAGAACCAGTATACGTCCAAGGATTTATCCGCCGTTATGCAGATATTCTGGGACTGGATGGTACTGCGATCGCCAATTCTTTTACAGTTAATCCTTCACCTCCAGATTCGCCTACAGATATCAAACACGAAAATACCAACCTAGACAAAAGGCCTAAAATTCGTATACCTCTTGTTGTACCTTATGTTCTGTTGTTGGGTATTGCTTGTACTGGGCTAATTTATGTCCTTAATCCTAAACTCATAGCTGAATCATCGTCCAGCAAAAAAAGCTCATCATCTAGTCCAGTCGAACAAGTCAACCCATCACCTGTAGCGTCCTCATCAACGGATGGAACTATCGCTGAACAACAAAATTCTGTACCCCAACAGACACCACTCACAGCCACAGAACCACCTCTAGCTACAGCATCACCCGCTTTACCTGACATCACAGATAATTCCAATCTGACAATTACTTTGGAACTGCAAGGGGAATCATGGCTACAAGTGAAAGCGGACGGTAAGACAGAATTTGTAGGGAATTTAACTAAAGGAGAACGAAGAACTTGGGTAGCCCAAAAAGAGTTAACTGTCCGTTCAGGTAACGCTGGTGCTGTCTTAGTTGCTGTAGATAATCAACCTGCACAACCCTTAGGAGGACAAGGAGAAGTTAAACAAATTACATATAGTGCAGAGTTCAGGGGTCAATAGTTATTAGTCAACACTCACTCTCTCTTCTCCCCAATACCTAATGACGGCAGGTGCCACAACGGAGGAGACCTCCCTCCGGGTGACTCTAGAAGCGTCGCTTTCAGCGAAGCCATGCCGTTGGTGCAGCCTCTCGTAGAGAAGGCTTGAAGCTACGCTAACACCAGTCCCCTACAGGGCTGGATTTACCGCAACGCACTACCCCCAATGCCCAATTTAAATTTGCGGCTGATGCAAATGCCAAGTAGTGGATTGTTCATAGGCGTAGGCTACTTGTAGTAATTGGTCTTCTCGTAGAACTTTGCCGATGAGTTGCAAACCAATAGGTAGTCCTTGGTCATCAAAGCCACAGGGAACGCTGATCCCTGGTAAACCAGCGAGGTTTACAGGGATGGTCATCAGGTCATTTAAATACATACTTAAGGGATCAGTGGTTTTTTCCCCAGCTTTAAATGCTGTAGTTGGTGCGGTTGGCGTGACTAACACATCCACGGTTTCAAAGGCTCTTTCAAAGTCCTGCTTAATCAGGGTACGGACTTTTTGTGCTTTCAGGTAATAAGCATCATAATAACCAGCAGAAAGGGCGTATGTCCCAATCATGATGCGGCGTTTGACTTCTGCTCCAAATCCTTGGGCGCGGGTACTCTTATACATAGACAGCAGATTATCTGTATCTGAGGCGCGCCAGCCGTATTTTACGCCATCGTAGCGGGCGAGGTTGGCTGATGCTTCCGAGGGAGCAATGATGTAATAACTAGGTAAGCCATAACGGAAGTTAGGACAGGAAATTACATGGATTTCTGCACCTAAACTCTGTAGTTGCTCAATGGCTTTGGTGACAGCTTGTTCGACAACGGAATCTAAACCTTCACCAAAAGTTTCTTTGATGATGCCAATTCGCATTTTGCTTCTAGCTTTCAGGTCTGGTTTTAAAGTAGCTGCGTAATTAGGAATTTCGACTTTCAGGCTGGTGGAATCTTTGGGGTCATAACCTGCGATCGCATTTAGTAAGATAGCGGTATCTTGTACAGAGCGTCCAAAGGGGCCGATTTGATCCAGTGATGAAGCGTAAGCGACTAAACCATAACGAGAAACTAACCCGTAAGTCGGCTTGAGTCCCACCACGCCACAAAAAGACGCAGGTTGGCGAATTGAACCCCCAGTGTCAGAACCCAATGCCACAACGCACTCATCGGCCGCAACGGCGGCGGCTGAACCTCCAGAAGAACCTCCAGGAACTCTCGACAAATCCCAGGGGTTTGCGGTGACTTGATAGGCAGAACTTTCAGTGGAACTACCCATCGCAAATTCATCTAAGTTGGTTTTACCAACAATTACAGCCCCCGCATCAATCAGTTTTTGTGACACTGTTGATTCATAAGGTGGCACAAAATTTTCTAAAATCTTGGAGGCGCAAGTAGTAGGAATTCCCTTAGTACACATATTGTCTTTGACACCAATGGGAATTCCCGCCAGCAGCCCAATTTCTTCGCCAGCAGCAATTTTGGCATCCACCGCACTAGCCTGCTCTAACGCTTTTTGCGCCGTTATGTGTAAGAAACTGTGCAGTTTCGGCTCTAAAGCTTGAATACGCTCTAAAGCCTCTTGGGTGATTTCAACGGCAGAACGTTCTTTCTTAACTAGTTGTTCGTGCAACTCGCGGATGGATGCCATGATTGCTCTCTTAGTGACTCAAGTCATTGATTTTAGTACATATTGATGGTGACTGGGTACTGGGGACTGGGGATTGGGCATTGGGGAAATAACTTATGTTAGTATTTCTCACCTGTTTACCTTGTCCCCCCTGTCTAGTCTAAAATTCTGTGTATCGTATCATCTCTACTTTCTACTTCCTACTCCCAAATCCCCAGTCTTTCGAGGGCAGGTTTTTTACACTGAGACCCAAAAACACTGGTTTGAGGGTGCAGGGATATAGGGGTGTAAGGGTGTAGGGGTGAATGAAAATATGATTCTTTCGTGAATTTTTAAGTCCTTACTCTTTACTCTCTGAAAAACCTGCCCTTAAAAGCAATCCCCAATCCCCAATCCCCACTATGAAAATCGTTGAGCGTAAGTATATAGGTAAAGAAAATGTCTATGACATAGGAGTTGAGCGTGATCACAACTTTGTGATTAAAAATGGGTTTATTGCTTCTAATTGTTTCAATAAATCGCACTCAACTGCCTATGGATATGTTACTTATCAAACTGCATATCTGAAGGCTAATTACCCACTGGAATATATGGCTGCACTACTGACAGCTAATAGTAGTGATACAGACAAGGTGCAGAAATATATTGCCACCTGTATCAGTATGAACATCCAAATAGAACCACCAGATATTAATCGCTCTGGGGTGGATTTTACACCAGTGGGCGGGAAGATTTTATTTGGATTTTCGGCTGTGCGGAATGTGGGACAAAATGCGATCGCAGCTATTCTAGAAGCGCGTGAACAAGGAGGCGTGTTTAAATCGCTGGCTGATTTTTGCGATCGCGTCGATCTCCGCACTGTTAACCGACGCACTTTAGAATCGCTGATTTACTGCGGTGCTTTTGACAAAATTGAATCCAACCGTCAACAATTAATTCACGATTTAGAATTAGTCTATGATTGGGCGCAATCCCGTGCTAAAGATAGAGCGACAGGTCAAGGTAATCTATTTGATTTATTAGGTGGATTCTCTGCTGGTAATGAGAAAAAAACTAATAATGCTTTTGAAACTGCACCGAAAGCTAAACCGGTAAATGACTATCCACCCCAAGAAAAATTGCGGATGGAAAAAGAATTATTAGGTTTTTACGTTTCCGATCATCCTCTGAAATCTTTGAGACAAGTTGCACCACTATTGACCCCAATAAATATTTCCCAACTTGGAGAACAAAGAGAAGATGCAAAATTATGTGTGGTCATCATGCTTAATGGTGTGAAAAAAGTGATGACCAAAAAAGGGGATGCTATGGCAATTTTGCAAATAGAAGATTTGACATCTCAAACTGAAGCTGTAGTGTTTCCTAAAACTTATGAACGCATCAGTTTTCTGTTACAAGTTGATGCCAGATTAATTCTTTGGGGTAAAGTAGATCGCCGTGACGAACAACTGCAATTAATAGTTGAAGATGCAGAACCAGTAGAAACAGTACAAATGGTTATGGTGGAACTAAATCCCCAACAAGCAGCCAACATAGAAGAACTACATCGCCTGAAAACAATTTTACAAGAGCAATCAGGTGACAGAGAAAAAGCAAAAATGCCAGTGATAGGAATTATACAAACCGAACATTCTCGAAAATTAGTCCGATTAGGGTGGCAATTTTGTGTACAAGACGCGCGGATTACCGTTCAAGCATTACAAAATGCTAGATTTCCCGCACACCTAAGACCGTTAATCGGTAGTTAACCCAGATAAATTAGGAATTATTTCCCATACCCAATCCCCAGTCCCTAATCCCCAACCACCGTATATTACCTTAGAAGTAACTAAAACTAATACTTTTTTTAGTTACTTATGCGGATGATGATTTCCTGTAGTACATGGTATTTTTTTATGCCATGACAACTTCGGCAAGAGGTAGGGGAAGGAGCTGAAACTTAATGATCGCTAATGATTTAAGTAAGTTTGTGTCTTATTGCAAAAAAATTCAACCCCAAACCCACGAAGACATTAAACAATTTTTTGAAGGGGTGATTGTATTTCCTTATGATAAAGAATTGCTTTTGCAAGCTTATCTATTTTTAAATATTCGGGATTTATTCCCTTCTTGCTATGAGTTATTGTTGTTTGAAAAGTCACCAATTGCTGATTATACAGACCTGGGAAAATGTGATTTTGTTTATTTGACATTTCAAGGTAATTTATTCTTAATTGAGACAAAATTTATCGATACAGAAGCAACAGGCGCGACAGAAAGAAAACGCAGAAATAAGCACAGGAATAAAGTCTTTGAACAAGTAATTACTTTAAAAGGTAGGTTTAGCCAGTATTGGAGTATTAACTCTGAACAATTGGAATGTGGGGTTTTCACCACAGATCCTGAAGTTGATTGGCGAGGCGATTGCGCCAATGTCGTAACTCAATCTATATCTATAGATAATCTAGAAAAATGGCGGAGAAGTTATAAGAAAATTTATCAGTAGGGGGATAAGGGTGTAGGGGTGTAGGGGTATGGGGGAGAAACTAATAACTAATGACTAATTACTAATGACTAATTACTAATGACTAATTACTATTCACCATCGAACTAGCCGATCGCAATACTGCATCTAGTAAACCAGGAAACAGCACTTCTAAATCTTCTCGCCGCAGTCTGTTGATGTGTTGTGTCCCTTCTTTACGGCTAAATACTACCCCTGACTCTCGCAAAATCTTAAAGTGATTCGACATCGTAGACTTGGCGATCGCAAAATCAAAGTCTCCACAACACTGCTCACCCTTGCTTGCTAGCAGGCGCACCATCTCTAAGCGCACAGGATCACCTAGCGCGTACAACACTCCGGGTAATGTAATATCTTTTCGGTCTGGATGATATAAAAATTTCATAACTTGCATTGTCTCTTAAATTGGCATATATTTTTATTATTCGATATTATCGAATAAATGAATTAAATCAGGGAGACAACTATGTCATCCGTCATAAATGTTACAGAAGCCACATTTAAACAAGAAGTTCTGGATAGTCAAATTCCAGTGTTAGTGGATTTTTGGGCCCCGTGGTGTGGCCCCTGTCGGATGGTAGCACCAGTTGTCGATGAAGTTGCTAGCGAATACGCAGGGCAGGTAAAAGTGGTAAAGTTGAACACAGATCAAAATCCCACTGTTGCTAGCCATTATGGAATTCGTAGCATTCCTACTCTGATGGTATTCAAGGGAGGGCGACAAGTCGATACAGTGGTGGGGGCTGTTGCTAAAATCAGTTTGACCAAGACCTTAACACAGCATATTCGGCAAGAATAATCAGATACATTACTAGTGATCAAGTCAGGGTTGGTAATGGGAATAATTTATAACCAATTACCAAATTCTCAGTAGTCTTTTACAGACGCGGTTCATCGCGTCTGTAATTTCTCACAGCGTAATCCTATTAAATCAAATCAGAGGAGAATCTCATGAGTACAATCACCCAAACTCAGCCTCTAGACGTACCCAAGGCCATTATTCAAAGACGTTCCATCAAGACTTTTAAACCAGATCCCATAGCACCAGAACTGCTCAAGCAATTAGTAGAGTTGACTGTAGCTGCACCTAGTAGTTTTAATATCCAAGACTGGCGGATTGTGTTAGTTCAAGACGAAGCGCAAAAAGCCGCCTTAGCAGCTGCATCTTGGAATCAAAAGCAAATTGTGGAAGCCCCAGTCACCTTCGTGTTTGCAGCAGATCCCAAAGTTGGAGAGGGAGATTTAACCCCAGTGTTTGAAAAAGCGTTGCAAACTGGCGCATGGAACGAAGGTACAGTCAACTATTTTAAAAATGCTATTCCCCAATTCCAAGCAGGACTAGGAGACAAACGCCGGGAATATGCGATTAAAGATGCGATTATTGCTGCAACACATTTAGTCTTAGCCGCAGAAAGTTTAGGACTATCTACCTGTTTTATGAATGGTTGGATAGAAGAGCAAGTAAAAAAAGTCATTGGTGCAGAGAATGAGCCTGATTTAGCGATCGCAGTTTTAGTTCCCGTGGGCTACGCTGCTGAACCCCGCTTAGATCCGGGTCGCTTGCCATTATCTCATAACGTTTTCGTAGATAAAATTGATAACCCGTATCAAGGATAAGGCAGTAACCCTTCAGGGAAACAGGCAGAGAGTCACAAATCTCAATGTCTGTTGACTAATTACTAATAATTAACCAGGAGACATCAGTATGATTGACCTATATTATTGGACAACTCCTAACGGTCATAAAATCACTGTTTTTCTAGAAGAAGTCGGCCTACCTTATAACGTAATTCCTGTAAATATTGGTGCTGGTGACCAATTTAAACCTGAATTCTTGGAAATTTCCCCAAATAATCGCATTCCGGCAATTGTTGACCATGAACCCAGTAATGGGGGTGAAGCAATCTCCGTTTTTGAGTCGGGTGCTATTCTGTTGTATTTAGCGGAGAAAACCGGAAAATTAATCCCGTCAAATCTCAGCGAACGGGTAGAAGTTTTACAATGGCTATTCTGGCAAATGGGGGGTTTAGGGCCAATGGCGGGGCAGAATCACCACTTTAGTCAGTATGCACCTGAAAAAATTGCATATGCTATTAACCGCTATGTAAATGAAACAGCACGTTTGTATGCAGTGCTGAATAAACGACTAGCAGATAGAGAATTTGTGGCTGGCGATTATTCGATTGCAGATATCGCTGCCTATCCCTGGATAGTACCCCATGAACGCCAAGGACAAAACTTAGATAATTTCCCTAACTTGAAACGTTGGTTTGCCACAATTCAGGCGCGTCCAGCAGTAATTCGTGCCTACGAGAAGGCAGAAGCTTTTAAAAATCAGGCTTTAGATGTTGAAAAATCGAGGGATCTACTGTTCAATCAATCAGCGAACACAGTTAAGTCTTGATATCTGAACATAGAGAATGTCGCTCAACTGGAAAATTCTGTGAAATTTAAAGAATAGGGAAGTAGGGTGCGTCAGCATGAAGAATATCTTACCATCGCAAGATTTTCACACATTGACGCACCCTTCTATATTGAGAATTTCCAGAAACAATCTAAGATTTAAAATCCCAAAACCACAATGAAAGAGCAGGGGTAAAGTAATTTTTCAGAAAACTGTGTTTAATGATACCGTAGTGATATGGAGGAAATACCTTGTTCTCAAAAACATTAGACCATGCCAGCAAGACAGTCTAATTGGGGCAGACTCCTCAGTCGTCATATTTCCTTGCAGACTGTTCTGATTGGTTCTGTTGTCTTACAAATTTTGGCAGTGACAGGGCTAACAGGATATTTTTCATTCCGTCACAGACAAAATGCGATTCACGACCTCACCGTTCAGTTACGAAATCAAGCCAGTAAAGAGATTCGAGACCAGCTCAATTCCTATTTAGCTGCACCGCATCAACTCAATCAAATTAAGGCAAATGCAATTCGGCTGAATCATGTCAATACCGAGGACTTTGATCGCCTCCACCCTTATCTAATAGCTCAACTTCAGGTTTTTCACTCCGTCACAAATACAGGCATCGCTACACCGTCGGGAAACTATATCTCAGTAGGGCGACAAATTGATGGCTCATTTTCTAACCCGGTAATTGATCGCTCTCAGGGGAAATTTTTGCGCTATGAACTAGATCAAGCTGGAAATCGGACGGGAGTTTTACAAGTTGCACCCTACCGCGACCCCCGTTTAGATGACTGGTATCGCTATGCCATCAAAGCAGGGAAACCCACTTGGAGTCAGATTTTCCCTTGGACTTTCAAGGAGTTTGGCATTGGGTTAATGGCAGCACAGCCCGTTTACGATGCGACAGGAAAACAGGTCGGGGTTGTCAACTCTGGACTGATTTTGGATCACATCAGCAAGTTTTTGCAAAAACTGGAAGTTACTAAATTAGGCAAAGTCTTTGTAGTTGAGGGTTCTGGGTTATTGGTTGCCACTTCAACTCAAGAATCTCCTATTCGCAGACTCGGTAATCAGAACACAGCAGAGCGCGTTTCATCCCTAGAAAGCCAGGATGCCTTGATTCGGTTGACGACTCAACATTTGCTGAATCGCTTTGGCAATCTGTCTCAAATTCAGCATCCCCAACAAATCGAATTCACCTTGGCAGGAAAACGGCAGTTTATTCAACTCACCCCCATCGTTGATCCACGAGGAATTAATTGGCTGGCAGTGATTGTCATTCCTGAATCTGCGTTTGCAGAGCAAATGAATGCTAATACTAATGCTACACTCTGGCTGTGCTTGGTGGCACTGCTTCTGTCAGCAGGCTTGGGATTTTTAACCGCTCGTTGGCTGGCTATGCCAATTCACAGATTGAGCCAAGCGGCAAAATTTATAGCAGAGGGCAATTTTGATTATCGAGTCGAGCAACAACAAAGCATCCAAGAGATCAATGCACTGGCTCAGTCCTTTAACCAGATGGCGCAGCAACTGCAAGTATCCTTTGCCAAATTGCACCAGAGTGAAGAAAAGTTTCGGCAAATGGCAGAAAACATTCAAGAGGTGTTCTGGCTAGCCGATATAGAAATTAATCAAATGCTCTATGTTAGCCCCGTCTATGAGCAGATTTGGGGACGAAGTTGTGAAAGTTTGTATGAACATCCCCGATCTTTTATTGATGCTATTCATCCAAGCGATCGCCAGCGTGTAATTAATCATTTGAACAATACCAACACACCATTTGCAATTGAGTATCGGGTTGTTCAGCCTGATGGAAAAATTCGTTGGGTTTATGATCGTGGGTTTCCTGTGGTTGACGCAACCGGAAAAGTGATCCGT
Source organism: Trichormus sp. M33_DOE_039 (assembly GCA_015296085.1). Classification (GTDB taxonomy): domain Bacteria; phylum Cyanobacteriota; class Cyanobacteriia; order Cyanobacteriales; family Nostocaceae; genus Trichormus. Next base: position 91,333 of record DVDT01000021.1, on the reverse strand, counting down.
CGAGCAGGTGTGGCTCAGGATATCACTGAACGCAAAATGTCTGAAGCCCGATTTCGCAATTTGGCTACGAATGTACCAGGGGTGATTTACCGCTACGTGCTTCACCCTGATGGATCTGATGAGGTGCTTTATGTGAGTCCTGGGTGTCAAAGTCTTTGGGAAATAGACGCAGCTGAAATTGAGCGAAATATTTCCCTGATCTGGAATCTGGTACATCCAGATGACGAATTAGCGATGCGAGCCTCTATTCTTACCTCTGCTCAAAGTTTACAACCTTGGCTACAGGAGTGGCGTATTATTACCCCCTCCGGTCTGCTGAAGTGGGTGCGCGGTGCTGCTCAACCAGAACCCCAAGCCAATGGCGATGTGATTTGGGATGGCTTGTTAATGGATATCAGCGATCGCAAGAGTGTGGAGAGCATCTTACAGCAACAGGTACGTCAAGCCCAAGCCCTAAATCGAGTAGTGCAGAGTATTCGTAATTCTTTGGATTTACCTACTATCTTTTCTACCACAATGGCTGAAGTGACTCAGCTTTTGGGAGTTAATCGAACAACGATCGTCCAGTATTTTCCCCATCGCTCATGCTGGCGTGTAGTCGCCTGTCACCGTATAGATGAATCACTGCCCGATATCACAGGGTTTGAAATTCCTGACGAGGGTAATTCCTATGCTGCCCAAATCAAGCAATTTCAAATCGTGCGGGTTGATGACATGGAGCAAGTGAATGATCCAGTCAACCAAGAAATCGCCAAAAACTTTCGCTCCATCTGGCTGATAATTCCGATTGTCCTCAAAGGGAAGATTTGGGGGAGCTTGTCGCTGGCAAACCCCCAAGACAAAGCTCCCTGGAAAGATGAAGAAGTCGAACTAGCCCGTCAAGTTGCTGATCAATTAGCGATCGCCATTCAGCAAGCCCAACTCTACCAACAGGCACAACAAGAACTCAGTTATCGTCAGCAGGCAGAAGCGGCATTGCAGCAACTCAACCAGGAACTAGAACAACGCGTTCAAGAAAGAACCAAGCAACTCCGCCAAGAAGTTCAGATTCGGCAGCAAGCAGAGATCAAGTTTCAGCAAATTTTTCACATTTCACCCCATGCGATCGCTATTGCCTCTTTGCAAGATCGTCGCATCATTGATTTAAATGAGGCCTTTAGTCAATTGTTTGGCTATTCCCGTGTGGAAATGGTTGGTCGTCATACCGATGAATTTCAGATGTTCATCAACCCTGCCGATCAGGGGATAGTTCAGCGATACCTCTTAGAACTTGGCAGTGTGCGTAATCTGGAGTGTATCATCCGCACAAAAACGGGAGAGGCACGCACTGCGATCGCTTCAGCCGAATTCATTGATATCGATGACCTTCCCTGTTTTCTCGTCATTGGTAATGACATTACAGATCGCAAGCAAGCAGAGGAGGCTTTGGTACAAAGTGAAGCCCGCTTTCAAAAAATTGCCGCCGCTTCCCCTGCCCAAATTCACATTCTAGTTACTCATTCGGACGGTTCTCTCATCCGCTTTGAATATGTCAGTCCGGCAGTCTGGGATCTGCGGGAAGTATCACCAGTACAACTGTTGCAAGACCCAGCACCAATCTACGACCAGATTCACCCAGATGACCGCGCTGGTTATTTTGCCGCACGAGATCACAGCCTAGAAACGATGACACCCTTGTTTCACGAATATCGTATTGTTACCCTATCAGGTCAGGTGAAGTGGGTGCGAGTGAATTCTCGCCCGGAACGTCGAGAGAACAACGAAATTTTTTGGTATGGGATCGTCCTGGATGTGAGCGATCGCAAACAGATTGAAAGCCAACTCCGAGAATCACTCCAGGAAAAAGAAGTCTTACTGCGCGAGGTCTATCACCGGGTCAAAAACAATATGCAGCTGGTTTCCAGTCTCTTGCGACTGCAAGCAAACACGACTGAAGATCCCGCCATCTTGCGGCTACTCAATGAAAGCCAGCAACGGGTGAAAACGATGGCACTAATTCATGAACGCCTCTATCGTTCTCACAATCTTGCCCGCATTCATGTTACTACCTATATTCAAGACCTAGTTAACAACTTGGTTCGCTCTTACAGCACGGCTGATGAGTCAATTCGTGTCACCCTGGATCTAGCTGATTTGGAGTTAGATTTGGATACAGCTGTCCCCTGTGGCTTAATTATTAATGAGTTGATTTCTAATGCTTTTAAATATGCCTTCCCCAATCAACAGGGCGAAATCACATTGCGATTTTCTTTGGAGGATACCAGTAACTATTGCTTGATGATTAAAGATGATGGGGTCGGAATTCCGGCTCACATTGACCCGCAGCGTACTGACTCACTGGGAATGCAACTGGTTTACGGGTTAACTCAACAACTTAGAGGCAAAATTGAGCTAGACAGACAGGAGGGTAGCCAGTTTAAAATTACCTTTAAAAAAAGGCTATAGCATGGCACAACCTCCATCTTCTTTAAATATCCTCATCGTTGAAGATGAATGGATTATTGCTTTGGATATCATGCACCATTTGAGCAAGCTGGGCTATGTTGTAGTCGGAAAGGCTGATTGTGCCGAGACAGCACTAGAACTCATCGCTCAAACCCAGCCCGACCTAGTGTTGATGGATATTTACCTGCAAGACAAAACAAACGGAATTGAGTTAGCTGAGTTGATTCGTCAGCAATTCCATTTACCAATCGTATTTTTAACCGCCCATGCCGATGCCGCGACTTTAAAAGAGGCGATCGCCACCCAACCTCAAGGCTACGTCGTCAAGCCCTTTGAAGAGCAGGATCTCAGTATTGCCATCCAGGTGGCTTGGGCAAATCATCAAGCTGAACAAGCTATACAGCAAGCACTAAAGCAAGAAAAGCAACTGAATGAACTGAAGTCTCAATTCGTCTCCATCGTTTCCCATGAATTTCGCAATCCGTTAAGTTCCCTACTGCTGTCAATAGAACTTTTGGAACAAAACTCCTTCACTCCCGAAAAACGAGCTGCTCACTTTCAACGAGCTAAAACCGCAATCAAGCAAATGGCGCAATTAATTACAGATGTTTTAGTCGTAGGCGAAGTAGAAAGAGAGCAATTCCAGTATGAATCTGAACCTGTCGATATCATCTGGTTCTGCTCTAATTTGGTAGAGGATCTGCAATCTCGTGCCAAAACTGAACACAATCTAGTCTTGACTGTTCAAGGATGCAGCGAAGGTGAACAGCCCTTTTATGAACTTGATCCCAAATTGTTGCAGCATATTCTGAATAACTTGTTGGAGAATGCCATGAAATATTCTCCAGCAGGCGGTCAAGTGACATTCCAGTTAAGATGTGAGCCAGACTCGATTCAATTCCAGATTCAAGACCAGGGTATTGGCTTAACCAAACAAGACCAGGAAAATTTATTCACCCCCTTCCATCGTGGTAGCAACGTCGGCAACATTCACGGCACGGGTTTAGGATTATCCATTGTCAAAAAGTGTGTGGATGCTCATAAAGGAAAGATTAGCGTTGAGAGTGAAGTCGGTGTTGGGACTCTATTTACAGTCAGCCTCTATGCCCAGTGCAGTGTTGATTTGAAGGGTATTGAGTCGAAATGTGCGACGTGATAGTGATCAGCCACTAGGAAAATATACTCAAAATTTTAAACTTTATTTTTCGAGATGGAAGTAAGATATTTTTAATAAAAATTAATATAGACTCCCGCCGATGCTGAGACTAATTACCGACTTCGACGGCCCCATTATGGATGTTTCCGAGAGGTACTATCGTGTTTATCAATTTTGCCTAGAAGAAATCCGCCGTCCAGGACAGTCAGTGCAAGAACTTGCTAAATCAGAATTTTGGCAGATGAAGCGATCGCGAATTCCAGAAAAACAAATTGCCTTAACTTCTGGTTTAGATGAAATGCAAGCGCAAGAATTTGCTCAATTGCGACGCAAAACAGTACATACAGAACCTTACTTTCAGTATGATATCCTTGTTCCTGGTGCGGTAGAAGCATTATTAAAAATTCAACAAGCTGGTGTTGATTTAGCGGTGATGACAATGCGTCGGGTGCGGGAATTAGACTATGCCTTTCAAAAATATGATTTAGGTAAGTTTTTTCCTGAAAATCGCTGTTATTGTCTCAGTAACGATTATGTAAAAACCCGTGATATTGAAGATAAACCTTTATTGATGACTAAGGCCGTAGGCGAACTACCACCCGCAGCCGATACTTGGATGGTAGGGGATACGGAAGCTGACATTGCAGCCGCAAAAAAGCATGATATCAAAGTCATGGCTGTGGAGTCTGGTATTCGCGATCGCACTCAATTAGAGCTTTACCACCCTGACTTCATTGTTGCAAATTTAAGCACTGCCGTGGATTTGATTCTGGAATCAAAATTGCCAAGCTTATCATCCAAAATCTAAGCTAACAACCTATTTCCTCGCTAACTATCTATTGCTATTAAGTAATAGATATTTTTTTGTCATTTTTGAACGATTCATTAGTTTCTAGTCTTGGAAAACCATGATGTTCCCAGAATAGCAAGCTACCCAAACTTCCTTAGTTTGAGGATCGTAAGTAATGCCAATAGGATTTGCTTGTACGTTGACTTTTTGTAATACTTTCATGTCGCTAGTGCGAACTTTACTGACTGAATGTTCATTATAGTTAACAACATAAAGTATTCGACCATCATCAGATAAAACCATACTGCGCGGTGCTTTGCCTGTGATGACTTTATCTACTACTTTTCTCTGACGTAAGTTAATCTTAGCAATTTTCCCCTCACCATTTAAAGAAGCATAGAGATATTTACCTTGAGGATCTATGTTCAAATGACGGGGTGAATTGCCGACATTTCTCAGCCATTTAACTGAAAAGTCTCTGAGATTAACTTCAGCAATATCACGAGAACCCATCACAGCAATATAGGCTTTTTCCGAAGTAGATTCAACTGCAATTCCGCGAGGGTAAGCACCTAATTTAATTCTTTTTATTTCCTGATTTTGATTAGCATCTACAATACTTAAATCCCAAGAACACCAGTTACTAACTAAAATTAATTGCTCATCAGGAGAAGCCGCAACAAATTTTGGGACTGAACCAACTTGAATCACTTGCTCAATCTTTAGGGTATCTGTATTGATGCGATATAAAAAACTCTTGTCAGTTTTTTGCGATGGATAACATTTATCACTTCCAGGGTTATTAAAACCACGGCCATACATTTGGTAGTTAGACACCCAAGCATACTTACCATTGTGAGAAAAACTGGCCTCAACGGGTGCGCCTCTATATTTACCTGGGGTTTTAGCGTAACCATATTTTGATAAATCCACTTCATCAGGAATGACCTTGACTAACTTATAGTCCCGGTTATACACGGTGATGGAGTGGTTATACATCATGTTTTGGGCAAAAAATAGACCATTACCCGAATAAACCACCGATTTAGGGGAAATCTTATTAGAAGAAATGGTTTTGACCAGCCGCATTTTTTTCTGTGGGCGACTAGAAGGTTTAACTGGTGGCTGGATGATTTCGATTTGAGGTGTTGATGAGAGAAAGGTGTCTGTAATTTTAGGTTCTGGCGCAGTGGCTAAAAAAGGCGTAGTGTTGAACTCTCCGACACTTGATTCTAAAGCTGATAGTGTTTGCTGACCTGCAATACCATCTACAGTTAGTCTTTTCGCTTGCTGAAATTTAATCACAGCTGTTTGTGTAGTGTCATCAAAGAAACCTGTAATGGGTTCACTGAAATATCCAGCCGCTTGCAATTTCTGTTGTAGGGAAATGACGCGATAACTATTGTCACCTTTTTTTAGCGATCGCTTTGATGTGACTTTTGGCGGTTGATCATTAGTAATAGATACAGATTCACTCGACCCAGAACCAGATGCTAAAGCCGCCAGAGTTTTAGTCCCTACAACCCCATCTGCTTTTAAGCCATTGGCTTGCTGAAAATTCATCACAGCAGTTTCTGTCAAAGAACCAAAATAGCCTGTAGGATTCTGTTGAAAGTATCCAGCTGCTTGTAATTTTTGCTGGAGAGACGCAACTTGAGGGCCTTTGTCACCCCGTTTGATAGCCATTGCTGGGTTTGGTAAACTCAAAGAAACCATAGCTAAGGACACAGCTAAGATCAAAATTCCGCTGTGGTTCTTAATCCAAGCTAGTTGCTGAAAGCACAACTTAATATCCGTAAGAGATGCTTCTTCTGAATACCCAGATGCTTCGTAACTCTCGGCTAGATGCAAATAAGCAAGTGATTCCATAGGTAGAGAGTAACTAAGACTAGTCTTAGTTGTTGTAAAATTTAGAACCTATTTTATCATAAGTACTTAAAAGGGTTGGTTTGTGTAAATGATTATTAAGCTTTTTTTATTTACTTACTGAGTAACGGTGCTGTTGCTGGTAGTTTTTCCTTGGATGACCATCACAGAACAAGGCGCGTGATGAAGTACATAATTACTCACACTACCCAAGAAAAACTCACTTAATCCAGCACGACCACGACGACCAAGCATAATTAAATCAGCAGGCCAACTGCGTGCTACTTCGCAAATGATCCGACCTGCATCACCCATATTTTGCGTAAAGCCAGTTTTTACACCTGTATCTGTAGCTGTATTGGTTAGCGATCGCAACCATTCTAATCTTTCTTGTTTGATCTGTTCCCACTGTCGAATATATGTATCCGTGGGTGCTGGTGGGACGGTGGGATAAATAGCATCAGGCTGCATAAAGATAGGACTAATATAAGGATCTTCCAACGGCGACAGAATATGCAGCAACATCATTTCTGCATTAGTTGCTTTAGCTAGAAATACAGCCTCATCGAAAATATGTTGACTAATTTCTGATTGATCTATAGCAACTAAAATCTTGTCATACATAGTCAAGAGTCTCCTATATTCTGAGGGAGTCCTAACCCCTGTATACCATATGTCTTGTAGGAGGAATATTGCTAAATGTGAAAACTTATACGTAAATAAGGTAGCGATCGCGAGTTGGTTGTTAAATTAGCAAGGAATCTCAAAAATCAAGCAAGTTAGCGGCAATCAACAATGGTATCTACTACTGCACGCTTCTCGGATGTTCAAAACCATTGGGCGCGTCCGTTTATCGAAGCCTTGGCGGAAAGACGCATTTTAAATGGTTATCCTAACGGCACTTTTCGCCCCGATAACTCAGTCACCCGTGCTGAGTTTGCAGCCATAGTTGCAGCAGTCTTTAACGTTGCTGCAAAGCGTCCCTATGTCCCTTTCATTGATATCCCGACTAATCATTGGGCAGCTGGTGCAATTAAAAAAGCTTACGAAACCGGATTTTTAACTGGCTATCCCGATAAAACCTTCGTACCCAATAATAGAATTGCCCGTGGAGATGTTTTAGTTGCTTTGGTGAATGGCTTAGAAATTGCCAATAAGATTAAACCCGATTTATTAGAAAAATTACCGCAAATTTATCAAGATCCCACTAATATTCCTGGTTATGCTAGAAATCAAATAGCGATCGCCACTAGTGTAGGTTTAGTCGCTAGTTTTCCCAATATCAAATTACTTAACTATAGTATTGCTGCGACTCGTGCTGATGTTGCAGCCATAGTTTATCAAGGGTTAGTTTATCTCGGTAACGCCCCCAAGATTAACTCTGTCTATCTTGTAGTTCCCCCCACCAATTCCCCCAGAACCGTCAAGGTTACTCATCAACGAGAGTTTCGGGGCGCATGGTTAACAACAGTTTGGAATAGTGACTGGCCTTCCAAAGCTGGACTACCTGTGGCGCAACAACAAACCGAACTAGTGGAAATTATCAAGCGACTACAAGAATTGAATTTTAATGCACTGATTTTACAAGTGCGTCCAGAGGGTGATGCTTTGTATGCTTCCTCTCTAGAACCTTGGAGTGCTTGGCTAACCGGAACTCAAGGGAAAGCCCCAGAACCATTTTATGACCCATTGCAATTTGCGATCGCCGAAGCCCACAAACGCAATATAGAAGTCCATGCTTGGTTCAACCCTTACCGCGCCAAAACCAGCATTAAAGGTACTCCTAACGTCCAGCCCCAAATAGCTTTAACCAATCCAGAGGTAGTATATCAATGGGGCAATCAACTATGGATGGATCCAGGCTCAAAAATTGTGCAAGATAGAGCCTATAACGTCATTATTGACGTTGTGCGGCGATATGATATTGATGCTGTTCACCTGGATGATTATTTTTATCCCTATCCCATCCAAGGCCAATCATTTCCCGATGATAAAACCTACGCCGCATATAAATCTACTGGTGGCAAACTCAGTGTAGAAGACTGGCGACGGGAAAACGTCAATCAAATGGTGCTGCGACTATCACAGGGAATTAAAGCCACTAAATCTTATGTCAAGTTTGGTATCAGCCCCTTCGGGATTTACCGTCCCGGACAACCACCGGGAATTACTGGTTTAGATGCTTATAATGTCTTGTACGCTGATGCTAAAAAATGGTTAGAACAAGGCTGGGTAGATTATATCGCCCCGCAACTATATTGGCGCATAGACCAAACCAAACAAAGTTACCCCGTATTACTGAAATGGTGGACAGGAATTAATCCCCAGCGACGACACATTTACGCAGGTAACAACATTGGACAATTAGATGGTAAAGCTTGGAAAGATGAAGAAATAGACAAACAAGTGAAAATCAGCCGCAACCTAATTTCAGATTTATCATTGGGGAACATTTTCTTCAGCATGAGTTCCATTACTGAAAATCGCCAAGGTATTGCTGATAAATTTAAAGGTTCTCTTTATGCTACACCTGCGATCGCACCTGCAATGTCTTGGCAAAATCAATCTGCACCACCCCCACCCAAAGAATTACAATTCAACAACGGTAAACTCAATTGGCAACCAGGAGATAATCAACCTGTACGTTCATGGACACTTTATCGTCAAAGTGGTGACACTTGGACACTGCAAAGAATCTTATCGGCTGGAACAACTTTCGCTACCGTGCAGCCAGGAACTTACGCTGTGTGTGCGGTAGATAGATTAGCCAATGAAAGCGAGGGTGTAGTAATTACCGTGAGTTAATCATTATATAAATTGGTAGTAAGGGCTTTAGTTCTGAGAAAATAAGCACTAAAGTTCTTAACTAATAACCTAACTTTTCAAGTATGCAATTTTTGAAGAAAATCTGGCGTTTACCGAAAATTATTTATTTAGTTGTAACTCTGGCGATCGCGATTTTCATCATTGGCTTATTCTTAATTAATTTTGATACAGGTGCTATTGAAATTAGCAGTATAGAGTTTATTGGACAAGCCACATTACCAAAAGGTTTATCTTTTCAAAAAACGGAAGTTGGTGGTTTATCTGGGATTACTTATGATGTTAAAACCGACCTTTACTATGCTATCTCTGATGACCGGGGACAAAAAGCACCAGCGCGTTTTTACACTTTCAAAATAGATTTAAATCAAGGCCATTTACAAGATAGTGGTGTCAAGACTGTCGGTGTTACTAGACTATTAAATAATCAGAATCAGCCATTCCCAGACAGTGAAACCGATACAGAAGGAATAGCTGTCACTAAAGATGAAACAGTCTTTATTTCTTCCGAAGGTGATGTCGCTCAATTCATTCAACCTTTTATTCAAGAATTTAACTTAGCATCTGGCAAAGTTACTCAAACACTACCTATCCCCAAAAAATTTTTACCTGATAAAAAAAGCCAACAAGGTATCCGCAATAATTTGGCCTTTGAAAGCCTCACCATTACACCTGACAACAAATATCTATTTGCAGCTACAGAAAACGCGCTAATTCAAGATGGGGTAGTAGCTGCACCTAATACTGGCACTTCTTGCCGCATTTTGCAGTACAATCTCACTAATAATCAACCAGAAAAAGAATTTCTTTACCAAACTGAACCTGTAACATCATTATTTAATCCTACGGGTAAATTTGCCAGTGGATTACCTGATTTACTGGCTTTAGATAATCATGGTCACTTTCTCAGTATAGAACGCTCTTTTACTGGGTTGGGATTTACCGTTTTCTTATTTCAAGTATCTCTAACAGATGCAGAGAATATTAATCATCACAATAGTCTATTAAAAGTCAATACTAAAAACATTAAAGCTGCACAGAAAAAACTAATCTTAGATTTAAGAAGGCTCGATGTGCCACTAGACAATATAGAGGGTTTAACCCTAGGCCCAAAACTGCCTCATCGGCAACGTTTATTAATACTAGTTAGTGATAATAACTTTAATTCTATACAACGCACGCAATTTTTAGCTTTTAAACTCAAAATTGTGTCACCACTCACGAGATTATTGCGTCATATTTTTACCCAAAATTAGCTCAAATTGCTGAAAGAATATTTATGTTAAGTAAATTCACTGTGGTTATATGGCTAGGAATTTGAGTTTTATTAGGGATTAAGTAAATTCTCTCATATCTTTTGTTTAATCAATATGTTACATAATATTTAAGGATTTTTGTCGAAGTATGAGCAAAATTCTACCTAAAGTTTAAGCTGTTTATTTACAATTATTTTCAGATTGCATAATTAGCTATGTTAGGTTTAATAAAATCTGAAAAATTCAAATTAGTGACTAAAGAAATTAACCATTATTTGATAGCGTAAAATTTCCAAATATGGTCAACTCAAAGCCAGAGCCAGATGTTTATATTGGAAAATTTTTAAACAATCGCTATTTAATAATAGATCTGATTGGCAAAGGTGGTATGGGGCGAGTTTACTTAGCCGAAGATACAGCTAAGGGTGGTAAACAAGTTGCATTAAAAATCCTCATGCTGAATTTAGTTAATCAACAGTTATCTCAACGTTTTGCTAGAGAAATTTTCATTGGCGCGCAATTAGGACGTAAAAGTAAACAAATTGTTCGTGTATTGAGTTATGGCGTAATTGATCACAGAACGCCATTTTACGTCATGGAATACCTTCAAGGTAAAAATCTGAAACAGATCCTCAAATCCCAGCCACTAACAACCGGAAAATTTTTAGATATTTGTTATCAAATTTGTTTAGGTTTAGAATGCGCTCACCAAGGTATTACGCTCAAAGGTGAAATTTATCCAATTTTACATAGAGACATCAAGCCAGAAAATATTTTTATTACTCAAGATAACCAACAAAATGAAATAGTCAAAATTCTAGATTTTGGCATTGCTAAATTTTTGACAGAACGTAGTGGGATGACATTGACTGATTCTTTTATTGGCAGTTTACCTTACTGTTCTCCAGAACATATGGAAGGACGCAAATTACTTGATGTCCGTTCTGATATTTATAGTTTGGGAGTGTTAATGTTTGAAATGTTAACAGCCAAACATCCATTTCATCCACAAAGTAATTCTTTCGGTAATTGGTATCAAGCTCATCGTTTTCAAACCCCCCCCACATTTACAGAAATTGATGAGCAATTAAAAATACCCCAAGAATTACAAGATTTAGTAACGAATTGTTTAGCAAAAGAAGCAGGCGATCGCCCACAAAATATTCGGCAAATATTACAAGTTTTAGAACTAGTTAAAAATAAAATAGCTGCTAATGTGAGTAATAATGATGTCTGGGAAAGTTTGCCTACAGTACAGTTAGTACCTGTAACTTCTATTTCTGAAAAAGAATGCTTACAAAAAACTTGGCCAAGAAACAAACCAATTAAAGCCATTGGTTTTCCTCACTTACTGCACACAACTCAAGGTATTATTCCTACATACTGGGCAATGTTACCCAAACAAGAAATTGCCCAATTTTTAAGTAAAAATCATAGCACTGAGTTTATTCATAAAATGACTGCATACCCGATGATATTGTGGGTAGCAGTGCTATATGATGCTCAATTATCACTAATTCGTTGGTTATCATCTTTCATAGATTTAAAAGAAAACAAAGGGCAGAAAATTATCCAGATATTAGCAGATACAGGATATTATCATTTACTATTTTTTGCCCTAGAAGAGCCTAATAATTGCGCTCAAGTTATGACATTAACACTCACAGCCAAACAAAGACAACAATTATTAGATTGGTTGAACTTTACGCAGAGTTTTCCAACAAATACATCAATTACATCTGAAGAAGCTAAAGCTAACCTTAAAGGTGAATTTGAAAAGATAAAATTTGAAATTATGCAGAATTTAGCTGCTAATAAACAACTTGATAGGTTTGATTTAAAAAGTTGGCTATCTCAGTTAATTGAAAATTTTATTCAGTTATTTAAACATAAAAATAATCAATAAAACTTCTTATGTGAATTTAAAAATAATGGCAAGATTAGAGGTTATATAAAGTGAATTCAAGTGCATTTGCATCTAAAAAGAATACAGAACTGATTGCCAATCGCTACCAGTTGAAAAAGATGATTGGGATTGGTGGTATGGGTGAAGTTTTTTTAGCAAATGATATGTTACTGGGAGGAACACCGGTTGCCATTAAATTCTTAACACAAACGCTATCTGATCCTAAAATTCACAAAGACTTTGCTCGTGAAGCACTGATGAGTGCAGCCTTGAGTCAAAAAAGCCTACATATTGTCAGAGCATATGATTATGGTGTAAGTGATCAAGGAAAACCGTTTTATGTGATGGAATATTTAAACGGTCAGAGTTTGAAGGATTTAATTCCCTTAACATTACCAAACTTTATCAATTTGACGCGCCAAATTTGTCTAGGTTTACAGTGCGCTCACCAAGGAATTCAAGTTGATGGTAGGATTTGCCCTTTAGTACATCGTGATATTAAACCAGCCAATATATTAGTTATTCCCGATCCCATCTTAGGTCAGTTAGTAAAAATTCTGGATTTTGGCATCGCAAAATTTTTAAATTATGCAGCGACAGTCAGTACTAATAGAGGATTTAATGGGACATTACCCTACTCTTCACCTGAGCAACTAGAAGGGGAAAAATTAGATAGTCGCTCTGATATTTATAGCTTGGGTGTCATGATGTTTGAGATGTTAACTGGTGCTAAACCTTGGCAACCAGAGACAGATTTATTCGGTGCTTGGTATAAAGCACATCATTTTGAAGCACCACGTACCATTACTAAGGTTAAACCCCAGCTAAAAATCCCGCCACAGATTAACGATTTGATTATGGCTTGTTTAGCTAAAAAACCAAGCGATCGCCCCCAAAGTGTGGGAGAAATTCTGCACGTTTTGGACAGTACAGAACAATCGCGATGTGCTGATCTTCCTACAACTTTAACCCCTAAAATTACGCCTACAGTAACTATCGGTTCTCAATTACAACTAGCCTTAAAAAAAAATTATCAACAATTTATCTGGCCTCAAGATAAACCCAAACAAGAAATTGTTTTCCCTCATTTAATTAATACTCCGCAAGCATCTATTGCTTCACTGTGGCTGATGCTACCATCCACAGAAATTCAGAAGCGTTTACATTCTCAACTCCACAACCGCTTTATTTTTGTTTCATCACCTCATCCCATGCTTTTATGGGTGACACTACTCCACAATCAAGAACTAGAACCTAAGTGGCTTCCCTGCTACCTAGATATGCAAAGTTCTCACAACCGTCAGTTAGTGACATCTTTAATCAACAATGAAAGCTATCCTCTAATTTGTTTTGTTCTAGAACCGCCCCATTCTTGTACTCAAGTTCTCAGTAGTGAAATTGATCCTAGCCAAATACAAAAGCTGAAATTGTGGGTTGAACAAAGTCAAAAACTACCACCCGCTAACCAACTCCAGTTAAGTAAAAATCTACTGAAGCAGCAGTACAAACAATTGCAGTCGCAAATCCTCAAAGAGATAGCCTCAATGTCACAAATTGTGGCATCAGCCAATCTCAAACACCAGCAAGGAGGTTAGGAAAATAGCAATTAAGCAAAAAGACTCTTTGCTTTGGGAGGGTTTAGGGGTATAAGCAATACTGTTCGGTTAAGGAATTTCTTGGTTAAGGCAGGGGAAGCAAGGGGAGAAGAGACGCAGGAAGAGAAGTTGCCAGGAGGGTTTCCCTTCAAGCAAGCTACAAGTCGAGAAACCCCCAAAATAGGACTAGCGATGCTCCCGCTACACTAAGACCACGTAACTGCCTTTCCTACACCCTTACGCACCTTCCCGTAATTTATCTAAAACGCTTCTATCTTCTAAGGTGGAAGTATCACCAGTTACCTCTTGTCCGGCGGCGAGATTTCGCAGTAAACGCCGCATAATTTTACCCGATCGCGTTTTAGGTAATGCGTCAGTAAAGCGGATTTCACCAGGACGAGCGATCGCACCAATTTCTGCAACTACGTGCTTTTTCAGTTCTTTACTCAAGTCTTCACTGGCTTGATAAGTTCCTTCTAAAGTCACAAAAGCTACTACATCTTCGCCTTTGAGTTCATCTGGCTTACCGACCACCGCCGCTTCAGCAACTGCCGGGTGAGACACTAGGGCTGATTCGATTTCCATTGTACCGAGGCGGTGTCCTGAAACATTAAGAACATCATCTACTCGTCCCATCACCCAGAAATAACCGTCTTCATCTCTTCTCGCGCCATCACCAGCAAAGTAAGTATACTGCCCATCTTGGGGGGGAATATGTTCCCAATAGGTGCGGCGGAAGCGTTCTGGGTCGCCGTAGACCGTCCGCATCATCCCCGGCCAGGGATGACGTACTGCTAAGTAACCGCCTTCGTTATCACCAACAGAATTACCGTCCAAATCTACGACATCGGCCAGGATTCCAGGGAAGGGTAGAGTTGCTGAACCTGGTTTCGTGGGGATTGCTCCTGGTAGGGGTGTAATCATAATTCCACCAGTTTCTGTTTGCCACCAAGTATCCACAATTGGGCAACGTTCCCCACCAATCACGCGGTGATACCACATCCAAGCTTCGGGGTTAATTGGTTCACCAACAGTTCCTAGCAAGCGTAATGAAGACAAGTTACGAGCTTTGGGGAGATGTTCACCCATCTTAATAAATGCCCGAATTGCTGTTGGTGCGGTGTAGAAAATATTAACACCATGTTTTTCGATAATATCCCAGGTACAACCAGGATTAGAAGCACGCGGCGCACCTTCATACATCAGTGTCGTTGCACCGTTGGAGAGAGGGCCATAGACAATGTAACTGTGACCTGTAATCCAACCCACATCGGCAGTACACCAATAGACATCTGTATCTTGTAAATCGAAGATCCATTTGGTGGTCATGTGGCTATATAAGTTATAACCGCCAGTGGTATGGACTACACCCTTGGGTTTGCCGGTGCTACCAGAAGTGTAGAGAACAAACAGCATATCTTCACTGTCCATTGGTTCAGCAGGACAATCAGCAGATACGCCTTTTTGTAAATCATGCCACCAATGGTCACGTCCGGGTTCTATGTGAGTTTTCTGCCCAGTGCGCTGCACTACCAGAACATCTTTAACACTGGGGACAAGACCATCAGCTAAGGCTTTATCTACCTGTTCCTTGAGGGGAACGATCGCATCTTTACGCCAACCCCCATCGGCGGTAATCACTAACTTCGCTTCAGCATCATTTAAGCGATCGCGCAACGCCTCGGCACTAAAACCACCAAATACCACACTATGGGGTGCGCCAATTCTGGCACAAGCTAACATCGCGATCGCCGCTTCAGGAATCATCGGCATATAGATTCCAATGCGATCGCCTTTCTGCACACCCAGTTGCTTCAATACATTCGCAAACTGACAAACTTCCCGATGCAGTTGAGCATAGGTAAGAGTACGAGAATCTCCTGGTTCGCCTTCCCAAATCAAGGCGGCTTTATTTTTGCGCCAAGTAGTCAGGTGTCTGTCAAGACAGTTGTAAGAAATATTTATTTTTCCACCCACAAACCACTTTGCAAAAGGTGGTTGCCAATCTAAGACTGTGTGCCATTTTTCAAACCAGTGCAACTCTGATTGAGCCAAATCTGCCCAAAATTTCTGCGGATCAGCTTTAGCTTGGTCATAGATGCGTTGATATTCTTCTAGACTTTTAATCTGAGCTGCCTGCGAAAACTCACTAGTGGGATGAAATAAACGCTTCTCTTGTAGGATTGATTCTATGGTTGATTCAGACATAATGATTGCTGGTAATAGCGTTGTGACTGAAAACTATTCTGTACTCAAATTCAGGCAAAAGAGCTTTGATTTTTTTTAAGCAAATTGTGGGAGTAGGGAAGTAGGGGTGTAAGGGTGTAGGGGTGTAAGAGTGTAAGAATTCTGCCGTGAGATTTAGAGCCTTTTAAAGATCCACTGAGCATTCGACGAAACTCTCAGCAAAGACTTTGCTGAACGTCTAAACGAGTTTTTTAAGATCCAAACCCCTAAACCCCCAAACCCCTACACCCTTATACCCTTACACCCCCACACCCCTACTTAAATATCCCCTTGGTAGGATGTTGTTGTTTAAAACACTTTTATAAGTTTACAGAATGGAACATTGAATGGCGCAAACAGAGGATTGTGAATTTAAGCGTCAAAGTCATTGTTTATAACGTATAACTTTTGATACACATCTACTCTAGCGATCGCTATAGGAGTGGATGATTGGTTTGTTATTTTTTGATCCAGTATGTCTAACTATCCTTGGCAGTGTGTGAGAGTGAAATTAATTTGGCAATTGTTGTCTATTCATCCCCTCAATTTATTTATGGGGATTACCTTCTGTCTTCTGCCTTCTGCCTTCGGGCTTCTAGCACCCGCATCAGCACAAGTGACGGAATATTGTCGAATATCCCCCAATGCTGTCAAAACTAAAGAAAATTTACGTTTATTAGCCCTCAAAGGGAATAAAGATGCTAACAGACGCTATCAGCAATTAATGCAAAAACACGCCCAAGAGGTGCAGCAATGTCGTAACCGGACTTGGCCGAAAATCCAAGCTGTTTGGTTACGTTTATATACTTGCGATCTCAAACCAGGGGCTATAGACCAAATTATGGATCGAGTGATTAATGATGGCTATAACCAAGTGTATCTAGAAGCATTTTATGATGGACGCGTCTTGTTACCCGCAGCAAGTAACCCTACAGTTTGGCCTTCAGCGATTCGCAATCCTGGTGCGGAAAAAGCTGATTTACTTGCCACAGCCATTAAAAAGGGGAAGCAACGGGGGTTAAAAGTTTATGCTTGGTTGTATACGACTAATTTCGGTTACAGCTATGCACTGCGGCGAGACAGAGAAACTGCGATCGCTCGTAACGGTAAGGGTCAAACTAGCTTATATGTTGTAAATGATAGCAATCAAGTATTTATCGACCCTTACAACGAACAAGCCAAACGCGACTACTACCGCCTAGTGCAAGAAATCTTACGCCGCCGTCCCGATGGTTTGTTGTTTGACTACATCCGTTATCCCCGTCAAGCTGGTAGTGATTCCATCGCCACTAAAGTCACGGATTTATGGTTATTTACTAAAGCTACCCAAGAAGCTTTATTTCGCCGCGCCCAAAATAACAAAGGGCTAGAGTTAATCCGACGTTTTTTAGGCAAAGGATACGTCACAGCCGGGGATATTAGCGAAGTTGATCAACTCTATCCCCAAGAAAATGAACCCTTATGGCAAGGTCGCACTCCACCAGCACAAGAAAAATCTCTTCTGTCTCCGAATGAGAGACAACCGCTACTACAAACAGAATTATGGTTGTTGGCCGTAGCCCATGCTATGCAAGGTATTGTAGATTTTGTTACCCTAGCTAGTCATCCAGCGAAACAACTCGGTATTCCCTCTGGTGTGGTATTTTTCCCAGAAGGTAATCAAACTGTGGGACAAGGATATGATTCCCGTTTGCAACCGTGGGATCAGTTTCCTAATTCCTTGCAGTGGCATCCCATGTCTTACGGAACTTGCGGTAATGTTAGCTGTATTGTGGAACAAGTGCAACGGGTTGTGAGTTTCGCCAAGCCAGGGACAAAAATCATCCCGGCTTTAGCAGGGAAATGGGGAGAATCAGTGAGTAATCGTCCTTCATTAGAAGCACAAATGCAAGCATTAAAACAATTTGCACCCAAGCTTCAGGGGGTTAGCCATTTTGCCTATTCTTGGCAGTATCCAGACCATGATAGCGATCGCAAATTCTGCCGTTAGGATAACTTTTTATCGAGAGGTTGATCTGAGCAATCGGCTACGCTAGGCGGTTACGCCATCGCTTTCTCTGTTTCCATCCTCTAAAATAAAGCCATAAGATTTTCGGTTGAACCTATGACTGCGACACTGCTGACACCACCGAATGAAATGATTCACCTATCGGGGATTAGCTGGCAGACTTATGAGAGATTACTAGAAGAATTGAGCGATCGTCGTCTGCGGTTGACTTACAATCGTGGCTATCTAGAAATTATGTCCCCTTCCCCAGAACATGAAAGATTTAAGAAAGTTGCAGGGCGTTTTGTTGAGACAATCGCGGAAGAACTGGATCTAAGTATAGAACCATTGGGTTCAACCACCTTAAAAAGTCCTGAACTGAGTGGTGCAGAACCAGATGAATGTTTCTACATTCGTAATATTGCCCTAGTTCGAGGAAAAAAACGGCTGGACTTAACACAAGACCCCGCACCTGATTTAGTTGTGGAAATTGATGTCACCAGTAGTTCCGATAGTCGTCTGCGAGTCTATGCAGATTTGGGTGTAGCAGAAGTTTGGATTTATAACGGGGAATCCCTCGTGATTAAGCAATTACAAAATGACACCTATATCACCTCCCAAACTAGCCAATTCTTTGTCAACTTACCCATTCCAGAAATTGCTGGATTTTTGCAAAAAGCCGAAACAATGGATTATCTGGAGTTGGTGAAAATATTTCGTGATTGGGTGAAAAGTCAGATCGGGAAATGATAATGTGATTGCACTACTGCTCACTAGCTGCCGTTAGTATGAATTGTTAATCTAAACAGTGTTAATTATCATCATTAGCATTCCGCAAGAGATCAAGATGCAATATTGTAAAATAGGTAAAAGCTAAACCCGCCAGTCTGCTAATTGTGTGGCTAAAAAATAACGTACATGATCAACGAAAGTTGCTCCCCATTGTCTAGTACCGTGTCCCATTCCAGGAACTACATAACAATCACCATCTGGGAATTTTTGGGCGCAATTTTGAGCATCTTTGAGATTTACCATTGGATCGTTAGCACCAATTAAAAAGCGCACTCGACGGGGTAACTTGACTTGTTCGACATAGTTCATGGGATTGCATTCCCACGCAAATTCATCTTGATACTTAAGATTTTTAGCTAGTTGTAAAAGTTTGACGACTGGCGTTAAATCAGGTTGCAATCGGTCCAGAATTGACTCTGCCATTCCACCTAAAGGAGAAGCAGCGATGTCTGGTAAAAAGTTATATCCCCAACTTTTAGCAAAAGATTTCAGATCCGCATGACCAATAGTTCCCAGCAATCTCTCTCCTAAACCATTGGCAGTGAAGGCGTAGGCTGACAGCAACACACCCATACTCACCCCAAATAATGCCAGTCTGGGATCACAAAGTCCATAGCGATCGCCACAAAATTCTCTGACTCTAGCAATATCATTAGCTGTACTGCGAAATATCGATAACAGCATGGCTGTATCAAAAGCAATTCCTCGGTCAAGTAAGGGTTTAATCTCGTGCTGTGCCAAACTTGTAAAGGAGCGTACTAAACTCCGTTCACCCGCCAGGGGCGTATCAAATAAAGCAACTGCTATACCCATGTGGGTGAGTGTGGGGACGATGAAAGCATTCCAACCATAGGGCGCACACATCCCCTGTAAACCGATGACTAAAGGTGTGTGTTGTCTGGGGCGATGCTGGGGTAAAAATACCGACACCGGAAAGCCGCTTAATCGTTCATCGATATCACTTACCCCCGTATAAGGATAAGGCTCATAGAACCAATAGCGATCGCCTCTCACACCTGCAAAAGTAATTTCATCAGCCCCGGAAATTATCATAGTTCTGGTAGAAATTTTTCCGCTTCCCTTTTATTTTGTTTCCATCCAGTTTTCACCTGCTCTCACTTCTACTACTAATGGCACACTTAAATTCACTGCACCTTCCATTACCGATTTAATTTTTGGTTGTAATTCTTCCCACTCATCAGGAGGAACTTCAAAAACTAATTCATCGTGAACTTGTAACAACAAGCGCGCTTGATAGTTTTTTAGAACTTCATGGAGTTGCACCATTGCAATTTTAATGATGTCTGCACTTGAACCTTGAATTGGTGCATTAGCAGCGGAACGGAGTAAGCCTGCATCGTAAGCACCGAGATTTTTCAATTTGCTCAAATTGATGTCTTCTGGTTTGCTACCTTTGAGTTTACTTAAACTTTGATTAGTAAACTCAAAATACCGCCGACGACCGAGGATAGTTTCGACATATCCTTGAGATATCGCTTGTTTTTTCACTCCTTCTAGATAAGCGAAAATTTCTGGATAGCGATTATTAAATCGTTTAATAAATTCATTAGCTACATTTTTATCAATCCCTGTGGAACGGGAAAATTTTAACGAACCCATACCATAAATTACACCAAAATTAATAGTTTTAGCTATTCTGCGCTCATCGGCTGTAATATCTTCTTTTTCAAAGACTAACTTTGCCGTCACAGTATGAATATCTTCATTCTGTTGATAAGCTTTTACTAAAACAGGTTCTTGGCTCAAATGCGCCAAAATTCTTAACTCAATTTGGGAGTAATCAGCAGCCACCATTAACCAACCTGATTCGGGTAAAAAAGCCTTGCGAATTTGGCGACTAAAGGCTGTGCGAATGGGGATATTTTGTAAGTTGGGATTAGAAGAAGATAGCCTACCAGTTGAGGTGGCTGTTTGATTGAAATTGGTATGAACTCTGTGGGTATCTGAACGCACCAATGCTGGTAAAGCATCTACATAAGTAGACTTTAATTTCGAGAGAGTCCGATACTCAATAATTGCATTTACAAAACCAGTTTCATCAATTTCTTGCAGTTTTTCTAAAGTGGCTGCATCGGTAGAGTAACCAGTCTGAATTTTTCGCGAATATTTGGTACTCAAACCCAGTTTTTCAAATAATATATGACTTAATTGCTTAGGAGAACCTAAATTAAAAGTTTCGCCGGCGATTTCTGTGGCTTGTTCGTGTAATTTTGCTAAATCTATTTCTAGTTGCTGAGAAAGTTCTCTTAAGTAATCAGAATTAATGCGGAATCCTGTATATTCAATTAACGCTAAAACAGCTTCTAGCGGTTGTTCTACGTCTGTTAATAGCTGAGATAAAGCAGGAATCTTATCTAATTCCTCACGCATTTTCGGCACAAGCTGCCATGTCGCATAGACTTGCAAACAGCAATAATTAGCCACAGACGAAATACTAATATCCGCAATGGTTTTACCTTTGGGAACTAAATCAATATAGTTGGTTAATTTTAATCCCAAATAACGCAAGGCTAAATCAGTAAGGTTATGGCTAGTATCTGGATTCAAAACATAACTAGCTAACATGGGGTCAAAGACAATTCCCGCTAAGTTAATTCCTTGTGTGCGGAAAACTAAGCGGTCAAATTTACCATTTTGGAATGTTTTAGGATAGTGATCACTTTCCAAAATTGGTTTGAGTGCTTTGAGTGCGATATCTTGATTTAGATTATCTCCTGCTTTATGGTTGATGGGAATATAGGCTAATTCATCAGGTGCAGTTCCCCAACAACAACCAATACCTACTAATTCCGCGTCTCTTGGTTCTAAATCACTAGTTTCTGTGTCCCAAGCAACGGGGTTTTTTGCACTAGTAAATGTTTGTAAGATCTCGACCAACTCTTTTAACTGCCCTTCATTATTAATGATGCGCGGTTGAATTGGAGAATCAAATTTTTGTTGTTGCTGTGCAGCTTGTGTCTCTTCAAAGGAATAAAAATCTGCATCATCCGTAAAGCTTGCTTCTGTATCAATAGTAGATGCTGCTGCAATTTCCTCAACTTGCCCACCAAATTTTTGCTGTAGGGCGTTGATTTTCTTAAGGTAGGAGTTGAATTCTAATTTCTCTAAGATAGGGATAAGAACGCTATTATCAAAACCTTGAAGTTTACTGTCTTCTAAATTTACTTCTAGGGGAACTTCTACAATTATTTTGGCTAGATATTGAGATTTATATGCGTCGTCTTTTCCTTCTATGAGTTTTTTCTGAGTCGCGCCTTTAATTTCATTTATAGATGCGTAAATTTGATCTAAGGAATCGTAAGTATTGAGTAATTGAACGGCGGTTTTTTCTCCAATTCCTCTCACGCCGGGAATATTATCGGATTTATCGCCACACAAGGCTTTAAAATCAACAACTTGTGTAGGTAGAATACCAAGTTTGTCTTTAACTTGTTCTGTGCTGAATTCGGTAATGCTATTTGTAGCCCGCTTGAGCGCGTCAGGACTAAAATTTAAGACAGTGATTTCCTTGGTGGGGTCAATGAGTTGAAATAAATCGCGATCGCCTGTTAATATCTTCACCCTATACCCCGCAGCAGTCGCTTTCTGCGCCAATGTCCCTAACACATCATCGGCTTCATAACCAGGTGCAGTGTAAATGGGTAGATTAAAACCTTGCAATAACTCATGCAGATTTTTTAAATCCGGGACAAAATCTTCTGGTGTTCCGGGACGATCAGCTTTATAGGTATCGTCGGCTTCGTGGCGAAAAGTCGGTAAACCTAAATCAAATGCGATCGCCATTGCTTGCGGCTGTTGTGTATCCATGACTTCCAACAGCGACTTGATAAAGCCAAAACACACACTAGTGGGAATTCCCGTTTTAGTACGCAGTCCGCCATCTCGTCCTTTGGCGAAAGCAAAATAAGAACGAAAAGCTAGAGAGTGTCCATCTACGAGGATGAATGTAGGACGGGTAGTAATTTGAGTAACAGAAGTTTGAGACATAGCCATATTGTAGCTAGAAGCTTGCATCACAAAAACAACGAATTAGTGAATACCTGCTACCCTACTCAGTGCTGCCTATATTTTTTGTCTCTATCTTTAATAATTTTTGTAAAAGCTTTATAGAAAATTAAGTATATTCCTCAAGCCTATTTATAAAGTTCCAGAGTTAGAAAGTAGGTGAGAAATCTTGCTAGTGATCATTGTTTAAGAAGATTATCATCCATGACAACAACACTGTTTCAGACTCTAGGCACTGCTACAACATTGGTGGGAATCATTGTCACAGCTGGTTCTGCTAATGCAGCTTCCCTTACGAAAACAGCTAGCACTAGCCTTGTAATTACTGACATCATTCAATCTATTGGTATTGAACAATTTAACTCGTCTCTCGGTACTCTCCAAAGTGTAACCGTAGACTTTACTGGCAATATTCAAGGAGATGCAGGCTTTGAAAACAGAAGCCCAAATCCGGCTCAAATAACTGTTACACTTGGCGGAAACTTAAGTTTGGCTCTCAACAACCAATCTCTATTGACACTAAATCCACAGAGTGTCACTAATTACCAAGCTGCTGCATATGATAACAACAATGATTTCGGTGGGACTTCTGGACAGACGATATTAGGACTCATGGCTTCCCAATCTGGGATTTACACTTCTACAGATAGCCAGTTGTTACCGTCTTTTATCGGTAATGGCAATGTAAACTTTCTCTTCTCAGGTTTTGCTAACTCCATCATTACAGGTTCAGGGAATATTAGCTCTTTTGTAGATACCCTAGCTCAAGCAAACATCCAAGTTACTTATGACTACGAACCAGTTCAATCTGTACCTGAAGCTTCGGTTGTGTGGGGTATTGGTTTAGTTGCAGGTATTAGCCTATTATCTCAACGCCAAAAAAGTGGACTGAAAACATCAAATTAACAGAAGCTGGTTAAAAACTCAATCCCAAAAAACCTAGGTTGATTCTGCATAACCTAGGTTTTTTTGGGATTGAAATTGAACTTAAAAAGGTGGTAATTCTTGGAGAATAGTAAAGCGAATATGATTAATTGCTAAGTCACCTATAGGAATATCTTCTTTTGTTAACCTTTTGCCTTGGCTACTTAATGTTTCAAAAGATATGCCTTTGCCAATTTCGATGTGATACCAACACAAACCCATGAAAAAGCGAGTGGGATAAGGGCCGTAATCACCTAAATCATCAGGATTTGATTCCATTGGCAACCAACCCATACCGGGTATGTAGAATTCTAACCACACATGATTAAAATCTGGTTGTAGGGGAACTCGTTGATGTTCACCATTTGGGGGGCATTTGTATCTGCCCACTGTACGGCAAGGAATGCCATTTAAGCGACATAATGCCAACAATAC
Organism: Trichormus sp. M33_DOE_039; assembly: GCA_015296085.1. Classification (GTDB taxonomy): domain Bacteria; phylum Cyanobacteriota; class Cyanobacteriia; order Cyanobacteriales; family Nostocaceae; genus Trichormus. Next base: position 67,106 of record DVDT01000021.1, on the reverse strand, counting down.
GCCCACGTACTCCCCACAAGAACCTACACCTCTTTCTAAAACTACATCTGGCGTATCGATGTAGGGTTTGATGCCATAGGATAGTTCATCGTAAACGTAGTTGCGGATGCTGTACATTTTCCGCAGTAGATTTGTTTCTGAACCAATGGCATCACGGGCAGAACGGCGCACAATGGGGGTATCCATTGCTAAATCATCGTTATCTACCAGATAGCGAGACTGAATTTCTGGGGAGATTTCGGGAGTATCTTCCACATCTTTGGGGGTGATGCGATACTTAATTCCCCGCACTTCTAATTGTGCTTTCCAGCCAAATATGTGCCGTTCGCCAGGAACTAGGGACTCAAATTTAAACACAGCCACCCGTTGTCCATCAATAATTTCTTCTGTGAAGGGGATACCGATAGGTTCAACGTGTTTTACTTTCTGGCGTTCGGTTTCCGAGGGAAGGGCAATTCGCCATTCCACATCAAGTAAATACACTTCTTCTAACGGGGCTATTTCCTCAGCATAGGACATTTCAATCAGATAGCCATTAGAGAGAGCGTATTTCTGATCTGGTTCGTGATGATAATACAGGGGGTGAATGAAAGTGCGATCGCGGTACGTTAATTCATGATTCGGATCAGCATTGGGGTTATCCCGAATGTAAGGCTCTTCTGAGGCATAGGCCACAAACAGAGTTTCCTTACCTGTTTGCGTGTCTAGGTGAACTGCTATGCCTGTAGGTGAATCAAAAGGAGTTAAAACGCTAAATCTGACTTCCCCTGTGGCTCTATCCATAGAGTAGACCGTTTGTTCTGTGCGATCGCAGATCCATAGAGTTTCTCGATTCACAGCTAAATTTTCTACCCCAACCCCAGGAGTATAAAATCTAGTAATTTCTTTGCGGCTATCACGGTCATAAATTAGGATATAACCTAATTTTTGGCAACTAACGTAGACTGTAGAATCCCAAACAGCAACACCATCAGCAGCGTAGGGTAAGGTAGCAAAATGTTCTAAACCCAAAGACGGGAGTTTGGATACATAAACACTATTACCACGAGTGACCCACAGTGTATCCTCCCAGACAGCTAAACCTGTCACCTCACTAAATTCTTTGGTTTGATGAGGGTTGAGAATTCTACTGTTATCGGTATGAGGGTCAATTTCTAATAAATGTCCCTTAATGGTGTCAATTGCAATCAGTCGATCTTGGAGAAATGCAATGCCACATAAAGTAGCAGCAGTCAATGGTCGAATTGTCCTTTGCCCAAACATTTGGCTAGCTGTCAAACTAGTGGGTGCAAAACTCATATTAAGCATATTTGTCAACGGTTTAGCACACCTAGAATTAATTGTGGCATATCTTTAACTGGGATTGGGGATTGGGGAACTCGGGGCCCCCTCTGGGGATAAGGGGTAATGGGGATTGGGTAAAAAGAAATTTACTTCCTGTTACCTGTCACCTTCTGTTCATAGCTGATAATTATGAGTAAAATGTCTCATAAAAAACTCTGGCTTAGGGAATAATACATATGCAGTGAACTAAAAAATCATTCTGGATAAGAATCCAATATCATACTTATACAGCTTGGCAATAGTTGTAATGTAACTTTAGTGGATGGTTTTACGTCCTTCACTAAATTATGATCGAAATTTGTAACCATTTCTTGTGACTTACACAATGTCTGCTAATTCTCTGTCTGAAGGTATCACCAGTTGGCATAGTTTGGAAGTTAATAAAGCACTAGACCTGCTTGATAGTCATGCAGACAGTGGCTTAACAACCGCAGCAATTGAACAGAGGTTGCAAAAATACGGCCCCAACGAACTAGAAGAACACGGAGGTCGCAGCACCTGGGAAATTTTGCTTGATCAGTTCAAGAACATTATGTTGTTAATGCTGATCGCGGTGGCTTTCATTTCTGGGTTTTTAGACTTTATGGCTTGGCAAGCTAATCAACTAAAACCTGGAGAAGTGCCATTCAAAGATACAATCGCTATTTTGGCGATTGTCATTCTCAACGGTGTTTTAGGCTATGTCCAAGAAAGTCGGGCAGAACAAGCATTAGCCGCCCTCAAAAAAATGTCTTCTCCTTTGGTGCGAGTCCTCCGCAATGGCAAACTGGTGGATGTAGCAGCTAAGGAGATAGTCCCAGGAGATGTGATGCTTTTAGAAGCCGGGGTGCAAATAGCCGCAGATGGACGCTTGATTGAACAAGCCAATTTACAGGTGCGGGAGTCAGCACTCACTGGTGAAGCTGAAGCAGTTAATAAACAAGCAACTATCCAACTACCAGAAGACACTTCTTTAGGCGATCGCGTTAATCTCGTATTTCAAGGTACGGAAGTTGTCCAAGGTCGCGGAAAGGTACTAGTAACCAACACTGGAATGCGTACCGAACTGGGTAAAATTGCTGAACTGTTGCAGTCGGTAGAAAGTGAACCTACCCCCTTACAGCAACGCATGACCCAATTAGGGAATGTGTTAGTTACGGGTTCTTTGGTCTTGGTGGCGATCGTTGTTATTGGCGGTATTATTCAAGCTAGAGGTTTTAGCAATTTACAAGAACTTTTAGAAGTTTCTTTAAGTATGGCGGTGGCTGTTGTCCCCGAAGGTCTACCAGCCGTGATTACCGTAACTTTGGCACTAGGGACTCAGCGCATGGTACGCCGTCAGGCTTTGATTCGCAAATTGCCTGCGGTAGAAACTTTGGGTTCTGTCACCACGATTTGTTCTGATAAAACCGGCACATTGACTCAGAATAAAATGGTGGTGCAATCGATTTACACAAATCAGAAAGCCTTTCGGGTTACAGGTGAAGGTTATGCACCTGTAGGCGAATTTTACTTAGATGGTAAAACAGATAGTGCCATTATTACTGAAGATTATCCCGAAATTCCTGCTTTATTAGTGGCTTGTGCTGTTTGTAACGACTCGGTACTGCAAAAAGAAGCAGGTGAGTGGGCTATTTTAGGCGACCCCACCGAGGGGGCATTAGTTACTCTAGCAGGAAAAGTTGGGATTGAAAAAGACCAGTGGCATAGTAAATTACCCCGTGTCAGTGAATTCCCCTTCTCCTCAGAACGCAAGCGCATGAGCGTGGTTGCCCAAGTAGAGAAAGTCTCCACTGGCGAACAATCTTTTACAGATATTGACCCCAAAATTGCTGGTTTGCTCAAGGATGAACCTTACATTATGTTTACCAAAGGTTCACCAGAGCTAATTTTAGCTCGTTGCAGTGAGATTTATGTAGGTACAAATGCTGCACCACTCAACGAAGAGCAACGTAGTCAAATTTTGGCACAAAATGACCACATGGCCAGCAAAGGTCTACGGGTTTTAGGCTTTGCTTACAAACCTCTCACAGAAGTTCCACCAGAAGGAACAGACGAAACCTCAGAGCAGGATTTGGTATGGCTGGGCTTAGTGGGAATGCTAGATGCACCCCGTCCAGAAGTCAGAGCCGCCGTCCAAGAATGTCGTGATGCTGGTATCCGTCCAGTGATGATTACTGGCGACCATCAACTAACTGCACGAGCGATCGCCACAGATTTAGGTATTGCTCAAGAAGGTGACAGGGTTCTCACTGGTCAAGAATTGCAACGCATGAATGACCAAGAACTAGAAGAGCAAGTTGACTTAGTCAGCATTTACGCACGAGTAGCTCCAGAACACAAATTACGGATTGTACAAGCACTGCAACGCCGGGGTAGATTTGTGGCCATGACTGGGGATGGTGTGAATGATGCACCAGCCTTAAAACAAGCTGATATTGGGATTGCAATGGGTATCACTGGTACTGATGTCAGTAAAGAAGCCAGTGATATGGTGCTGCTAGATGACAACTTTGCGACAATAGTCGCTGCTACCAAGGAAGGTAGGGTCGTTTACACTAATATCCGTCGTTTTATTAAATACATTTTGGGTAGTAACATTGGTGAAGTTCTCACCATTGCTGCTGCACCGCTTTTAGGACTGGGTGGTGTTCCCCTCACACCTTTACAAATTCTGTGGATGAACTTAGTCACAGACGGTTTACCTGCTTTAGCTTTAGCGGTAGAACCCCCAGAACCGGATGTGATGAAGCGTCCTCCCTTCAGTCCCCGTGAAAGTATTTTTGCTAGGGGTTTGGGTTCTTACATGATTCGGATCGGTGTGATTTTCGCCATCATCTCAATTATTTTGATGCAGTGGGCATATACTCATGCCCAAACATTCACAGGGGAAGGACTTGACCCTGAGCGATGGAAAACAATGGTCTTTACTTCGTTGTGTATTGCTCAAATGGGTCATGCTATAGCCATTCGCTCTAATAATCAACTGACTATTGAGATCAATCCCTTCTCTAATATGTTTGTCTTAGGGGCTGTAATTGTCACCACAATTTTGCAGTTGATGCTGATTTATGTTCCACCCCTCCGGGCATTTTTTGGTACTCACTGGCTACCTCCCACAGAGTTGGCGATTTGTTGTGGTTTCAGTGCTTTAATGTTTGTCTGGATTGAAATGGAGAAAGTCTTCTTCCGCCTTATGGGTAAGAGAACTGTGTGAAAAGGTGACAGGTGAGCCACTGCGGTGGTGAGGCAGTGCGATCTTGGGGGTTTCCCCCATTAGCAACGGCCGAAAGGGTTCCCCGGCATAAAGCAAGTGGCGAACCCCTTTGGGGTGACAGGTGAGCCACTGCGGTGGACGGGTTCCCCGGCATAAAGCAAGTGGCGAACCCCTTTGGAGTGACAGGTGATAGGTGAGGTGAGAGAGTAATTCTTCCGACTTCTAAATTCCTAATCCCCAGTCCCCATTCCCTAATCCCCATTCCCTACTCCCCGTTATGTATCTAAAAACCCTACACCTCCGGCATTTTCGCAACTATCAAGAACAAGCAGTAGAATTTACGGCTGCTAAAACGATTTTGGTAGGGAATAATGCTCAGGGAAAGTCAAACTTATTGGAAGCAGTGGAGTTACTGGCAACATTACGATCGCACCGTATGGCACGCGATCGCGATATTGTCCAAGAAGGTGAACCAGTAGCCAAGATTGATGCCTGTGTTGAACGGCAAACTGGCGTGAGTGACTTGAGTTTAACTCTGCGCCGCAATGGTCGTCGGACTGTGGCATTGAACGGCGAATCTTTGCGGCGACAAATGGATTTTCTGGGTGTACTCAATGCTGTTCAGTTTTCTAGCTTGGATTTAGAATTAGTGCGCGGTAGTCCAGAAGTGCGGCGTAACTGGTTGGATACTCTACTAATTCAACTAGAACCAGTTTATGCCCACATTTTACAGCAATATAATCATGTGTTACGGCAACGCAACGCCCTGTTAAAAAAGTTGCAAGACTCCACACCTGGAACACACAACTCAGAACTGGCCTTGTGGGATGCCCAATTAGCCACTACGGGAACAAGAGTAATTAGAAGACGCGATCGCGCTTTGCAAAGACTAGCACCCATTGCGGCGGCTTGGCACGCTAGCATTAGTGGTAGTACGGAGATTTTGCAAATTCAATACGCGCCTAATGTTCCCCTGACCCAAACACATCCCGAACAAGTCCAGCAAGCTTTTTTAACCAAAATACAACAGCGAACCATTGCCGAACTCAACCGCAATACTACCCTTGTCGGCCCCCATCGTGACGAAGTAGAATTAACTATTAATCAAACTCCGGCTCGTCAATACGGTTCTCAGGGTCAGCAGCGCACCTTAGTATTAGCCCTAAAATTAGCAGAATTGCAACTAATCGAAGAAGTTATTAAAGAACCACCATTACTTCTGCTGGACGATGTTCTAGCTGAACTAGACCCTTCTCGTCAAAATCAATTGCTAGATGCTATTCAAGACCGCTTTCAAACCTTAATAACTACCACTCACTTGAGTTCTTTTGATGCTCAGTGGTTGAACTCTTCTCAAGTTATTTGTGTACAATCAGGAAGAATATTATCACCAAATGCTATTTAATAATTTATAGTTTTGCTCATTTTTAGGAATGGCTGAATCATTTGTAATTGGGATAAGGCAGTACCCTTTCAGGGAAGCAAGCTACGCGAAAGCGTTCCCCCAGGGTAGGCAGAATGGAAGATGATGTTAGCCTAGTTTATCTTTCTTAAGATAGCTAAGTTTTTTCACCGACTTACTTATTTAGATATATTTCCAAATTTACAAAGCTAAAAGTTAGAGTGTAGCTCGTGTAAATAGAGCCACTATTGTTTCGAGATTTTTTTATTAAAAATTGGTTAGTAATTATGAAAATATTGTCTATGCTAAATCAAAAGATTATATTAAACCAAAGTGAAATTTTATCATTAGGCGCATCTTTACGACAAATTGAACAAAAAATCCTCAAACAGAAGCTCAATGAAGGGAAATCAAAAGTTTGGTTTCAAGGAGAAGAACCATATTTCGATGTCTTCTTTGAGTTAGAACATGATGAAATATTATGGTTTCAATTTACATTACGTGGTAAATCACTTTCGTGGGATCGGAGAAAAGAGTATTTACAAACAGGAATTACTAACGAATTAAGTATTGATGACGCTAGTTTTTATGCTGCTAGTAAAACAATTGATAATGATATACAAATAGATTGGGATTTTATTTATTTAGTTAAATCAATCCTGGAAACTAGAGCAAATGAAGAAATTTTTGCCAAAGCATTAGCATTGTTTAATTAAGTACAGCTTTGTGTAAAGTTGTAGTGTTGTTAAACGCGGAGGTTTGCAGAGTATAGACTCTACTTTCTGCAATGGTAAATTTTGTATTCATAACCGTTAATAGCTGGCAAAGATTGGGTGTTGGGTGTACAGTTTTTAACTGCTTCGCCTACAGGTGCATGAAAATTAACCAACCATAAGTCAAACGATCGCGGCAATTGATTGATGGTATTTTCTAGAATGGTAGTGGATGTATTTGCATCTTGATCTCGATGAGCTAACAGAAATAAGGGAGAGGGAGAGGGACTATTTCTCATTCTGAATTCCCTGGCTATACCCATCATTTCCCCAATCTGTACATGAGTAATCTGGGTAGTGGCAATTAGAACGGGAACTTGTGATGTCTGTTGAATTAGTCTCACAAATAAATCAGGACGATAGTATTTTTGATAACCAAGATTGCAGATAACTGTAATCGCACTCACAAACCCCATCAGCCAAATGAGCATAACGGCTTTTTTTCCCGGAAAACTTTGCCAAGTCACAGCTAAACTCGCTCCTAGCAAAGCGATGACAGCCGGAAAGTAAACAAAGTTATAACGCGCACCTCTGGTTAAATCTATACCCAGAAAATAGGTAAATACAAAAAATATAGCGATCGCACCCACAACTAGTCCCATTAACACCCGTGTGACAAATTGAGTATCGGGTTGCTGTAGCTGCATCTTTAATCCTCGCACTAAAATCGGCGCAGCCCAAATGATAAATATCAGCATGACTAAGCCGGAAGCAATCACAATCCATAATTGCGGTGCTTCCACTGGAAGTAAGTAAAGCATCGTTACCCAAGCCGCAAAAGCTTGAAAAAACGGACTCAACCAAGCAAACCCTACACGGGGTTGCTGTATCCAGTCTGTTAATTTGTCACCATAGCTATTCTGTAAAAAGACTGGTAGCCAAACTATACCAGTGATAAAAGTACCCAAAACTACGGCATAGATTCGCCGCCAAGGAGGAGATAAAAATATTTTGGGATTGCTTTGGATGTTTCGTGCGGCGACAACTATTAATACTAAAGCTTCTGTTAACAGCGTCAAAACAAAGAAATAATGGGTGGCAATACCCAAGGCGTTAATAGTTACCCAAGAGAGTGCTAAAGCAATAGGAATCTGTGTTTGATTTTGGATGTGGCGAATGGTGATCACAAAGCAGGCGAGGGAAGCAATGACCCACAAAATCGCCAGGGTGTAGTGACGGGCTTCTTGTGCTAAAAAGATAGCGTATGGCGATACAGCCATCATCGCTGCTGCTAAATGAGCTACTAAACGAGAGCGGAAAACAATCCAGCTGAAGCTGTACATAGCGGGGATAGATGCGGCCCCCAAAATCGCTGCTAGCGATCGCGCCCCCCACAGGGAGACTAAACCCTGTTGTGGGGAAAATAATTGTATCCACAAATGAGATAAAGCAAAGTAGATTGGGGGATGGTTGGTTTCATGGCTGAGGTGCTTCCAGACATCATCCAGATTCGCCCCTGGTTGTGGTTGCAGTGGTTGCAACAAAATATCAGGTGCGATCGCTTGATCTAAAGGTACTCCAAGAAAACTATTGCCTAGGCTAAATACCAATGTGGAAAATTCATCAGTCCAAGGAGGTTTAGCTGTCAAGTTGGTTAAACGTAAGCCAAGACCGATGATGAACCAGGCCAGCAATAGTAAAGGATGAAACCAGGGAGATGAAATGGTAGAGTGCCAATTATACAAACGCATCTATAAATTTTTGTGTCAATTTGTATATCTTAGACTTCCATTGCTCATTTAAGTTCGCTGATTATTTTACGTCGGTGACTCGCCAGCTAAGTTTTAAGTTTACCCAGAAATTCCAGATGGTAGCTACGGCGATCGCCACCAAGTTGGCAACGTAGCGATTAGGAATTAAGAAATTAAACACTAAATTCAACACCAAAACGTTCAACACTAACCCAGCCAAACAAATCACGTTGAATTTCACAAACCGCTTTAAGCGTTGATGCCATTCTTGTTGTCTCATGGAGACATCCGCAAATGTCCAAGCATCGTTCCACAAGAAGTTATTGAAAATGGCAATTTCTCCGGCAATGATTTTACTGCGAGTCAAAGGCCAAGCCAAGGTAGATGGATCGCTCAGTAAATACAGCACAGCCATATCGACAAGTACCCCACTCAACCCCACCAAGCCAAACCGCAAGAATCGCCCCATCGGGAAACCAGCTACTAACTGACCAACACGCCCTAACTGACTTGTGGACAACCGTAAACGAATTAAATGGTGAATGTATTCGACATATTGCTTCCATGTCACCTTACTTTCACCCTCTTTGCGCTCACAGAATACATAACCTACTTCGGCAATATTTTGGATATTACCCCGTCCAATAACTTCTAAGAGAATTTTATAACCTACGGGATTGAGTGTAGCCCCAGCAATGCTACTACGTCGCACCATGAAATAGCCACTCATGGGGTCAGAAACTCTACCCAAAACTCCTGGTAGGATTATTAAACCTAGTACCTGTGCGCCACGAGATAAGAAACGCCTGATTGCACTCCAACTGCTGACACCACCGCCATCCACATGACGGCTAGCTACTGCCATATCTGCACCCTGGGCAATTTGTGATAGTAATTGTGTCAAAACTTCTGGTGGATGCTGTAAATCTCCATCAATCACACCTAAAACTCTGCCTCTAGCCACTTGCCAACCACGAATTACGGCTGAAGATAATCCCCGTTCTCCTTGTCTCCGCATTACCCGCAATTGAGGATAGTCGTTCGTTAGGGATTGGGCTACTTCCCAAGTTAAATCAGGACTATCATCATCCACAACAATTAATTCGTAGTCTCCTGGAATAGATTCATCCAATATCTGAGTCAAAATCTTGACAACATTATGAATATTGTCGCGTTCTTTATACGTAGGAATAATCAAAGAAAAGTAAATGTCTTGATCTACTATTCCTGCACTATGAGGCGGCAAATCAGAAATCTGTAATGGGCCAGTTGGAACGGCTACGAGTAAGGTGGATGAGTTGACATTCATAAACTAGATTACAAATCACACAATAGAGTTTACAAAATTATGGTGTTCTGTTACACAAAATTTCTGTGCATTAACAGATATCAATTTAGCTTATCTGTAGCTTTCTAGTATAAGCAGGTAAAAGCAAGAATGTTAATTTGTGCAGTTTGATTCTGATTGATGGCAATCTGACACCCATTGATAAATTTGACATCAAAAAGTAAGTCATATCCCAAATTTACCAATGATTTATTCATGAATTATGAATCCTGATTTCTGAATTATGTTTAAATCAAGTCAACTTTTACCATTACTTTGCAATAGAGCGAATATAAAGTTTGATGTTAAAATCATCCAGATCCATCGTACCTTTGAGATTTCGGCTCTGTTGTAAAGAAAATTTCTGTGCTAAAACTTGTTGAATTTTTTCTTGCGCTGTTGTAATTTCTGCCGTCGTTTTCAGACGAGACCAGAGGGGATTGCCACTGTCTAACCAGACGACACGGTCATATTTTTTATTTTCATCATTCAAGACTTTTTCTAAAGCATCTGCTAATTTTTTCGGATGTTGTGCCAATAGCATCACATTAGCTTCGGGAGGAATGTAATATGCTAACCGCATCACATGACCCCAAGCTTTAGAATTCATCGCAATTAGTGTTGGTTGATTAATTTGTTGTGTTACTAAATCAGCAATTGGATGGAATACTGAACGTTGTCTGAGACTAAAATCGCCAATCGCAATTGCTAGATACAACATCAATAAACTAGAGGCTAGAAATGTTCGCCATTGTGAATTAACTGCCTTTTCTAGCCACATAACAAAGAGTAGTAAACAGCCTGGAAGAATAATAATCATCGTTCTTCCCCATCCAAAACCCAAGGTGTATTTTTGTGTAATGATGTCTACTGCTAAACCTAGTAATAATGGCAAAATACCTAAGATTAAAGCCATGAATAAGTTTTGGCGATCGCATTTTCTCCATAAGCCCAAAATACAGGTGATGATCAATGCGATGACTAAGCAACCAGCTAAAACGACACTTGCTGTAGGTAAACTTGAAACCCAATCTCCTAAGAGTAAATTAGTTCCTAGTGTACTTAAGAGACCTTGTAAATGGTTCAAAAATGCCGTTATTAATCCTTTGTCAGCACCAAAACGATTTAAGTCTGCATTGCGGATTTGTTTGAGTCCACCCCACAGCAACCAGGGTGTAGTTATGACGACTCCAGTCGCCAAACGTAAACTATGTTGCCACCCATTTTTTCTGTCAAGATATAGTGCTAAAACAGCTAAAGTAATCACCCAATACCCGTAAAAATAGAAGGTGAGTAAACCAGCCGTTACTGAACCAATTAATAGGATGTCCCATAGCCAGAGATGCTGAACAGTTTTTGTAGGTGAATTGTTTTGTTGATTTATTACACTCACTGCTAAGTCTTGAGTTATCACTGATGAGTGAGATTTTCTACTTGATGTATTTGGAATTGTCCAATGTTCTGCTAACTCAATACTCGGTTTGTATTCATAACTTTTGATGAGATGTAATAGTGCAGTTGCACTCAGTGTTGTCCACAACACCAAAGGCGCGTACATTCTCACGTTCAGAGAGTGGAATAAATAATAAGGATTAATGCCAATGAAGGCTGCAAGTAACAATCCACTACGGTGATTGAGAACAACTTTACCTAAACTATAGCCACTAAAAATAGCTGCAATGCTAAATATTAGATTCAGGCTGCGCATAGCTGCTTCAGTGTTACCGAAAAGACGCAGCCAGAAATGTTGACTCAAGAAAAATATGGGTGGGTGAGGTTCTCCTTGCAGCAAACTCAAAAGTAGGTTTTTAAAGGTGAGGACGATATCCTGGAGGCTTGATTCAATAGGTAAATTAAGTAAGGATGTATATTCTGCTAATGGTATTGGTAAACTCGTAGGCGTTTGGTACGCACTTCTTTGTCCGGTAGAAAGTAGTAATGATAAAACTTCGTCGTACCAAAATTCTCGACTACCTAAACTAAATATTCTCAACAATATGGCGATCGCGATCGCGGCAAAAGCTAGTCTTTCCAAAGAAACCAGCTTTTGCAAAGCTTTAACTGGTAAACCTGGATTCATCAATATATTTGCTTACACTGGATTGTGATCATAATACCAGTGGTATCACTTGCGTAATGTGATGATTGGATTAAGTATTTACTCTAAATTGATAAAGAATGTCTGAGAAAATCTGACTTGAAAAAGGGGTGTTGGTGTGTAAGGGTATAGGGGTGTAAGGGAAAGACTTTTTCATGTTTTCTGATGTACGTAGTTCATGACGGCTACTCATATTTGATTTAAAAAATCAGTACATCTTTACCTTTCTTTATTCCTGTTCTACATCCCCTAGTGATGCAAGTAATGTCTCTAAATTAAATTGGATTGATAGATAATGAGAAAAATATACTAACAAAGTAGTCAGTAAAAGCAAATTTATAACTCATATTTACACACCCGTTACTACAAAATAGAAATAGCTCGTATAAAAGAAGACGAAGCTATTGATTAATTGAGAGTATATGCTTTGACAATCACTTTTACTATGAACCAAGATAAATAAGTAGATGGACATGAATAATTATAGTTTGGAAAATACAGAATTCAGTCCAAATGAAGTAAGTTAAAAAGCTACATATAAAAGATGTTTTCCCTTATACACCTTACGACTCCGAGGTCAGGATTAAAGAGCTTTTTAGCTATAATGACCTTAATTCATATGGTTAAATTATTTGTATATTTTTTAGTTGTTTATTTGTCATTATGGGTCGGCGTTCAAAATGACATTTACAAATATACTAAAACACAAAAATCATATACTTTTATAATACGCTCAATCTCACAAAGATAAGTGTAAAATTGATATTAGAGATTTTTGTGGCTGTTAATTATTAGTTTACTGTGAATAAAAATACTATTAATGCTATTACTAATCGCGCTCTTTTAGGGTACGATTTATTGCCAGATGAGGGTGTGGCATTGTTAACACAAACTGACCCGGAAGCGATCGCTGTTATTCGTGCCACGGCTAATCAGCTTCGTCAGCAGCAAGTCGGCGATACTGTTACCTACGTAATTAACCGCAATATTAACTTCACTAATATTTGTGAGCAACACTGTAGTTTTTGTGCTTTCCGCCGAGACGAGGGAGACACTGCTGCTTACTGGTTAGATTGGACGCAAATTTTGGAAAAATGCCAAGATGCCGTGCAGCGCGGTGCGACAGAAATTTGTATGCAGGGAGGTTTAAACCCAAAAGCACAAATTAACGGTCAATCCTTGCCTTATTACCTCAAATTAGTTGCAACAATTAAGCAAGAATTCCCCCAAATTCATCTGCACGCCTTTTCGCCTCAAGAAGTGCAATTTATTGCCAGAATCGATGGTTTGACCTATGGTGATGTGATTGAGGCTTTGCGAAACGCTGGTGTAGATTCCATGCCAGGAACAGCAGCAGAAGTATTAGATGATCAGGTGCGGCGTGTCCTGTGTCCAGAAAAAATTGACACGGCTACTTGGCTAGAAATTGTCAGCATGGCGCACCAATTAGGCTTGCATACCACCAGCACCATGCTATCAGGGCATATTGAAACCCCCGTTCAACAAATTGGGCATTTAGAAAAATTGCGATCGCTTCAAAAAACTGCTGTTAACAAGGGATATCCCGCCAAAATCACTGAATTTATACTTTTACCCTTTGTTGGTCAAGAAGCCCCCAAATCCCTACGCCGACGTGTGGGACGTGACCAACCAGTCTTAGCTGATGCTCTACTTTTGGGCGCAGTGGCGCGGATTTACTTAGGTAATTGGATTCCCAACCATCAACCCAGTTGGGTAAAACTGGGACTCAGCGGTGCAACAGAGGCTTTAGTTTGGGGTTGCAACGATATCGGTGGCACATTAATGGAGGAACACATTACTAGCATGGCTGGTGCTGTGGGTGGTACTTGTATGGATGTGAACACTCTACAAACTGCGATCACTTCCTTGGGTAGACCTTACCAACAGCGGGATACTCTCTATCAGAAAATAAGTATTAATAACCAAATTACTCATAGTGTCTAAGCAACTCCAACTACCCTACAGTCAGGCTAAGTCTTTCCATATAGCTACACACGACTAGGGAGCAACGCCGAACTTTAGTTTCGGAAACTGATGATTTTGTCTTCTTCAAAATTCTTTACTTTTAACTGTCCCCACTCAAAATTCAGCACGCTGCTAACGCCCCAAGACTGCCAACGGCACTTAACTTGATCTTCAAGTCACCAATCCAAGATACGATGGACGTTGATTTACGTATAGTTTTACATAATGCTTATGAAGCGGTATTGGTCGCGTCTGCTTGCCCTCGTCTTGGTTGTTGCCATTGGCTTAGTAGGCTGTGGTAGTCCAGACAGTTTAACAGGAGATTACCGCCAAGATACTTTGGCTGTAGTCAATATCCTCAAACAAGCCTTAGAAGTATCACCAGATTCGCCAGAAAAAGCGGCAATTCAAGCAGAAGCACGGCAAAAAATTAATGATTTTTCTGCTCGCTATCAACGGGTTAACTCGGTTTCCGGTCTGAGTTCATTTACAACTATGCGAACAGCCCTCAACTCCCTGGCTGGACATTACAGTTCTTACCCTAACAGACCCGTACCACAAAAACTTAAAAACCGTTTAGAGCAAGAATTTCAGCAGGTAGAAGCAGCACTCCGGCGAGGTGCTTAACTTTCCCTTGGTATATTCTGATAGTCAAGAGTCAGTAATACAGAGACTCTTGACTACTTTAAGTTTAAGGTGGCACAGGTATTGACAAAAGTTTAAACAAAGCTGATTTTCCAATTTGATACGACTACTGTCCATCATTCAGGAATGAACGAGAGTCAGGCTCAATTAAAGTTTAGACAATCTTGTTAAAATAACTAATTTTGCGATTTTATCAGTTATAATTTACGATTTTAAGATATATCTGCTATCTTAGTGTTGAAAGCTACTCTGTATTTTGTAGTAAAGTATAAAATATCCATCGATATATTTTTGGGTGCACAGAAAAATCAATCGGTCGAAGTATTGCTCATGACGGCAAAAAGCTATAGTTATAGTAAAGTAGGCGATCGTTTGCAAGCAAAAGAGATTAAAGATAAGTTGAAATCACTCATCGAGCAAGCCTCCTCGATAGATTCTAACTTAGCGAAAAAATTAGATGAAATAAATCGTTGGGTAAAAGATATCAAACCTGGTTCTCTGACTGCTAAACCTTTGGTGCTGGCTTTTTTATTAGAAGTAATTACGGATGCAAAAATTTGGCTGATCATTCAATCTCTACCCTCGGAAGCAGAAAAAGCAGCCAAGTTTGAGCAAATGACACCGAATGAAAGGTACTGGTACGGGTATTTGTTTCCAAAGTGGATTAATGCTACTGATGCTAAATTCTATATTTGGAAACAAAAATTAATGGCAGGGGAGTTTAATCAAGAAGATGATGATATTATTAAAACTATAGCGCAACATATTGCCAGTCGAAACGGAAATGTTTGGCAGCGTTATATTGCTGACCTTTCTATGGCCACAGATTTAATTGTTAGTAACCATCAGCAGCAACCACTCTGTATTCAAATTACCAGTGTGAGTGAAGAACTAAATCGCCAAAAATACCAAGCATGGGAAAGTACGTTACGTTCTTGGGAAATCGAGAGAGGATTATTCCTAAGTTACAACCCTCAAAATGCGAATTTTATCAACCAGTTAGTGAATGTCACACTATACAACAGTGACTATCTAGTTGATGGGAAATATTTAAAATTTTCTTAATTGTTGTCTGCGATCGCATATTTTGTAGATTTGCCAATGATGGCTTGACATGACCAACCCAAAAGAAACTCGTAGTTACAATCACCAGATGGAAACATTTACTGAAGCTTTAGCAACAGCTAGACAGATGCAGCAAGACTGGCTAAGTTATGGGTTAAATTTCATCCATCTTTACGTTGATGATGTAGATGGAGATTGGCTAGACACATGGGAAAATGATGAAATATTTGCTAACCCAGTGTTAGACCATATCAAAGAATTTCTTGTCAGTGATGATATTCTGGCTGTGAGGTTACGGAATTATTTAGGCGAGCGATCGCTTTTTGATTTAGCAGTCAACTTAGAAGAAATGTGGCGAATTACCCCTGCAAGTGAGAGATTAGCTACTGTAAAAAATATCTTAGCCATCGGCGAAACAGATGATGTAGATATATCAGATTTAGCCGATAGCTTGTTAAACAAGTTAACAGAAACTTTGTGAAACTGTAAATATATTACTGAGCAAATCAGTTTTTAGCGTACAGGCACAGCTTGTAATTGCTGCACATGGCTTTTAAAAATATACCATGTTTGTCCTTGCTGATTACAAGCTAATGTTTTGTCAAAAGTCACGGTGTAGTAATCACGGAGTTTTTCCACCCGATTACCTTCACGAAACTCCGTATTACTATTACGATTATCATTAATAGAAGCCACAAAAAATTTATCCCCTGTTCTGACACCACACTTTTTATTATTTTCCTGAATTTGGCTGGACTGACGAAACCAATTGTCTTGTAGTTTGAATGTAGTTCCTCCTGTCGCAGTAACTCTTAAAATCCTGATCACGGGTATACTTTGAGTTTGAGAAGAAACAGGTTGAGGAAATACTAAAGTCAGTAACCCACACATCACACTTAACCCAGCCACCAAAGGTTTTGAATCCAACCTAGTTTTACCCATAGCCATTGAAAATGTCCTTAATCTTCAGTATGATTCACATTGCTAATGGCATGATTTTACACGAATCTTGATTCTAGGCAAATCCAGTCAGTTGTCGTACATTTGACTGACAAATTTTTTCCGATTGACTGTTAACCCTCAGCAATCAACACAGTATTGTTTCCAGACCGAATGAAAAATTAATTTTTATTGATATATTTGATTACGGTAAAACAACTGAATAAGTAAGTAGCCGTCATGAACTGCGTACATCAGAAAACATGAAAAAGTCTTTCCCTTACAACCCTATACCCCTTTTTCAAGTCAGACTTGCATAAAATAAATACAAGTTCGACTGCAACTGCATTTGATGATGACTACTTATTGAGGCGATCGCCTCACCCCTAATATTTTCAGAATGCAGCACCTACACGTTAAGCTGAATGAAAGTAGCAATTTGTTGCGCTTTTTAGATTAAATTGGCTATCCCTGTTAATTTTTTATTTTCCCTGCTTGAGAAACCTGGAATGCTAGACCAAATTTTTGACTACCTGCACTTTCATCTCAGCGTTGAAGCTTCTATAGTCCTGCTGATATTGATATTTTTAGAAGCAGTGCTATCTGCTGATAATGCGATCGCACTTGCAGCCATAGCCCAAGGACTAGGTGATAAAAAACTGGAACGGCAGGCACTCAACATTGGTTTAGTCGTTGCCTATGTGCTGCGAATTACCTTATTGTTGACCGCCACTGAAGTACAGAAGTTCTGGCAATTTGAACTCCTCGGTGCTGCATACCTGCTGTGGTTGGTGTTCCAACACTTTACCTCGGAAGATACAGAAAACGAACATCATCATGGCCCCCGTTTCAATTCATTGTGGCAAGCCATACCAGTGATTGCCTTCACGGACTTAGCTTTTTCTTTAGATAGCGTCACAACCGCGATCGCAGTCTCTCAAGAAAAGTGGTTAGTGCTTACAGGAACTACCATCGGTATTATTACCCTGCGCTTCATGGCTGGTTTATTTATCCGTTGGTTAGATGAATTTGAAAACCTAGAAGACGCAGGATACATCACCGTCGCCTTAGTCGGTTTGCGGTTGTTATTGAAGGTAGTAAATGATGATTTAGTGCCACCAGAATGGTTAATGATCACTGCGATCGCCCTAATTTTAACCTGGGGATTTTCCAAACGCACTCTCACAGAAGTACCCCAAGTAGAACCAGAAAAAAGTGAAGTACCCAAGTGAGGGAATGGGGAATAGGGAATGGGGAATGGGGAAGAAGTTTTTACTCCAATACCCAATGCCCAATGCCCATTAATAGATTATTCGTGCAACCAAGGTGTTAAATGAGGTTGCCAGGTGACTAATTCTTCGTCTTTAAACCACAGGCTAACTTCGCGCACAGCTGTTTCTGGCGCGTCAGAACCGTGGATCAGGTTACGACCGATATTAATACCGAAATCACCCCGAATAGTTCCTGGTTCTGCGGTTAAGGGATTGGTCGCACCAATGATTTTTCTTGCAGCAGCAATCACACCATCACCTTCCCAAACCATCGCTACCACAGGGCCAGAAGTGATAAATTCGACTAAACTGGGGAAGAATGGTCTTTCGCGGTGTACATCATAGTGCTGTTGTGCCAACTCCCGACTGACTTGCAAAAATTTCAAACCAACAAGGGTAAAACCTTTGGTTTCAAAGCGACGGATAATTTCACCTACGAGTCCACGTTGTACGCCATCAGGCTTAATTGCTAAAAATGTGCGTTCCAAAGCTATCTCCCAAAACTTAATAAAATTTTTATCTGGTCAAGAGTCCATAGCCTACAGTCCACAGCCTAAGATTTTTCGGCCAACGACTAATAACTAATGACTAACGACCAATCAGAGTTTATCTCAGAAATTATCTCTCAGTGCATATACGTTGCTAAGTGAATGCGTTAAATTGTTTATTCGTGGGTGAAACACAGAGGTCAGACATGGGTGTTGAGTCAACTGCTACATCGGATGAGGTGGTAAAAGTGCCATCTAACGGCAATAAATTGGAAGGAAAAGGTCATAAACAGAAAAAGCTGTTACCACCAAGTACGGGTGATGTTTCCCGTGCTTGGAAAATTGAGGATAGCGAAGCTTTGTATCGGATTGAAGGTTGGGGACAACCTTATTTTTCGATTAATGCAGCTGGTCATGTGACTGTTTCTCCCAAAGGCGATCGCGGTGGTTCTCTGGATTTATTTGAATTGGTCAATGCACTCAAGCAGCGTAATTTGGGACTACCCCTATTGATTCGCTTTTCAGATATTTTAGAAGACCGTATTGAACGGTTGAATGCTTGTTTTGCGAAAGCGATCGCCCGTTACAATTACCCTGGTGTATACCGTGGTGTGTTTCCTGTCAAGTGCAACCAACAGCGGCATTTGATCGAAGATTTAGTCAGATTTGGTAAACCCCATCAGTTTGGTTTAGAAGCCGGTTCTAAACCAGAATTAATGATCGCCTTAGCTTTATTGGATACCCCAGGCGCATTACTGATTTGCAACGGCTATAAAGACCGGGAATACATCGAAACGGCGATGTTAGCCCAAAGACTAGGACAAACGCCCATTATTGTCTTAGAACAGGTTGAAGAAGTCGATTTAGTAATTGCTGCTAGCCATCAACTAGGAATTAAACCGATTTTGGGTGTACGTGCCAAATTAAGCACCCAAGGGATGGGACGTTGGGGAACATCCACAGGCGATCGCGCCAAATTTGGGCTGACAATTCCCGAAATTATCCAGGCTGTTGACAAATTGCGCGAAGCTGACTTATTAGGTTCTTTGCAGTTGATGCACTTCCATATCGGCTCGCAAATTTCCGCCATTAATGTGATTAAAGATGCCATCCAGGAAGCTAGCCGGATTTACGTGGAACTAGCCGCCCAGGGTGCAGATATGAAATATCTCGATGTCGGTGGTGGCCTAGGTGTAGATTATGACGGCTCTCAGACCAACTTCTACGCCTCAAAAAACTACAATATGCAGAACTATGCTAACGATATCGTGGCAGAGTTAAAAGATACCTGTGCGGAACGGCAAATTCCTGTACCGACATTGATTAGTGAAAGTGGTCGGGCGATCGCTTCCCATCAATCAGTGTTAATTTTTGATGTTCTCAGCACAAGTGAAGTTCCTCTTGATTTACCAGAACCACCGCAAGAAGGTGAATCCCCAGTCATCAATTACCTTTGGGAAACCTACCAATCCATTAATAAAGAAAACTATCAAGAGTTTTACCACGATGCAACCCAGTTTAAAGAAGAAGCCATCAGCCGCTTTAACTTAGGAATTTTGCGTCTCAGAGAACGCGCCAAAGCTGAACGTCTGTACTGGGCTTGCTGTCAGAAAATCCTGAACATTATCCGGCAGCACGATTACGTACCAGACGAACTGGAAGACCTAGAAAAAATCATGGCTTCCATTTACTACGTCAATCTTTCAGTGTTTCAATCAGCACCAGATTGTTGGGCGATCGATCAGCTATTCCCCATTATGCCTATCCATCGCCTTGACGAAGAACCAACCCAGCGTGGAATTTTAGCAGACCTCACCTGTGATAGCGACGGCAAAATCGACCGCTTTATTGATCTGCGCGATGTCAAATCTGTTCTAGAACTGCACTCCTTCCAACCTGGAGAACCCTATTACTTAGGAATGTTCCTTAATGGTGCTTACCAAGAAATCATGGGTAATTTACACAACCTCTTTGGCGACACCAATGCGGTGCATATTCAATTGACTCCCAAAGGCTACCAGATTGAACATGTAGTCAAAGGCGACACCATGAGTGAAGTAGTTAGCTACGTGCAGTATGACTCCGAAGATATGGTGGAAAACATCCGTCAGCGTTGTGAGAAAGCTTTAGAAGAAAAGCGCATCACCTTAGCTGAATCCCAAAGGCTACTGCAAACCTACGAGCAAAGTCTCAGAAGATACACATATCTCAACAGTTAGGATGGGGCATTGGGCATTGGGCATGGGAGTAAAACTTTTCCCCAGTCCCCAGTCCCCAGTCCCCAGTCCCCATTCCCTAAATCACATTTGTCCCCAACAACTCCTCAATGGCTTGTCTTTCCAAAGGAGTAGTTTCTGGCGGTGTCTGACGTGCGTCGGTAATCAACCAGTCTAAAGCCGCAGCCTGCACATCAATAGCTGCACCGGTCTTATCTACGCAGTAACGCCCGAATACTAATTTATCGACTAATCTGACTCCTGCTCCCAAACGTGACCATTCAAAGATGACGCTGTTATCAACAGTTGCGCCACTGCATATCCAGCAGTTAGGGCCAATCATCGCTGGGCCAACGATTTTTGCTCCGTCTTCGATTCTGGTCATCCCACCAATATAAACTGGGCCTGTGATATCTACCTTGTCCCAATTGATGGCAACATTTAAACCAGTGTAGATGCCAGGTGCTACTTCGTGACCAGGGATCTGCACATTCTTGATTTCACCTAACAACACACCACGAATTGCTCGCCAGTAGTCTGGGACTTTACCAATGTCCACCCATTCAAAATCCATAGGAATGGCGTAGAAGGGCGCACCAATTTCCACCAATTTAGGGAATAATTGACTACCAATGTCATATTCCACACCAGAGGGGACGTATTTAAATACCTCTGGCTCAAAAATATAAATACCTGTATTGATATTGGTGCTAAGTGCTTCCTCTACTGAGGGTTTTTCTTGGAAAGCTTTAACGCGATTATCTTCATCAGTAACTACTACACCGTAACTAGAGACTTCCTCCAAAGGGACGGATTTGGAAATGATAGTAGCAATTGAACCTTTGGATTTATGCCACTTGACGGCTGCTGTCAAATCCAAGTCAATTAAAGCATCACCGCATAGCACCACAAAGGTATCATCGAAAAACGGCGAGAAGTCTTGGATACGTCGCATCCCACCTGCTGATCCGATCGCTTCCCCGATGAGTTTACCTTGGTCGTCGATTTTACCTTCAAAAGAATAAGCAATCTGTACGCCAAATCGTTGACCATCACGGAAATAGTTTTCAATTTCTTCAGCTAAATGGCTCACATTAACCATAATCTGGTCAAAACCATGTTGACGCAGAAGTTCTACCAGAAATTCCATGACTGGCTTTTGCAGGATGGGAATCATCGGTTTGGGAGTCGTGTAGGTAATCGGACGAACACGAGTACCTTTACCTGCTGCGAGAATCATCGCTTTCATAATATTTATTCCTCAACCACAAGCCAGTTTAGTTTCATTGAGTGATACTTAATCATCAGTTTTTATGTATTCTTTAAGTAACCCCTGACAACAGGGATAACAGGAATTTACCGATTATTGCAACTGATGTACAGTTAGATAACTAGGGATTGAGTTATCTTATAAATTTAATCGGATTTTTGCTTTGACCGCACTACAAGCACTCTCGTTTGGTCAATTCCCCGAATATTCTATCTTGCTTTTGCTGGGAATTTTTTTAGTTCATCGGTTCTGGTAATACCGAGTGAGTGTTATTTACATCTGTAATTAAACGAATTTTGATGTCTTGGTAAAATTCCTCCTGAAATAGCTCTACCTTAGATTGAGCCGAAAGCAGCAGCAAAGCCCAGAAAACGCTAACTATGTGGCTATTTTCTGATTCGTGGTGAGAGTCATTTTGATGCACTGGCTTCGTTTGTGACCACAATTGCACAAGTTGTTCTAGGTGTAAGTAATTTTGCTCTAATAGCAATTCTTGGGCTGCAGAATGCAATACTTGTTCCAGTTCGCCAGCCACCTCCGTTAAATTTTCTTGGTGGGCTAACTCCAGTGCCTCTCGCATACTTTTGACACTGGGTTGACGTTTGAGACGCGCTGGCTTACTGACTTTTTGTACCAGTTTGAGCTGGTTCGCCATGATTTGCAATTGATCGATTAACTCTTGCAACGTCACACGGCGTTTTGGTGGGGGCATAGCAGCAGGCCGACGACGCAAATGCCGTTCTAATTGTAAACGATGACCCTGTTGTAATAATCCCAGTTCGCTGTCTAATAAAGCGTCGTCTATCACTGCTTCTAGTTCATCAGTTGCTGTTGATAATTGCATCAAAGTATTAGCTTTGAATAAAACTAACATTGATGCTGAGAGGAAAGCCTGTCCAGACTGAGACAAGTCAGCTTCGTAGCCTCTGGCTGTTGTCTTTGGGGTCATCAGTTCTAAATAACGATCAATTACATCAATTACTTGGACATCCCAAGGATCTATTTCCCCTCGTTCAGCTTGCTCAATTAGGAGTGTGATTGTTTCTAATAGCTCGGAGGCATCCATAAGGTAGAAGGCAGGAGGCAGGGGTCAAGGAGGCAGGGAGCAATGCAGTCTTGGGCTTTGCGCCGAAGTTCAGAGCGGAGGTTTCCTCCGCTCTGACTTCTCCCCAAGTGGAGCAATTGCGGAGGGGCAAGGAGGCAGGGGCAGTCCCGATGAAACTTGTTTCACAGTCAAAGAGGAAAGATGCTTTTTCTCTTATTTCCCTATATCCTTACGCCCCTTTTAAGGCAGGAAGGAAAAACCTGTTTTTTTATCGGTTTCACAAGTGAATACTTTATTTTCAATAATGTCAACTTAATTTATATAAACACATGGTGTGTTGTAGAGCTAGAGATGACCATAATATTATCTTTTTATGGGATTTTTAATAGAAATTTTATATATTAATCCTAAATCATTCATGATGAATAATATCATTGATTTCTTTAACAAATATAGTATGTTAACCTTTCGATGTTCACAAGTTAAATGGGAAAAATAGGATATTTATCTTTCTTCAGAAAGGTGTACATAAAGAAAAATTCTTATCAAAAGAAAGATGATTTTTGATCAATCACGCATTGAAATATAACTACACAATTTAGCTTTATTTCATGCAGATAGGAATTTAATCATATGACACTACTATCTATTGATGAATTAAAGACTCTCACGGAGAATTCTCAAACACCTTGCATCACCATCTACGTTCCCATGCAAAAATCGGGGGCAGAGATTAGACAAAATCCGATTCGCTTTAAAAATGCCATTCGGGAAGCGGAGGAACGTTTAGATGCGATGGGAGTCCGCCATTCAGAAGCTCTAAACTTGCTGCAACCAGCAATGGAACTGGATCGGCATGATTTTTGGGAACACCAAGATCAGGGATTAGCCATCTTTATTTCCCCCGAAATATTTCGCTATTACTGTTTACCGATGGACTTACCAGAGTTGGTAGTTGTGGGTAATCAATTCCACCTAAAGCCATTGCTATCTTTAATTAATAGCGATCGCAAATTTTACCTCCTGGCTCTCAGTCAACAAAATGTCCGCTTCTTTGAGGGCAACCACTATGAGATTGAAGAAATACAAGTGGAGAATATGCCGCCAAATTTAGAAGCTGTTCTGTTGATACAGGATAACTCAGAAAAAGGAGTCCAGCACCGAATTGCTACAACTAGAGGCGGAACTGCAAATCCTTTCCAGCATCCAGGTGAGTTTCATGGACAGGGAAGCTCTGATACACATCAAGCAGACATTTTACAATTTTGCTATGCCATTGATCAGGCATTACATGAGAAATTGCGGGACGAACAAGCACCTTTAATTGTGGCAGGGGTTGAGTATCTTCATCCACTTTACCGGGAGGCGAACTCTTATCCCCATTTGCTGAAAGAAGGAATTACAGGTAATCAAGAACTGACAAACCTGAAAGAATTACACCATCAAGCTTGGTCAATTGTTGCACCAATGGTGGAAGAACAACAACAGCAGGCGATCGCATTTTATCAGCAACTGGCTGGAGAAGATGTGACTCAAGCTTCTGGCGACATCAAAGAAATTGTCCCAGCCGCCTATTATCAAAAAGTTGACACCCTGTTTGTACCTCTAGGACAGCAAATTTGGGGTAAATTTGATCCCGATACCATGACTGTAGATGTACACTCCGAACCAGAGCCAGATGACGAAGACATGTTAGATTTTGCAGCTGTTCACACCTTCTTAAACGGTGGTCAAGTTTACACAGTTGAACCAGCACAAATACCAAATGATCAGCCAGTAGCAGCGATTTTCCGATATTGATGGTGTTTTTGGTGTGGTAAAAAATATGGGTGTAGGGGTATAGGGGTGTAAGGGAGAGATTTCAACTACATTCCCTATTTGCAATCCTGTTGACTTATAAAATTAACTCTTTCCCCTATACCCTTACACCCTTACACCCTTGTTCATCAATGAATAGTATTCGTAATTCTATTAGTCAATCTTTATTAAGTCTAACTTTATTGGGAACATTTGCGGGGATTACTCAACCTGCTCAAGCAGATACAATTACTGGACAATCAGGTCATGTTCGAGCAGAAATCTCTTTTGAAAAACCTGAAGAGTTTCAATATAAAAACGTCCGCTTGGAAATTACACGCGCAGGTAAAACCGTTTTAAATCAAAATTTACCCCAAGAAAGTGAATACGACAGACCAATTGGTGGTTTATTCACAGATAAGTTACCAGTGCTGGACTTAGATGGCAACAAAGAACCAGAAGTGATGGCAGATTTCTTTACAGGTGGGGCGCATTGTTGCACTTATTCTTTGATTTATCGCTATAACAGCAAATCTCAGCAGTATCAAAAAATCAGACACGACTGGGGTAATGGTGGCTATCAACTCAAAGACTTAGACAAGGACGGCAAACCAGAATTTATCAGCCGGGACGATCGCTTTGCCTATGCTTTCACATCTTATGCGGCTTCTGGCTATCCCATCCAAATTTGGCAGTATCGTCAAGGCAAAATGATTGATGTTACCCGTCGCTATCCCAAAGAAGTCGCCAGTCACGCCGCAGAAGTATGGAAAACCTACATTGAAGCTCAACAACAAGGTGATGACGGTAAAGGGTTTTTAGCAGCGTATTTAGCAGATAAATGTTTATTAGGTCAAGGAAAAGATGGCTGGCGACGTGTTCAGCAAGTTTATAAAAAAAGCGATAGGAATCAATATTTTGCTGAGTTACGCAAATTCTTACGGGAAACAGGTTATACACAGTAAGAATTTTGACTGTCCCCTGTAACCTGTAACCCATAACCTTTAACCTACAACTGTTGACTATTGACGATTCCCAAAGATTGTCTTGCGGCTGCTAAAATTAAACGCTGTTCAGCACGAGCGATCGCCTGATATGTTCGCTCTACTGCTTCCGGTTCTACGGAAATAGAAGTAATTCCCCATTCCACCAGTTGATCAATGATTTCTGGATAGTTGACTGGTGCTTGACCACAGATAGAACAAGGTATTCCTGCTGCTTTTGACATTTGGATGAGTTGAGCAATTGCAGCTAGTACGGCCGGGTGGCGTTCATTTAATACCCTGGTTAATTGTGTTTGTTCGCGGTCTACTCCCAAAATTAGTTGGGTGAGGTCATTTGTACCAATAGAAATACCAGCTACACCGGCTTTGACGTATTCTGGCAATAAAAACAAGACGCTGGGGACTTCTGCCATCATCCACAATTGAAATTGGGGTACTTGAGTCAGTCCCATTTTTTCAACTTTTTGCTGACAGTAAGTAAACTCAGGCACACTGCGAACAAAAGGTAGCAGCAGGTGAATATTGCTATAGCCAGCTTTTTGAACATTGGCGATCGCAGTCAATTCTAAATCAAAAACGGCAGAATCTTGGACATAACTGAATGTGCCGCGATCGCCCAAAGTTGAATGAGGTGTTGAGAGGGAATTATGTGATGAAAATTCGTGCGATCGCCAGTCTAAGGAGCGATAAAAAATTGGTTTAGGGTTAAAAGCATGGGCAAATTGTGTAATCTGCTCAGTCAAATATGCTAATAATTCTGATTTTCGTCCCTCCATCACCCAAAAATGAGGATGTTCTCCTTTGAGGAGTGGGACTAGCATGAGTTCCGAGCGTAATAATCCTACGCCATCCACGGGTAATTTGTGTACTTGCTCTATTAAACTTGCTTGACTCAGATTAACCAATAGTTGGGTAGCAATCATTGGTAAATGAGAATTAACAACAGTTTGGGTCAAGAGAGTGGGGGGTAAAACAGATGGATTTTCCTTTTGAGTTTCTTCCTCGCTGACTTCAGCGTCTCTTAAACGATACACTTCTCCGCGATCGCCATCCACCAATAGACGCTCTCCATTTTGAATAATTACTGTAGCATCAATTGCACTTACTACGGCTGGAATGCCCAATTCTCTGGCTAAAATTGCTGCATGACTAGTCAAGCCTCCTTGTGTTGTGACTAAACCTACTGCTTCTTGCATCAGCGGCAAATAATCGGGAGTAATCTTTGGTACTACTAAAATAGCTCCTTTAGGTATTTGTCCCTGCTTGAATTGGTGATTGTTGACTATGTGAGCATGAGCAGCAACTCGCCCTCCAGATGCACCTATACCTTTGAGGCATTGGAGATTGGGAATTGTCGGCTGGGAAGTTTTAACTTGGGTAATATAAAGATTAGGGGATGAATTTTCTTCGGCAATTGTCCACTCAATTGTGAAATTTTTACCTAATTCACTGACAAGTTGATGTCCTAGGGTAATGACTTGTTGTAAAAATTCCTCTTGTAAGGCGTATTGTTGTTGTTGGGCTTCTGCAACTAAATACACATTAGGAATACTGTGATCGATGGTTAAGGCTGGTGGAGCGTGATGCAGATGATAAGCGAGGATTTTATTACCTAAATGCTTTTCTAAGACAAAACCTGTTTCTGGTTGAATGTGGTACGTATCGGGTAGAACTTCACCTTGAGCGATCGCATTTCCTAACCCCCAAGTGGCTTCGATTGTCCAACCTGTAGGGCTGACATTCAGCACACCACTGGCGATCGCATTTCTGATTGGCTGAATTAGAATTGCTAAATTAATTTGTTGTAGATTAACTCCCAGACGTTGCCAATAAAGTAGACTTTTTGCCCGAAATAGTTGACTCCAAATATTTTTTAATGACGTAGCGATCGCCACTTCCTCACAGTGGCAAAAACTGGACTCCAGCAATCCAGAGGTGTTTCTGACTTTTGGTGTAGCTAAGGTTGGACGTAAAATTAAATACTCAGTTTGCCATTCTCTAGCTGCTGTCAAAATCGTACTCACCCAGTCGGATGGTACGTTAGCATTAATAATTTCCTGGCGCAAACGAGTAGCCACTTGCTGAAGTTGTCGCCAGTTTCCTACGTCCAAGTGCAAAGAAGAATGTGGTAAGTTAGCGACTAATGACTCGGTGGAGTTAAGAGTTTCCAAAAATAGTCGCATGAATTCTTCTGGAACTACAAAACCAGGGATTACCGGGTAGCCACGTTGTCTGAGCCTACTCAGGTAGAACGCTTTATCACCTACTTTGGTACGGTCTTGCAGTTTAATTTGGTCAAGCCAGTAGAGTCTATCCACTCAATTTTTTTGATGATCATTTGTTAGTTTACAGCTACAACTATCTGTATTGAAAATAGGAAAGAGGCTGTAGGGAGCAGGGAGTGGGGTATCAGAGTAAAGAAATTTTCATGCCCTCGTTGTGTGATTGATCACATGAACGTCTGTCTTGAAAAGAGGAGTGGGGAATAGGGGAGATAAGGAATCAGACTTTGCAAGTTGTACGGATTTTTTCACAAATAATTTTGCCAACTTAACATATCAATACACAAAAGCAAAAGGCAGTCCCAATGAATAAATCTCACAAACGAGCATTGGTAGCCTTTCCCTCAATCCCGACTCTCGAATTAAGCTTGTTCGCTGATCATAAGACAAGTATAAGAATTCATCAATTGATCTAGAATAAAGTCTTTCTTATCTTCAGAATAAAAGTGTTTAACACTTACCATCTTCCGCCTAATGATTGGGTAAATATTCTTTTTCGGCTGTGTTTAGCTTTAATCAGTGGAGCAATTATTGGTTTAGAAAGGGAAATCCGCCAAAAACCAGCCGGTTTAAGAACTCATATGCTGGTAAGCTTTGGTGCAGCTATATTTACTCTCATACCTATGCAAATAAATACATCAGCATCTCTCCATGAAGCTCTGAGCCGAGTTATTCAGGGTATTGCGACTGGTGTAGGGTTTTTGGGTGCTGGAGAAATTGTGCGCGAGTCTTCCCAAGCATCACACCGTCTAGAAATTCGTGGGCTAACATCAGCAGCAGCCATTTGGGTCTCAGCATCTCTAGGGATTGCGGCTGGGTGTGGATTATGGCAATTGAATATGATTGGTACTTGCTTAACTTTTACAATTCTCAAATTTTTTAAGATTTTGGAAAATGTCCATCATTAATCATTAGTCATTATTGCTACCTCGCCTACTCTGTCTCTCTACCTTCTGATATACAAGTAACAGTCAACGTGAAACAATCAAAACAGAGTGCAAATTTGATTGCTTACAATCTTTGAGACTGTAATGTTATCTAGACATCCCTTAAAATTTTTTACCAGAGTTGTATTACCTTTTTGGTTCAGTCTCGCGACTATCTTATGTTCTTACCAACCCTATGCGATCGCCTATGGCGGGGCGCAGCCCATCGCGGCGGATTTATCCATCCTCAATCAAAAAAATAATCCCATTATCATTGAAAATCAAAAGATTGGCACTACAGCTTGGCAATTGACTAATCCTGCTACTAGGCGAGAAATAGAAGGTTATGCTTCTCTAACTAGTGTGAATCGTGGCGACACAATTAAGCTATTTGTCAATACTAAAGAGCCAAACTACACCATAGAAATCTTTCGGATGGGTTGGTATGGTGGTGCTGGTGGTAGGCAAATGGCTGCTGCTATTACAAGAGTAGGAGTCAAACAACCACCGCCAATTATAGATAGAGCTACTGGTCTGATTGAATGTAATTGGAAAGATCCATATAGTCTCAAAATTCCTGATAATCCCAACGATCCAACACAGTGGGCTAGTGGTTTTTACTTAGCAAAACTCACTGGTAGTAAAAGTGGTAAACAAAGCTACATCCTTTTTGTAGTGCGTGATGACAGTCGCCCTTCTGATCTGCTTTTTCAGTCAAGCGTCACGACTTATCAAGCCTACAACAATTGGGGAGGTATGTCCCTATATCGTTGGAACAGTCGCAGTAAACAAGCATCCAAAGTTTCCTTTAACCGTCCCTATGCTGCTAGCCCCAATTCAGCCGCCGCCTATGGAGTAGGTGCGGGAGAGTTTTTAACTAATCTTCAACCCAAACGTAGGACTTCTAATGCGGGTTGGGAATACAACATGGTCAGGTGGCTAGAACGTTCTGGTTACGATGTAACTTACATTACCGATATTGATACCCATGAAAATCCTTTAGATGTAAATACTACTAAACCCATGTTGTGGTTACACAAAGTCTTTCTTTCAGTGGGACATGATGAATATTGGTCAGCCAAAATGCGGCAAAATGTAGAAACAGCTAGGGATTATGGTTTAAATCTGGGTTTTTTCTCTGCTAATACTTGCTACTGGCAAATTCGCTTTGAGCCTAGTCTAATTACTAGGGATATCAACCGGACTATCGTTGCTTACAAAGAAAGCGTCACATTAGATCCATTTGCCAGAGACAATGATCCGACAAACGATTTTTTAGTAACAACTCTTTGGCGCAGCAAACCCGTGAATCGTCCAGAAGAAGGATTGATTGGAGTTATGTATGAAACATTTCAAGTCAATGCTGACATTGTGATCAATAACACAGCACCAGATTGGTTACTAGCTGACACGCAATTAGACTTGGGTAATGGTACAGCATCAGTGCAGAGTAATCATAAAGCCCCTCCAAAAGAAATGCGTTTGACAGGACTTTTAGGCTACGAAGTTGATCGAATGTTCCGCTACGCCCCAACAAATACAATTCGTCTAGCCCATTCGCCTTATCGATATCAGGGCAAAACTAGATACTCAGATATGACTATGTATACTGCTGATTCTGGTGCAATGGTATTTGCTACTGGTTCTATACAGTGGAGTTGGGGATTAGATGATTACAACGCGCCGAAGTTACGTCCCTCTGTTTTAAATCCTGATGCACAAGCTATGACGCGCAATATTCTGAATCGGATGATTGGGAAATAGTGTATGGGGCATTGGGGAGGTAGTAACAGGTACGCAGGGGAAACCCCAAGAGGAGCAACTGCCATCATTGGGCATGAGTTATCTCTACTTGGTTTCATCTGTCACCTGTTACCTTTCATTTCTCTGGTATACCAACTGGTGATAAACCAGCGATCGCTCTTAAGTTTTGGCAACGAATTAAATCAATAAAATTTAAACCAGAATTACCTTCGATTTTACTGACTGTCTCAATGGCAAAGAGTAAATGCTGGGCGGCTTCGGTTTCTGAGTAACCCCGTCTTTGGGCTACTTTAATCGCTGCTAAATCAGCATTGATCTCTGATTCTTGGGATTTGTTGGTGCGCCAAATGCATCCAAGCGCGATCGCACTTAATCCAGCAGCTACCGCCACACCCACAACGTCTGACTGGGTTGATTCTATCAATGCACCCACTAATCCCGCCAAAGCCACACCCTGATAAATATCAGGTCTAAACCATTTCACCCCTGTTAACCAAGCAACTTTCTGCAATAGCAGCAAATCCCGTTGTGGTTTCGGCAAACGACCCCATAAATCAAAATTAATATACATCGGTCTTTCCTGATGCCAAGGTAAAGGAAATGACGTATCTATTACTTTTGGTTGCTCTGGTCTACTGACAATTTTAGTAGTCATGCGCCCAGAAGCAGGCATCACATCTAATAAGCGGCGAATCTCAATGTTGGACTCCATGAGTTATTAGTCATTAGTCACTAGTCAATGGGCATTGGCATGAGTTTTTCTCTGATACTCTTCTGCTTCCCAGTACCAACGTATTCTATTATGATGAGATGTATTGTAAAAAACTGATATTTCTTAATTACGAGTCACGAGCTAAGAATTAGAAATTACAAATTATACTAATGGACGCTTTTGCTCCCATCCCACCTGAATGGACAAACAAGGCAGTTCACGCTTATCAGTTTTGCTGCCCTAGTTGTCGTGCTAGTAGTTTAGAAGCTGTACAAGTTTGGATTAATCGGCGATCGCCTGTGCTGACAGAAAATCATCGTCGCAAATGGCAAGAGTTTTATCATTGTCAATGTGGT
Organism: Trichormus sp. M33_DOE_039; assembly: GCA_015296085.1. Classification (GTDB taxonomy): domain Bacteria; phylum Cyanobacteriota; class Cyanobacteriia; order Cyanobacteriales; family Nostocaceae; genus Trichormus. Next base: position 35,509 of record DVDT01000021.1, on the reverse strand, counting down.
TGCGTGTGGTGGGCTTGGAGTAGCGATCGGCCTCCCTCTGATTTATTAAAGCAGCAAGAGTTTGGCTCTGAATAAGTTTTCCACCACAACAAAAGCCCACCTACCAGGTGAGCTTTTGCTTTTAGTTAGAATTTAACTATCATTACTAATCCATCACCAGCTTTAGAAACTGAAGGTTGTGCGGATAGTACCAACGTAGATGGAGTCGTTGTTGTCGTTGTGTTCAGGGTTGAAGATGACCATCAAACCAGGTGTGATCTGAATGTTATCGGTCAACTGAATTTTGTAGAGTCCTTCTAAGTGATAGGAAGTATCTGGATCTTCCGCTCCTCCCTCGTTATCGGTGAGTCTGGGTGATTGACCAAAAATTAAGCCCAGTACGTTACCTTCTCGGCCAAAGTCTTTGAGAGCAACGCTGCCAGCCCAATAGTAAGCATCTGCATTTCTACCTCTGTTGGCACCAGATTCAGCAGTAGCAACTGTGTAACCACCCCATGCACCAATGGTAAATCTTGAGCTAGGTTGGAAAGTAGCTTGTATACCATAGTTGTTGGAAGATGTGGCAGTGTTACCACCAAAAGGTCTATTTGCCAATGTACTTCCGGTGCTGCTAAATATATTTACTGTGTTGTTGCCAGCTGCATTATTTAGATAACTGTGAGCGTATGCAAAACCAATGTTGAAAGCTTGGTTTGGTTTGAAGCCGATTTGACCAAAGATAGTACTAGAGCCATCGAAAACCCCATTTCTATCAGCAGGGTCATTGGAACGAGGTGCTAAGTAAGCCGCAGAGAAAGTCAGAGGCCCACCAGAGTTAAAGTTAACTGTTAAACCAGCACCACCTTGACCTTGACGATAGATTGGGCTGAAACGTCCATAGCGAGAAAGTGCGCCTCTACCAGAACTAGCAAAGTCTGGGTGGAAGACATTTACGTTTTCGTTCAACTCAGCACCAGTAGCATCAATCTTGACGCTGATAGCTTCGCTCAAGTTGAAACTGTAGTTGAGTTTATCAACCACAACACTGTTGCCGTTATCACCATCAAAACCCAAACGGGTCATGTTTGTTCCAGTTACGGTACTGTTGGAGACGATATTACCTGCATTTAATCGAGTTTGCAGTCTATCTGTACCGGTGAAGCTGGTGTTTAGTGTTAAACGTACTCGATCTGAGAAAGTAGTATTGCTTGCTAGGTCTTGTCCACCAACTCTTGTATCACCAAATACTTGAGAACCAGCAAAGATTACTTCTCCAGAAAGTTTGGTGGTAGTAGAGAACTGATTAGCTTCCAACTCAGCAGTGCGTGCTTCTAGTGCATCGACACGACCGCGCAGAGTTGCTAATTCCGCAGAAAATTCTTCTTGCAAACGCTGTAAAGTAGCGAGGTCTTCCTTAGTTACCAAATCAGCTGTCGCTGTAGCAATTAACTCATTCACTCTGTCTAAACAAGCGTTTAAACCAGCAGCAAATTCATAACGAGTCAAGGCACGATTACCGCGGTATGTACCATTGGGATAACCTGCGATACAGCCATAACGCTCAACCAAAGATTGCAATGCTTGGAAAGCCCAATCAGTAGGTTGAACATCGGAAAACTGTGATACAGATGTTACTTGACCTATTTCTTGAGAGGCTTGAGCCAATTGGTCAACACTAGTTACATTTTGATTCGCTTCTCCAGCCCATGCACTGTTAGCAACTAAAAAAGTAGCAGCTAAAACAGCCGGACTTACCTTAACGGTATTCCAGAATAGTTTTGTCATGATTTTACTTCCACTCACACCAACTAGTTCAACTTCATGGTAAAATCTCGAACTCAATTATTTCTCGTAGGATAATTTACACATGATTTCAGCAATGATTATACATATTTTACTGTGATTAACACAAGAGGATTTGTCATGTTTTTTATGATGTTTGCAATAGTTTATTTGGTATACATAGAATAATCCGACGGTGATAACGTAACAGCATTTTTGCTGTCTCAAACTCTTGAAGTAAACGTGTAATTGTGACTCTCGTTGTGTTTAACACTTCTGCTATTTCCTGATGAGTAATATATAATTCAATCAGAGAACCCTGTTCGACATCACGCCCGAATTTTTTACTTAACCACACCAAGAATTCCCATAAACGTAGTGACATGGGTTTGCGGTTTACTATATTTAAAAGCTCTTCTAAATTTTGAATGTGAGCAACTAAAGCATCTATATATTGATGTCCCAGATGTAAAGGAATAGTAGTTACTTCTACACTGGTTAAACATTCAATTTGATATGGTTTTACCTGGGATAAAGGATATCCAATCAAATCACCAGTTCCCCAATACCCCAGAGTGATAAACGTTCCTTCTTCACTCCACGTTAGTGTGCGAACTGCCCCTCGTTCAATCATCCACATTACGTCATTGCAAGGCTCAATGACCTCTCGACGGGTGAAAAGCCTCTGTGGTAATTTTTCAACCAAGGTAGAGTTTTGTAATAAAACAGAAGAATCAGGTGTGAAAATGAGCGAAGACATTGTGGGAGCTGTTCCTAGAATGGAATTACTAGATTTTAAGGTATTTAAACTTTATGAATCTCTATTTTTTGCCTATTCTAAAATCATAGAAACTGAGCAAAGATATAATTTGGTATTATATATCGGGTTGGCAAAACTAATTTTAATATTTTGGAAAAACGTATTAATAACTTCTTCATTCAATTCCTGATTATTAGTTAAGTTAATGTTGATAGTTGGGATTATTGTAATAATTTTTAATTAATGATTTTCAAGATGATAAACAGGGTTAATTAATTGGGTAAAAATTTCAGAAAAATATCTATGATACTCTAATGAATTAAAATAATGAGGTTTTAATTACCCTCTATATAATTAATTTTGATAGATGATTTTGAGTGGTGACTATCGTGTTAATAAATTGAATTTTTACTTATTTCAATGCCAAATCTAGTTGCCCAAGATTAAGAAAAGGTAATAAAACGGTAAAATGTAACTTACATTTAGGAACTTTTAATGATTTACTCAACTTGTGAGACAAATTTGAAAAGAAAATGCGATCGCTGGTTAAGTTAGGAGCGTGGCGCAAAAATTTTGATAAGTTTGTGGTCAACACCCTACTACTTGAAGATTTGATGACTGTTTGCGCAATGTTCCCGCATAGTAGTGCTTAATACAAGCATGGATAAACCAAAAAATTTATTAGGATTTCTTTTGACTCACAATTCAGCTCTCGCCACAAAAAAATAGAGGATCGGCTAAGGTAAGATGCCGATCCTCTATTTTTCATAGATTTGCATGATTTAGGAACGTTGACCAGTGACGATATAAGCCACCCTTTGACCAATATTAGTTGCATGATCCGCCATTCTTTCCAGACATCGAATCGCTAAAGCCAGTAAGATAATTGGCTCAACAACACCTGGCACATCCCGTTGTTGAGCTAAGGTTTGATAGAGACGATTGTAAGCATTATCTACGGTATCATCTAAATGTTTAATACTCCGCCCACCTACTTCATCTAAATCAGCTAGAGCAACTAAACTGGTTGCTAGCATTGCTTGGGCATGATGAGACATCACAGCAATTTCTGGTAAAGACGTATGAGGCGGATAAGGAAAGATTTTGACTGCAATATCAGCTAAATCCTTAGCATAATCACCAATTCGTTCTAAATCGCGAACCAATTGCATAAAAGCACTTAAACAGCGTAAATCTTGAGCCGTAGGTGCTTGTAATGTCATGATAGATGTACAGTCTGATTCTATTTGTCTATAAAAACGATCAATTTTTTTATCTAATCGAGGAAGTTCCTCAGCTGCTTGCAAGTCACGGGCAAATAACGCTTGGTGGCTGAGGCGACATGATTGTTCTACCAAAGCACCCATGCGTAATACATCCCGCTCTAAACGCCTGATGGCGCGTGCTAACTGGGGACTTTCAGGGTTGGGACTATAAAGAACGGCTTTCACACTTTTAGTCTCAAACGTGAAGATATTTTTAACTATAGTCTTGGCTTTGGGAGTTTGCCATCACCTCCGGGAATTGAAGTTGCATCCATGCACCCCCGGTATGGGGATGGTTCATGGCTTTGATAGAACCACCATGAGCTAAGACAATTTGTCGCACGATCGCTAGACCTAAACCATTACCTACAATAGTTTCCACAGGACTATTTGCTGGTAAAGGAGAATGAGTCCGGGCTTTATCTCCACGGTAGAACCGCTCGAAAATATGGGGTAAATCTTCTAGTGCAAAACCTGTTCCAGAATCAATTAAATTGATTTCTAAAACAGAGTTGTTAATCTCACCCCCCTGATGATCCTGTGGCTGCAATATTTTTGTTTGAATTTGAATATCGGCAGCAGGCGGACTATATTTAATACTATTATCCAGCAAGTTGAGAAAAACTTGGTAAATTCGGGCTGGATCGGCTTTAATCCAGATACTATCGGGGCCAGAGTAGGAAAGAGACAAGTGGTGACGCTGTGCTAGAGGTTCTAAGGTTTCCCAAACTGATAGGATGAGCGATCGCACTTCCACCGCTTCAGTTTGTAATTGTGCTGCCAGACTAGTTTCCATTTGGGTGAGTTCTAGCCAACTTTGCACCAAGTTAATCAATCGGTCTACTTCCTGCATTAAACGATCAACCCAACGATTTAAAGGCGGTTCTAGACGGTTTTGCAGAGTTTCTACCACCAACCGAATTGAAGTTAATGGGGTTCGCAATTCATGAGCTAAGTCTGAAAATGAGCGTTCCCGCACTTGGTTCATATCCTGCATGGGTTGGCGATTTTCTAAAAACACGCCGACTTGACCATTGGGTAAAGGTAAACTAGCAGCCCGCAAAGCTAAAGACTTGATTGTTGGCATTTCCACAGGGTTATCACAAGAAGGATGAAACATCCACTCTTTAGTTTTGGGAACTTGCTCATCACGAGTTTGCTCAATTAACCTGTCAAGTTCATAGGAGCGGACTAATTCTAGTAACAGGCGTACCTGTCCCGGTTGCCATCTTTGCAAATACAAGATTTTCCGGGCTTGCTGATTACACCACAGCAGTTGATTTTCTTCGTCCACTTGCAAATAACCCACTGGTGCAAAGTCCAGTACGTCTTGGTAAGTCTGTAACGACTGCTGCAAGTCTTGATCTTGCTGCTTGAGCATGGCAATTTCCTGCCGTAGCCGGGGTAGCCAAGGCGTTGTCACTTTAGCAGTACGGGAATTTAAAGGTTGAAGTACGCGTTCCAGGTAGCGGTTTAATTGAACCTGTTGCCAAATCCAAAACCCAATGCCTACCGCTAAACCTAGAAGAAATCCCAATAAGAGCATTTGAGTTGAAGTTGTTAGTTGCTGGTGATTAATAAAAACTAACAACTATCTGACTAGATTATCCGAATCGATAGCCAAATCCTCTTACAGTCACAATATATTCTGGATGGCTGGGGTCTTGCTCTAGTTTTTCCCGCAACCACCGGATATGAACGTCTACGGTTTTGCTATCACCAACAAAATCAGGCCCCCATACTTGGTCTAGCAACTGCTCCCGCGACCATACCCGGCGAGCATAGCTCATAAATAGTTCTAATAACCGGAATTCCTTGGGGGAAAGGTTGACTTCTTGTCCGCGTACCAAAACCCGGCATTCTTGGGGGTTGAGGGTGACATCTTTATATTTGAGGACTGGCAGTTGTGGTAGGGTGCTGAGGCGTTGACGACGGAGCAAAGCACGGCAACGTGCGACTAACTCCCGCATACTGAAGGGTTTAGTTAAATAGTCATCTGCACCTACTTCTAAACCTAATACGCGATCAGTTTCGCTACCCTTAGCACTGAGCATTAAAATTGGTACTGGGTTGCCTTGGTGACGTAGTAGGCGGCAAATATCCAAGCCGTTGATTTGAGGCAACATGATGTCCAGAATCACCAAATCAAAAGGAATTTCTCCCCCGTTGGGTTCAAAGCTTTTGAGATATTCTATGGCAGAACGCCCATCAGGGGCAGTTACTACGCTATAACCTTCCTCTTCTAGTGCTACAGCTAGCATCTCTTGGATTAGCTCTTCATCTTCTACCACCAGAACACGGCTCGTTTGTCCAATGTCTGCTCTAGCAGAATATTTAATTGATTCACTGGTGTACATTGATATCACAAAAGTCTAACCCTGTGCTTGTATCAATATGATGGTTGAGTTAATTATCTGCCTTCAGTGCATTCACGCTTGCTCTCTCGTGAATTATTTTGCAAAAAAGTAATTCTTTTAACAGTAATACATATATCATAAATTACTCTGGTTGCAAGCAGGCGATCGCATTTACTTCCATTCATTACGAAAACAGTGCTGTCAGGGTAAGAAGTGTAAATTATATAACCAATGCCTAATGGGCAGCAGTTGCTACAAGTCGGGAAACTCGACGACACTTGCTACAAGTCGGGCATTGCCCGCCCAACGCAGTGTGTCCCCAACGCACTGCCTACCCAATTCCCAAAAGCTTGACAACAGCAGACTCATCTGGATATATTTATAGTACATAAATACTATAAAACTACAAAGGCTACCAGCAAACCAAACTTTGGCGTTGATCACTCATACTAACTTTTAGTATGGGTTATTGCTTGATTTCAGTAATTGCACTGCATTAATAATGTTCATTTCCAAGCTACTCTGAAATGTCTGCATAGAGTAGTTATTTGGTATGACTTACTACTCACTCAAATATTATCTATTATTACAGATCACAGGAGTTGAAATATGACAACAGTTGCACTTAAAGATAGCAAACAGCAACTAATTCAAGCATTTCAACAAATTCTGAATGACAGGAAAAAGCTAGAGTCAAAAATAGCCACTAAGCAAGAAGAAGCGGATAAAGCTAAAAATCAGGAAATTCTGGTAGTGGCTTCTACATATACTGTTGATAGTATTGTCAAAGGTTTAGCCGACTTACAACTTGAATTTGGTAGTGTAGTCAATGCCTTAGCTGAAAAATTAGCTCAAGAAAATTCTAAATTAGATGAACTGAATCGAGCGATAGAAATTGAAACTCAAACCCTACAAGAGTTACAAAAAATTAGGATTGTTGCTGATACTCTAGATATTTTAAACCAGGAGCATCAAGAAAAGCTAAGAACACTAGAGCAAGATACTGCTAGTAAGCGAGAAATACTAGAAAAAGAAATTGCCAATAAACGTAAAGAATGGCAAAAAGAGCGATTAGATATCACAGAATCGCGACAACAGTTTTCTGATTTATTAGTCAAAGCACGTCAGCAAGAACAAGAAGAATATGAATATAAATTAGAAACAACGCGTAAACTCAACACAGATGCGTATGAATCTAAAAAACGCAACTTAGAAAGAGATATCCAAGAAAAAAGTCAACAAAAAGAAAAAGACTGGACTGAAAGAGAAAGAATCTTGCTGGAAAATCAGACCTTATTCACTGAATATCAACAAAAAGTAACAACTTTTCCTAATGAATTAGAGGAGGCTGTCAAGAAAGCTAGAGAAGAAGCTATTAAAGAAACTAGTCAAAAGGCGAAGATAGAAGCTGATTTATTTGAAAAAGAATGGGAAGCTACTAAGCAAAGCTATGAATTGAAAATTAAATCTTTGGAAGAAACAATTCAGAAACAAGTTGAACAAATAGAAAGTATCTCTACTCAATTACAATCTACATTAAAACAAGCTCAAGACTTAGCAATGAGAGCATTTGATAGTTCTGCTGGTAAATAATTAGCAATTTGTTCGTTGGTAGTTAAGTGTGTATGAGTCAATAGAGTTACGTATGACAAAAAAAAAATTAACAGATAAAAATACTAAAGCTGAGATTCTTCAAGCCTATGAAGATTTACTCAAGGAGACATCATCACTTAAATCACAAATTAATCAAGTATCAAAAGAGAAACAACCTGTTACTCCAGCTCAACCCAAAGCAGAAGTAAATAAAGTTATGAATCAGTCCGCTACCATTCAACAGAAGATGAATTATACAATTGAAAGTCTAGCAAAAATTCAATTGGGTTTTGGTAGTGCGGCTAATGAATTATCAGAAAAATTGACCACACAGGCTTCTAAATTAGAGGAAATGAGAAAGTCTGTAGAAAAGGAAGTTGAACAATTAAAAGAATTACATGATTTAGAAGTTAATGATGATACTTTAGATACGCTAATTACAGCATACGAAGATAACTCTAAAGCTTATCAAAATGAATTTGAACAGCGTTATGATTTACTTTCACAAGAAATGTTGTCAGAAGCAACAGCTTGGCAAAAAGAACAAGAAGAATACAACAAAACAATCAAAGAGGAAAATGATAATTTAAGCAAGAATAGACAAAGAGAATCAGCAGAGTATAAATATAACCTAGAACTACAACGCCGATTGAATACTGAAGAATATGAACAACAACAAAAAGTTTTATACCAAGAATTAGAAGAAGGACAACAAGAAGTAGAAAAACAATGGAATGAACGAGAGAAAGTAATTGCTGAACGGGAAAAGCAATTTGATGAATATAAAACCAAAGTAGAATCATTTCCTAAAGAAAAAGAAGCAGCGATTAAAAAGGCTACAGAAGAAGGTAAAGGAATTGCCCATTATCAAGCTAAAGTTAAATCTGATTTGTATGGGAAAGAAGTAGAAGGACAAAAACGTTTTTATGAACAGCGATTGCAATCTTTAGAACAAACCATTACTAATCAAGAAAGTAGGCTACAAAATCTCTCTAAACAACTTGAATCAGCCCTGAAACAAGTTCAAGATTTAGCGGTTAAAGCGATCGAAGGTACTGCAAATGTCAATTCTTATCAAGCTATGAAAGAGATAGCGTTAGAACAAGCAAAAAGTCAAGTAAAAAATAAATAAGTAATCAAGAGACGTAAATATATACGTCTCTTTTGTGTAACTATGATTATTCGTAATAAATAAGATACCCGACTTCTAAAAGAGGTCGGGTATCTGAAAGTTTAACTGATCGAATATGATTTTTATATATTTTAATGGTCTGTTTTATCTGGGCGACCATTATTTAGAGGTTTTTTTCTAGTCTTACTAGTTTCCGTCGCTTTTAATTTTTTATTGGATGGTTGGTTGGAGTTAGGTTGTTGGCTAGACATAAGGCGGAATAGTGTAATTTGAGACAAGTTTATCTACATCTAGCATAGGTCTGTTTTCGGAAAATAGTCAAAAATTTTACATAATAAAATAGAGACGCAAAATTGATTACGTCTCTTTAGAGAAGGAAACCCATTAGATTTAGTAAGTAGAACAGAGCAATTAACTAGTAAATCTTACTGCATCTATTTAACCGTGCAGTTACGGAAAATTAAGAAAGATATACAAACCGTTGATTAGCTTTCTATATCAGAACTACAACAGTATCACTGAGTTTTCCTGAAATCACCATCGTTAATTTAGCCGTCGATATCAAGCGAAGGAAGAAAAGCCTAAATTGGGTGGTATGTCTTGAATTCGTCCTGGCCCGATCGCCTGCAATGCTTCTCTTAGAGAAATATCACCAGTATACAGGGCGCGTCCGACAATTACCCCTTTAACACCTTGGGGTTCTAACGCCAACAAACTCAATAAATCGGTGACAGAACTTACTCCTCCAGAAGCAATCACTGGAATTGAGATTGCTGCGGCGAGTTCGCGCAACGCTTCCAAGTTCGGCCCTTCTAGAGTTCCATCACGGTGAATATCAGTGTAAATAATTGCGGCTGCTCCCAGTTCTTGCATTTGGACAGCAAGTTGAGTAGCTAATACTTGTGAAGTTTCTAACCAACCGCGAGTGGCGACTAGTCCGTTACGAGCATCAATGCCAATGATAATTTTTTCGGGAAACTCTTGGCAGAGTTCTTGTACTAATTGGGGTTGTTCAACGGCGACAGTACCGAGAATTGCCCACTGCACTCCTAAATTAAAAACTTGTTGTACACTGGCTTGATCACGCAATCCACCACCAATTTCAATAGGGATAGAAATTGCTTGTGCGATCGCCTCAATTGCCTGCAAGTTTACTACTTTACCTGCCTTTGCGCCATCTAAATCCACAATGTGCAATCTAGTTGCGCCCTGATCTACCCATTGTTTCGCCACATCAACAGGATTTTCGCTAAAAACTTGGGAGCGATCATAGTCTCCCTGATACAGTCGCACACAGCGACCATCTAGTAAATCAATCGCTGGAATTACATCCATATTAAATTTTCCCTACTTAGTCAATATTCATTAGCCAACAAACACTCAACAGTCAAATATTTTCCCCTATCACCTATTTTTTTAATTGCTTAACAGCTTGGCGAAAACCCAACACAATTAAAATATTAGAAAGTGTTAAAAAAACTTCCGCCCCACCATGTAGCCAATCTACGTTAGCTAAAGCTTCACCGTAATGAATTTTGGCGTATATTCCGGCGGGAATTGTCACAGCCACGAAAACTAGAGTGCCGTAAAATCCATACAATGCTAAACGGGGTAGTTGTTGACTGCGGGTGATAAACCACAAGAAACCCAGATAAGGAAACAGTGATAAGGCGAATAGGGTGTCTTTAGATATCATCGCTCTGATTTAATAGATTTTGGCTCAAAAGCATTAGTGTCTATCTTGGTGCTGCAGGAGGAACGCCAAATCCATACCGCCGCAGCCCAAAGGGTAAAATTACCAACTACAGTCATAGTAGCTTGCAATGTTACTAGCCATTCTAGAGATTGGGCATTGTCGAAATAATGCCAAGTACAAGCACACATAGCACTTACCAACGCTGGTAACATCGCCAGGGACAATCCCCACCAACTGCGATTTCCAGTAAGTTCGCCATAAGTCCAGATTAACCAAATTGCGGCTATCCACTCAATGACGCTAGAAATATGAATAATCCAAGTGGGAATTGAAAGAGCGTTCATAGAAAGTCATTAGTCAACAGTCAACAGTCAATAGTCGGGACTCACTTCATCTTCGCACAGGCCAATTCAACTTTTTGTAGCAAGATGACTGACATCTGGTGAACTACTTAGAAAAAGTTGATAACCTTAAATCCAACATCTAAATTATTTGCAATGGGAACGATGCGATCGCTATTATCTGGGTATTACGGTAAAGGGAACGGTGGTGATGAAGCTTTATTAGCGACACTCCTGCAAATGCTACCATCTCATGTCACGCCTGTGGTGCTTTCGGGAAATCCAGAGGAAACGCGCGATCGCTACAATGTGGAAGCGTATAATCGCATGTCGCCTCTAGCCGTACTGCAAGCTTTACGTTCCTGTCAGGCTTTAATTTGGGGCGGTGGGAGTTTGATTCAGGATGTTACCAGCACTATGAGTCCCTTTTATTATGGGGGGCTGATGGCGTTGGCTCAAAGCATGGGTTTAAAGACTATTGCTTGGGCGCAGGGTATCGGCCCTTTGGTACGTCCGCAAACACAGTGGTTAGCAAGAAAAAATTTTGCTGGTTGCACTCAAGTTAGTGTGCGCGATCGCGCCAGTGCAGCTTTATTATCTAATTGGCAAATTCCGCATATCCTTGCACCTGATCCGGTTTGGGCTTTGGAAGGAAAACCAGTATCAGCAATTTGGGATTTACCTCAGCCTAGAGTCGCCGTTACCTTAAGAAAGCATCCCCTATTAACTGAAGCACGGTTAGCTAATTTAATTCGTGCCTTAGTAGAATTTCAAAAAGCTACGCAGACTTTTATTATCTTGCTGCCGTTTCAAAAAAGCGAAGATTTAGATATTGCTCAAGCCATACAACCACACCTTGCAGATGTGAGTCAGATTTTGTGTCTCGAAGATCCGCAAATATTAAAAGGGGTATTTCGAGATGTAGAAATGGCAATTGGAATGCGACTGCACAGTTTAATTATGGCTGCGGCTGAAGGTTGTCGCTGTTTTGCCCTTAGTTATGATCCCAAGGTTAACCGTTTGATGGAAGATTTGACAATGCCTGGTTGGGATTTAGTAAACCTACCAGATGATCCACAGTTAATTAGTCAGACTTGGATAGCACATTACGCCAATGCTCAACCACTTTCACCCCTAACTATCCAATCATTAATAGATGGAGCATTGAGACACCGTGATTTATTATGTCAAATGCTGATTTAGTCAATTAAATTAAGTTAACAAGAATATTGGGATACCTGTGATAACACTCAGCACTATATTATGATTATGTACCTTAAAAACATCCTAAGTTTGGTGTAGATGAGGCGTAATTATCAGCATTGTTATAAATAATTTATATCTGACATTTCCATAATTTATTGTTTATGTCATCTATCTTTTGAATGATATTTAAGGAAAAATAACTAGCAGTTTTTGCAATGTAATTTTATATAAATAAATACTTGCTCTCTATGCTCACTTGAACGCGAGCAAAATCAAACTGAGCATGAAGATTTTTCGCATAATTTTTAATTTCTAATTGTCATGAAAAAACTATAATTAAGTATAGCTAATTATATCGCTGTGATATCCAACACATTAGATCGTCTACAAAATATTTTGTTCAAGATATAAATGGGTTTTGTCAAGGGTAAAAATATTACAAAAATATTGCTAAATCTAAGTATTAGTTGCATTGCTCTCAGTATATAGCGAAAGAATAGCGTTTTAATACGGCTTATATCTTAAAATATTTTTTACACAAATAAATAGCAATAATTACGGATACTGTTTCATACAAAAAGATATTAAAAATGGTTAATAAGTTCAAGTGTTCATGTAAAAACTTTATTTTGTTAAGCATTCAATACAGTAAATATGCAGGAAGATGAACACCGTAATGAGTGCAGCGTTGATTTGAGCTTTTTCAAAATTAAATCATTCACATAAGATAGGGCATTAAACATGAAAGGAATCCTTGCACTCATTGACGCTAAGAAGCAAGAATTTGCCCAGCTACCCTTATTAAAATTCATGCAAGATACAAGCATAGCTCCTAGAAAAAGATTAGCTTGGAGTCCGTATGCTACACCTTTTATTATGGGTTTTGGAGAATTAAATAAATACGGATTTCGCGATCTCACCAGCAATGATCCTATTCAGCTATTAATTAATAAACATACTGAAGAGGATGATCATCACTGGCTTTGGTTTCTATCAGATATTGAGAAACTCGGTTTTGACTACTCACTGAAATTTACCGACAATGTGAAATTTTTATGGGGCGACCAAACTAAAACACCACGTTGGGTAATTTATCAGTTATTCCGTTATGCTTTAGAATCAGATCCTCTCCAAAAACTAGTGATTATCGAAGTGCTAGAGTCTACCGGTAATATTGTATTTGCTAATGCCGCAAAAGTTGCCCAAGAACTACAAGCCATCACAGGCAATAAATATCTATATTTTGGAGAATTTCATCTAGCTGTAGAAACTGGTCATACTACAGGTAAAAATGATATAGAATCATTCCTGAATAACCTTGAACTAACTGGGTTACAGTATCAATCTGCTTTAGAAATGGCAGAAACAATATTTGAGTTAATTATAGAATTAGTCAATGCGCTCTTTGAATATGCTGTAAATTATGATGAGCCGCAAACATTGGAAAAAATTGGCATTATAAAGACTGATTTATCTGCTGCTTAAATTAAGTATTTGGGTATGAAGCTTTAATTTTATCTCTGAATATTATATGTGATAACAGTTGATTACTACGGTGAATGCTTAAGAGTAATCTAAATTTTTGTGCCTGAATATAGCAGATTTTTTATGTTTAGCACCTACCCAAGTTCATCTATTTACTAAGGAGTAGCATCATGTCTAAAGTTCAAAAACAAGATATTAATCTTATCCACACTTGGACAGAAAATCTGGATATTGCTCACACTTGGACAGAGAATTTAGAAATCTCCCATACTTGGACAGAAAATTTGGATATCTCCCACACTTGGACAGAAAATTTAGAAATATCCCACACTTGGACAGAAAATCTAGATATCTGCCATCCTGCTATGAGCAATGCAGAAATAGCATTAGCTGGTAATGCCTAAAAGCTAACACTAGATTGCCCATCTAACTCTTAGCATACTGAAAATTTCCTATGGGTAGGTGTACTTTTCAGTATGCTGTAACGGTGCATCAAACTCTAATTGACGGAGAAGTGCTAGTTATATCTGGGCAAATGTTTCTGATTTTAAATTGATTCTCGTGACGCGAAACATACTATTCACAACTCCCAAATTCTTATGAATCATTATGATGTTGTAATTGTTGGTGGCGGCCCAGCAGGTAGCACAACTGGCACTCTATTGAAGAAGTATAATCCTCAACTGCGTGTATTAATTGTTGAAAAGGAGAAATTTCCACGAGATCATGTCGGTGAAAGCCAACTACCACAGATTAGTGAGATCCTTGATGAGATGGGGTGTTGGGATAAAGTAGAAGCTGCTAATTTCCCAATCAAAGTTGGGGGTAACTATCGCTGGGGACAAGATCCGGAACCTTGGGAGTTTCACTTTTTGCGCTTAGAGGAATTTAAAGAAGAAGCTCGTCCGGCTAAGTTTGCAGGACAACGTAAACAAACAGCTTTCCAAGTTGACCGTGCAATTTATGATGATATTCTGCTGCGCCACGCCGAAGAATTGGGGTGTGAAGTACGAGAACAAACAGCAGTAGTAAAAGTGGACACACAAGGCGATCGCATCACTGCGTTACACTTAAATACTGGGGAAAAAATCACTGCGACTTATTACGCTGATGGTTCTGGTCACGTTGGTGTGTTGCGGAAGGCTGTAGGTGTACAAACTGAATCTCCTACACAACTGCAAAATGTCGCTATCTGGGATTATTGGGAAAATGCAGAGTGGGCTGTAGAGATTGGTGTAGGTGGGACTCGGATACAAGTAATGAGCTTACCACACGGGTGGATTTGGTTTATTCCTTTAGGGCCAACCCGTACTAGCGTTGGTTTTGTCTGTCCAGCTAGCTATTACAAACAAGCGAAAAAGTCAGCCGCAGAGATTTATCATCAAGCACTCCAAGACGAACCCTTCATTTCCAAGTTGCTGGCTAATGCTAGTAGTAGAGGTAATATCGAGATTACTAAAGATTGGTCTTTCCTAGCAGAGAGGACTGTGGGGGAAAATTGGTTTTTAGTAGGAGAAGCCGCAGGTTTCGCTGACCCAATCTTATCTGCTGGGTTAACTCTCACCCATGTTGGAGGTCGGGAATTAGCCTATACCATATCGGCATTGCATCAAAGCAAATATGACCCTGATTGGTTAAAAAACCAATACGATCAAAATCAGCGTCGTCGTGTACAACAACACATTCGCTTTGCTGATTATTGGTACGCTTCTAATGGTCAATTTACAGATTTGTATGATCACTGTCAAACTATAGCTAAAGAAGCGGGATTAAATCTCAGTCCAGCCGAAGCTTTTCGCTGGTTAGCCCAAGGCGGTTTTACCAATGATATCGTTGGTCAAGCTGTGATTGGTGGTTTTGATTTGGGGGCGATGAAACAAATGGTACAGCGTTTTTCCAAGGAAGAATTACCTTGGGAAATTAGCGGTTACAACATCTTTGAGTTGGACATCGAGAACACCACCGAGGAATTTGTTGCTGTCTATAGCAATGGTGAGATTAACCAAGTGAAATGTTACCGCCGAGAAAATGGCGATCGCTTGCCGATCACTGGTCTTTATGGTTTATTAATCGATATTCTCAGCCGCACCTCTGATGTCGAACAAATTTATCATTACTTAATTAGTTTGTTCAAGGCGCGTTTTGCTCCAGAACATCTTCGCATCGCCATTCAGCATACAATGTTCTGCTTGGAAGTTATGGTTTTAGAAGGTTGGGTGAAAGCCTCTTTAAATCCTGATAAGCCACCACTGAAAATTTCTATGCCGGTTGAAGGTCAACTCCATTACACCAGTCGGAGTTAATCCTCATTAAAGTCCAATACCTTTATTGATGAGAATGGGGCAATAAAAAGGCAAGAGAATCTTTTCTTTTTACTTTTGTGGAAAGTCTGAGTGGAGTTTTTCTACACTCAAACTTTCCCAGACAAATTTTTTACTTTTTAATATCCATCATCCATATTCAAAAATATTAGGTGATAACTAATAACTAATAAACTAATAACTAAGGATAAAACTAATAATGCAAGCCAAGCAAGTATGTGTAATTGGCTCTGGTGTCAGCGGCCTAACTACCGCTAAAACATTTATCGAAGCAGGTTACGAAGTTAGAGTGTTTGAGAAACAATCAGGACTGGGTGGTGTGTGGGAAAAATCTAGAAATTATCCCGGTCTTACCATTCAAAGCCCTCGCGATACCTACGCCTTTCCTGATTATCCTATGCCTGCATCTTATCCAGAGTGGCCTACCGCCGAACAGATGCGAAATTACTTAGCATCCTACGCTGAACATTTCGGTATTACACCCAAAATTCGTTTCCAAACAGAAGTAACTCAGATAAAAAGAAAAACTACAGAAACATCAGGATGGTTAGTTAGTATCCAATTTCGTGATCAGGTTTCTGGACAGACAACACAGGAACAGTTGGAGTTTGATTTTGTTGTAGTGTGTACTGGGACTTTTAGCATTCCTCACCAACCTTCATTACCCGGTAAGGAAGACTTCATCGCATCTGGAGGTCAGATATTACACACCACAGAGTTTAACAACGCCTCGATTGTGGAAGGTAAGCGGGTAGTTGTTGTAGGTCTTGGTAAATCTGCGACTGACATCGCTACTATGTCTGCTAATTTAGCTTCAGAATGCACGATGGTGTTTCGTCAAATACCTTGGAAGATTCCTAAATTTTTCTTGGGTGTAGTGAATGTCAAGTATATTTTGTTGACACGGTTTGCTGAAAGTTGGCTACCCTATCGTCAATTGCGGGGGATGGAATGGGTGTTGCACACTTTGGGTAAGCCATTAGTCTGGGCTTTTTGGCGCATTAACGAAATTTTACTCCGTTACCAACTCAGTTTGGATACCTGTGGAATGCTCCCTGAGAAACCCTTAAATCAATGGGTAATTGCGGCGATCGCTTTAGAAACTCCCAACTTTTATAATTACGTACGTTCTGGAAAAATTCAGACTAAAAAGACAGAAATTAAACAATTTGTTTCCGGTGGCGTAGAGTTAGCAACTGGTGAATATATACCTGCGGATATT
Source organism: Trichormus sp. M33_DOE_039 (assembly GCA_015296085.1). GTDB lineage: Bacteria > Cyanobacteriota > Cyanobacteriia > Cyanobacteriales > Nostocaceae > Trichormus. The sequence continues at coordinate 18,370 of DVDT01000021.1, read as the reverse complement.
GTGGTATTCGGCACAGGATTTCGTCAAGATGTTCCTTTTTTGGAAGCAGATTATCGTCGTCTAATCATAAATGAGCAAGGTAATTTCCAACTTTACCGTAATCTTATTCACCCTCACATTCAGCAATTAGGCTTTGTGGGTTACAATTCGAGCAAATTTTGTCCTTTAACATCAGATATTAGTTCTCAGTGGTTGGTGGAATATTTTCAAGGACAACTCAATTTACCATCACCACAAAAGATGCTAGAAGAAATAGCAGTAGAATGGCAATGGAAACAGAAAGAGTGGGAATCTAGTTTATACAATGGTACATCTATATTCCCATTTAGTTTTCATTATATTGAGGAATTGATGGAGGATATGGTGATAAAAAGTAATCCTACAAGCTGGACACAAATTATCAAAATGATCTTACCTGTATCTCCATCTAACTATCAACAAATTAGACAGATTTTAAAATCAAGAAGATGTGAATCTTTAGGTGATACGGCTGTCAAGAATAGTGAGCAGGTTAGTATTGCTTGAATAAAAATACTATATTTTTCTTTTATGAGTTTGTAGGACAGATAAAACATCTGTCCTACAAATTTTGAGCAGGCAAGTTCACTTTAAGACACACTAACAATCCCCGACCATTGCACCTTTTTCTGTTGCTCACGACGATAGGAGAAGAAATGATCTGGAGTTTGGTAAGTGCAGTAAGGTGCGATCGCTATCTGCTCGCTACTAATCCCTAAGCTTTCCATTTGCAAAGCATTGACTCGCCGCACATCTACCCTGACTCTTCCTGGTTCGGGGTCAGCTAACAAGGGTGAATTAGGTAACTCATGTAGCGTCTGAACAATTTTTTGGGTGTCGTCATATGGTGTAATGCTAGTTCCAATTTCTGCTGCAACTTCCACAGAAACTTGGTAAACTTCGCCAGCAATGGCTGGCCCCATTGCAATCCGCAAGTCTGTTAACTGACTACCTTGGGCTTGCATCCGAGCGATCGCCTGCGGCACAATTTTCTGTGCTGTTCCCCGCCAACCTGCATGGAGTGCTGCTACCCGTCCAGTTTTGACATCCCCAATTAAAACAGGTGTACAGTCTGCGCTGGCTACCCACACAGCTTGCAGAGCTGCTTCACTCATTAAACCATCTGCTAAAGCTAATTCATCCTCTGCATCCAGATTCGCATCTATTTCCTTAGGGGTGAGAACTGTATTGCCATGTACCTGTTTCAATCGATATGCTGATGCTTCTGGGTGCAGCACCTTTGTTAACTCGTGGGGCGATCGCGGCCAAAACTGCTGGGTAAAAAAGCCATGTTGCCAATTTCCTAAGAGACTACAAGTTAGGTATGGTAGTCCCTCCCAATTATGCCAATGCCAAGTGTGCATCTTGAACCAAACCTAAACAGAAACTTATCAGCCAATTCATGCTAACTTGAATCCCCAGTGAGTGAAAGTCATCACTCGCAGTTTGCCCATTGTTTCGGGAGTGAAAAAATTTTTACTCAGGAGTAACAATAAGAGACCAAAAAATGCCCCCAGTGAACAATGCGGTAGGTTGGGATTTTGCGTGTAATCATGACTAGTGACTGTTGACTTGTGAACTCATCTTCATAGAGAGTTGTCTAACAGCACTTAAGTAGCTAAAGTGAACAACGGAATTTCTGTTAATGGCTGTAAAACTTGATCAGCAAAAATTATTAACTGCTCTCACCACCGAGCGCAAGTATGATTATTTACCGTTTTCTCTACACATTTTTGACTGTGTTAATTCAACAAACATAGCTCTCTGGGAATTAATCACTCAAGGAGCAAAAGCAGGAACTGTAGTGATTGCCACAGAGCAAACAGCCGGGAGGGGACAATGGGGTCGGCAGTGGATTTCCCAAACCGGCGGATTATATCTTTCTGTAGCCATTAATCCTGATCTAGAAGCTAACGCCAGCTACCGACTCACTTTAGCTACCGCTTGGGGAATTGCTGATCAATTGCGTCAATGTGGGATTAATGTTGGAATTAAATGGCCTAATGATTTAGTTTTAGAGGGTCGCAAATTAGGCGGCATTTTGACAGAAACCAAAGTTAATCAAGGCAAAATCACGCAAGCAGTTGTTGGTGTTGGCATCAACTGGGCTAATCCTGTACTGGAGACGGGGATTAACTTACAAACATGGCAAGCAAGAAGGGGACAAGGGACAGGGGAGAATACTTATACAAATACAAATTCTTTCTCCCAATCCCCAATACCCAGTACCCATTACCCAATCCCTTGTCTAGAAACCTTAATATGTAAGGTTTTACTGGGCATAGAATCCGGTCTGGCTTGCCTTTTAGAAGAAGGAATAAGTATACTTCTGTCTCGCTATTTAGAATTTTTAGTGAACATGGGCGATCGCGTTTACGTCAACGACCTTGCAGGTAATGTTGTGGGCGTAACACCTCAAGGGAGTTTACGAGTATCCTTAGAAAGAGATTGCATAACTGATATGAAAACACCAGAAATTCATCTAGAACCCGGTAGAATTAGTTTGGGTTATCGTAGTTCTTAAGATTCATATCAGGTTTGTTGACAATTTCGCTCTTTGGGTAAGACAAACCACTGGCATCATCTCTTTAGGCAAATCAGACACAACTCAACTGAGAGAAACAATGACGCAGCGCAATCACTCTGCCCATAATCCAAAGAAACGCCTAGCCTACACTCTGCCAGCACAAAGCCTGTGTTGGTTAAGTGGTGTTAGCCTCCTCAGTGGCGGCTTGGTGTTGGCACAAACAGAAACATCAATAGATAATATTGTTCCTACTGTTGAAAGTTCCCAACCAACAGCAGCGACTATTCCAGTGAAAAAAGATGTTGTACCCCCAGCCGCATCTCAATCACAGCCAAAATTCTCTGCACGGCAGAGTAAACTCAGGCAAAGGCTACGTCAACCAGAAGTTTCGCAATCACCAAAGCCCGTCAGACAATCTCAACCTAATATTGACAATGAGGCTACCGAGCCAGTTTTTAGTGTGAGAAAGTCACAACCCCAAGTAGAAACGTCCCGAATTGCACCAGCACAAGATACCAAAGTTAAACCCCAACGGGAAGTAACTACACCTGATCAGAAACCAGCAGTTGCTCAACCATTATTAACTAATAAAAAACCAGTAGTTGCCCAACCATCGAACGAATCAAATAATAATAGCGTTACAGTTAGGCAACCCAAGCAGGATTATAACAACGCCTATATTGACCCCAACGACTACAGCTCTAATAATGCTGGTACTTACCAAGCACCAAATTCCGTAATTCTTACAGAACGCTCTAGCGGCTGTCGCACCGTTCTGTCTTCTGGACAAGGAGTCGCTGGTAGTGCTTGCGCTCAAACACCATCATCTAACCAGCGCGTAGCCAAATCAGCCCCCACATGGCTCAGAAAGAGTCAAACTGCTCAGTTAGCAGCATCCCCAGTACGTCCTTTGGCTAGTACACAAAGCCAAAGCAGATGGCGTGGCTCTCAAGTAGCTGTTGGTAGCGCAAATAAAACAGCTTTTCATGCTAACCGTTTCATTCCCAACCCCAGCGAATTCGGCACAACCAGAGTCAGTGCTACTCCCATTGCACCCAGCGGCGGTACACTACCCCCGCCAATGGCAGAAGGGAACGTTGCTCCTCGTGAGAGTAATGTCACTTACGATATTCCTTTAGCATCAGTATTGCCACAAATTCCTTACACCAGTACATTAGCGTACCGTGGTGGTAGTGGGATGGTTTATCCTCTAGCTGTAGCAGCACCAGTGACATCTTTATTTGGCTGGCGAATTCACCCCATCACAGGTAATCGCCGTTTTCACGCCGGTACTGATTTAGGTGCGCCTCTAGGTACACCGATTTTGGCAGCTGCTAGAGGTCAAGTAACCACAGCTGATTGGCAAGGCGGTTATGGTTTAACCGTCATCCTCAACCACAGTTCTGCTCAACAAACCCTCTACGGTCATATGTCGGAAATCTTTGTACAACCAGGACAATGGGTAGAACCGGGAACTGTGATTGGGCGCGTGGGTAACACTGGTAACTCAACAGGCCCTCACCTGCACTTTGAAGTCCGTCATCTCACACAGAACGGATGGGTGGCTGTTGACCCTGGTGTACAACTACAAGTTGCCCTCAGCCAGTTATTACAAGGCGTACAGACAGCGCAAGCATTGAGGAAGGAGTAGGTACTGGGGACTGGGGACTGGGGACTGGGGATTGGGGACAAGGTAGATTTTATCCCAATGTTCTGTTTGTCCCAATCCCTATTCCCCAATCCCTATAAATATCCGTGTTCTGCTAGAAATGCGGGTGTAATAGAATCGTCTGTGGTTTTGAGAGAATTTTTGCCAGGATGAAGGAATTTTTCTACGTATTTACCGAGAATATCACCTTCTAAATTGACTAAACTACCAGAAACAAGATAGCGAAGATTGGTTTCGGCGTAAGTTAGGGGAATCACGGCCACGGTAAACTGAGATAAATCCACTTCATAAGCAGCTACCGTCAGACTAACGCCATTGACAGCGATACTACCCTTGGGGACAATGTAACGAGCGATCGCTTCGGGTGCAGTGAAAGTCATTTCCCAAGAACTGGCAGTCTGTTTAGTATCTAGCAAGCTACCTACACCATCTACGTGACCCATGACGAAATGACCGCCGACTTTACCACCAACGCGGAGTGAAGTTTCCAGGTTAACGTAGCCTTGTTGTGTTTGCTCATAGCCTAGAGTAGTACGGCGCAAAGTTTCTGGGGAAGCTGAAGCAATAAATCCGACTGGCAGAATTTCTTCTACTGTGAGACAAACACCGTCTACAGCAACACTGTCACCATAGGCTAGATCCTTCATAATTAATGATGGCTGACTCACACAAGTAATTTGCCACGCATCACCACCTAGGGGCTTGATTGTTCCTAATGATTGAATTAATCCTGTAAACACTGGTTCTTTTGCAAAACTATCTCTATTTATTGCCTAATTTTGCCGAAAATCCACTGGTAATTCTCACAAGAATGTCGAAAATTCTGAGTATATTTTCTGACTGCTTTTATTATAAGGTAATTAACACAATGGCATCCTTCACAAGTCATACTTGGTTAAGAAGGTTATTGTCTATAAAGACCCATTTCATTTACTCTGGTGTTCACAGCCAGTTCAGAGTTTAATAGAGGCAATTATAGAGAACGATGCCTATGTTTATTACCGCTTCTAATTACCCCATTGAGGGTATTATTTATCACTTAACAATTAAGCACTCAAAGGATTGTAGAGGGTTGGCCAATGATTGAGATGAAAGTCGCTGGCATAGCATTAGATGCCATAACCCGTAGCCCGATAGTCTTGTTGAAAGATGCGTCTGATCGGCGGGCATTGCCAATTTATATTGGTCAAGAACAGGCGAGGGCAATTATGGGGCCGTTGGAGAATCAAAAGCCTCCTCGACCCTTAACCCATGACTTGATTGTCAATATTTTAGAAACCTGGGGCATGACTCTAGAAAAAGTCATTATTCATTCTTTGCAGAAGGATACATTTTATGCGGCATTAATCGTACAACAAGGTGAAGTTAAAAAAGAAATCGATGCTCGTCCTAGTGATGCGATCGCAGTCGCACTGCGTACCAATACTCCAATTTGGGTCATGGAAGAAGTGATTGCGGATGCTTCTATCCCTGTTGACCGTGACGCTGATGAAGCAGAACAACAAGCTTTCCGAGAATTTATTTCTAATCTTCGTCCTGAAGATTTAATCAAGAGATTTGGTAATGACGAAAGTTAAGTAGTTGTGCAGAATGAAATTCATTCCCAAAGAGAAGGAACAGGGAACAAGAAAACAATGTGCGTAATTAATTCTGTTTAGCTACTTCAACAAGTGTTAAATAGTAAAAAGTAAAAAGATGATTCCCGTAGATAAACTGAGGGGCTAACCTGCGGTATCCCACAGGGTACAAAGCATTTTCTTTCTTTTGCACTTGAAATTTTTACTTTTTACTGGAATTTTATGCAATACCGACGCTTTGGGAAAACAAATCTACATCTTTCAGTTTTTTCTCTAGGGACAATGCGCTACCTAGCTGATGTGGAAACTGCACAGCGAACTATAGCCAAAGCTTTAGAGATGGGAATCAATCACATAGAAACAGCCAGAGGTTACGGCAAAAGTGAGGAGTATTTAGGGGCTGCGATCGCAAGTGGATTATCAGTGAAACGTTCCCAAGTTTACATCACTACCAAAATCCCACCCACAGCTGATGCTGATAGTATGCGTCGGTATATTGATGAATCTTTAACTAGATTGAATTTGGATTATTTAGATTGTCTGGGAATTCATGGCTTAAATACTTGGGAACATCTAGAATTAGTGCAAGCCAAAGGTGGCTGTATGGAAGCCGTCACAGAAGCGATCGCTGACGGTAGAGTCAGACACGTTGGCTTCTCTACTCACGGTTCATTAGAGTTAATTCAAGCAGCAATCAATACAGATTTATTTGAATTTGTTAATCTACATTATTACTATTTCTTTCAAAGAAATGCCCCAGTCATTCAGTTAGCAACTGAGAAAGAAATCGGTGTTTTTATTATTTCTCCTGCTGACAAGGGAGGAAGACTGTACACACCATCCCAAACCCTCAAAGATTTGTGTCAGCCGTTTTCACCTCTAGAATTAAACTATCGATTTTTATTAAGTGACAACCGTATCACTACCTTAAGTGTAGGGCCAGCTAATCCAGAGGAATTAGTAGCACCTTTACAATTTGCTGATAATAATAGTGAGTTGACACCAGCAGAGATTTTCACTTTTAAAAGTTTAGAAAATCATCAAAATCAAGTTCTAGAAGCTGAAAAGTGCAGCCAATGCTATGCTTGTTTACCCTGTCCAGAAAAGATTAATATTCCCGAAGTTTTACGCTTACGTAATCTAGCTGTTGCTTATGATATGAAAGATTACGGGCAATATCGTTATAGTATGTTTGAAAATGCCGGACATTGGTTTCCAGGGATGAAAGCCAACCGTTGTACAGAATGTAGCGATTGTTTACCTCGATGTCCAGAAAAATTAGATATTCCTGCTTTATTAGCAGACACTCACAAGCAATTAAAAGGTAAATCTGGTAGAAGACTTTGGGGATGAAACCAAGTCGTAATCAGAAGGGATGCAATGCCTTCTACTCCCAATTTATTTGCCGCTAGAGCGCAATTCAAGTTTGAGCCTGTAGAATCCAAGGGAGAAGGTGTTGATGGTGAAGACGGATGAGGCTATCTTCTGTTTTTCTATATTAGCCAATAACGCCAGTTTCCTAGAGAAACTGGGGTTATTAATTCTCGCACTCTCACACATTACACGGGGTTTTATAAGGTAAAAATCGATTTTATCTAATTAGTTTTCATGCTCTTTTGGATGATTATTTGTGTGTTGGTCAGTTTCTATTAGTTTTGACATGAATACATCTGGTTTTCTACTAACAACAGATATAATTCTATCAATTGCAATCACCTCATTGATTTTGACAACCATTTCCCACAAAGTATCCTCTTCTGTTTCTTTGTTGTGAGTCCTGTGTTGAAACCACAACAAATCATCCCAAACCCGAATGATTTTTGCAAAATACCATTTATCTCGTATCAGTATCCAGATTTCTTGGTCTAAGTATGACTGTAGGATAGACTTCACAATAGCTCACATAAGAAAAAATGATGTGGTAAATATTATGTGAGTTTTCAATACTAAAGCAACAGTAAAAACACTATATATTAAAGACGTTTTTATAAATTTTATACGTAGAATGAAGCATGAATCACGCTTTGATTGAAGGATTTTTATTTTGCATTTACCGCTAAGGCGAAACTTGTTTCTGTGGCCTCTTAAATATGAAAATATGAGACGTAAGCAACAGAGCAAAATACAATCGAAAAAAGTTTTGATTTGTAGGTTGCTTTGAGATACTAAGACGCGGAACAGTTACGTGTCAGATAATTCAGCAACTGCGTCGGGTTTTGCTTTACTCAACCCCAGCTACTGAACTGATAAAACTCAAATAGTGCTTAAAATATAATTCAATATTTCTTGTGGTATGGACAATATGCCTATGCGGGACAGTCAAGATGACCATCCCACAAGATTTTCTGAATGCACAGTATTAGCTGTGTCAGTTCACCGCCAGAAAATGGCGCAGGTATTGTCTAAAAGATGAGATTAATTAACTTTAATCAACCAGGAGGCCATGCCATCTGCCGTCCACCCAGGATATGCAAATGTAGGTGGTAAACGGTTTGACCACCATCCTCACCTGTGTTGATGACTACACGATAACCATCTTTGAGTCCTGCGGCTTCAGCTACGGCTTTGACAGTCAACAAAAGATGACCCAAAATAGCCTGATCTTCAGGCGTAGCATCGGCTAACTTGGGAATCGGTTTTTTGGGAATTACCAGAACGTGTACGGGGGCTTGAGGATGGATATCTTGGAAAGCCAGGGCTAAATCATCTTCATAAATGATGTTAGCGGGGATTTCCCGACGGATGATTTTACTGAAAATTGTCTCTGTGGTTTCACTCATGCGGTTGTAATTACTCATCTGCTAGAGATTCTAAAGGTTTATAGAAGAAATATTTAACCAATGCTTGCTAGAGTCTGGAGTGCGTCAATTGTCGGCATCGATGCGGTGAAAGTCGGTGTAGAAGTGGATGTTTCAGGGGGTTTACCGGGAATTGTGGTTTTAGGGCTACCAGATTCGGCGGTTCAAGAGTCAAAAGAGAGAGTCAAAGCCACTTTGAAAAATGCGGGTTTTGCCTTTCCGATGCGAAAAATTGTGATTAACTTAACACCGGCCGATTTACGTAAGGAAGGCCCGTGTTTCGATTTGCCGATTAGCATGGGCATTTTGGCAGCTTCTGAGCAAGTGAGTGCTGATTTATTAGGAGATTATATTTTTTTAGGGGAAGTGTCTTTAGATGGGAGTTTACGTCCAGTAGCTGGTGTTTTACCCATTGCTGCGGCTGCTGAAAACATGGGAATTGCTGGTTTAGTAGTACCAATGGATAATGCTCAAGAAGCAGCGATTGTTCAAGGGTTAGATGTCTACGGCTGTAAAAATGTGGCGGAAGTGGTTGATTTATTGAACAATCCAGGGAAGCACAAACCTGTAAAGTTAGATGTAGCAAAGGATGTACCACCAATAGTTCAAGCGATCGCTGACTTAAAAGATGTCAAAGGACAGGCTCATGCGCGTCGAGCCTTAGAAATTGCAGCAGCTGGGGGACACAATTTAATTTTCGTCGGGCCACCAGGAAGCGGCAAAACAATGTTAGCTCGCCGTTTACCAGGAATTATGCCACCTTTGGCTTTTGCAGAAGCTTTGGAGGTGACTCGGATTTACTCTGTTGCTGGTTTATTAAAGAATCGTGGCTCATTAGTCCGCGATCGCCCGTTTCGTAGTCCCCATCATTCCGCATCAGGGCCGTCTTTAGTCGGTGGTGGCGGTTTTCCTCGTCCGGGGGAAATCTCTTTATCTCACCGAGGTGTATTGTTTCTGGACGAACTCACAGAGTTTAAGCGGGATGTCTTAGAATTCCTGCGTCAGCCTTTAGAAGATGGTTTTGTCACCATATCCCGCACCAGACAATCAGTGACCTTTCCCGCACAATTTACTTTAGTCGCCAGTACCAATCCCTGTCCTTGTGGCTATTACGGCGATACAATTCAACAGTGTAGTTGTTCACCTAGGCAACGGGAACACTATTGGGCAAAACTTTCCGGCCCCTTGATGGATAGAATTGATTTACAAGTGGCGGTGAATCGTTTAAAACCAGCAGAAATTACCCAGCAACCCACAGGAGAAACTTCTGGGACTTTACTGGAGCGAGTACAACAAGCACGCGATCGCGCCACTACTCGGTTTCAAAATGAACTCAATTTGCTCTGCAATGCCCAAATGCAAAGCCGACATCTATCGAAATGGTGCAAACTAGATGATGCGAGCCGGAGTTTATTAGAAGCTGCAATTAATAAATTAGGCTTATCTGCCAGAGCAAGCGATCGCATCCTTAAAGTCGCCCGCACCATCGCAGATTTAGCAGGCGAGGAAGAACTCAAAGTCCATCATGTCGCAGAAGCGATCCAATATCGCACCATAGATAGAATGCAGTAGGAAGGTGACAGGGTAGAGTTCCTCTGACAAGTGTAGGTTTCTAATAGAGCAGTGAGTGATGACTATCAAACCAACAACAGAATGATATTTTCATCCACGCCTACACCCCTACACCCCTATACCCTTAAACCCTTACACCCTAAAACAGTGTCTTATAGGTAAAGAGTAAAAAACCTACACCTGTGAGGTAGAGTTCCTGCCCCTGCACCCCTGCTTTCCTCCTCTCTCCCTTAAGCCTTGGGCTTGTATGTAGAAGCAACGTGCAGTTCTTTCAATTGCTTGACATCTACACCAGAAGGTGCGTCTGTCAACATACAACGAGCCTGCTGTGTCTTAGGAAAAGCGATGACATCCCGAATGGATTCTTCTCCACTCAGTAACATGACCAATCGATCTAAACCGTAGGCGATGCCACCATGCGGCGGTGTACCATATTCAAAGGCTTCCAAGAGAAATCCAAATTTATTTTGTGCTTCCTCTGGGGACAAACCAATGGCTTCAAACACCTGTTCTTGGATGTCACGTTGGTAAATCCGTAGACTACCACCACCAACTTCAAAGCCGTTGAAGACTAAATCATAAGCCTGAGCGCGAGCAGTTTTTAAGTCTTGCAAGTCATCGGGATGAGGTGCGGTAAATGGATGGTGTAATGCTTCGAGGCGTTTTTCGTCTGCATTCCACTCAAACATGGGGAAATCGACGATCCAGAGAAGATTAATTTTTTCGGGATCAATCAAGTTGAATTCCTTGGCAACGACTTGACGTAATCTATCTAAAGTCTTATTGACAGTGACCGCATCACCTGCACCAAAGAGTAACAAATGCCCTGGTTGCGCGCCTGTACGCTTTAAGATTTCTTGCTTTTGTTCTTCGGAAAGGTTGTCTTTAATCGCGCCGATGGTGTCAATTTCGCCGTTCTCCCGGACACGGATATAAGCTAAACCTTTCGCACCAGCTTCACTGGCTTCTTTGAATAAATCGCCACCTGGTTTGATGCGGACGTTAGAAATTTGGTCGTTACCGTTGGGGATGGGGAGAATTTTGACAATTCCACCGTGGGCGATCGCATCCCGAAAGACTTTAAAACCGGAGTCTTTCAAAACATCGGAAACGTTGACTAGTTCTAAGCCGTAGCGGGTATCTGGTTTATCGCTTCCGTAACGTTCCATCGCCTCAGTGTAGGTGAGACGGGGGAAGGGAGTATGTAATTCTATCCCTTTGACGGTTTTGAAGATATAACTAACTAACTTCTCGTTAAGGGCAATAATTTCTGCTTGGGACATGAAACTCATTTCCATGTCCAATTGTGTAAATTCTGGCTGTCTGTCGGCGCGTAAGTCTTCATCCCGGAAGCAACGGGCAATTTGATAGTATCTATCCATGCCCGATACCATCAATATTTGTTTAAATAGTTGTGGTGATTGGGGTAGAGCGAACCATTCCCCAGGGTTAACTCGACTCGGTAGAATATAATCTCTTGCACCTTCTGGGGTAGAACGGGTGAGGACTGGGGTTTCAACTTCAATAAAACCCTCTATGTCTTCCAAGTAGCGGCGCATGGCTTTCACGACTTGATGGCGTAGCTGTATATTCCGCGCCATGCGATCGCGTCGTAAATCCAAGTAACGATATTTCAGCCGCAATTCTTCCCGCACGGTTTCGGTGTCCGCACTGGAGACCTGGAAAGGTAACTGCTTCCGCACAGCATTCAGCAGCGTGATTTGATCGGCGTAAATTTCTACTCCGCCTGTAGGGATGCGGCTATTCAGGGATTCTTCGGGACGTTGTGTGACTCTACCTGTAATCTGCACAACGTATTCATTACGTAGAGAGTTAGCCTGTTCGTAGGAATCTGGGGTGCGCTGCGGATCGCTGACAATCTGGACAGTGCCTGAGCGATCGCGTAAATCTAAAAATATCACGCCCCCATGATCGCGGCGACGGTCTACCCATCCATATAAGGTAACAGTTTCTCCAATATCTTCTTTTCGGAGTTCGCCGCAATAGTGAGTTCGCATAGGTATTAGTTCTGTTGTTCCAAGCTAGATTTACTAGTAAATGTCAAAGCTTTCCCATTATCTAGCATCCATAGTCATTGTAGTAGTTCCGGTGCAATAAAAAATTGAATCCCTATTAGGGACTACCAAATTTCCTCTTTCCTCTTTCCCGTTCCCTTTCATTTCCGAACTGCAAGGGATGGATTCCCCCAGATATTGACTCTCCCATCAAATCCGCCACTAGCCAACATTTGTCCATCACGGCTAAAAGCGATCGCACTGACCCAATCACTGTGTCCAATTAGTGTCTTTAATAACTCACCCGTAGTTAAATCCCACATTTTAATCCCATCTCTACCCGCACTGGCTAAGATTTGTCCATTAGGGTTAATAGCGATCGCATTTACCCAATTGTTGTGTCCGGTGAGGGTATACACTGATGCAGTAGAGGTGAGATTCCAAAGTTTGATGGTGCGATCGCGACTAGAAGTTACTAAGTTCTGTCCATCAGGAGTGTAAGCAATATCCGTAACTGCATCAGTATGGGCTACAAATCCCCTGATTAACTTACCAGTACTTAAATTCCACAGCTTAATTACACCTCTTTTATCACCACTAGCTATAGTCTGACCATCGGGACTCATGGCTACTGTGTGGATTGTGTTATCAAAGCGGACTAATGTAGCCAGTGGGCGTTGTTGTAGCAAATCCCACATCCGAATTCCATCTAAAGCACCACTGACGAGAACTTTACTATCAGGAGATACTGCTAAAGACAGAACACTAGCACTATGTCCCACAAAAGAGCGTGTAAATTTATTAGTTTTGAGATTCCACAGATTTATTGTGTTATCGCTACCACAACTAACTAAAGTTTGACCATCTGGAGAAATCACTAAAGATTCTACTGTTGTTGTTTGGGCTTTACTGATACTGCCTACTTTTTTTCCTGTGATGGGATTCCACATTCTGATAATCCCGTCATTGTAAGCACCACCACTAGCCAGCATTTTACCATCTGGACTAAAGGCTAAAGATTTCACAGTTCCCTGATGTCCCATGATGCTTTGGAGGAGGCGGGGATTGGTAAATGCTCCTGTTGTTTCTGGGGTATTTACGGCTGGGTTAGCATAAGCCGGAGCAATTTTTAATCCTGACCAGAGATTTATCGGCACAGCGATCGCCGCCATGAGTGCCAAAATCAAATACAGGCCGTCTTTTCCCTCTCTCCTCACTGTTTTTCCTCACCTAGTCACGTAAACCGATCACAATATGTACAAACGGGTAGATAGTTGCTTACAAAAGTATAATCGCACTACTACTCTCCACTCTCTAGTACGGCATGGCGGGAACAAAGCCAGCACCTAAAATAGACGAAAGCATCATAAAATTAAGCTTTCTTGCTTTTTACTTTTACCTGTTGCCATTTGCCTTTTAGTACGGAGGTTTTTTCTTTTCTACAGTGAGCATAGGCAAAGTCGGACTAGATGAGCGAGGCGGTAAATAATGTACTACAGGCTCTTCTGTTACGGGGCGTTGCTGCTGGCTATTGCGCCACAGTTTGAAAGCGAGTGTAACACCTGCTGTCCCCAAACCCACAGCAAATAATGACCAACTATCATCTAATCCACCAATTAAGGCATCTACTACACCCATAGTCATCAAGATGCTGACGATGGGTTCTCTTCGGTAGGCTGACTTTAAAAAACGAGGTAATACAGCGTTCATCACAGCTTGGTTTATCCAGATTACCTTTTTGTTGATTTACTCAGAATACCTTATCTGCAAATTGCCCTTCTCCAGAAAAGGCTTCTGAAAAAGATTATAATTTCCTTAAGTTTATAAGTATTTATAGTAATTAACTCCCTTGCGTCAAGTATTTGCAAGTTGAAGCTGTTACTAGCACTCAAAGAGTGCGCCTCATAAATATCAAGGGTAATTTGTGTCTAGGTATTCCATTATTAGTTAATACAGTTAAAACCAGCTAGAAGTTCCAGCTGGTTTTAACTCTTCTAATTACTAGCTTACAACTTCAACAGTAAGAACTACTTAAGACCAAGCCAAGAAAGAACACCTTGATTGGTGACATATTCAATTACCACCATCAAAAGAAAGCCAATCATGGCGGCTCTACCGTTCAAGCGTTCAGCATATTCATTAAAGCCAAATTTCGGCTCTTCTAGTTTGGGGCTGACTGTGGGTTGTACTTGTGACATATTCCAAAAACCTCTTTGCGGCAGACGGGACTTAATAATGAGTTTTGAGATGATAGCAGAGCTTGAATGTCAGGATAACTTAAGCAGTTCTGCAAAAGCTCGTTAACAATTTGTAATTATTCTTTATATATTGTAGAAACAATCGGGTAATCGTCAAGGGATAAGTAGTTTGAGGTTTGGGGAATTGAAATAGGGAAAACTAATGTGGTAGATAGCTATCCCGAATACGGAAGTGTCAGTTTGAGACTGGCAGGCTAAATTAAACAAAAAATTAAGCAGAGGCTTTATATGGAAATCGGCGTTCCCAAAGAGACGAAGGATCAAGAGTTTCGAGTTGGCTTAAGCCCTTCTAGTGTAAGGGTTTTGCGAGAAAACGGCCACAGTATTTTTGTTGAGACTCAAGCTGGTAATGGTGCTGGGTTTACAGATGCAGATTATCAAAATGTAGGGGCGGAAATTGTTTCCACAGCCGAAGCAGTGTGGAATCGGGAATTAGTGGTGAAGGTAAAAGAACCACTGGCTAGTGAATATAAATTCTTGCGAAAAGAGCAGATATTGTTCACTTATCTGCATTTAGCAGCCGATCGCAAATTAACAGAGAACTTAATTGATTCTGGCATTTGTGCGATCGCCTACGAAACCGTAGAGCAATCAGGCCCAAACAAACTACCTTTGCTGACTCCCATGAGTATCATTGCTGGTAGACTGGCCGTACAATTTGGCGCACGTTTCTTGGAACGTCAACAAGGTGGTAGAGGTGTGCTTTTAGGTGGTGTCCCTGGAGTGAAACCAGGCCAAGTAGTAATTTTAGGTGGTGGTGTAGTCGGTACAGAAGCCGCCAGAATCGCCGTTGGTATGGGTGCAGCGGTACAAATTTTAGATGTGAATGTAGAGCGTTTATCTTATTTAGAAACAATCTTTGGTTCGAGAGTGGAATTGCTGTACAGTAACTCTGCTCACATTGAAGCAGCTGTGAAAGCAGCAGATTTACTTGTAGGTGCTGTGTTGGTACTGGGACGGAGAGCACCTATTCTAGTTAACCGCGAATTGGTGAAACAAATGCACCCTGGTGCAGTCATCGTTGACGTTGCAGTTGACCAAGGTGGTTGTGTAGAAACCTTACATGCTACATCTCACACCAACCCTGTGTACATCGAGGAAGGTGTAGTGCATTATGGCGTTCCCAATATGCCAGGCGCAGTCCCTTGGACGGCTACCCAAGCCCTAAATAACAGTACACTACCTTATGTGGTGCAGTTGGCAAATTTGGGACTCAAAGCTTTAGACGTTAACCCCGCCTTAGCCAAAGGTTTGAATGTGCAGAATCACCGTTTAGTACATCCGGCTGTGCAAGAAGTATTTCCTGATTTAGTCAGTTAGAATTCACTCTTACTTGGTCGCACCTTTACCTCGTGTTACCTCATAAGCCGAGAGATTGATAAGCCATTGGTTCGCCAGTGGCTCAAATAACTACGTGTTGATTACTTAGCTTACGAAAACTAGAACCAATGAGCAACAATTACGGGTACTATAACACGCCCCAACTAGATCCTTTGACCAAGATAAAGTTAGATGTTCTGTATGAATCTCTCCGGCAAGCACAGCAAATGTTTAACCTTGTGTTGATCTCAAGCCTCATTTCTTTGTCTGTGAGTACAGTAGGTGCTTTATTGATTCTTTGGGGATACAGAAGTGAAGGAACGTTAACTGCTACAACAGGCGTAATTTCGTCCTCATTGATAATTTGGATAAATCGCCTGTCAATCCAGAGGATGGAGGCTTTAAGACGTGATGTAGAGCGCACTAAGAAAAGTATAGTTGGCAAGATGGACAATAAGTAAGTAGGCGGAAATTAAAATAATGGTTGCTAAAAACCAAAAAATACACTTTAAGTCTTGGTTTGCTATTTATTGAGCTAATCCAAGACTTTTTTATGTAAAGTTTGACTAATTGTCTTTTGACCAATATCACTAATCATCCCAAAATTGAGAAAAACTTTCCCTGTCTATGGGTAGATGTAATCTTAACAAAATAGAGTTTACCAAGTAAGTAAACAGCCGATTTATTGGGCATTGAAAAATTGTGACCACCTAAAAAAATCTCATAAATTCTTACCACCAAAAAAATCATAAATTATCCATTAATCAAGAATTTACATATGACAGTAGTTTTCATAAAAATCAATTATCATTATAGTTAAATAATCCTTACATAAATCAATATAAAATTACAATTCGTCTAAAGTTTTTATACCTGTAATGACGCTGAATCTTTCATAAATAGGGGAATACAGGCATGGAATTTTTATCCGATTCCGTAGTGCTATCACGGATGCAATTTGCCCTGACCGCAATCTTTCATATGCTTTGGCCTGTACTGACTACAGGGATGGGAATTTATTTAGTAATTGTGGAAGGAATTTGGCTCAAAACTAAAAATCCAGACTATTATCTTCATGCGCGATTTTGGTCTAAATTTTACGTGCTGAATTTTGGCATAGGTGTGGCTACTGGTATCCCAATGGAATTTCAATTCGGCACGAATTGGGCCCCTTTTTCAGAAGCAGTAGGTAACTTTTTTGGTAGTGTAATTGGTTTTGAAGCTTCTTGGGCGTTCATGCTAGAAGCGGCTTTTTTAGGAATTATGTTATTCGGTTGGGAGAGAGTGAATCCTGCAATTCACTATCTTTCAACTATTTTGGTAGCTGTGGGTGCAAACCTTTCCACAGTTTGGATTTTAACGGCTAATTCGTGGATGCAAACTCCCGCCGGAGGGGAATTAGTCAATGGTAAATTTGTAGTTCATGATTATTTTCAAGCAATTTTAAATCCCTTTATGGTCAACAGTGTGCTGCATATGTTTTTTGCCACACTGGAAACATCTTTATTTGTGATTGGTGGGATTAGTGCTTGGTATATTCTTCAGCAACACCATGCTGAGTTTTTTGCTAAATCTTTGAAGATTGCTTTAGCAGCTGCGATCGCAGTTGCTCCATTACAAATATATATTGGACATTTAAGCGGCGAACAAGTTTATCACTATCAACCCACAAAACTAGCCGCAATGGAAGCCCAGTGGGAATCAACACCAGCTGGACAACCTGCGGACTGGAGTTTACTGGCGATACCCAACGAGAAAGCCGAGAAAAATGATTGGGAAATCACTATTCCCAATGCGCTAGGTTACATCCTGGAATTTCAACAGAACCTTTCCGAACCTGTGCGCGGTTTGAAAGAGTGGAAACCGAGCGATCGCCCCCACATGGTAGGTTTAATTTACTACGCCTTTCGTACCATGATTGGCATTGGCTTTTTCTTTGTAGGCTTAATGCTGTTGAGTACCCTGCAATGGCTGCGTGGTAAACTTGCAGCCGAAAATATTAGTCAGCAGCGTTGGTTAATGTGGGCTTGGGTATTGGCTGCACCTTTAGGATACATCGCTGTAGAATCTGGTTGGATTGTGCGTTGTGTCGGTAGACAACCGTGGACGCTATACGGACAAATTCGCACCGTTGATTCTGCTTCCCAGTTACCAGCCAGTAATGTTTTAGTTTCACTCACTGGCTTTGCTATAGTTTATACCATCTTGTTTATCACAGCCATGTACTTTGGTAGCCGCATCATCCGTACAGGGCCAAACCTAGAATTACCAATCCCAGGAACAGAAATCACCAAACCTGCCATTGATACCACTCCAGGAGAATTTATCCCCGATGAGCGTCCTGTTGAAGCTAGGGAGTAGTAATAGGTGACAGACAGCAGAGGAAGATAGCTAATGACTGATGAATGACTATTGATTATTGACTTCCTAACTCAGCACACTGTTTACACCCCACTCCGCTAACAGCACTCAGCACTAGCCCTGTCAAGGTGACTAGTAGCTGGATAATAAGAGCAATGGGAGAGAGAGCGCAAGCATAACCGAGAAGGGCAGATGGATACTCAGGAGCATCAGAGGAGAAAGTAAATGCTGGGTGTAATCTTTGAAAGATTTGTG
>DVDT01000105.1 GCA_015296085.1 Trichormus sp. M33_DOE_039 | reverse complement strand
GTCTACTTCTTCTAATATGTCATCAAAGACGGGAATCGTAACTGTGGCGTTGGCTTGGGTGAGGCGGAATTCATAAGCTTGGGTGTCACGGTTGAAGCGTAGATAATCTATGCCTTCTGACTCTACTACTTGGCGGAATTGCAGTCCTTGAGCTACGGCTGAGGTTCTCAAATCTCCACCGACACTCACTACAATGCCTTCTTCTGGAATTATCCCTTGAGTATTGAATATTAATACTACACCAGGGCCATCGGCTTCGCTGACTACTGGACTGGCTATCAAACCTACTACTGGTAATTCACTAAGAGCATCACTAGTGCTTAGACTCATGCTACTGGCCTCCAGATTGACTTCATATGCTGCTCCATCAATTAATTCAAATGTATAAACTTGACTGTTGTTGTAAGTAGTTGGTTACAGATGGGTCAATCTCAAATTTGAGCGACAAAAATAACTGCGTTACTATTTCTCTAAAGCCTTAACAATGATCACATCATCTAAAAAACTTAGAGCAGTCCCATTCACCTGAATATTGAACAATGGAAACTGTACCAGACGCTATTCTTCTGGCAGCCAGTGTTCACTATGTTACTTAGATTCAATATCCTCTCTTGCTAGGCTTAAAGGGAGTTTGCAGACAGCATGATATTGACAGCTAAATAACTAGCTAGATATGAAAATCCCAAGTTTCAGCTAGGATTATAAAATTGAGAAAGTATTCAAGTAATGATGACCTGATGGTAAACAACTACTGGTTTGTAACAACAGTTTTGGCAACCCCAAGTTCAATGATGAATTAAAGTTGGTGATTCTTTACTGCAATTTATTCTCGATAATTTGAATCATACAATAGATAATAACACATCCGTAATTAATCGGATATATGAATTATAAAATTTCCGTAAAATCTATTTGCCTCAATATATTTGCGTAATTAACAGGCAGTTTGTGCAAATTTTGCACAAATGGGATGGCTGATTATTACTATAGAGACGTTGCTAGAATGATAGGATAATTGTTGTTTCGCGCAGTCACCGGAGGCGGCGCGAAAAATCAATACTTTGCTTTGCTCAAAAATCCCTAGTCACCCCGCATTTATGTAACGCCAAGAGTTCAGGAGGATGATGATTTAGATATAAACTGCCAAATATTTTGACAATAAATTTAACAACTCTAGGCGATTCTCGTGAATAAAAAAATGATTGCCTGGTAGCATTTGTAAAGAAAAATTACTAGTTGTATGTTCTTGCCATGCTGCTAGTTCTGCCTGGGAAACTTCTGTATCGGCTAGTCCTCCAAAGGCTGTAATTGCACAGGATAATGGTGTAGATGTTTTGTAAATATAAGTTTCTAAAACTGCAAAGTCAGCCCTTAAAGTTGGTGATATTAGTTCCATTAGTTCTTGATTTTCTAATACCGCTGTTGGTGTACCATTAAATCGTCGTAACTCTTGTACAAACTCTGGTGGTGGTAAATTATGAATAGGTGGCTTTGTATCGGGGATATGAGGCGCACCTGCACCAGCAACAAATAAACTTACTGGAGTTAAGCCATAAACTTGTTGCAAATAACGCGTCAATTCAAAACATATTAAACCACCCATGCTATGTCCAAAGAAAGCAAACGGCTGATTTAAATTTTCTAAAATTGCTTGGCTAAGTGCTGTTATTAAAGGTTGAAGACGATTAAAGGCTGGTTCTGATAAGCGATTTTCTCTCCCCGGTAATTGTACTGCACAAATTTCTATTTTTGGGTTTAATTCTTTGTGCCATTCTCGAAAAATACCTGCTCCTCCTCCAGCATAGGGTAAGCAGAATAAGCGTAATTCGGCTTGGGGATTTGGTCGAAAGAAAATCAACCAAGGATTGTTAGTTTTAGGACAATTCACAATAGAGGTAAAATAGAATTTTCAGAGATTATTTTTTTCTGTTTGATGCTTACTGCGTCCTATTTTAATTAGTTTATACCATTCCCGAAAAGGTAAAATTGATGCTTCCCAAAGATGATTATAGGTTTCTTTGGTTGTCAGTCCGGTAGCTGGAAATTCATCTATCTGAGGATGACAATAAGATCCAAAAACTATATCCCAAACTGGGAAGAAAACGGCATAATTTTTATTAATATGTTGAGTTTGAAATGAATGATGAATTCTATGGTATTGTGGACTAGCAATTAGGCTTGAAAAGACACCGAATCCTAGGCGTAAATTCATGTGAATAAATTGCAACCACAAAATTTCAATAAATGCTAGTAAGCCCGCTTCTATAGGTTCAAGACGAAATAATAAACTCATCGGCAAAACTATAAATAAGAGGACTAATGGTTCTTCTAACCAATGTACTCTCCTAGAACTGGTAACATTTAAGGAAACTTCACTATGATGAAACTTATGTTGTTGCCATAAAAATCTATTGGTGTGCTGGAATCGGTGAAACCAATAGTAAAAAAAGTCAACAATTAAAAAATAGAGAACTATACCGATAACTGTTTCTAGCCAATTGCGAGGTGCTGGAAAATTAAGATAAGCTCCCCCTAACCAACTGCGCGTTAAGCTTACTAATGTGGCAAGACCGATCGCATTCATTACAAATGCCAATAAAGTATAGACAATATACCATTTCAAGTTAAAGATAATATGGCGAAATGGCTGATTTGGTTCGGCTGGACGCAATCTCTCTATTATAATAAACACGCCATACATCAGTAGTCCCTTCAGCACATATTTCACAAAGCTGAAGACAGCATCCATCCCTTCCATGATGAATTAACCTATTTTTTGTGTTGTGAAGACGAATTTTGTTATTTTGCGGTGGCTTCACTAACTTACCACAACTCTGTCTCAGTTAGTTGCAAACTTATCTCAATTTATTGTCTGAGGTCTTGCTATGAATTGGAGTATTTTTTTGGCTGCACTTGGTAGTACAAGTATTGAATTTTTTGAGGTGGTGGCGATCGCCTATGCTATTGGTAGTGCTGGTTATGTCAGAGAAGCCATTTGGGGTGCAGTATTTGGGTTGATGGTGGTGTTGTCTGTGGCGATCGCTATAGGTACTGGGTTACAATTTCTACCACTACAACCATTACAAATTTTAATTGGGGCGTTGTTGTTGTGGTTCGGTTGGGGATGGGCGCAGAAGTCTGTACGCAGACTCGCAACGGGAAGGCGCGCAGGTTGGATCGATGAGCATGTATTAGAAAAAGAAGGTATTGTTTTAGATCAGGAGTCATTGGGATTTAGCAAACTCAATTTCCTAATTATGACTAAAAGCGTTGCCCTGGAAGCTTTGGAAATCGTCGTGATTGTCATCACGTTGGGTTTAGCAACAAGTGCATGGTCTGAGGCGATCGCAGCTACAGGGTTAGCTTTATTATTATCTTTAGTTGTGGTAGTTTTTTTACATCAATATTTAGTCAAACTGCCAGAAGTATTAATTAAACTTGGTGCGGGAATTATGCTCAGTGCAATGGGGACTTTCTGGTTAGGGGAAGGTGTGGGTTTAGAGTTTCCCTTTGATGAGTTTTCGATTTTGATTTTAATAACTTTATATAGTTTGGCAGCAGCAATTTCCGTGTATTGGCTCAAAAACCAAGTTGTAGCATGAGAAACTTAGATAATGATTGCCGCTACTGTTCCGTAGTTTCTAAAGCTAACCGGGAAGACCCCATTGGAACAGCCGGTACAATAGATGAATGGTTACTTGTGGAAGTACCCCAACCGTGGAAAACTCATCTTTGGGAAGCAAAACCACAATTTCAACCATTGCTGCAAGTTGTGGAGAGGTTAGCATCCCGTCCTATACGATACTTGAAAACTCGACTACTGGCGATCGCTCCCGATCAAACCTACACCAACCCAGAACTCGTCCGCGTCTTTTACTACCAGCGTCCCGCCAAATTATTTGCTCAATATACTAAGCGGGAATATCTAGTACCCCTCACCCAACTTGCACCCCTTGCAGAAGCGTTATTATACAAACCCCAGCAACTTATCACCTTTGAATCTTATCAGCAACCAACAGAACACATTCGAGAAATTCTCATCTGTACCCATGCAAACTATGATCGAGCTTGTGGACGATTTGGTTATCCTTTTTACCAACATCTACGCAACCGATATGCTACAGAAAACCTGCGTGTATGGCAAACCAATCATTTTGGTGGACATCAATTTGCACCCACATTAATTGATTTTCCTCACGGACAAGTTTGGGGACATTTGGAGATTGATATTTTAGATTGTTTAATTCATCGACAGGGTGATGTTTCCCAACTACGTCTTTTTTATCGTGGTTGGACAGGATTGAGCAAATTTGAGCAAATAGCAGAACGGGACATTTGGATGCGGGAAGGTTGGGACTGGTTAAACTATGAGAAAACTGGACGCATCTTGGCACAAGATGAAGGGGGAATAAAAAAAAAGCTGCTGAAAATCATCTTTAAGCTGCTTCCTGCTCCTAAATTAAAACTTTTAGTCGAAAGGTGGAATCAGCAAGCAACTTGGGTGAAATTAGAGATTAACTATACAAACAAACATGGTAGAAATTCGGGTACACATACAGCCGTTGTCAAACAAATCGGAACAGTCACCACAAAACTCAAATCCGGCGATAATGTACCCTTGACGAGTGTGAGTCAGTATGGTGTTGAGAAGTAGGGCTTAGTAGAGATTTTAGCCCAATAAGCATTCCCAATGCCCAGTATGAATTAAATTTGCTCTACACTCAACCCCGACGCAATAATAGCCTGTTGACACAACTCTACAGAGGGATCACCAGCGATTACCCGTCGCTGTAAACGATGGGCGATCGCAATCATATCTGCTTGTGGCAACCAGGGAAATACTACCAATTCTCCCGGCTGAGAAAACATAGTAATTAATTGCTCTAAGGTATTGGCTTGTAGACCAGAGGGTTGAAGAACAATCACGGTTGTTGCTTCTTCAATTAACCACTCATGATCCCAATCATCCGCAGTTACAGCCACAGCCAAAGCAATGGGAGGGATGTTAGCAAAAAACTCTGGTGAGGCTGTGTCACCATGAAAGATCAAATGCTGCTTACCCAGACGTAACCACTGCTTGTAACTAGATTGGGGAATAGTTTCTGGTATTTGTTGTGCGGTGATCGGTACTTCAACTATAGACTTATTAACATCAACGGAATTGCTTTTGTCTATAGTTTTAGGTATGATGGCGATGATTTCTGATGTGCTGGTTAATGGTAATTCTGGTTTTTCAGCTACTTTTTCCTGCTGATGCTTAATAGTTTGGACTAATTCTTTATGGGTGATGCGCTTACCTGCTTTAGCTTCTTCTATGTACTGTTCCCGCAAATTTTGGGGTGTCGAAGGTGCAGCTAACAGATAAAGAGCTGAGGTTGCAATATCAATTTGTGCAAGATTTGCACGATTCCCAAAGGTTTCGTAGACATTGATGAAATTATAAGCTGTGCGGCGACTCCAGCCAAATTCGGCTTTCAACCAAGTATCAAACTGGCCATGCTTCAATTGAGCGCGAACTTCTGCCAAACTTTGTCCAATTTCCCAAATATCTTGGGCTGTCCGTCGTAACTGTTCTCTAATCTCGCTGGTGCGTTGCTCAACTAGCGATCGCTGCTCAGGAGAGAGAATGCTGTAATCAAAACTCGTCACAATATTCTCTTGTGGATTTTTACGCTTGGAATTAATCATAGTTATGAGATTTTAAATCCATTCAGCCAAGAATTCAGCTACCTGGGATCGCTGATAGAACAAAGGATAATGTTGTTTTACTCAGTTGTAGGTATAGTTTCTATGTTAGTAGGTACA
Organism: Trichormus sp. M33_DOE_039; assembly: GCA_015296085.1. Lineage (GTDB taxonomy): Bacteria > Cyanobacteriota > Cyanobacteriia > Cyanobacteriales > Nostocaceae > Trichormus. The sequence continues at coordinate 140,540 of DVDT01000105.1, read as the reverse complement.
CTATATTTTAATCTTATTTGAAGTTGGACAATTATTGAACTCAGAGGAATGAATACTTTAATTTAACAGGAAATGCCTACGACGTATCAATTCCCCAGTAGCTAGAATTATCCTAGCTGCAACAACATTAAATTCCTATACGCAATATTGCGGTTATTTAAGAGGATGTTTGAAAAGTATTTTTACTCATAATCAAATATCTTAAGCCTAATTACGTGAGTCTTCCCTTATCCTATAGGGAATCGGGGTTTCAAAGCCTCTCACCGAAATCGGGAGGAGTAACCTGCGGGTACTCCTACAGAGAACTCCCAGAGTAACAAGCTATGGAGAGGGGTTTATTTGAATACTTTCATACTTGCCAAGAATCTTCTAAAAATTCAATGTATTTTATCCAAATCTTGCTATCAGTATAGTTAGCAAATATCTTGATGCTGTTGTTAACTTCAGATGGTCAAAAAAAGACTTGACAAAGTATCCTATTTCTTGATTTATTGAGAATAATTCTTAAAAGTTGTAAGTAGTTTGGTAAAAATGCTGATGTGGATTTTTTTATCAGGTTTAGGTCTATTGGGGTGATTGTTTCTCAACCCAAGAGCAGTTTTATCTGTCAATTTGTGAGAGTAAAACAGTAAATTTCAGTGAAATATAAATTATTAATTGTTTTAAAACTGGAAAATGCAAGTTTTTGACTACATATCACAAATAAAAACCAAATAATGGCAGAAATAATCTTTTCCCTATCTGAAGCCATACAAGCTAATTTATGAAAACTCTATTGCTACCTTCGGTAAATAGTTCCTTGTTAGAAGTTGACCATATTTTTATCTGTGTTGAGAGCGCACCGGAACTAGATTTCTTTGCGAAACAGGGACTAACCTTGGCTCAAACTTCTGTCGAGCAGCCAGAGCGAGGTACAGCCTCTCATATTATTTTTTTTGAAAATTTTTATCTAGAATTTGTCTGGATTGAGGATGAAGTAGCGGCAGAAATCTATGCAGTTCGTACAGGTATAGATTTTTTAGCGCGATCGCGCCGTTATGATCGGAAAATTTCTCCCTTTGGAATGGCCTTACGTCAGCAATCGCGCACAAGACCATCTTTAGACGAGTACGATTTTAGATCACCATTAGCAGAATCAGAATTATTATTGAGTTTTTCTAGCGAGAACTTAGTTGCACAAACAGAACCTTTGTGTTTTGTGATTCCCGATGCGATCGCCTTACCCAGACTAAAAAGAAATTTTCCCAATTTGCAGCAGCAATGGATGTCTCATGCTTTGGGGTTGAAAAAAATGACAGGGATCGAGATTTCTGCTGTGAGTGGGGATCATTTGACTCAACCTCTGTCTTTGTTATCACAAGATGGTGTAGTACAAATTGAGTCTGGTTCACCCTGTGTCCAATTAACCTTTGATAATCGCGTCCAGAGAGGAATAATCGATGCTCGCAAAATAGATATTCCTCTGGTACTGAAATTCTAGGCGCGAAAATCACATGGGTAGACGGAATCATCAGCTTTGGCTGCAATTGTGGCCAATTATTCAACCATACTGGTTAAGTCCTGGGCGTAAAAGTGTAATTTTCCAGTTAATTATGCTGGTGATTTTATCGTTGGGAAGTAGTTATTTCATCATTTTTGAAATTCTCCAACGAGGGGAAATTACTTCCTCCTTAGCCGCGCAGAACTTTCATCGCTTTTACCAAACATTTTGGTTTTTTAGCGGTGTAGTGATTTTTAATGTTGTATTGATCTCTCTGAAAAACTATATCCAAGCCCAAATCAGCCTCGATTGGCGCAAATCATTGACATGTGACTATCTCCAGCAATATTTTCAAGAACAATCCTTTTATCAATTGCAAGTTAACTCTGAAGTTGATAATCCAGATCAGCGTTTAGCCGAAGATGTTAAAAATGTCACCCAGAGATTAGTAGCCCTCTTTGTCATTGTTCTCGATTCTGGAGTGCAGTTAATTGGTTTTATGGGCGTACTGTGGCTGATTTCTCCCATCTTAATGTACTCCTTAGTAACTTACGCTGTCGTTGGTTCACTGGTAACAACGCTGTTGTTTGGGAAAGTATTAGTCGGAATCAACTTTGAACAACTCAAGCGAGAAGCGGATTTTCGCTATGGTTTAGTCAGAGTCAGAGAAAACGCAGAGGCGATCGCTTTTTACGCCGGACAAAATCAGGAATCACAACAACTCAAACAGAGATTTTATCAAGTATTCACCAACATCAAACGTCTAATTAGTTGGCAATTTCGGCTCAATGTCTTCCAAAACGGTTATCAGTTTCTTACCTTCATCCTGCCCTTTTTGATTTTAGCCCCCCGCATTTTCTCCCGCGAACTAGAAATAGGTGCAGTCACCCAATCGCAAGCAGCCTTTGAGCGAGTCGGATTAGCACTGGGATTAATTATTACTCAATTCAATCAAATCAGTGCCTTAGCCGCCGGCGTTGAGAGACTGACAACACTATCAAATGGGATGAAAAGAGAACCACAAGGGAAAATTCAACTTGTGGAAAGTACATATTTAGCAGTTGAAAATTTGACTCTAGAAATTCCCCAACAAACAAGCTTAATTGAAGATTTATCGCTGAGTGTCAAACCTGGGGAATCATTAATTATTGTTGGGGCTAGTGGCGTAGGTAAAACATCCCTATTGCGTGCGATCGCTGGACTGTGGTTACATGGAAAGGGGATAATTAAGCGACCAGCAAACGATAGCCTGTTATTTCTTCCTCAACGTCCCTACATAACTTGGGGAAGTCTGCGACAGCAATTAACCTATCCACAAACTGCAACTAATATTTCTGGCGACATCCTGCTCAAAATCCTGCAAGAAGTAAACCTAAGCGATTTAGCAGAACACTACGGTGGCTTAGATGCTGTAATTGATTGGTCAAGAGTCCTATCATTAGGAGAACAGCAAAGACTCGCCTTTGCCAGATTGCTACTCATTCAACCAAAATACGCAATTTTAGACGAGTCAACAAGCGCGCTAGATGAAGAAACTGAAGCCAGTTTATATCAAAAGCTGCAACAAACATCAGTCACCTATATCAGCGTCGGACACCGTAGCACATTATTAAACTATCATCACTTTGTTTTAGAACTAGCACCGCAACAACGCTGGCAATTATTCCCCACAGCTAGTTATTACGTAAACCAGTAAAAAAAGCACAACTATACTTAAAAAAGATCAACCAGGCTAAAACTCTCTTCCCGCCGGTCACTGAGAGAAGCCGAAGGGCTGCCTGATCTCAATTACAAATATTTAAGCCATTCTTTTATACTGCTGCCAAGTCACATTAACACCAAACGGATCAGCTATCTCCTGTTCATAATGGCTCATTACTATCTTTGGATACTTTCATGATTTTTTCAATTGTTCTAGATAAACGGCAACCTGCATCATAATTCTGCTACATCTTTGTTAAGAAAAGTTACATTCCTCTTAACAAAGGGAAATATGTTTTATGGTTGTTTCGCGTGAGAAGAATGCACCACATCAGGTTGTCATTATTGGTGGAGGCTTTGGTGGACTTTATACAGCCAAGCATCTGGCTAAAGCTAATGTAAAAGTTACTCTGATCGATAAACGTAACTTTCACCTATTTCAGCCACTTTTATATCAAGTTGCCACAGGTACTCTATCACCTGGTGACATTTCCTCACCATTACGAGCTGTATTTAGCAAAAGCAAGAATACACAAGTGTTGCTGGGAGAAGTAAAGGATATTGATCCTAAAGCACAAAAAGTTATTTTGGATGATAAAGCTATATCTTACGATACATTAATTGTTGCTACAGGTGCTAATCATTCCTATTTTGGTAAAGATAACTGGAAAGAATTTGCGCCTGGCTTGAAAACTGTTGAAGATGCGATAGAAATGCGTCGCCGGATATTTGGTGCATTTGAAGCAGCAGAGAAAGAAACTGATCCCGAAAAACGCCGTGCTTGGTTGACTTTTGTGATTGTAGGGGGTGGCCCGACCGGTGTAGAATTAGCGGGTGCGATCGCTGAGTTGGCATACAAAACGCTCAAAGAAGACTTCCGCAGCATCGACACCTCAGAAACAAAAATTTTACTATTGCAAGGGGGCGATCGCATTCTCCCACACATTGCGCCAGAGTTATCAGAAGTAGCAGCAGTATCTTTGCAAAAGTTGGGTGCGGTTATCCAAACTAACACCAGGGTGACAAATATTGAAAATGACACTGTCACTTTCAAACAAGGCGGGGAAATTAAAGAAATTCCCTCAAAAACTATATTGTGGGCAGCAGGTGTAAAAGCTTCTGCAATGGGACAAGTCCTAGCAGAACGTACAGGTGTAGAGTGCGATCACGCCGGACGTGTGATTGTAGAACCAGACTTGACTATCAGAGATTATAAAAACATTTTTGTAGTGGGAGATTTAGGCAACTTCTCTCATCAAAATGGTAAACCCTTACCTGGTGTTGCACCCGTAGCCAAACAACAAGGAGAGTACGTAGCTAAACTGATTAAACGACGGCTTAAAGGTCATACTTTGCCACAATTTCGTTACAACGACGTGGGTAGTTTGGCGATGATTGGGCAAAATTTGGCGGTTGTAGATTTAGGCTTAATCAAGCTCCAAGGTTTCATTGCTTGGGTATTTTGGCTACTAGTTCACATCTACTTTTTAATCGAGTTTGACACTAAATTACTAGTAGTATTTCAGTGGGCGTGGAACTATATTACCCGTAATCGTCGCTCTAGATTAATTACAGGTAGAGAAGCTTTTTTAGAACCAAAAACTGTGAGCAATAGCAGTCATATCGTGTCCGGTTAAAGACTAATAATTAAGACCCCAGGCGAGTAGAGAGGCGGTGGAGAACGGACTTTGAACTTTGTACATAAATCAAAGCCGGCAAATTTAACTGCCACCTTGCACTCACTACAAACCCTCAGAAGTAGGACGGAGACGCTTCACATTATCTTGCAAGACAGCAGAAGGCAGAGTATAACTACCATCAACCGCAGCATAAGTAGGAAGTTGATTTGTAACAACTTCAATAGTTGCTTCCCGTTGATTAATTTGATATTTTTGCAGATAAATTCGATTTCTACTTGCATCCTCCAGAGAAACAGTAAATGGGAGATTCAACACTGCTGATTTTTGCTGTCCCAGATTAGTTGTATAAATCTTTTGTGCTTCTACCTTCAGCCTAATTTGATATTTCCCATCAGGTAATTTTTGATAAATAGCATCATTTAAACTTACTTGATAGGTAATAACTTGTGCAAACAATTCACTGATTACCTCTCGCTGTTCAACCACAGCTTTACTTAAAATTGCATCCCGTAAATCAATCACACTTGCATAAGGAGCAGATTTATAACGATACTTTTGCAGAAAATCCCGAATAGCAGAGACTAAAGCCTCCTTACCAATGATATCCTCCACAAGTTCCAGCACCATACCCCCCTTATGACGTGCAATGGGTGTTTCATTATAAACATCTGTTAAAGGAGGTTCTTGAAAATCAATTTTTCCTAGCTGACGAAAAAAGTCTCGCATCAACTGCTTTCTTGCTAAAACTTGCTCTTTGGGAGTGCGCCGAGAACGTTGATAAAGTGAACTCGCATAAGCACTGAGAGCTTCATTAATCGTCATTCCACCTGCGACATCGGCCGCCATAATTTGGTCGTCCCACCAAGCTTGAGCTAAAAGATATGATAGCCAATCGATGATATTTTCTTTTCCCAAACCTTGGGCTTGACTTTTCCAAACTAATACTTCTGGAATGCCAATTGTGCCACCTTCAGAAAAAACCATACCATTGTAAAAAACAAATTCCGTTACCCGCACTTGTTGAAAAGGATAAGGACCAAAAGTTTGTTCATAAAACTCTAAAGCTTCCCCAATTTGAGTCGCAATTAGTTTCACATTATCTGCATGTGATGGATGGTAATAAATTTCAATAGGAACTCGGTAATTATTATCTTGATAAATTTTGTAGCGTCCAGAATAAATAGTAAATTCCCCACGCTTTGGAGTGGTTGATTGATAACGGAAGTATTGCCTATCTCCTTGCATCCATTGCTGGATTAATTTTCCTGATGTAACTATAGTTTGACTCACAGATGTGCCAATAGTAATATCTGTATTTCCCCAACCCAAATGTGTCAACATTAGTCCCTGCGATAATCCTACCGGATCATCATGTTTCCGCATCCGTTCCTCAAGGGGTGGTAGGTTGAGTTTTTGGCGTAACCAAGCTTTTTTATTTTCTACCATCTTGGTGTAACCAACAAAAGGTAAGATAAAAGGACTATATAAATAAGTACCATTATCTACTACATCGTTAGGATAAATCATGTAGATGTCATCATTATCAACCTCGTTGCGGAATCCTTGGGGGCGTTCAGTTCGAGTCACAAACTGCATAGTTTGTTTTTCTCCCGGCATCAGAGGTTTTTCTAGGCCATAGATGTAATATCCTAATTTTTCATCAGATGAACGTAAATTTGCCCCTGGATATTTCACATCACTAATTTTTAGATTAATGAATGTCAACAGATGAATTTCGCGGATGGGTGATTGGGTGCGATTTTCTAATACATACTCACCTTGAGCAATAAAGTAGCGTTGCTCTGGATAAAGTTCGATACTCAGCCGAGTATCAGTCACTACGGGCATGGGGAGATGTTCATACTTTTTGAAACGCCGTTCAATCTCTGCCGCTGTTTCTTCGGTAGTAAGTGGTTTGTACTCGTTAACTATAATTGTGTTGTAAGCAATCCAGCCACCGACACCTACAAACATTAATACTAAAGCTGCTAAAGAACGTTTGACAACTTTACTAGTAGTCTGCCAGCCTCTTTGCCAATCTTTAATCAGGTTTTGATCAAAAGTACCACGAGGGTAAATAATATATCCCAGCAGCATTAAAATTGCTCCCCCAATTGCCCAGTAAAGGCTATACCAAAGATGTCCAGTTAACAGATGTCCGTAACCGTTCATTAAAGAATATTCAATATCACCGGATGACGCAAAGCGGTAGAGATTATGATATAAACCTAGTGCATCAAGAGGAATTTTCGAGAGAGAAATTAGCACTGCCAACGCCATCCCCGCATATTTATGACGGGTGACTATTTGAGTAAAAAGAGCGAGGACAGCAGTTAAATAAAAGTATGGACTATGCTCAACAAAGAGCATTTGCAGATATAAGGTGAACTCAAAATTGTAGTAACCATTGATAGCTTGATAGCCTACCATCACCAATATTGCTAGCAGTAAATTGATAGTAATGATGGTAAACAAAGCACTTAGTTTTGATAGTAATAACGCCGCATTAGAAATAGGCGTTGCATCTATTACAGCCTGTAAACGCAGTTCTCTATCTCGCCATACTAACTCAGCCGCATAGACTATGATAATGGCAAACAGAATATATTCTAAGTAAATATTAGCTGCATGAATTAGGATGTCGGTACTAGGATTGGAATAGTTAAAGGAACGAGTTCCCATTGCTGAGACAATCAAGCTGACTAAGCCAAATGCCGTCAGCAAGATAAATGCTCGTCCTCGTAAAATTAAGTTAGTTTCAAACCAAGTGCGGTTAATCCATTGCTGCCATAGTAGGAAAGATCTAGGAGAGTAGGAGGGGGAAAAATTTCTGTTGAGATGAATTTGCTGAGGTTTTTCTGTCTTCACTTTGGTTTTAGCAGGAGACTTACCCATGACTTTCATTGAATAGGTGCGATAGCTCCACATCCAACCAGCAAAAGCGATAGTAATCCAAAGTAGACGATTCCAAAGTAGTGTTCCACCTAACGATGGCATCAAAGTATTATGCTGGAAGACTGTCCAAGTGAGGGTTTTCTCTTCAAAAGCATAAAAGCCAAAGGGGTCTAACATCGCCCAAATGCGGTATAGTTCAAAGTCAATGACATCTACTCCCACCATCATTAGGGAAACCAAATAGAGCATGATAAGGATAATTGCTCCAGCGTAGGTAATGATCATGCTTCTAGTTTTGGAGGCAAGACCAAAGGCGATCGCACTGACTAAAAATAGATTTGGTAAGACAAAAAATATATAACTAGCTATATAAGCTTCAGGACGAAATGCACCCAAAGCAAAGGGATTTAATCCTGGTATAACAGTACCTAAAAGCATCCCCGGTATATAGGTAGAAAATGCTAAAAGTGTCACCCCAAATGCAGCGATAAAACGGGTTGTTAAATAGTCACGTTTACGGATGGGCGTGGACAGAATCAAGGCTTCCATGCGGTAATTACTATCGCGCACAAAGGTTTCAGCAACGAAAGCCGATGCTGCCAAAATCCCGAAAATGGTGTACCAAATCGTCACTTGGAAGATTTCTGCTGGGCTATTAACAAAAAAGAAAGCGTTACCTGGCCCAGCTTTAGCAACTATATCAGTGAGTCCAATGGTGAAAAATAAGATAGCAATCAGCCAAAATGTCGGGCGACGCAGATGATAAAAAGTTTCAAACCGTAGGATAGCTGCAAATGCCTGTTTCATAGTCCACCCTTAAACAGTAATAGTTGGCGATTGGGGTTTATCTAGTAACGCAATGAAATAAACATCATTTAAATCTGGTTCAGCTGGTTGAAAATCTTTTCCGGGTTGAGTATCACTTAACACGCGCACCCATCTTTCTCCGCGTGACATTCGGGAAGTAATTACTGTACCTTGTTCATAGTTACTTCTCTGTGAATGGGGTGCGATCGCTTGAGTCCAAACTCTGCCATGCAGTGCATTAATTAACGCCTGTGGACTACCACTGCGAATAATTTCACCCCGATTCATGATCGCCATATTTGGGCATAATTCGGCGACATCTTCGACAATATGAGTCGATAGCAGTAAAATTCTGTCTCGGCTAATTTCTGATAGTAAATTATGAAATCGGATGCGTTCTGCGGGATCTAACCCTGCGGTTGGCTCATCGACAATTACGAGTTTGGGTGAGCCGAGTAAAGCCTGCGCGATTCCGAAACGCTGGCGCATACCACCGGAAAAAGTACCTAATTTCTGTTGACGCTGTTCGTATAAGTTGACAAGTTGTAGTTGTTGAGCAACTATTTCTCGTCGTTGTTGTTGATGAATAAATCCTTTGAAGACAGCTAATTGATCTAGTAAATCTTCAGATGAAACATTGGGGTAAACGCCGAAATCTTGAGGTAAGTAGCCCAAGATACTGCGAGCAGATTGAGGATTTTTGAGGAAATTTATCTCGTCTAATTCTATTGTGCCGGCATCTGCATCTTGGAGGGTGGCTAGTGTCCGCATGAAACTGGATTTGCCAGCTCCGTTTGGGCCTAGTAATCCGAAGATGCCGTAATCTATTTTTAAGGATATATCTCTTAGAGCTTGGATACCGTTGGGGTATGTCTTGTTTAATTTTGTGACGGTAAGCATGATATTTTTAATCGCAAAGGGTCGCAAAGCGAGGTTTTATTAATCAGCAATGCTAGAACTTTTAGGAAGTTTCTGATCTGGGATTAAGTCCTCTACTTTTCGCAAAGTGCGCCAGGTGTAACCGAAAATCCCTACTAAGACTGTGCAGATGGTCATGCTGACAAATAGTAAAGTAATCCCTGAACCAGCCTCAGTCCCCAAGATTCTCCCGAAAATAGGAGCTAAACTCCCTGTGGGACGCATGGCAGGTTCAAAAACTCTATCTGCAAGGAATCCGGCAATTAAGGGGGTGATGGCGGCGACTGTTACGCCTATGAGTTGGTCGGCGGCTAGGACTCGTCCTTGTAAGCCTGGGGGAATTTTGGCGTACCAAATGGCGTTGCTGGAACTGTAGAACAGGGGAATGAGTGTGGAGGAGAGAAAATGCGCTACCATCCACACTGGTAATGTTTGCCCAAGTCCCAGCAGGGTTCTGAAAATACCGTGTCCAATAAAACCGAATAACATACCGTGAATGCGACGCTGAAAGCCTCCCCAGATGCCGAGGATGATTGCACCGATGACACCGCCAATACCAGCAGCAGTGGTGACAGTACCGAGAATTTCCGAGTCTCCACCTGTACGGGCAAGAATCATGGGGCTGTAAAGGGCTTTACTGATATCGTTGGGAATGGCAAATAATGTGAAAGCGATCGCCATCGCTGTTAATGATGGATTTGACCAGATGTAGCGAAAGCCAAAAGTTAATTTTTGCCATAAGCTCTCAGTATGCTCACTGTGGGTTTGCTCGATGGCAGGTTGGGGAATTTTGACGATTAATAATGTGATGAAGGCAGCGACAAAGGTTGTTAAGTCGATCCAGAAGATAGCTTTCATCCCTAGACGTGGATAAATAAACCCAGCTAGGGCAGGAGCGAAAATGGCTGCACTGTAGTTAACCGCAGCCCCCAAGCTTTCCGCACGGGTGTATTGTTCCTTGGGAACTAATAAGGCTATGGAGGCAGAATAAGCCAGCACTTGTAATTGCCCAAACCCCCCATACAACAGGACAATTATATATAAATGCCACACCTGTAATTGTTGGCTGAGGTATAGCATTGCTATGACTAACGTACATAACACGGCGACAACTTCAGCCAAAATCATCAGTAGGCGACGATTAAACCTGTCTACAGCAATACCTGCAAAGGTAGTAATCAACATTTTTGGCAGTTGGGCGAAGAAACCCACTAACGCCAAAGCCGTCGCCGAACCAGTTTTATCCCATACCCAAATTGTCAGGGCAAACACTGTCATAAAACTGCCGATGGTAGATACTATTTGCCCCAGCCAGATGATCAAAAAAGTTCGCATTGTGGCAAAGTGTTTAATCTAATTTTGAAGAAAGGCAGAAAGCATTAACCTTTCAGGTAAGCAAGCTACGCGAAAGCTTTGCCGTAAGGCTAGGCAGTAAATAAGCTTCCTGCAAGGTAGGCAGAAGGAATAATTAGCGGGGGATTCAAACTCACCCTCATTGAAGACCGCCAAATCACAGATTTGGTGGGGGGACAAGAGGCCCAAATGGGCTGCGGCTTCAAGGCAATACTAAAACCCAAGACCGCACTGCTCTCTGCCTCCAACCTTCTTCAATTAAAATTCAACAGAAATGCTACCAGTTATGGTTAAAGGCGCACCTGGAACTACACGCACAATATCTCGCGCGCCTTCGTAGTAGTCTTCGTCAAATAGGTTTTGGATGTTAATAGCGGCGCGGAATTTATCACGGCGATAGAATAAGGACGCATCTGTACGCCAGTAACTAGGTAAGGTAAAGGTATTGAGTAAGTCACCTTGACGCTCTCCTTGTGTGAAAACACCTAGACCAAATCCTAAACCTTTGAGGTTTCCAGATTGCAGTTCGTAGGTACTCCACAAACCAAAGGCATGTCTAGGGACATTCTGTAATTGCTTACCTTGATATTCGGGACGGCTATCTTCAGTAATTTCTGCCTCTGTATAAGCATAACTTGCTGTTAAGTTCCAACCAGGGAGAATTTGACCCGCAACGTCTAATTCTATACCCCGGCTGCGTTGTTTACCGATTTGAATTTGGGATAAGGGTTCACTTAATCCTTGAGCAGCAACGTTGGATCGTTCTAAATTGTAAAATGCCAGGGTGGTAGAGAGGCGATCGCCTAGTAAATTTGCCTTCAAACCAACTTCGTACTGAGTTCCTCGTTCGGGTTCAAAGGGTTCGCCAATTGTCGTTTCCCCTGTCTCTGAATTTAAAATTCTGGTTCTCCCAATTACAGGCGTAAATGATTGGCTGTAGCTAGCATATAGAGACAGGTTTTCACTAGGTTTGATCACAATACCGACACGAGGACTAAAAACTGTGTCACTACGTTCAAAATTTTCTGCTGAAGACAATAAATCTTCATAGTCTTGGTTAACAAAATCCAACCGTCCACCCAAGACTAAAATAATATTCTTGGATAACGAAATTTGATCTTGAGCATAAAGACCAATAGAGTTTTTGCGTGTATTGGTATTGCTAAAAGGAATGGAAAATGGTGAAACACTGTCAGGTTGATAAACAGGGTTAAAAACATCAATGCTGTTGAGTAGTCTAAAATCTAGCTGATCTTCTGTTTCCTCTCTAGCAACTTCAACACCAAATAATAAATTATGTTCAATGCTGCCTGTTTTGACCTTACCTAAGAGACTATTATTAAAAGTCAAACTAGTGACACTAGATGGATTATCGATTAGAAACCGTTCGAGAGTACGCCCATCTTCATTTAGTCCATCCGAAGTTCCAGAGTTAGCTACAGGAAGCACCACAGTACTTTCAGGGACATCTAAAAAAGCTGTAGCTAGCTCACTTTTGATTGTCCAATTATCATTTAAACGATGGTCTAACTGATAACCTAAACGAGTGACCAAGGACTCACTTTCAGATAACGATGGTTCACCTAAATTAGCCTCTCGTGAAACTCTACCATTAGGGTTAGAAATGACTGTACCTGAAGCTGGTAAATCTGGTGCTGTCTCAAAATTACGGTATTTAAGATACTCTATATTCGCTGTTAAAGTTGTATCTTTATTACTAATCAGTCTGACAACAGGAGCAATAAAGAAAGACTCGCTATTCTCAAAATCTTTGAAACTGTCAGCAGTTTGATAGGCAGCATTTAAACGATAAGCTATCCCATCTTTATCTAACGGGCCGGAAAAGTCGATTGTGGGACGATGTAAACCAAATTGACCTACTTGATACTCAAAGGCATAATATGGTGTATTCAACGGCTGTTTAGTCACAAGGTTCACTACCCCACCTAAATCACCCTGTCCAAACAATACGGAAGCCGGCCCTTTGAGAATTTCTACTCGTTCAACGTTACCAATCTCACTATTAAATCGGAGACTGTCATCTCGTAAACCATTACGCAATAAGTTACGAGATTCAAAGCCACGAATGACAGGAGTTAATGCTGGTGCTTGAGAAGAGGTACGACCTGTATTAGCACTACTACTGTTTTTGAAGACTTCACCGAGACTGCGCGTACCTTGGTCTTTAATGACTTCTTGGGGTATAGCTTGAATTGCTTGTGGTACGTCAATTACTGGGGTATCGGTACGAGTACCAACTGAGGAATTAGGAACTTGATAAGTTGTTCGTAATTGATCCCCCACAACCGTCAGTTCGATTGGTTCGTCTGGTTTTTCTGCTTCTGGAGGGGGAGTTTGGGCTGTTGTGGGAGTTTCTGGAGGTGGGGTTTCTGTGGCTGTAGGTGTCTCTGGAGGTAGAGTTTGGTCTGGTGTGGGAGTTTCTGTGGCTGTAGGTGTCTCTGGAGTTTGACTTGCAGTAGCAAAAGGAATACTAACAACAAATTCTTGTCCATCCTGACGCAGATTAAATTTAGGGACTGCATTGATCCCAGTGATTTCAATTTCGATGGTGTTAGGATCAGACTGTCCAACCACAATCTCCGCAATGCCAGGGATAGGATTATTCGTAATTATGGGTGGTTTTCCTTGTACCAATTGCAGTTGAGCATTGGTGACGGTGATCATCAGGGTCTTGTCTTCGGTGCTGGTTTGAGTATTTAAGGTGACACCAGGTGTTGTCTTTAAAACAACTTCTAAACCTTGATCTGTATCATAAAGTTCTACTGCTGTTACGGGAACAGGAGCAGCCCAAACAGGCTGGGATACGAGAACAGTTATTACACCAGCAACACCAACTGCGGGTTGCCAAGAATTCCATGCCATAAATACCGATTTTCCTAATTTAACTGGTGGTAGACTCTTGCAGATCAGGAGAAGAGTGTAGTGATATGTGGGGGAGAAATTTTTCTGCTATGCAATTAGCTAGAATAGGATATTACCATTTTTTTTAAGCTTGATAACAGAGATAGCAACTCTGGGCAGTAATGCTTTGCTGACATAATTTTTCTAGACAATAATCATTCATTGCAAAATCAAGTGGGCAATTTAGTGTGAAGTCAGTGTTTGCAACAGATAATTCCTGATGCAAATTGATTGATCAAGCTGATAACATTCAACAAAATCTACGGTTCAATATTTCATTCTGCAAGCTCAAATAAATAGAGCTATTGCCATCAAAATTATTGAGAAAATTTATTAAAAATAATATACCTTAGATTGCAGAGCTTAGATTGTAAAAAAATTCTGTTTTTATCTGTACTCAGACAAGCAAGTTAAACACAGTCTCCTCAGCTTCTAGTAAAATCATCAACAATCAGCTATACTGACCATCAGTGAAATATCTATCACTAAGGTATTGGTGATTGAGTCCAGACCAAAATGTGACTGCCGAGAAGCGCAGTTGAAAAGTGCAAATTTTTCACAAACCCTTTTAGCTAATTTCATTCCCCCAAGGCGAATTAGTACATAATGATTAACCGCCAACGAGAAATATTCTCATTAGATCCCCACCATGCGGCGACACTTGTGCATGTCTTACGTGCATGGACGCAACAACAAGGTGATGCTCTAGGTTTTACGTTTTGGCAAGATGACAAACAAGAGCATCTTACCTATGCGGAGTTAGACCAAAAAGCACGAGCAGTAGCAGTGCATTTGCAAGCGATGCACCGACAGGGAGAACGTGTGTTATTAATGTATCCGCCAGGGTTGGAACTGCTTGCGGCAATTATGGGTTGCTTTTATGCAGGGGTGGTTGCAGTTCCCGTATACCCACCACGTCGCAATCACAACATAACAAGGTTGTTGGCAATTAGCGAAGATGCCCAAGCCAAGGGGATTTTGACAACCGTATCCTTAGATAATTCTCTAAAAGAGGTAGCAGAAGGTACTGCGATTGAGGGCTTACCGAAAATTGCTACAGATAGCATGATTTTATCTGTAGGTGAGGCTTGGCAGACTCCTCTACTCACAGCCAATAGTCTGGCTTTACTACAATATACTTCTGGTTCTACCGGCACACCCAAAGGAGTGATGCTGAGTCACGGCAATTTGCTGCATAACTTAGGGCAAATTTATCAACGCTTTGGACATTCCCCTAGTACCAAATTTGTCAGTTGGTTGCCACCATACCATGACATGGGTTTGATTGGGGGAATTTTGCAGCCGTTGTATGGTGGTTTTCCACTCACCTTGATGTCTCCTGTAGCTTTTTTGCAAAAACCCATTCGTTGGTTGCAAGCAATTTCTCAAGTTCGTGGTACAACTAGCGGCGCACCCAATTTCGCCTATGAAATGTGTGTCCGCAAAATCCGTCCAGAGGAATGCCAAGATTTAGATTTGAGTAGTTGGGAGGTAGCATTTACAGGTGCAGAACCAATTCGTCAGGATACATTAGAAAGATTTGCAACTGTTTTTGCACCTTATGGATTTCGCCGGGAAGCGTTTTATCCTTGCTATGGTCTAGCTGAGGCGACTTTGTTTGTGACTGGTAAAACCAAGGTTAACCCGGTATTCTATCATACTACTCAAACTTTGGTCAGTTGTGGTTCTCCCAGTGATGACCAAACTGTAATTATAGTTAATCCAGAATCTCGACAACCTTGTGCAGCAGGGGAAGAAGGGGAAATTTGGGTTAAGGGTGAAAGTGTAGCGCAAGGTTATTGGCAACGTCCTCAAGAAACGGCTACAACTTTTCAAGCGGCGTTAGCTTCGGGAACTGGTGGTTTTTTACGCACAGGGGACTTGGGTTATTTACTTGAGGGTGAGTTGTTTGTCACCGGCAGAATCAAAGATGTCATGATCATTCGAGGACAAAACTACTATCCTCAGGATATTGAAGCGACCGTTGCCCAATGTCATACAGCCTTGAGTGCTTATTGGGGTGCAGCATTTAGTGTGGAAGTGGCTGGGGAAGAACAGTTAGTAGTTGTTCAGGAAGTAGAACGGAGTAGTTGGCGCAAACTTGATGAAGATGGCATCATGACGGCGATTCGTGCTGCTATTTCTCGTGAGTTTGGTTTGCAGGTGTATGCAATATGTTTGCTTAAACCCAGTAGTATTCCCAAGACTTCTAGTGGGAAGGTGCAGCGTTATGCTTGTCGGGATGAGTTTGTGAATCAGGGTTTGAATGTGATTTGCCGATGGGATCACATAGAGGAGCAGAAACAAGACAAAGTGGCGGCGGTAGATCTCAACTTCTCCTATCAAAGACATTATACAAATGCTGGACGCACAGAGGAGAAGACAGAGGTAGTAGATAGTTTGATTGCGTGGTTACGAGATTATGCTCGCCATCATATTAATTCGCGTTTGATGGATGAACGCCGTTGTATTTCGCCCCACATTGTTTTAGATTTTGGCAATCAAGGTTTATTGGGGATGCAAGTACCGTCCAGGTATGGTGGGTTGGGGTTGGGATATACGGACACCATCAGAATTATACAACAGCTTGGGGCAATTGATCCGACTTTAGCTTTGTTTGTAGGGTTGAATAATGTCTTAGGGGTGCGTCCAATATTACTGTACGGCACACCATCTTTACAGGCAGAACTTTTACCAATTTTAGCTACGGGACGAGAATTAGCAGCTTTTGCACTGACGGAAATGGGTGCGGGTGCTAATCCTCAAGCTATACAATCACAGGCAATTAGTGACGGTGATGGTTGGCGGTTGCGGGGTGAAAAGATTTGGAGTGGTTCGGCGGCTTGGGCTGGTGTGATTAATGTGTTTGTGAAACATCAGCATGGCATTAGCGGCTTTGTGGTGCGTCGGGGTAGTCCTGGTTTACGTCAAGGTGCAGAAGCACTAACGATGGGAATGCGAGGAA
The DNA here is from genome assembly GCA_015296085.1 of Trichormus sp. M33_DOE_039. Classification (GTDB taxonomy): domain Bacteria; phylum Cyanobacteriota; class Cyanobacteriia; order Cyanobacteriales; family Nostocaceae; genus Trichormus. The sequence goes on along the minus strand of DVDT01000105.1, from coordinate 123,859 downwards.
TGGTGCAGAATACGGTTTATTTAGAAGATATTCCGGTGACATCAGCACAACTGTTGGGTGAAGTTGGTCAGGGGATGAATGTAGCCCAAGATGCGATGATGTATGGGAGGCTAGCGATCGCAGCTGCTTGTGTTGGTGGGATGCAACGCTGTGTACAATTAATGTGGCGTTATAGTGGACGGAGACAAATCGCTACAGGTAAGTTACTCGACCATCCGATAGTTTTACATCGTCTGCAAGAATTGACCAATGCCATTACAGTTGTGAAAAGTTTGGTGATGCGGGTAGGGAAATTACTCGACGCAGGTGAGACTGTCCCGGCGGAAGTTTATGCGGCTTGTAAAATTTCTGCACCGGAATTCTATTGGCAAGCAGCAGATTTATTGGTACAAACTTTAGGAGGAAGAGGATATATAGAAAGTAATATTGCACCGCAGATTCTCCGAGATGCGCGAGTTTTGCGGATATTTGAAGGGCCTACAGAAACTTTGTGCGGATTTTTGGGTGCGCGTGTTCTCAAACAAGGGGAGACACTGCAAAATTTCCTCTGTCAAACTTTAGGCACAGTCGAAGTAGGACAGAAGTTACAGGATGCTGTCGATAAAGTTCGCGCCCGGTTCTTTGATGATGCTAACACCACAGTTCAGCGTTGGGTTTACCATCAACTCGGTAAACTCGCAACAGAGGCGATACTATGGGCAGTATTAGCTGATCAATCGGCAATTCCTTGGGTAAAACATCGGTTTAATGAACAACTACAGCAAATTTTGAGTTTTAACAGCGATAACTTATTATTTCTCAGTTCCCAAAGTTTAGTCCATCACATCAACGAGTACACACAAACCATCGGTGATATTGAACAAACCTTGGCTGGAGAAGCACAGGAATTAGATGAATTCTTGCGTCAGTCTGCGGAAAACTTTCCCCAGTTCACTCCACCAACAGCAGATTTACCAGTCATCAATACGTCCTCAGAAATCCAAACCTGGTTAAAAAATTGGATTGCTCAAAAATTGCGACAGCCAATTTCTACCATAGATGTGAATAAAGCCTTTGCTGACTACGGGATGGATTCGGTAACGGCTGTAGAATTAACCCAAGATTTACAAGATTGGTTGCAGATTTCCCCACCTTTAGATGTGACTATCGCTTGGAACTTTCCCACCATTACCGCCCTAGCTAAATACTTGGGAGAGGTTTCCACGGATAATTCTGTACCTCATGCAGATAGCAATTTAGATGACTTATCGACTACAGATATAGCACAACTATTAAGCCAAGAAATTGCGATCGCTCGTCACCGCAAACCTCAGATGAAATAAGTTTCATGCAGAGACCCTCCAGGCGCAGAGTTTCTGTCCTCTCTGCGTTCCTTTGCGTCACTTTGCGTTAAAAAACTCGTATGACTGACTTACCCAACTACCAAACACTGCTCAAAGACGCACTCCTAGAAATGCGACAACTGCGAGCCGAATTAGCAGCCTTAGAAGCACAACAAACCGCACCCATCGCTATCATTGGGATGGCTTGTCGTTTTCCTGGTGGTGCGAACAATCCCGAAGCATTTTGGCAATTGTTACGAGATGGCGTGAATGCAGTCCAAGAGATTCCCTCCCAACGTTGGGATGTGGCGCATTACTACGATGAAAATCCCGACACACCAGGGAAAATGTACACTCGCTACGGTCATTTTATCGACCGAGTAGACGAATTTGATGCCCAGTTTTTCGGCATTTCGCCCCGTGAAGCCGCAGTCATCGATCCCCAACAACGTCTACTATTGGAAGTTTGTCACGAAGCTTTAGAACGCGCTGGGCAATCGACCCAAAAACTCAAAGGTAGCAAGACATCAGTATATATCGGACTCTGTTTTGATGACTATGCCAAATATAACCTTTCCCTGCCTACGCGGATTGATGCTTTTAGCAGTCTAGGAAACACTCGCAGCATCGCCGCCGGACGCATCGCCTATGTATTAGGGTTGCAAGGAACTGTGATGCAACTAGATACAACCTGTTCCTCCTCTTTGCTGGGGGTACATTTAGCCTGTCAAAGTTTGCGTAATGGTGAATCTGACATGGCATTGGCGGGAGGCGTGAATTTAATCTTAGCCCCAGAACCGATGATTGGCTTTTGTAAGTTGAAAGCCTTAGCCGCTGATGGACGTTGTAAAACCTTAGATGCGGCGGCTGATGGTTACGGACGGGGTGAAGGTTGTGGCATTGTTGTCTTGAAAAAATTGCGAGATGCGATCGCTAACCGTGACCCCATCTTAGCGGTAATTCGTGGTTCGGCAGTCAATCATGACGGTAGCAGCAACGGTTTGACAGCCCCTAATGGTACAGCCCAAGAAGCCCTCATTCGTCAAGCTTTGCAAAATGCCCAGATAGAACCACAGCAAGTCCAGTATAGTGAACTGCATGGCACCGGTACAGTTCTCGGCGACCCCATCGAAGTTTTAGCACTAGCTAAGGTATTAGGTGAAGGGAGAACAGCCAATCAACCCTTATCGATTGGTTCTGTGAAAACCAACATCGGACATTTAGAAGGTGCAGCTGGTGTTGCAGGATTAATTAAAGTAATTCTGGGACTCCAACACCAACAAATTCCTGCCCATCTCCACTTGCAACAACCAAATCCCTACATTCCGTGGCAGAAATTACTGGTTACCGTCCCGACTCAATTAACTTCTTGGCAGAGTGAAAGCGGTAAACGTATCGCTGGAATCAGTTCCTTCGGGATGAGTGGGACGAATGTACATCTAATTTTAGAGGATTTCACCCCTGTTGAAAATTTCCACTGGCAGCAGGAAGCAGGGCGATGTCATTTACTAACTATCTCCGCCAAAACACCCCAGGCATTGCGAGAACTTGTAGGGGAATACGTGAAATACTTGGGTTCGCAGTCGGAGAGTAACTTGGCTGATATTTGCTTTACTTCTAACGTCGGGCGATCGCACTTCTTTCATCGGGTGGCGATAACCGCCAATTCTTGTAGTGTAGCTTATGAGAAATTATGTAATTACCTGAAAAATACCGCAGAAACATCTCCCAGTCAAGCAATTACCCCTCATCAACCCAAAATTGCCTTTCTCTTCACCGGACAAGGTAGCCAGTACGTCAATATGGCGAGGGAACTATACAACACCCAACCCTATTTTCGCCAACAAGTTGATCATTGTTGTGAGTTATTGTATCCCCAGTTGGGTTTAGATTTACGTTCAATTTTATTCGCCGCAGAAGGCAAAAGCCATCTTTCCCTCCACACCCTTTCGCAAACCATCTACACCCAACCCGCCTTATTTGTCCTCGAATACGCCCTATGTCAACTGTGGCTACACTGGGGAATCACACCTGATTTCCTCATGGGACATAGCTTGGGGGAATATGTCGCAGCTTGTATTGCAGGTGTCTTCAGTCTGTCAGACGCACTGAAATTAATTGCTAACCGCGCTCGTTTGATGCAACAATTGCCTGACGGTGGGAAAATGTTGGCTGTGACGATATCAGCTACAGATATAGAAAAATATCTCCAGCCATACTCTCAACAAATTACTATCGCTGCCATCAATTCCCCCAATAATATAGTTATTTCCGGTGAACAAATAGCAATTGAACAACTTGCAGAAATTCTGCAAAATCACGGAATTCAAATCACTTCCTTGTCAGTTTCTCACGCTTTTCATTCCCCCTTAATGGAATCAATGATAGAGGAATTTAGACAAGTAGTGGAGAGTATTAGTTTTCATCCACCAAAAATACAGATAATTTCTAACATCACTGGTAAAGTCATAGGTACAGAAATTGCTAACGCCGAGTATTGGTGTCAGCATATTTTGCAACCAGTACAATTTGCACTGGGGATGGAAACATTAGCCCAAGAAAACTGCGGAACTTTTCTAGAGATTGGAACAAAACCCACCTTATTGAGTATGGGTAAAATCTGTTTATCGGCAGAAAATTATTCCTGGTTGCCAAGTTTACGTCCCGGACAAAGTGATGTCAAGACAATCTTATCCAGCCTTGCATCATTATATATGCAAGGCATTGATATAAACTGGGAAAACTTCAATGGACATGAACCGCATCAACGAGTAATTCTACCAACATATTCATTTCAACGTCAGCAATTTTGGGTAGAAAAACTTGATGTCATCCCACCTCTATTTTCCCAAGCTGCTAATTGTCATCCCTTATTAGGACAGAAATTACAATTAGCGAAATCAGAGAAAATATATTTCCAAAACTTACTCCCTCAAAATCACCTAAATTTCTTACAGCAACATCAAGTTTTTGGTAAGATCATTATGCCTGCTGCGGGTTATTTAGAGATGGCGATCGCAGCCGCTAAGGCAGTGTTTAAATCTCATGCTTGCATTATTCAAAACATTCAAATTGTCCAAGTACTATCTTTAACAGAAACACCAAATATTACCCTACAATTAATCCTCACCCCCTTAGAACAACAAAATTACCAATTTGAAATCATATCTTTAGACAATCACGAGATAGAAAACCCTCTGTATACCCATACAACTCACGCCACTGGCATTATTCAAAATCTATTACCACCCTCTCCTTCGCCTCTAAATCTTACACACCTACAAATAACTTGCAAGCAAGAAATTAACCTCACCACCTACTATCAAACCTGTCAACAGGTAGGAGTAAAATACGGCAAATTCTTCCAAGCTATTCAACATCTTTGGCGAGGCGAAAAACAAGCTTTAGGCGAAATCAATTTATCTCCAGAAATCGATATCTCTCCCTATCAACTTCACCCTATCTTATTAGATGCTTGTTTACAAGTAATGGGAGCAATTATATTCGACTCTCAAACACTAACAGCTTACCTACCTGTAGCCATAGAACAAGTAAATTGGTATGGAGAAAAACACCTACAAAATCACATCTGGAGTCATGTAAAACTACGCGACACATCAAACTATATCGCTGATATCCAAATTTTCCATCCCGATGGTAAATTAATTGCCACGATCCAGGGTTTACAAATTCAACCAGTCAGACAATTACACAAATGGCATGATTGGCTATATAGTATGGCGTGGCAAGAAAAACCCCTAATTAACCATCGCTTACTGACTCCCACCGCAATTACTGACTCAAAACTTCAGCAACTATTTCATCAGTCAGACTTAGATAATTACCTATCCCTATCATCTCAACTAGAAAAGTTGAGTGTTGCTTGTATATTAGAAACATTTCAACAACTGCAACTACCATTAAAAGCTGGTGAGGAATTTTCTGTCAGAGAAACAATGCAGAAATTGGGCATAGTCAGCCAACATGAGAAACTATATCAGCATTTATGCCAAATTCTCCAAGCCGAAGAAATATTACAGCCTCAAGGAGAACATTGGCGAGTTAGACAAAGACTCCCAAACACGACACCTACCCCCATCTTTGCCCAGCTGCGTCAAGCATATCCCAACGCCACATCGGAATTAAATTTACTGGAACGTTGTACCAGCCACTTAGCAGAAGTTTTGCAGGGAAACACAGACCCCTTACAGTTATTGTTTCCCCAAGGAGACTTAAGTGACCTGACGCAACTTTACCAAAATTCACCCATTGCCAAAATGATGAATAGCTTGGTAAAACAGGCGATAATGACGGCCATAGCCGACATCCCACCAGAACAACCCCTGCGGATTCTGGAAATAGGTGCGGGAACTGGGGGAACTACCGCACATCTGCTACCAGAACTCGCACAGAGAAAAATTGAATATTTCTTCACTGATGTTTCACCCCTATTCCTCAGTAAAGCACAGCAACAATTCTCAGATTATTCCTGTGTGCGATATCAGTTGTTTGATGCAGAAAAGCCTCCATCAACTCAAGGTTTGACAGAAAATAACTTTGATATCGTCATCGCTGCTAACGTTCTCCACGCCACCCAAGATTTACAGCAAACTGTAAAACACATTAAGCAACTATTATCAATAGGTGGTTTGCTGGTCTTGTTAGAAGGAGTGCATCCCCTATGGTGGTTGGACTTAATATTTGGTCTGACTGAAGGCTGGTGGCGTTTCCAAGACCATGCTTTGCGTCCTCATCATCCCCTGATTTCCAGCGCACAGTGGCAGGAATTATTAACACAAGAGGGTTTTGAGTCTTCAATCCAGTTAACTAAAACCACGGGAAATCAGGCTGTAATTGTCGCTAAAACTCCCCTTTCAGCACTTGAATCAGATAATTGGTTAATTTTGGCAGATAGACAAGGTGTAGGACAAAAACTAGCCACTCATCTGCAAGCCAAAGGTGTAACTTGTCATCTAATTTTTGCCGACTCCGAACTTTCTAACCTTCCCAGTTCAGCATCACACCTGATTAATCTCTGGGGTTTAGATGTACCCATCCCCGATGAATTAACCACCGAACAATTGATGGAAACACAACAGATGCTTTGCGAAAGCCTGTTGTATTGGCTACACAATAATCTAGAAATACAGGTATTACCACAGTGGTGGCTAGTGACTCAAGGAGCAGTAAACACAGGTAAAGATATTACTATTAATGGGCTTGCAGCTACATCCATGTGGGGTATCAGTAAAGTCATACAGTTAGAGCATCCAGAATTAAATTGTCGCTGTTTAGACTTAGACCCAACACGTACCGCCGCAGAACAGATAGATATTCTCCTAGAAGAACTCTTAGCAAATTCCCCAGAAACAGAAATCGCTTGGCGCGCTGAAACCCGATATGCTGCAAGACTTACTCAAACTCCTCTCTGCGCCTCTGCACCACCTTGCGGGAACAGCGAAGCATTACTGCGTGAAGGAAATCAACGTCTAACCATCCAACAACGAGGAACATTAGAAAACCTATCCTTCCAAACAGTTAACCGTACTTCCCCAAGTAGAGGAGAAATAGAAATCTGCGTCCAAGCAACAGGCTTAAACTTCCGTGACGTATTAAACGCCTTAGACTTGTATCCAGGTGAAGCGGGGTTGTTAGGCTGCGAGTGTGTCGGCGAAGTAGTAGCGATTGGTGCGGGGGTAGAACATCTGCAAATCGGACAAAGAGTTATGGCCTTAGCCAGCGGTAGCTTTAGCCAGTATGTCACCATGAATGCAGCGATCGCAATTCCTCTCCCCCAACATTTAAGTATCATCGAAGGCGCAACCATCCCAGCCGCCTTCCTCACCGCTTTTTACACCTTGCACCAGCTAGCAAAAATTCGCCCTGGTGACAAAGTTCTCATTCATGCTGCTGCGGGTGGTGTCGGACAAGCCGCCATCCAAATAGCCCACTTAGCCGGCGTAGATATATTTGCTACCGCCAGTCCCCAAAAGTGGGAAACACTACGAAACTTAGGCGTAAAGCAGATTTTTAACTCTCGCACTCTAGATTTTTCTGATGAAATTCTCGCCCAAACTCAAGGGGAAGGTGTAGATATTGTCCTCAATTCTCTCCGTGGGGATTTTATCGCTGCGAGTTTAGCTGTTCTCAAACCCCAAGGACGGTTTGTGGAAATTGGCAAAATTGATGTGTGGACAGAAGAACAGGTAAAACAAGTCAAACCGGATGCAGATTACTTTTTAGTAGATTTGGTTGATTTATGTAAGCAGCAACCGGAACTCGTGCAGCATATGTTACAGCAGTTAGCGCAGGAATTTGAACAGCGTCGCCTGCAACCTCTAGCTGCAAAAGTATTTTCGATGACTCAAATAGTGGATGCTTTTCGATATATGCAGCAGGGTAAGCATATGGGGAAAGTAGTAGGGGAATGGGGACTGGGCAATTCTCTGTATCCTCTGCAGGAGAATGGTACTTACTTGATTACTGGTGGTTTGGGTGGTTTGGGTTTATTGGTGGCGGAATGGCTGGTGAAAATGGGTGCTGGTCATCTCCTGCTATTGGGACGTAACGCACCGACACCTGATGTAGTGTCACGGATTCAGACTTTAGAAGCTGCTGGTGTAAAAGTAGCGATCGCACAAGTAGATGTATCCCAAACAGCAGCTTTCAGCAATATATTGACAGAAATCGAAAACTCTGAGTATCCCCTAGCCGGAATTATTCATGCGGCGGGAGTACTAGATGATGGGGCATTATTACAAATGAACTGGGAACGCTTCCAACGGGTGATGGCGGCGAAAGTTATGGGTGCATGGAATCTCCATACATTAACCCAACACCTACCCCTAGATTTCTTCGTCCTCTTCTCCTCCGCTACCGCCTTACTCGGTTCACCTGGACAAGCAAATCATGTTGCTGCTAATACTTTCCTCGATACCCTAGCCCATTATCGAACTACCCAAGGCTTACCTGCACTGAGTATTAACTGGGGGGTCTGGTCTGAAGTCGGTTCTGCTATTCATGCTACCAGCCAAATGCAGCAAAGAGGAATTGGTGCGATCGCACCTGCTGATGGCATCCAAATTTTACAGCACCTGATGACTCAACCCCTCACCCAAGTCGGAGTCGTACCCATCGATTGGCGAAAATTTGCCCAACAGGGATTTACTTCGCAATTTTTCGAGTATTTTTATACATCAAAAACACCAGAAATTGCTCAAACACCACTTCCCCAAAGCCCCAACGGAGATTTATTAGCAAGATTCTCTCAGCTAGACAAACAAGCAGGTGATGAATTACTCGAAACCTATGTCCGCGAACAGCTAGCGAAAGTCTTAGGTTTCTCACCCGCAGCGATTAACTCACACACCGGATTTTTTGACTTAGGAATGGACTCACTCACAGCCATTGAATTCAAAAACCGCCTGCAAACTGATCTCCAATGCACACTCCCATCAACAATAGCCTTCGACTATCCCAACATTCAAGCATTAATCCGCTACCTCAGCGATGAAGTGCTACCCTCCCAAGACACCCACATCGAACCCGAACTATCCGAAGCAGACATCGCCGAATTACTAGCCCAAGAACTCGAACAACTCAACTAATACCAATTCAAAATTAATCTGAATTTTAAGGTTTGCATCGGTCATATTCTTTTTTCCAATTGGTCTCACCTCCACGCCCCTCTGCGTTTAAAACCCATGACACAACAAGACTACCGCACCCTCATGCAAAACGCCCTCAAGCAGATACAAGACTTGCGGGGTAAACTTAAAACAGTCAGCGATGCTCAAACCGAACCCATAGCTATAGTTGGAATGGGCTGTCGCTTTCCTGGCGGGGCTGACACCCCTGAGAAATTGTGGCAATTATTACGCAGCGGACAGGATGCAATTACTGAAATTCCGGGCGATCGCTGGAATATAAACGCCTTTTACGACAAGCAACCCGCCACACCTGGCAAAATGTCCACCCGTTATGGTGGTTTCATTGGACACCTACAAGAATTTGACGCTGATTTTTTTGGCATAGCACCACGGGAAGCTATGTCTTTAGATCCCCAGCAACGCCTATTATTAGAAGTCTGTTGGGAAGCCTTAGAAAATGCCAGTATCTTGCCAGAACAACTTGTAGGTAGTCAAACTGGAGTGTTTATTGGCATCAGTAGTAATGATTACTCCACCCATTTATTACATCGTCCAATTACAGACATTGACGCTTATTTAGCCACTGGTAATTCTCACAGTACAGCGGCTGGACGCATTTCTTACATATTAGGATTCACAGGCCCTTCTCTAGCTGTAGATACCGCCTGTTCCTCCTCCCTAGTCGCCGTACATCTCGCCTGTCAAAGTCTGCGTCAAGGAGAATGTCATCTAGCTGTGGCGGGTGGTGTAAATCGCATCTTCTCGCCAGAATTTACCATCAACTTTTCGCAAGCGCGGATGTTAGCTGCGGATGGAAGGTGTAAAACCTTTGATGCGGCGGCTGATGGCTTTGTACGTAGTGAAGGCTGCGGTGTCATCATTCTGCAAAAACTTTCTGATGCTCTAGCCGCCGGAAATCCTATAATGGCAGTAATTCGAGGTAGTGCTGTTAACCAAGACGGGCGCAGTAGTGGCTTAACAGTTCCCAATGGCCCATCACAACAGGCTGTTATTAAGCAAGCCTTAAAAAACGCAACCTTAGAACCTAGCGATATTACTTATATAGAAGCACATGGAACAGGTACAGCCTTGGGCGATCCCATTGAAATCGGGGCTTTAGGGGCTGTATTTGGGGAAAGTCATCAAGAAATCCCTTTATTAGTGGGTTCACTCAAAACCAACATCGGACATTTAGAGGCAGCTGCGGGTATAGCCGGGTTAATCAAAGTAGTGTTGGCATTGAAATATGGAGAAATTCCCCCCCATCTGCATTTTCAACAACCCAACCCTCATATTTCCTGGGAACAGTTCCCGATTCAAATTCCCACAACTTGCACACCTTGGCACGGTAAAAAATTAGCTGGGGTAAGTTCCTTTGGTTTTAGTGGAACTAATGCTCATATTATTTTGGCAGCCCCAGAAATTCAACATCAAGATAGAGAAAATATAACAGAACGTCCTCTACAGATTTTGACTTTATCAGCTAAAAATGAGACAGCACTAAAACAACTAGCGCAAAGCTATATTACCCACTTCAATGAGCATCAAAATATGAGTTGGGCTGATATTTGCTATAGTGCGAATATTGGGCGATCGCAATTTGAATATCGTCTCTCTATCATTGCTGATTCCATCAGTACAGCCAAGGAAAAATTGAGTTGTTTCATCAAAGGTGAAACAAACACAAATATATTTACCAGTAGAGTAAATTCTCAACCTCGCCCTAAAATCGCTTTCCTCTTCACTGGACAAGGTTCACAATATCAAAAAATGGGCTGGCAACTATATCAGACTGCCCCCTTATTTCGAGAAATCATAGATAAATGCTGTGAATTATTATTAGCTGATTTGGGTTTAGACCTTCGGTCATTATTATTTCAGGAAGATAATCAAAATAATCACGATTTACTCTCCCAAACTTTCTACACCCAACCAGCCTTGTTTATCTGGGAATATGCACTTTGTCAACTATGGCGATCGTGGGGAATTAAACCTGACTTCCTCATGGGGCATAGCATTGGTGAATATGTCGCCGCTTGTATTGCTGGAGTTTTCAGTTTAGAAGATGGCTTAAAACTAATTACCGCCCGTGCGCGTTTAATGCAGCAATTACCACCAGGTAAAATGGTAGTAGTAGCAGCCAGTGTATCTCAATTACAAAACCTTTTATTACCCTATAATCAACAAGTTTCTATTGCGGCTATTAATACACCTAATAATACAGTAATTTCCGGTGAACCAGCTGCCATTGAACAAATTATTGCTGTTTTATCGTCACAAAATATTCAATCTACATCTTTATCAGTTTCCCATGCTTTCCACTCCCCAATGATGGCAGCAATGTTAGAAGAATTTCAGCAAATTGCTGGTACTATTAATTTTCAACCGCCAAAATATCCAATTATATCTAACGTTACTGGTAGCATCATCAATTCAGAAATTGCAACTCCTGAATATTGGTGTCGTCATATTCGTCAACCAGTAAAGTTTCTCGCTGGTGTAGAAACTATAATTCAGCAAAATTGCAGCATATTTTTGGAAGTAGGCGTAAAGCCAATTTTGCTACAAATGGCACGTTCTACTATTACTGATGCAGATAAATATTTGTGGCTACCGAGCTTACACTTGGGACGACAAGACTGGGAAGTAATACTATCAAGTGTAGCCGGACTTCATGGGCGAGGAGTAAAATTTAACTGGCATAATTTTGAGCAAAACTACAACCCTCAACATTTATATTTACCAAATTATCCTTTTCAAAGACAACGTTTTTGGATAGATATTAAACCAGCTCGTAAACATGATTATTTCTCTAATAACAGTAATATTCATCCCTTGTTAGGACGACAAGTCAACTTAGCTAAATCTACTGATATCTACTTTGAGCAGCAAATTGCTGATCATGATCCTCCTTATCTCCAAGATCATCAAGTATTTAACCAAATTATTTTACCTGGAGCAGCATATTTAGAAATGGCATTAGCTGCGGGAAGGGCAATATTTAAAGATGATATTATCTGTATAACAAACGTTTCTTTTCCGCAAGCTTGTATTTTAACTTCAGATTATCCGCGAGTTATACAATTCATCCTGAAGAATAATCATGAATTTGAAATAGTCAGTAATAATAGTAATCAAATCACCTCAAATCATGATTGGATAACTCATGCTACAGGTAAAATCAAACCTCACAAAGATATTCCACAAAACCAAATCTTTAATCTCAAAGAACTGCAAAATCAATTCAGTCAAGTTACAAATATTACTAACCTTTATCAAACTTTCAAACAAATAGGAATTGATTACGGTGAAACTTTCCAAGCCATTAACCAAATTTGGCGTGATGAAAACCAAGCTTTAGCTGAAATTCACTTACCAATAACTATCAATTGTCGTGATAATTATCAATTTCATCCTATTATTCTCGATGCTTGCTTACAAAGCATAGGAGCGATTGTTGATAATCAAACTACACCTTCCGTTTACCTACCGATTGGTGTTGATAATTTGAAAATTTGGCAACAAATAGGAAAAACAGTTTGGAGTTTAGTTAAATTACGTACTCAAGACCAAACTTCACCGATTGTGATTGCAGATATTCAAGTTTTATCACCAGAAGGACAAGTAATTGCTGTAATTACAGGTTTACAACTCAAAGCTATACAATCAAAAACTATTATAGATTGGCAAAACTGGTTGTATGAAATTGAGTGGCGAAACCAACTTATCAAAATTAGCCATACATCGGCATTTTCCCTTCCTTCTCCAACAGATATCGCCCAAGCATTAGCACCTAAATTCACACAATTGTTAAGAGCAGATGAAACTAAAACTTATGTCGAATTACTACCAGAACTAGAAACATTGAGTCTTAATTATATCGTCCAAGCACTGCAACATCTGGATTTATCTTCACCCCAACCAATACAAATTGCACCACAGCATCAGCAGCTATATACACACCTACTGGCTCTCCTCCCAAATCATCATGAATACAAAAAACCCCAACTTCCCTTAACACAATACCCACAAATAAGCGCGGAATTAACCCTAGTACAACGTTGTGGTACAAACTTGGCTGATATTTTGCGTGGAGAACTTAATCCTTTAGAAGTTTTATTTCCCAACGGAGATTTAACAACCCTTACCCAACTGTATCAAAACTCTCCTGGTGCAAAATTAATGAATAATTTGGTACAGCAAGCAATAAGTTCAGCTTTAGAAAAATTACCTCCAGGAGAACAGATCAGAATTCTAGAAATTGGTGCAGGTACTGGAGGAACAACGGCTTATGTTTTACCACAACTTGTCAACAAATCTGTAGAATATGTCTTTACAGACATTTCACCTTTATTTCTAGCAAAAGCACGCCAGCAATTTTCAGATTATGGATTTGTTAGTTACCAAACCCTGAATATTGAACAACCGTTATCAGAACAAGATTTTACTGCTCATAGTTTTGATATAGTAATTGCAGCTAATGTCCTACACGCAACCGAGAATTTAAATCACACAATTACTAATGTTAAATCATTACTCAAAAATAACGGGTTACTCATACTTTTAGAAACCACACTTCCCAGCATTTGGATAGATTTAATTTTCGGGTTAACTGAGGGTTGGTGGCGTTTCCAAGATAAAGATTTACGCCCTTATTATCCCCTCATTTCCACTTCCGCCTGGCAAAGCTTATTAAAAACACAAGACTTTACCAACGTTGTACATATTACTCCTGATTCAGTTCTCCCAGAAGCATTAGCACAACAAAGCGTGATTGTGGCACAACTACCAAAGCATGCTCAATGCCAGGAAGAATGTTTGATTATTACAGATTTATCAGCATGGGGAGAAGCAATAAATCAATACTTAGAATTGCCATCTTTGCTCCTGAAACCTTCAGATAATATTCCAGAATTTCTCAATCCAGCTATCAAACACATCATTTATGTCGCTGGTTGTCAAAACACTATTAACGAATGTAATCATCTCCTCCACATTGTCCAAACGTTAATTAAAACGCAACATTACCCCGTCAACTTCTGGCTAGTAACTCAAGGTGCTGTCAATCCCCACACCACCACAGGATTAAATCAATCTTCTCTCTGGGGTATGGGCAAAGTCATCCGTTTGGAACACCCAGAATTAAATTGTCGCTGCGTTGATTTAGACCCTACACAAGAACTGCTTACCCAAGTTCAAAACCTCGTTACCGAAATTCACCATCCTGGAGAAGAAGAACAAATCGCCTTACACGCATCTGGACGCAAGGTAGCCAGATTAACTCGTTGTACTCATCAAACCCTTCCCGATGCACCCTACCGCTTAACTATTGGTAAACGTGGGGTACTCACATCCTTAAAATGGCAATCTTCCCCCCGTTGTCAGCCCCAAGCCGGAGAGGTAGAAATTCGGGTAAAAGCCACCGGATTAAATTTTATTGATGTTCTTGATGCTTTGGGGTTACTGCCTTTTGCACGTAATTGGTTTGGCGTGGAATGTGCTGGGGAAGTTGTGGCTGTTGGTAAGGGTGTAACGCATCTAAGCGTGGGCGATGCTGTCGTAGCACTGGCTGCTGATAGTTTTAGTCAATATGTGACGAATAATGCTAATTATGTCATTACTAAACCAGATTCCTTGAGTTTTACCACCGCCGCTGCAATTCCCGCCAATTTCCTGACTGCTACATATGCTTTACAGGAAATCATGAAAATTCAACCGGGACAACGCATCCTTATTCACGCAGCGACTGGGGGAACTGGTATGGCTGCTTTACAAATTGCCCAACAAGCTGGGTTAGAAGTCTTCGCCACAGCCAGTCCTGGGAAATGGGAGACGTTACGCGCTTTAGGTGTACAACATATCTTTAATTCTCGTACCTTGGATTTTGCCCAGGAAATTCTAAAAATCACCCAGGGGGAAGGAGTGGATATCGTATTTAACTCCCTATCTGGTGAATATATCCCGGCTAGTTTATCGGTACTCAAACCCCAAGGAAAATTTATCGAAATTGGTAAACGAGGAGTTTGGGATACAGAACAAGTTGCTCAAGTCAAGCCTCAAGTTACTTATCATCTAGTGGATTTGATGAGTGTTGCTCAACGAGAACCTCAGACAATCCAAACTTTGTTACATCGTCTCATGGAGCAGTTCCAAGGTGGAAAACTGCGATGGTCTTCGACTGACCACAGGTCATCGCTACCTCAGACTATTTTTCCCGCTACTAAGATAGTAGAAGCTTTGCAGATGATGCAACAAGCCCAACATATCGGCAAAATCGTCATTACCCACACACCTACTGAGTTAGTATCACCCCAAGCAACCTATTTAATTACAGGAGGAATGGGAGGTTTAGGTTTGCGTGTGGCACGTTGGTTAGTAGAAAAAGGTGCAAAATATATCGTTCTTGTGGGACGTAACCAGCCAGATACCGGAGCACAGCAACAAATTCAAGCCTTACAAGCAACTGGGGCAACAATTATGACAACTCGGACAGATGTTAGCCAAAACGCCCAATTAGCAGCGGTTCTGGCAGACATTGAGCGTAACTATCCACCTTTGCGGGGAGTGATTCACGCCGCTGGGGTTTTAGATGATGGAGTTTTACAGCAATTAAATCCAGAACGAATGCAACGCGTGATGAATCCTAAGGTGGCAGGTGCATGGAATCTCCACCTATTAACACAAAACATTCCCTTAGATTATTTCATCATGTTTTCCTCCGCAGCTTCTCTATTAGGTTCTCCAGGACAGGCGAACCATGTAGCTGCAAATACTTTTCTCGATACCTTAGCCCAATATCGCCGTCACCAAGGATTACCTGCCTTGAGTATAAATTGGGGCATATGGTCAGATATTGGTGCAGCCGCTAAAAGACTGGTTTCTCGTCACATGAGTTTGCGGGGCATCAGTGAATTCACTCCCGAACAAGGTATAGATATTTTAGAGTTTCTCCTCACCCAATCTTCCATACAGGTAGGGGTAATTCCAGTAAATTGGTCAGAACTGCGCAAGCAAAGATTATCTTCACCTTTCTTTGAAGATTTTCGTCAGCAAACTCCAAGCATCGGCAATCAAAATCAAGCCTCTCAACTGACACAGCAAATCCAATCTCTAGGGATCAAGGAACGTATTTCATACTTGAGAAATTACCTACAGACACAAGTAAGTCAAGTTTTAGGTTCGTCCTCACCCCAACTACCAGATGTACAGCTAGGATTTTTTGATATGGGTATGGATTCACTGATGATGGTAGAGTTGCGTAGTCGTCTAGAAGCAGGGTTACAACAAACTATTCCTTCGACAGTGTTGTTTGAACATCCCACCATCAATGCTTTAGCTGAGTATATTGCTACCCAGTTAATAGCACAGAAAACTGTAATTTCCAAAATCACTGAGCATCAGGAATTCACCCCTTCAGATAACTCCTCAATTGAAATGTCTATCACAGCAGAATTAGCAGCATTAGAAGCTTTACTATAAGCTGTGACATCTTTTTGAGTTGATTGCTAACAGTTAACAGTCAGCGAACCTCACGAGTGATTGTGTAATTTACAAGCCTAGGGATGACAAACCATCTGCTAACGCGGAGTCTCACCGCGTAAGTCCTGTACAATTAGTGGCAGGTCGGTAGCAGGATAACTCTAACTCTGTGTCTTGCTCTGAAAACATTCCAGGTTGTCAGTTGCCAATCACCATGTCTATAAATAAATTTTTTAGAGTCTTTTGTCGTTATTTCACAGTTAGCAAGCCAAAAAGAATACTCAGTTTATTTATATACTTTTTGGTGGGTTTGGTCTTCACAATCAATTTGCCTGTAATGGCTGGAGATGGGAGGGCTAGTTCTCAACCTCCGGTTGCTTTGCAACTAGATGCACCGCATTTAGTGAAATCTGACGGTAAGTTATTGATAGAGCAGGGTAAAACTTTATATGATGCTGGACGTTTTGCTGAGGCAGTGCAGGTATTACAGCAAGCAGCCCAGGCATATAAACAGCAAGGAGATAATCTGAAGCTGGCTGCCACCTTCAGTAACTTGTCTTTAGCTTATCAACAACTCGGTGACTGGCCAGCAGCACAGACAGCAATTAAAACCAGTCTGGAATTACTCCCGTCCCAAAAAAACGAGCAAACTCTGCAAATATTAGCTCAAACCCTGGATATTCAAGGGCGGTTGCAATTGGCAATGGGTAATACAGAGAAAGCTTTAGCAACCTGGCAGCAAACCGCAGAGATTTATCAACAAATTAAGAACCCGATTGGCGAAGTGCGATCGCAGATTAATCAAGCCCAAGCATGGCGCAACCAAGGCTTTTATCGTCGCGCGGTACAGATTTTGCTAGCAGTCAAGCAAAAACTACAAGTACAACCAGACTCTAGAGAAAAAGCAGTCGGATTGCGATCGCTTGGTGATGCCCTCATGGTAATTGGCGATTTAGCCGAGTCCCGCACTGTTTTAGAGCAAAGTCTAGACATTGCTCAACGCCTGCAATTACCTGGAGAAATGGGAGCTAGTCTATTAAGCTTAGGCAACAATGCACGCGCTGATAGTTCACGCGCCAAGAGTTTGGGTAACAACACACGAGCAAAGCAGGAAGTCACAGCCGCCATTACTTATTATCAGCAAATAGCACCATCTGCCTTACCCCTCACCAAAATTCAAGCCCAACTCAATCAACTCAGCTTACTTATTGACAATCAACAATTATCAGAAGCACAAAATCTCATTCCCTCAATTCCAGTCCACCTTAACCAACTCCCCCCCAGCCGTGCAGCCATCTATGCCCAGATTAACTATGCTCAGAGTTTGATGAGATTGAGCAATAGGCAGGAGGGAAAAGGCACAGAGCAATGCGGTCTTCTCTTCGAGACGCTCCGCGAAGGGCTTTGTCCCAAAGTTCAGAGCAGAGGAAACCTCCGCTCTGACTTCTCCCCAAGTAAAGCAATTATGGAAAGGGAGAAGGCCAAAGATTCTACCTTGTCCCCCACCCCCCAGTCTCCAATCCCTAATCCCCAACAAATCGCCCAACTCTTAGCCAATATCATCCAACAAGCACGCAGTTTGGGAGATCAACAAGCGGAAGCTTATGGATTATTAAGTTTGGGGAATTTGTATGAGAACAATCAACAATGGCAAGAAGCACAAAGGATTACTCAGCAAGGATTAGTGCTGGCACAGATGAGTAATGCTGCCGATATTAGCTATCGCTTAGAGTGGCAGTTAGGGAGATTACTGTGGGCGCAGAATGATCTAAATGGTGCGATCACAGCTTATGATGCTGCCGTAGATACACTCAAATCCCTCAGAGGTGACTTAGTAGCCGTCAATCAAGACGTGCAATTTAACTTTCGTGACAGTGTAGAACCCGTCTATCGTCAATCCGTAGAGTTATTATTACAGTCTCCAGTGGGACAATTAGATGAAAAAATTTTAGATAAAGCCCGTCAACGCATTGAGGCTTTGCAATTAGCAGAATTAGATAACTTTTTTCGGGAAGCTTGTCTCAAAGGTGAAAGTGTCCTGATTGATCAAGTAGTAGATCAAGATAACCCCACCACAGCCATTCTCTATCCCATTATTTTGCCGCAGCGATTGCAAGTCATCGTCAAAATTCCTAACCAACCACTCAAACATTACAGTGTCAACGTTAATCAGTCAGAAGTAGACAAAGTTCTCACAGAACTACGCAAAAATCTGATTAATCCCACAACTACTAACGTCATTAAAACTCAATCACAACAAGTTTATAACTGGTTACTCCGTCCTATTGAATCAGAATTAGCTGCCAGTCAAGTCAAGACACTAGTATTTGTTCTAGATGGTGCGTTACGTAACTTACCAATGGCGGTTCTGTATGACGGGGAAAAATATTTAATTGAAAAATATGCGATCGCTCTCAGTGTTGGTCTGCAACTGCTTGATCCCAAACCCCTACAAAGACAGGAACTCAGAGCCTTAACTGCTGGGCTAACTCAGCCCCCAGAAGGGTTTCCTAATTTTGCCCCCCTCCCAGCAATTAAATCAGAGGTAGACCTGATTGCTAGTGCTGGAGTCTCTACTACCAGTCTTTTAGATCAGCAATTTACCCGCGAAGCCCTAGAAAAAGAGGTAAACGCCGTTTCATTTAACGTTGTGCATTTAGCTACTCACGGTCAATTTAGTTCTGTCGCTGAAGAAACATTCATTTTAGCCAACGATGGCCCGATCAAAGTCAAAGAGTTTGACAATCTGCTCCGTAACCGAGAAGAAACCAGTCCAGGAGCAATAGAACTACTAGTTTTAAGTGCCTGCCAAACAGCAGTAGGAGATAATCGCGCCGCCTTAGGACTAGCAGGAGCAGCCGTCAGAGCCGGCGCACGCAGCACAGTAGCATCTCTATGGCAAATTGACGATGAATCAACCGCCTTATTTGTTGGAGAATTTTATCGACAACTCAAAAACAACAACATGACCAAAGCCGAAGCTTTGCAACTAGCCCAACTCAAACTGCTACGCCATCCCAACTACCAAGCTCCCAGCTTTTGGTCTGCCTATGTTTTAATCGGCAATTGGTTGTAATTAGGGTATGGGAACTGGGGGGTTGGGGTAAATTCTCCCTGTCCCCTACCTTCCCCACACCCCTATTCCAGAAAACTCTCTAAAAATCATTTATTTTGTGGCATAAATTGAATGAATTTGGATGATATCTAAATAGCAGCATTGATCAACTGGGGATTGAACTTATGACTAACAACACCTCCAAGGTAGAGGATTTCGCAATTACGCTGCCGATTTCTCAAGCGGCTCGTACAACTGCCCAACGGTTTGCTAACCAACAGCCTACTTTAACCAAAGCCGAGCAAGTTCGGCTCAATACTTTAGCTGTGTGGGTAGTAAATGATTATTTACAAATGATGGATGTTCCTACTAATCTCACAGCTAGTGACAGTTGGAATCCCGTCATGCAGTTTTGTGCAGATGTGGCTGATTTGGAGGTGTCTTCAGTTGGTCGTTTGGAATGCCGTCCTGTAATTGCTGGCAGCTCAGTTTGCTCGATTCCCCCAGAAACTTGGGAAGACCGAGTGGGTTATGTATTTGTGCAAGTGGATGATGCTTCCGAAGAAGCCCAAATATTGGGTTTTGTCAAAAATGTTGCCACCGAAACAATAACTTTAAATCAACTACAACCACTAGAAGCATTAATTGATCGCTTGGCGCAATTGAAAACTTCCCCAGTTGATGCACTGGTAAATCTCAGTCAGTGGTTTGTTGGTCAAGTTGAGGCTGGTTGGCAAACAGTAGAATCCTTGTTGAGTTCCCTAGATACAAGACCTGCTTATGCCTTTCGTAGCCCCGTCAGCACTCCTGAAGCCATGCAGGAACAATCAGAAAGCGTAACGAGAAGAGCAAAACTGATTGATTTGGGTATCAAAATCGACAATCAACCAGTAATGTTGATTGTGGAAATTGCTCCAGCTGCTAATCAAAAAACTAGTGTCCGTTTGCAACTCCACGCCACAGGTAATCAAATGTATCTCCCCGCAGGAGTACATCTGAAAGTTTTAGACAATGCTGGTGCGGTATTTTTAGAAGCTCAAGCCAGAAGTGCCGATAACTACGTTCAGTTACAGTTTCGTGGCGATCTCCAAGAGGAGTTTAGTGTTCAGGTATCATTGGGTGATATGAGTATTACAGAAAACTTTGTGATTTAAGGTGATGTAGATCTAAATGCGGTCGGTAGTTGGTCATGGGTAATTACAATGAACCAACGTATCAAATTCCAGACCTGTTGCCCGGAACTGTATATTTGGGGAGAAGTCTGAACATATTAGAAATTCAGTGATTGGTAATCGGAGCAAAGCGACGGTCATGGCTAAGTTAGTGGTGCTAAAGTTTGGCGACGGTGGTTTTGAACAAGGATTTCCTGTCACTCTGCAAATTGGAGAAGAGCGCGATCGCCCTTCCACAGAAATCACAGGTAAACTACCACCATGTCCCGAAATCACCCTTTATTACACCCGTTGGCAAGCTAGTTATCTCCAGTTAGGTAACACTTATCGCTTAGATGCAGACAAAATCCAAGTGACAAATGTATCTGTCACCCAAGATTGCCACGAACTAGCCCACATTTTACGCGCCCGGTTTAATGCTTGGCTACAAGCAGAAGATTTTCGCCCCTTGCGGGAAAAATGGCTAGAAAAATTAATGCCCACAGACGAAATTAGAGTCATTCTGCAATCAGAAAATAGTCAATTGCAAAGACTCCCTTGGCATATCTGGGATTTATTAGAACGCTATCCTAAAGCGGAAATCGCGCTTTCTTCACCCAGTTATGAGCGCATTCATAAACCCCCAACTCCCAATTCCCAAGTCAACATTTTAGCGATCGTCGGCAATAGTCAAGGAATTGATACCCAGGCAGATCAAGCTGTTTTACAAAAATGCCCCTATGCCGATGTGAGTTTTTTGGTAGAACCACAGCGTAAGGAATTGACAGATTACCTCTGGGGAAAAAATTGGGATGTATTATTTTTTGCAGGACACAGTTCTAGTCAAGGCAACGGTACAACTGGCAGAATTTACCTGAACAAAACCGATAGTCTCTCTATTGGCGAACTCAAATATGCCCTCAAACAAGCTATAGAACGGGGTTTACAACTAGCAATTTTCAACTCCTGTGATGGGTTAGGTTTAGCGCGGGAACTAGCTGATTTACACATCCCTCAAATTATCGTGATGCGTGAACCTGTTCCCGATCAGGTGGCGCAAGAGTTCTTAAAATATTTTCTGCAAAGCTTTGCTGGTGGTGAACCTTTATACCAAGCAGTCCGCCATGCACGGGAACGTTTACAGGGATTAGAAGATAGATTTCCCTGTGCTACTTGGCTGCCAGTGATTTGTCAAAATCCTGCCCAGATTCCCCTGACTTGGGATGAATTGATTCAGCCTCCAACACAGGAAATATTTTATACACCACCAGTAGCAAAAAAATCCAGCTTAAAAATAGCGGCGTTATCTAGTTTGGCAGTGTCGGCTGTAGTTTGTGGTTTGCGCTTACTGGGCGGATTACAAAGTTTAGAACTACAAGCATTTGATCAAATGATGCGATCGCGTCCAGATGAGGGGCCAGATCGGCGGTTATTAATAGTCACCATTGATGATGAAGACATAGAAAATCAACGTCGTGATGACCAAGTGTTGAAAGGGACTTCCATCTCCGACAAATATCTCAACAAATTACTCACAAAACTCAATCAATACCAACCCAAAGCGATCGGTTTGGATATCTACCGCGACTTCCCGGCAGAACAATTAGAGTTAAAATCACAACTCCAACAAACTGATAATTTAATCGGGGTCTGTAAAGGCAGTGACGCTACAGTCAAGATCAAAGCTACTGCACCACCGCCAGAAATTCCCAAGGAAAGATTAGGTTTTAGCGACTTCATTGATGATCAGGATCGTGTGGTACGTCGCCATCTCCTATTTATGACCCAAGAAACTACTTCTCTATGTTCCACACCCTACGCTTTTAGTACCCAACTAGCATTTCTCTATCTCTCAGCCTCTGGCATTCAACCAAAATTTACCTCTGGCCCTTCCCCCTCTTTGCAATTAGGAAAAACAGTTTTGCGCCGTCTTTCATCTCGCACTGGTGGTTATCAAGGCATTGATGCCAACGGCGGTCAAATCTTACTCAACTATCGCGCGTCTAAGCAAATCGCGGAACAAGTGACACTTACCCAATTGTTATCTAATCCGATTAATCGGAATGCCATCAAAGACCGGATTGTTTTGATTGGTGTCGTCACTAGGGGAGATATCGCTGACTATTGGGGTACTCCCTACGGCAGTCTTGTCAATGAACCAATGCCAGGGGTAATGGTACAAGCCCACATGGTCAGCCAAATTATTAGTGCTGCTTTAGATGGTCGTCCATTATTGTCGGCTTTGTCGCTTTGGTTAGAAGTGATTTGGATTTGGGGTTGGGCGGTAGCTGGAGGTTTATTAGCTTGGCAATGGCGTTTATTACCCAGGTTAGCGTTAGCGATTGGTGTGAGTTCTGGAGTTTTGTATTTACTTTGTTTGAGTCTATTAATTGCCGGTGTTTGGCTTCCCTTTGTCCCGTCAGCTCTTTCATTAGTTGCAACAGCAACCGCAGTATCAATTCAAAATTCAAAATACCCTGCGGAAAGCTAAAGCTACAAAATTCGAAATTCAAAATTCAAAATATTCTTATGGAAAGCAAGTTACAAACTTCACAATGAAACACAGCAGTTATAGTCAGCATTCTATAATTTTAAAATTTTGCAACTTCAAAGTGTCCGACAGTTAGCGCACAACAAATCTCTTTCTCTAAATACCGTATTTCTCACTAATTCACAATCACCTGAAACACACTCTGTCACAGCAAAGTCACTACTATCAGTAATTTTAGTTAATTAACAACGACTAACTGTAACTCTATGAAAATATTACTTTCATTAACTCTTGGCTACATCAGTTTTTTAGCTGGTCAGAGCTTGGTAATAGCTAAACCAGTACCAGTTAATTCTCCTGTCAACCAGCCCAAGAAAGTCAGCTTCAATCCGCCAGCACCCCCAGCTACTGAGCCGCCGCCGGGAGGTCGTGTTCGTGGAGGTGCAAGACGAAATCCCTGTCCCGCCGCTAAACCGCCACTCACAGCTTTAGTACCTTATACGGAAGGCCCTCCTACTGTGATCAATGTCTGGGGATTAACCGCAGAAGCACATCCAACACTGATGTTTTATATGCCTTACCCTCAAAGTACTGCATATCCCACAGAATTTGTCTTGCAAGATCAGCAGTCAAATACAATTTACCAAAAAGCGATCGCTCTCCCTGAAAAACCGGGAATTATCAGTGTTCCTGTACCGGATAACATTCCTTTGGAAGTAAATAAACGATATCGTTGGTTTTTGACTGTTGATTGTGACCCACAACAGGATTCAGCCCCAACTTACGTTGAAGGTGTAATTAAACGAGTCACCCTTGACGAAAAAGTTACTCAAGAATTAGCAACAGCTACACCTTTGCAACGTTTTGATATATATCTCCGAAATGGGATTTGGCATGAGGCGTTAAAAACAATATCGCAATTACGCCAGGAAAACCCCAAAAATCAAGCAATTCAGGAGAAATGGCTGAGTTTACTCACTAGCATCCGCTTAGATGACGTTGCATCTCAACCATTGCTTTCCCAAAAACCTTAATTGAAAAAATTAGTCATCTTGCTGGCTTTATAAAACAGTATTTGTAGTGGGCGGATGCTAATTTAGTGTATTCAAACATTCTTATGGGATGGTCATATTGACCGTCCCATGTCGGCAAATATTCCGCATCACAAGCAATATTAAACTATAATTTATGCACTATTTTAGTCTGTCCAATTCACTATGAATAAAACAACATTATTAATTACTTTTAATTTACTAATTTTTGCTTGTAGTGGCGGTAATCCTAATATTAATAATTTTGGCAATAAATCTTTTAATCAAAATAATTTTGACTCTATTCCTATAGGTGTTGCTTTTGCACAAACCAGTAATATAGCATTACTCGGTCAGGAGGGAATTGACGGAGTAAAAATCGCTGAGAAGTATTTCAATAGTAAAGGAGGTATCAAAGGCCAACCAATTAAATTGGTATTTCAAGATGCTGGTGGTGATGAAGTTGGAGCAATTAATGCTTTTCAAAATTTAATTAATAGAGATAAGGTTGTTGGTATTGTTGGCCCTACATTGTCGCAACAAGCTTTCAGTGCTAACCCCATAGCAGAACGCGCCAAAGTTCCCGTAATTGGAGCTTCTAATACTGCTAAAGGAATTCCAGAAATTGGTGATTATATAGCGCGTGTGTCCTCATCTGTAGCGATTGTTGCACCTAATGCTGTGCAAGCTGCTCTCAAGTTAAATCCCAGCATTAAAAAAGTAGCAGTCTTTTATGCTCAAAATGATGCTTTTAATAAATCAGAAACAGAAATATTTCAAAGCACAGTCAAAGCACAAGGTTTAGATTTAGTCACAGTCCAAAAATTCCAGACTACTGATACCGATTTTCAAACTCAAGCCACAAACGCTATTAATTTAAAAGCCGATTTAGTCATTATTTCTGGTTTAGCTGTAGATGGAGGTAATTTAGTCAAACAATTGCGAGAGTTAGGTTATCAAGGATTAATTATTGGTGGTAATGGTTTTAATACATCACATATATTTTCTGTATGTAAAGCTTTGTGTGATGGCATAATTATTGCTCAAGCTTACAGTCCTGAGCATCCCAATCAAATTAACAGCGCATTTCTCCAAGCTTATATTCAACAATATAATAAACGACCATCTCAAGTTACAGCTCAAGCTTTTACAGCGGTGCAGGTATATGTAGAAGCTTTAGAATCTTTAAATCAAAAAAGTCCAATTCGGGACTTAAATTTGTCTCAACTAAGGACAAAATTAAACCAGGAACTGCTATCAAAAAAATATGATACTCCCCTTGGTGAAATTTCTTTTACTCCTGTAGGGGACGTAGTACAAAAACAGTTTTACGTGGCTCAATTGAAGATGGAAGATAATGGTTTAAAGGGTAAGTTTCAATATCTCAAATAGAGTTATGAATCACGCATGACTCTGGGATATTGAGGACGACAAGGACTACCCCAACAAACCTGTCCAGAGGGCATAGTAGCAAAAACACTACTACGTGCGCCAATGACAGCATTAGCACCAATTTCTACTCCTGGTGCTACAAAACAATCTGTAGCTACCCATACCCCATTACCAATAATAATACTGGCAATTTTTAAGCCAAAAGTGGGGTCTTGAATATCATGACTACCAGTGCATAAATAACTTTTTTGGGAAATGACGCAGTGTTGACCGATATGAATCTCATCTAAGCTATATACGACTACATCATCACCAATCCAAGTATAGTCACCGATCGCCACTTTCCAAGGATAGGTAAAACGCGCAGTAGGGCGGATAATTACACCTTGACCAACACGCGCACCAAACAGTCGCAGTAGCCAACAGCGCAAACCATTAAAAGAATGCAGCGTCAGAGGAAAAGCGATCGCCTGCACTAACCACCATAGTAAGATATACCAACCAGGCCGCCCACGATCAAACCAAGATTGGTCATATTTGCGTAAATCTACAAAAGGGTCATTAGTCATTAGTCGTTAGTCATTGGGCATTGGGCATTAGTCAGTGGACATTGGGAATACTACTTTGTTTACCCAGTACCCAGTTCCTCACTTTTTAAACAGTAGTCCTTGAATGACAGCATTTATATAACCTATTTGTCCGTAAGTATAGACCAGATTATCAAAGCTTTGGGCTGGATCATTGAAATAATATTGTACTGTCTTATACAAGCCGCGAATGAATCTTTCTCCACCTCTGCCAAACTGTGCAATTCCGGCTCTACCGGCAAGTTGTTCTCGATAACATTCACTAATACCTTGCCACCAACCACGATTGAGAAACCAAGAGCGGTTGATGCGTTCTGGTGCAACATTATGAGCAACTAAAGCGGCGGGAAGATAGGCGACTTGCCAACCTTTTTTCAGAGCCAGTTCCGTCATTTGTAGTTCTTCATTGGAGAGCAGATTTTTGCCGACTCTACCCAATTGGGGATCAAAACCGCCGATGTCTGAAAGAAACTGACGACGGATGGAATAATTTAAGCCTCTAGGAGTTAAACCAGGCTTATCGATATAAACTACGCTATCACCTAAATCATAAGCTCCTAAATTGCCTGCTAAACCAGTAGATAGCCATTTTGGTGGTTCAACATTGGGAGGCCATAACAGAGTGACTTTACCACCTGCGATCGCTAGCTGAAGATTCTGTTGATAGGCATCATATAATACTTGTAGCCAGCCAGGACTGGCGACTGCATCATCATCTAAATAAGCTAAAATCTCCGATTTCGCCTCTTTAGCCCCGGTATTGCGCGCTACAGATAAACCAATAGTGGGTTCAAAAATATACTTTAATCGAGGATCACTTGTCCTTTTCTCAGTAACTTCGCGGGTGCGATCGCTTGACCCATTATCCACAACTATGACCTCAAATTCCCCTGCGAAATCCTGCCCCAAGAGGCTATCAATCGCCGCACCCAAATAATTATCTCGATTATGAGTACAGATAATTGCAGAGATTTGCATATTATTTATTAGTCCATAGTCATTAGTAGATAGTCAACAGTTTTCCTTCCCAATGCCCCATGCCCAATTCCCTTACACTTGCTGAATATGGCTGTGTAAAACTACCAGAGTTTCTGCTAGTTGGCTGAGACGAGTTTCTAAGTATTGCTTGCGGCCTAGGAGTTGGCGTAGTTTTTGATAACGTGCGATCGCCATACTGACTGCTGCTAATTGATTGGGTGGACAGGGACGCGACCATACTTTACCTGACGCATCGACACCGCAGAGTCGATAACCTGTTTTGAGGTTGGGATGGGGTATTTTGCTACCATCAGGGGCGCAAATTTCCTCTACTAAATCCATCAGGCGTTCTACTTCTCCATGACGGAGTGTAGCTGTTCCACCGTGTTCTGTCTCCCAAGGATTAGATTCTAACCAACCGTTCACAATCGGGCCTTCTAGATAAAGATCCTGAATTTGCTGCACAATTGTATGCAGTTCTCTCTGCCAACTAGCTACGTGGGCTTGAATCTCCTGAAGAATATTCGCAGCTAATGCTGGGTTTGCACCATGACGATGGTTACTAAAGTTGGGAGTTTTGAATTTTGGTAGACTAGGTGCGTTAACAGCATCTTCTTGTGTGGGAAAAGTTTGGACAGAATTGTGATGAGGAAATAGATTTTGAGTACCAGTATTTGTGTTTAGGGGGTCAGTGCTTAATTCCTCCATTGGTACTGATGTTTGCTCCTCTGCACCTTCCTTAGCTGCAACACTAATTCTAAACGAAACAGGCCGCTTGGTATTTTCGCTGCTTTCCGTAGCGGTAGTATCACGAGTACCTAAATCGTGTAAAGTGGCTTCAATGCGTTTTATACCTGCTTTCATAAAATTTCCCCCTCAAATCTACTGTTTGGTTTTTATGATTTAGATAATGGGTCTATAAAGATTTTGATCTCTCGCCCATTTTGGCATAAAGTCAAAAATGAGTCTTGGGTAATGAGCCAGTATACCCACTTAGAACTCCGAATTGGCAACTCAGCACTGTTTAGCAGATGCAGGATTCACAAAATCGTGTAAATCTGCATCCCAAACACTAATGTAAATTAAATCGCAGTTCTGGCGGATAATTTGACCTTTCACTGCACCCACAGTAAAACTAAAATCATCTCTCTGGCGTTGCTGTACTTGTTGTAATCCCTGCTGAATTTTAGCTGTGGCTCGACCATTGAGCATTCCATTTAAAGTATTCTGCATCAATTGAGGATCTACAGACTGGGCGAAAGCTACCTCAGTTTGCTTGAGTTCTCCCGTGTTGCGGTCGAATAAGTAGCCTAAGTCCACTTTATTAGGTATTAACTTATACACAACGGCACGAGTTCTGCCCCAAGCACCTCTTAAATCTCTATTTGGTTTTCCGAGGGTAGCCTCTACGGTGCTTCTAGATGTCCCTGTGGGGAAAGCAGGAACGCTTGTTCTAGTAGCAGTTTCTTGCTTTCTCTTGGGGGGTGGATTTGGGGGTAATGATTCTACTGGTTGTGAATCAACAACAGTTTCATTGTCTGTGTCAGGCGTTGGTCTGTCCGTAACTTGGGGAACGGGAGTATTGGCTGTAGTAGACGGTATATCTGATTCTAGGGGGCGGTTGTCGGTGGGTTCTACAGGTGTGGAAATAATGGGCGGGGTAGAGTTAGAAATTTCAGGGGATGGTGAAAAGGGCGTAGAGATAGGAGGGTTAGACGCTACAGCATCGGGACTCTGAGATGATGAGGGTATGGGATCAGTGACGATGGTTTCAGTCTGGGACGGACGAGTCAGACTAGATAGTGCTACGCCAATCATTAAACCGCCTAGGATTAACCCGCCAAATATCCAAATCGGCTGTTGTTTCTTGGGAGGAGAGATGGGCTTGGGAATGGAGATGGCTTGAGTTTGTTGGGTTGATTGTGGAGAATGGACAACCGACTGCACAGGCAGATTATCAGCAGCAGATAAAGCATACAGCATTTTACTGGCAGTACTAAAGCGATCGCTGGCCTGTGGTTTAATCGCTTGAGTTAACACCATCGCCAAATCAGCGGAAATTTGTGGTGCGTATTGTTGCCAAAGAATTTCACCTGTTTGGGGATGCGTGGGCAATTCTTCAGGACTTTTCCCCGTCAACAGATAAATCGCTGTTAAACCTAAACTGTAGATATCAGTAGCGTAAACTGGTCTTCCTACCGCCTGTTCACTAGGCATATATCCCGGTGTGCCAATCACCATTGAGCGTGTAGGATGAGAACCAACCACGGAACGAATCGTTTCTTTAACTGCGCCAAAATCGATTAAAACTGGCTTTTGGTCAACCGCGCGGAGAATAATATTATCTGGCTTAATATCCCGGTGAATAATCCCTCTGCTATGCACATAATCCAACACTGCTAGCAGACTCAAAACAATTGTTCGGACAATGGTTTCACTCTGATATCCTTTTGTTTCTACCAAATTTCTCAGAGTTTGACCGTGAATCCATTCTTGGACTAAGTAAAACTGGCCATTCTCTAAAAAGTAAGCATAGAGACGAGGGATTTGGTCACTATGTTCACCCAGATATTCTAAAGTCGCCGCTTCCCTCTCAAATCGCTGTTGAGTCATTTGGTAGGCTTGGGGATCATTCACGATGGGTTTGAGTTGCTTAATTACGCAACGACGGCGAGAAGGCATATGAGTATCTTCTGCCAAAAAGGTTTCCCCAAACCCACCAGCACCGAGTACCTGAATAACTTGATAGCGATTGTTCAGCAGAATGGATGTCATGAAGATTAAATATATCCGCCATTTTTCAATGTACATCACATACTCTGACGATTGACCAACAGATTTAGATTCTGTTTTTGGGTCTCAAATGAAGAATTCTACTCATAGAGATAGTATTTATTAGAAGAGCATGATTTCAGGAGTAAGCCTCTGTCTTTGCAATATATTTCTGTTCCCCCCGTTAATTCCCAAACTCCCATCGGCTTAGTTGTGACGTTGCATGGTTGGGGTGCTAATGCTGAGGATGTAGCGTCTTTATTACCCTATTTCAAATTACCTGACTACCAATTTGTCCTTCCCAATGCCCCTTTTCCTTTTCCGCATTCTCATTTTGGTCGGGCATGGTATGACTTGAGAGTTGAGAATATGTATCACGGGCTAGGAGAAAGTCGGCAAATATTAACGGATTTTTTGTTGTCCTTAGAAGCTAGTACAGGCGTGCCTTTATCGCGCACTATCCTGAGTGGATTTTCTCAAGGGGGGGCAATGACTTTAGATGTTGGTTCTAAATTACCGTTGGGTGGTTTAGTGGTAATGAGTGGATATTTACATCCCGATGCCATCTCCACAAATAATTTGCCGCCAATTTTGATTATGCACGGCACACGCGATGAAGTTGTACCACTACAGGCGGCTGTCAGGTCGAGGGAAACATTAGCATCCTTGGGAGTTGGAGTCGAATATCATGAGTTTGATACAGGGCATGAAATTAATTTGCAAATGTTAGATGCAGCACGGAATTTCATCATAAATACAATTGCTTAGTCAGAGTTACAATCTTTTTACAAAATATGGTATAAATCCTGAAAAATTTTAGGAAATTCATGCCATCTAGTGAGTAATATAGATTGGGTGGCACTATATTAGCGTCACTTGACCCGTGCTGGGTGCGAATGCTGCATAAGGGAGGGGCAAGCATTATGACAACTCTAAGCATTTCCAAGAAAGAAATCGCTGCCATGACCGCAGCAGAGGTAGATGAACTAGCTACTCGTCTAGAAATGGATAATTACAGCAATGCTTTTGAGGGTTTAAATGACTGGCATCTACTGCGAGCGATCGCGTTTCAGCGTCCTGAATTAGTAGAACCCTATATCCATCTTTTAGACTTAGAACCCTACGATGAGGCATAAGTGTTGAAGTTAAGTCTAATCTACAACAATTCTCAATTATTTGCTATCTATTTTGATATAGAAACAGGTAATTAAATAGGGGGCTAAAAACTAAAATTGCCTATTCTATATCAAGAGAAAGTTGCGATAAATTGAGTTACATCTGAACAGACAAAAACTCACACTTGTATCATCATCCATAAATAGTATCGCCGTAGTTTGTGTAAACTCACTTTCTACGGCTTTGTCATCACAGCCAAGTAGCATCAGAAATGATCACATCATCATCAAGAGATGCTAGCGGATGTTGATTATCTAGCCATAACACCTGCGCTTCTAACTTATCGCAACACTTTCGTACCAAACGTAAGCCTTCATCCCGTGACAGTTCCGCAGTCGCAGGGGTAAATTGGTGCAAAATCTCTGTTTCTATACTTTGATAATGATCTAAGTCTGCTCTTAGTTTTGTCAAATATTTCGCGTCTTCTCCATTATCTTGAATGGCAAACTGCAATACAGAATCAACGTAAGCCTTAACTTGCGGATGCTTCACTCCTTCCGTAGCCGCAGCATACAGTAATTCCCCATTTAAATACTCAAACTCTGGCACATAAAGGTAATTTTCACTGACCACAAAAGTTTTTACCTCCTTTGTGGGTTTAACTTGTAGTTGCTCATTTCTGACTCGATGCGCCGCTTTTTCCAACAGCGCAATCATCGCTATGATTACCGAAGGAAAATTACTGTCTATACATCTCACTTCCACAGTCCCCAACTTGTTCAGTCGGACTGGATTCCAAGCTGATTTGAGTAAACTTCCTCCTGCTGCTAAAAACTGCTGACGTTCTATTCCGGCTTGATCTAACGCTTCTAGCCAAGCATAATAACGAGCGAATTGCTGCTCAACTAAACTTTCCACAGTCTCAGCATAGGGCATGAGTCCACCCACGGGTTGTAAATGGGTGTAGACTCCCTCCCAACCAAAAGTTTCGCTTCCCCGATAACGAATTGTGTGGGCTGCTAAACCAATTGCTTGGCCTTCATAAAAGGGACACGCCCGCGCCAGAGAAATCAAGGCTGAGTCTAAAGCCGTTGCTAAATTGAAGATATTTAGCAGTTCCTCTCGCTGCGTCGAGGTTGAGTTGTAAGATACAGCTACACGCGGATCAATCACTCCTGGCGGTACTTCTAAATGGATGTGTGTACCCGTACATTTTCCTGCGTGTAGAAATCGGTCATAACCTACAGTCCGGGCTTGGATGTGGTAATTGGGCTTGTCACGCATAACCGGCATAATATGCAGTGGGTAGCTAGACAAAGGATACAGACGCAAACCCATTTGTTGCCCAGCGGCGATCGCTAATTTCAGATTTTGAATATAAACTTGTGCTAATTCCGTACCTGTATAAGCTGGCGGCGTATTAATCTCCAGCATACACTTGACGAACTCAGGAACAAAGTAATTGGGGCTGATATTTTGTGCTGCGGCTAGACTGTGACAAGTCTGCAAAAACTCATCCCCAAGGGAGCTGATTTCACCCGCCTCATCTACTAGAAAAAACTCTTGTTCAAGACCAATGCGACGTTTTAAGACATTCATTGTCTCATTTTTATACTTAGTTGGATTATATCTATGGATTGACCACAGTGTGGCAATTATTATTTGACATCAATAATATTACTCTAATCCTTCAGTAATAATTACTAAAAATCTTTACGGTAGGTAATAGTAAATGAGAATTAATTGAGTAGTCACTATTTGATGTGATCTATATCTATCGCTGTAGATATTCAAGACTTCTCAATAAAAAATATCCCAAATTTTCTTGTGGTATGGGAAGAACAGCCCGTCCAGTATATTCGGACTGGCTGTTCTTCCCACCCTAGAAGCTAGATAATTGATTTCTTATAAATACCTCAATCAATGATAAATGTTGATTTATTTCAATTTAACTCATGAGCAGTCAGCAATTTTAGTCAAAAAACACTATTTTCCCTATATCTTCATTCATCTGGGATATTTGGAAATATTTATGTCTGTTTGATTAAACTCTGTCGTAAGTATGATGTTAGTCAAAATAATAGTTTTGATAATTCAGCTATAACTTAAGATTGGGTTTATATTGATGTTATGATTTTTTTAATAAAAAAGCGACAAAATTTTTATCAGCCAAAAAGCTCATATAAGAGTTATGAACCCTGATTATTTACAAGCAACTGAGGGGTTTTCTGAAAATATAGAACCTATCTTATATGCAAATGTCAAAGCTTTCTATTATGGCAATGACTTAGCATTACACAATATCCAACTTCCTATATACAAAAACTACATCACAGCTTTTATTGGCCCTTCTGGTTGTGGTAAAAGTACCCTATTAAGATGTTTTAATCGTCTCAATGATCTCATAGATAACACCCATTTAGATGGGGAAATTCTTTTTCACGGTCGCAATATTTATCACCCCCAGGAAGATGCAATATTACTGCGTCGATATATCACAATGGTCTTTCAAAGACCTAATCCTTTTCCCAAATCTATCTATAATAATATTGCCTTTGGTTTGCGCGTTCATGGACATAAAGGTAATATAGATGCACTTGTAGAACATTCATTACGTCAGGCTTTTCTTTGGGAAGAAGTGAAAAATAGGCTCAAAGATAATGCTCTTTCTCTTTCTGGAGGACAAAAACAAAGGCTGTGCATTGCTCGTGCGATCGCTGTGCAACCAGAAGTAATTTTAATGGATGAACCTTGCTCTGCTCTTGATCCAATTTCTAGCAATCAGATTGAAGATTTAATGCAGAGTTTAAAAGCAAATTGCACAATTATAATTGTCACGCACAATATGCAACAAGCAGCACGAGTTGCTGATATGACAGCATTCTTTAATTTAGAAATGAAAGAAGGAAGTCGTGTTGGCGAATTAGTAGAGTATGACCACTCTTCTGTAATTTTTACTCATCCTAAGCATCAAGTCACCAAACAATACATTCAAGGTTCTTTTGGTTGAATTTGAGAGGATATTTTAAAAATGAATAATAAACGCCTAATTTTATTTTGTGATTAGCGATATTTTTGGCTAAAAAATGATTTTATCTCTCTTGTAATTTTAATATAAATGTTAATAAAAATATATATAATTTAGTTACCATTCTAATCAGAATAAGTATGATTAAGGTGTAGGAATCTAGGAGTTAAGAATCCTCATGGCAATGAAAATCGTACCTGAATTAGAAGAAGTAGTTGAAAATCTTGGTGTCCCTGGCATTGCTGCAATAGTTCTTCTACCCGTAATTATTCCTGCGGTGGGAGGTCTTGGCAAATCCTTAACCAAGGCAACTATAAAAGGTGGAATTGTCCTTTATGAAAAGGGCAAAGGAGTAATTGCAGAAGTTGGTGAAAATTTTGAAGATATCGTTGCCGAAGCAAAAGCTGAACTAGCTGAACAACACACAAGTAATATAGAACCTGCCAAAGCAGAATAGTAGGTTAGCTAGTTTGCTCAAAATAAGTTTTTCAAGGGATGGGTAAAATATCCATTCCTTTTTTTGAAAAATAAATTAACAACAGCTAAAAGGAGATGAGTAAATGTCAGTTACCAAGTCTCCGCTTTTTGAAACTGCTGCTCAACATCTAGTATCAGGTGTTCCTTTGGCTTATGTAGATGAAAGTGTTGGTTCTGTCATAGCTAGACTCACTGGTAATGTATTTAATTCTATAGAAGCTGTCTACATCACGGATAAACAAGGTCATTTGCTGGGACTAGTTCGCTTAATCACACTGTTAAGTGCTTTACAATCCCAAAAACTAAGTGAAATTATGACTATTCAACCACCTACGGTGAATCCTGATGATGACCAAGAAAAGGTTGCAGGTTTAGCCGTTAGATGTGGATTAGTGGATGTTCCTGTAGTGGACTATCAAGGTCATTTTTTGGGAATTGTCCCAGCTCAGTCTTTAATTTCCATATTAAGAAGAGAGCATATTGAAGATTTACATCGGCTTACTGGTATTCGTGATGATAATTACCAAGCACTTCACGCTCTAGAAGCATCGCCAGTCCAAAGGACATCCGATCGCCTACCGTGGTTATTGGTGGGATTATTGGGGAGTATACTAGCCACATTCGTGGTTTCACGTTTTGAGCGGACTCTTGAAGCTCGTGTATTTATCGCTTTTTTTGTGCCTGGGATCGTATACTTAGCAGATGCGATCGGCACGCAAACGGAAGCAATTGTTGTACGAGGTCTTTCTTTTAATCACAATACATCTCTGCAAAAGTTATTAACTGGAGAATTGTGGACAGGTTTGTTAATTGGGATAGCACTCGCTACTTTGAGTTTTCCGCTTATATTAATAGCCTTTGCTAATGTGCGGCTAGCTTTCGCTGTGGCCTTGACCATTATTACAGCTGGTGGTGTAGCCACGAGTATTGGACTACTTTTTCCCTGGCTACTTTACCGTTTAGGTAAAGACCCAGCATTTGGTTCTGGGCCTGTAGCTACAATCATTCAAGATGTATTGAGTTTGCTAATCTACTTCATGATTATTCAATTAATTGGAGTGTAATATGACATCAGGATGAAGTCACTTGATTAATTCTGGACTAATTACCATGTCTGATACCCAACTCCAAATTGAAAACCGACCACCCAGGGTTCTAATTGGTGTGGGTGGTGGTATTGCAGCCTACAAAGTTTGTGAGGTGGTTTCGACGCTGTTTAAAAGTGGGGTAGAAGTCCGCGTTATCCTCACTAATTCTGCACAGGAATTTATTACACCCCTAACTTTATCTACTCTTTCTCGTCATCGAGCCTACACAGATAATGATTTTTGGCAACCAACTCACTCACGTCCCTTGCATATTGAGTTGGGAGAGTGGGCTGATTTATTAGTTATTGCTCCTCTGACAGCTAATACATTAGCTAAGTTAACTTATGGGATGGCAGATAATTTACTGACCAACACTGTGTTAGCTTCTACCTGTCCTGTATTGTTAGCACCAGCAATGAATACTGATATGTGGGAACAGTTAACAGTACAGCGTAATTGGCAACAGTTATTAGGAGATGTTAGATATCACGGGATGAGTACTGCATCGGGGTTATTGGCATGCGATCGCGTCGGTGCTGGTAGAATGGCAGAACCTCCCGAAATTGTCACTTATATTCACTCACTGCTACATACCAAGGGCAAGCGTGATTTAGTCGGAAAACAAGTTTTAGTTAGTGCTGGTGGTACACGAGAATATCTTGATCCTGTGCGGTTTATCGGTAATCCCTCAACAGGGAAAATGGGACTTGCTTTAGCCCAAGCTGCCTTTCATCGAGGTGCAAAGGTGACTTTAGTACATGGCGTAGCTAGTTGGGATGTACCTTTGGGAGTACAAGGCATTCCTGTGATTAGTGCTGAAGAAATGCAGCAAGTAATGCTGGAATATTTACCTACCGCAGATATTATTGTCATGTCTGCGGCCGTAGCTGATGTTAAGCCCAAAGATTATAGCCCAGAGAAACTACCCAAGCGATCGCTCCCTCAAACTTTACCTTTAGCACCTGTCCCTGATATCGTCGCCCAGTTAGCTCAACTCAAACAGCCCCATCAGCGTTTAATTGGTTTCGCTGCCCAAACTGGGGATATTATTACGCCAGCAATGGAAAAATTACAACGTAAGCAATTAGATGCCATTGTTGCCAATCCGATCGATCAACCTGATAGTGGTTTTGGTAGCAATAATAATCAAGCTATATTTTTAAACAGTCAAGGGCAGCAAGTGAAAATTCCACCCTGTTCTAAATTAGAAATGGCACATTACTTATTTGATTTTGTCAGTAGACTCAATAAATCCCACATTCCGCAGGTAAGAGAGGAGAGCAATGGTATTTTTAATAAATGACATCATTAGTATCAGAAATGACATCCACACACTTAAAATACCAAAAACGTCAGAGAGGTGACGTTCTGGCTTAGGCATCCACCTACCCCCTTCTTTACGATTATCATTTTTATTTAGTTAAAGCCGTAGTAGGCGATCGCATGAGTGACAACAGAGCGATCGCAATAAACAAATATCAGCGTTAAATCAAATATAGATAAAAATATAGTTTTGAATCATATCATGGCCGCTTTGAACCATATCTGATACTAAGTTGCTTTCAAAAATAGTATTCCTACTCCCCACCCCAGGTTACTATCTTTGACTGCAACTTGGTATGAGAAATAACTATAACCAGGCTCGGTCATATTGGACTGGCCAATGTTTTTCATAGCCTAGTTGTTTGGCGGCTAAGTGAGGCCAGTAGGGATTACGGAGTAATTCACGTCCTAAAAGCACTATGTCAGCTACGCCATCATGAATAATTTTGTCAGCTTGTTCGGGGGAAGTAATTAAGCCGACTGCACCTGTGGCGATGTTGGTTTCTTGGCGAATGCGTTGGGCAAATTGGGTTTGATATCCGGGTTTGACGGGGATATTGATACCGGGGATGATTGCCCCTGAAGAACAATCAATTAAGTCTACACCCAGAGTTTTTAGTTCTTTACTCAAGACAACACTCTGTTCAATATCCCACCCTTTATCTATCCAATCTGTAGCTGAAATACGGACAAATAGGGGGTGTGTCTGTGGCCATACCTCTCGGACGGCTGTGACGACTTCTCGCAATATACGAGTCCGGTTTTCAAAGCTACCA
The DNA here is from genome assembly GCA_015296085.1 of Trichormus sp. M33_DOE_039. Taxonomy (GTDB): domain Bacteria; phylum Cyanobacteriota; class Cyanobacteriia; order Cyanobacteriales; family Nostocaceae; genus Trichormus. The sequence goes on along the minus strand of DVDT01000105.1, from coordinate 86,144 downwards.
CCGTAATGATCTTGACGTTGGTTGACTAGGGGTGAGAGGAACTGATGTAATAAGTAGCCGTGGGCTGCATGAATTTCTACTACTTTAAAACCTGCTTCTAGGGAACGTTGCGTAGCTTGCACGAAAGCGTGAATAACTTGTCTAATTCCTTCTAAACTCAAGGCTTCGGGTATGGGACTATCTTTATTAAAAGCGATCGCACTACTCGAAACTATTGGCCGCCAGCCCTCTTGAGATTCATCTAATACTTTGCCGCCGCGACTAGGTTTAGCAGTACTAGCTTTTCTACCCGCATGGGCTAATTGAATACCAGCTACAGCCCCAAAGTTATGTATTAATCCTACAATTCTAGATAAATATTCGATGTGGTCATCTGACCAAATTCCTAAATCTTGGGGCGTAATCCGACCACGAGGTTCAACAGCGGCCGCTTCTGTAATTACTAAACCTGTACCACCTACTGCACGAGAGGCTAAATGAACCAAGTGCCAGTCGTTAGCAAATCCATTGGTGCTGGAATATTGGCACATGGGCGACATGGCAATGCGGTTGCGAAAGGTGACTTCACGAAGCTTGAAAGGTTCAAATAGGTGTGTCATTAATACTAATTCCTTCTCTGGTTCGGTGAAAAATTAGGAATGGAATTGGTGTTAAGTAGCCGTCATGAACTGCGTACATAAGAAAACATGAAAAAGTCTTTCCCTTACACCCCTACACCCTTACACCCCTTTTTACAGTCAGAACAGTGTAACTATTTATATGTGGGAGAAAGTAGAAGGGAAGAGGATTTTAGCCTCATTTGTCTTTTTTAACATGGTTATGTTTTTTCCCACCAACTCACACCGCAGGCGATCGCTACTCAAAAGCCAAAGTTAAAAAGAAAGGTAATTGCAGTCAAATAATTTCCCCTATACTCCTACATCCTCTTTCTAATTAAAAGAAAAAACTTTTAGCTATTGTTAATATTTTCGCTTTCTGTGGTGTTGTTTGACTATCTTGACTATGTGATTCCCAAATATCTTGTTTTCCTAGTTCTTGATTTATCTGTAAATGCAAATAATCTGGCAATTGCTGATTTTGCCAGATGGAATACATTTCTGCCGATAACATTTCTCTTTCAATTTGACCAAAAAACATGACTCAAATCTCCACTGCTAAACAATGCTTAATTTTTCATAAAAGTTTGGACATGGACGGCAATAGTTTTTAATATTTAATTAATAGGTTTTTCAATGAAAAAATGTTACTTAGATAGCGACCCTATCTCAAAATAGAATACAAAGAATTTGATTAGTTATCCTTCATATTACAACCTTATTTTGGTTTTTATAGCATAAATATAGCAATCCGCTCTGATGAGGAGAATTATTTACATGTGTAGAGAATAGGAAGGAGGATAGTTAGCAGTGGACTGATTTTTTTCAAGAATTACTATCCTCAATATTTATTCATAAAACCATTAAGTACTAAATCTTGAGTGGTAAATACAACTGATGAATGCTAGCTTGAATGTAGTTTTATATTCAGTCATGAGCTTATAATACACTAAATCGGTCGTTTTAGTGTATTATTGATATCTAGAATAATATAGATGAGTATCTAACCACAAAGCCTGAACAAGCTTAAGTGAGTAAATTTACCAAAAGTTTGCTTTCGAGGTCGAAAAGTTGCCCCAAAAATAAAGGACAAGAGTATTATTCTTGTCCTTGATGATCAAAATAGCAAATGGTGTGTCGAATACGTCAGATGCGCCTGATGATATAAAAATTGCGTGGTCGTGTTTCATAAGATGAGCAGCGACCAATGCCGATAAATTACTCGGCAATTTGCTTTCCAGAAGGAAAAGCTATTACATCAAACAAATATACCTCATCATAGTCATAATTGCTAATATTCGGCTTTTATTAATGTCATACTTCGTTGCTTCGCCTACGAACTGATTGATCGTATTTAAATGAAATCCGCAGTGGAAGAACTTATGCGTTACACACCTCCGGTGTTCTTTGTCACAATGTGAGATTGCCTTACATTGCCTGTTTAAGCGTTTGTCTAATCCTCGACTTGCGGCTAATCCTGAAAATCTGCATGGGAATTCTAGTCTGATTACCAGATGAGTGAAAGCAATTCCCGTCAAGTTCTGAAGTCTTTGATTTAAAATTGTGATTAAAGTATACGTCAGGTATTATGCAATGCAAGCTGTTTACCCTAGAAATGAAATGATTGAGATAGAGGGGATAGAGACATGAGGGTTTGGTTGGCTTGCTTTTTGGTGTTGTTTGCCTTAGCAGAACTGTTTGACTGGTTAAAGGGATTTTCTTTCCCATTACCTATCTATATTTTGGGTGGGGCTTTTTTAGCAGTTGCTTCTAACTACGAAAAGATTATTGGTGCTTATTTTAATGATGGCGGTGAACAGTCTCCGGTAGAATCGTTTGCGCCCTCTAAAGAAGCAGTTCCACTCACGCCAGCAAATCAGGTTGTGGATGCTCAACAAGAGGAGATGAGTTGAGGGTTGGGTTAGAAAAATAGCGATACCTGCGGTGAGCTGCGCTGACGCGCTTGGCTAGTAACTTGCTAAATTAAATACAGCTAGCACAAAAAAGCAAAAGGTAAAAGGTAAAAGGCGAGCCAGCGCGGTCTTCTCTATGAGACGCTCTTAGAGTCACCAGTTGGCGCAGCCTCTCGTAAAGAAGGGCAAAAGAAAGAGTTATTTTAACTTTTTATGCCTGATGACAGCAGTTGCTCCGCTTGGAGAGAAGTTAGAGCGAAGGTTTCCTCTGCTCTGAACTTCGGGGGAAACCCCAAAACCGCACTGTCCCCCCGATACCCCATGCCCTATTCCCCATTCAGGCTACTCTCCCAACGCCGTGATTAGTCGTATCTTAAACAGACTCCAAAGCATCTTCATCAAAGATAAAAGTTACCGAGACACCAGTTTTAATCAGCACTGGTGGCGAATAATTTTGGTGACAAGTCTAGGGATAACGGCTGTAGTTTGGGGTAGTCGAGAATTAAAATGGTTGCAATCTTGGGAGTTGAAAGCCTATGATCAGATGTTGCGATCGCGTCCTATAAAACCACCAGATTCACGCATACTAGTAGTAACAATTACAGAAGAAGATTTAGCACTAACAAAATGGCCGCTTTCAGATGCCACTATTAATCAACTCTTAGCTAAACTAGAAGCGCATCAACCCCGTGTCATTGGTCTAAATATTTACCGACCTCAACAGCAAAATTTAGGTCAAGATCTCGAAAAACCCACCAATATCATTGGCACTTGTGTATTAAGTAGTATGGGTAGGTCGGAAATTCCACCCCCTCCTAACTTCCCTATAGAAAATATTGGTTATAACGATTTAATTCCTGACAGTCAGGAAGACCAAATCATTCGCCGTGCTTTAGTGTTTGCCGAACCCACAGATCAAAAATGTGCTACACAATTTTCATTTGCGGCTTTAGTAGCAATTAACTATCTCGAACAAGAGGATATTCACGTCGATTTTGCCCAACACAACTTTCGTCTCGGCAAAACCATCTTCCCCATTCTTTCAGCCAATGCTGGTAGTTACCAAGATATTAATGCTCGTGGTTATCAAATCCTGTTGAACTACCGCCATCCTAACGAATTGGCGCACACTGTCACCCTAACGCAAGTTCTCAATCATCAAGTTAATCCCCACTGGATCAAAGATAAACTAGTAATTATTGGCACAACAGCCGCCAGTGTTCACCCTGGATTGTATACACCCTACAGTGCTGCCTCACAGCAACCAACTAGAACACCTGCTGTTTTCATTCACGCACAAATAGCTAGTCAACTTCTCAACACAGTCTTAGATAAAAAACCCTTAATTTGGTATTGGCCTGACTGGCTAGAACTGATTTGGCTAGGGAGTTGGTCATTAGTGGGGAGCGTTTTGGGCTGGCGAGTGCGCCATCCTTTATTGTTGGTAGTGGTGGGAGGTATAACCCTAGCAGTTTTAGTAGGGATCTGTGCTGGGTTATTTCTCCAAGCTGGATGGCTTCCCCTAATTCCCCCGGCTTTAGCTTTAATTATGAGTGGTGCGAGTGTCATGACCTACACTACCTACAAAACACAGCAACAAACTCAGGTCATGCTACTGCAAGTAGAACAACAACAAGAAGCAATTGAACAGTTAAATATTCTGTTACAAGAAACTCAAGCAACTACAGCTACAACAGCACTTTATGACCTCCATTCTCATCATGATTCTGCTATTGTCACCCCAGAGAAAAGTACTAGTGACTTCTTATTAAGTGGTCGATATCAAATTATTTCAGTGATTGCAGCAGGGGGATTTGGCCGCACCTATTTAGCCCAAGATACCCAAAGACCAGGAAATCCTAGCTGTGTAGTCAAAAAATTAATGCCAGCTCGTCGGGATACTAAATTTTTACAAGTTGCGCGCAGGTTATTTAATACCGAAGCCGAAATTTTAGAAGTGTTAGGAAAACATCCACAAATTCCCACACTGTTTGCTTATTTTGAAATAGATGAAGAATTCTACTTAATAGAAGAATATATTCCTGGACATACTTTACATGAGGAATTACCACCAACAGAAAATATCAAAAGTGAAGCTTTTGTAATTGAGATGCTGAAAGAAGTTTTAGAAGTTTTAGCATTTGTACATGAACATCGGGTAATTCATCGAGATATTAAACCAACAAATATTATTAGATCCATTAAAGATCATCGATTAGTATTAATTGATTTTGGTGCAGTGAAATTAATGCAGCCAGCCAGTAGTGAGGAAACTGAATTAGCTACAGTTGCTATTGGAACACGGGGATACGCGCCACCAGAACAATTCGCCGGACATCCCCGTTTAGCTAGTGATATTTATGCTGTGGGGATGATGGGAATCCAAGCTTTAACCGGGATATCACCCCAAGAACTCCAGCCCGACCCGGAAACAGGAAATGTCATGTGGAGAGAGGCTGCACAAGTGAGTGCTGAATTAGCAGAAATTTTGGACAAAATGGTGTGTTATCATTTTGGCGATCGCTATCAATCAGCTCGTGCTGTACTGCAAGATTTAAACAGAATTTCTCATCTAATATGTACGTCATCGTCAAAGTAGTTTGGCGATTGAGCGCAGCGAAAAGTCTGTAGTTTGCTTTCCGCAAGGTGCAAAGGAAGCCTCTGCGCGAGCTTTTCCAGATAGAGGCAAGCTGAGAGTCCATATCTTTGGGGATTCCTGTAGACTAGATTAGTCAAGCATCAATTGCAAATTGCCATGAATCAGGGGCAACCAACTACTATTGAAGGTATATATGAAGTCTGTATTGGCGTTCCCGACGCGATTTTTGCTATTCAATATTGGGAACAGTTTGGCTATTGTATTGGCCAAATGGGTGAATTATCCCCCGGTGCAGCCTATCAATTATATGGGGTGAATTCGGCTTTACGCTCGATTCGTTTGTACCACCAAAATGCAGATCATGGTTTAATTCGGTTGATGGTGTGGCAACATCCCACGAATCCAGGCTTGGGGTTAGCCTCAATGAAAATTAAAGGTAATCGTTGGGCTACTAGTTTAACTGCTGATGTTTTAACTATCTTAAATCATGCCGAGGAAGCCAAAGCCGCAGGTCGAGCTATCCGTTACACTCCTCCTTACTGGGAAGTAATTTATCAAAAAGAAAGAAAAAGCCGTCCTTTTATCGATCCTGCGGTTGGTGTGCGAGAGATGTTGTTGTTGCAACCATTGACTAGACAGGTTTTGTTTCAAAGGTTTGGCTATAGCATACCCAATTACGGCGAAATTCATCACGCCTGTGCTTTGAAGACTAGCCAGTTTACCCACATGGGGATCATTGTTCAGGACGATAGTAAGGAAACTCTGAAATTTTACGAAGATGTTTTGGGTTTGCTGCGAGTGCGTGATGATGTGGAAACTAGTTATGAATCTTCTCCGGCTGGAAGAGATATTTTTGATTTACAACCAGGGGAAAAGTTTATTGTTACCACCTTTGATGATCCTCGTTCTTCTCAATCTGACTTGATGGCGGCGCGGAGTGGAAGACTATACGTGATTCGCTTCCCCAATGCCATGAATTTAGAGTCACGCTTTGAAGCAGCACAACCAGGTAGTTTGGGGATGTCACTGTATACTTACCGGGTGCGAGGAATTGAAACGTATTGCGATCGCATCAAGGCTAGTCCTGTGCCAAAATTTACTAGTATTGTCGAAAATGAGTTTAGGGAGAAAAGTTTCTCGTTTATTGCGCCGGATGGGTACTTCTGGAATTTGGTAGAAAGTTAGGGACTGGGATGGGAGAAAGACGTTAGTCCTTGGGACTGTCCTGTTACGTAGCATTCATAAAAATGACAAAAAAATGGCTTGTGTTGACTTTACTGGCTTTGATGTCTGCATTATTGCTGGCGATCGCATCAACTGCCATGAGCATTTATTTGTATGGCAATCATACCCAAAATCTGAAAGCAGATGCAGCAATTGTTTTGGGTGCAGCTGTGTGGGGAGAAGAACCTTCACCTGTGTTTCGAGAACGCATCAACCACGCTATTAATTTATATAAAAATGGCGATGTCAACCAAATTATTTTTACTGGTGGAGTTGGCGACCAGAATGAAGCCGCCGAAGCCATAGTTGGGAAAAACTATGCGATTCAGCAAGGCGTGAAAACAGACGATATTCTCATAGAAACACTCTCACGCACAACTCAGCAAAATCTGAAAAACGCAGGGGCAATAGTATCTCATCACAAATTAACTAAGTGTCTCATTGTAAGTGACCCTTTGCATCTCAAGCGAGCTGTATTGATGGCAAGAGATTTAGGTATAGATGCTCATCCTTCACCTACGCCTACTACCCGTTATCATAGCTGGCAAAGCCAAATACCTTTTTTAATGCGTGAAACCTATTTTTATTTTGTCTACTTGATATTTAAAATTTAGTCACAGTTAGCTGCAAACCAGAATCCAGGCGAGGGACTTTGAGATAATCAACTGGTTCAGTACGTTGCGGAATTTGATTGTTCTTTAACTCTTGGCATTTTTTCACAATGGCATCGGGATTTTCAAGGAATTCCAGTGGATTGAAGTTTTGGCATCCTGGGTCTTGTGCTACTGAAATGGAAGTGGTGGTATTTTGTAGATTATTGCTATTATTCCATTGACTATTGATGCTGACTGGCTCTGTCAATAACGTCGCTGCTTCATGACGTTCATTGATAATTTCGAGAAGAATTTCTTCGTTAGCATAGGCACTTTGGCTAACTGCGATCGCACTGATCACGCCAACTAAGCTGATATAAAAATATTTCATAAATAACCTCACTTCACTAGAAATTCCTAAATATGAATTACCAACTTGGATTCAGTATAGTTATAGCAGAAATATTTATGATAGTCTCTCTTGTTAACTTAACTCAACTAAATATGATTTTCCTGATAATTACCAAGCACATATCTCAGTATTTTCTAATGTAAAACTAATTCTGTAATTAAAGCCGCATGATCAGAATTAGCATTGTTTCCCGTATAAGTTCTTGCCACTTGAAAGTGTTTACTCACAAAGCAATGGTCAATCGGAATATTCATCATTGGCATCAACCAATTAGGTAAATGGACATGAGTTGCAGTTCTAGGCCAACTAGGTAAAGTACCAAAACCTAAACGAGTGTTATGTAACTTGGTTTTATTTACAAACCTGCGATAATAAGGCGACCAAGGCGTTAAATTAAAATCTCCAGCTAAAATCAAGGGCTGATTTAAACTTTGAATATATTCAGTTATCGCCGCTAATTGCAAATTGCGACTATGAAAATTGGCTGGTTTAGTAGGCACTAATGGGTGAGTTCCAATAAATGTAACTAGTTGATTATCTATTACTAAATTGGCGACTAAGTTATGCTTGGCTTTTTTATGGAAATTATCTGCTCTAGCATCTTGAAGTGGAAGCTTGCTAAAAAGAGCTAGACCGCCACCTGGACTTCTAAAAGAGTATGGAAAATTCGATTTTAACTGTGGTTGAATTTCTTCAAAGGATTGTTGATCAATTTCCAACAATAATGCTAATTCAGCTTGGGCATTTGCAACCAAGTCTATTATTTTATCATGATCATTATTTTGGATATTTACATTAAACGATAAAACCCGTATAGGTGTGGTTGCATTTGTAGTTATTTGTTGAGGGTCGGGCAAATACCAAGGTAATACCTCAACCAAATTAAGTCCTAGCAATAATATCGCAGTGAAAAATAAAAGTTTGTACTTTAGATATCTGATACGCCAAAGAATAAATAAAATAATACTAATGAGCAAAGATAGCATGAAATACTGGTAGCGAAAATGGCTAATTAACTCTAGCGGCCACGACCAGGCAATGTAAGAAAATATTGACAATAATCCTAAAACCAATAAAGTAGCGATCGCCACAATTAAAGTTATGCGCTGACCCATAAAATTTATCTACGTAAGTATTACTAATTAATATCAAGCACACTCACCCATTTTTCGGATTAGTAGAGAATAATCAAAATCAATAAAAGCCCTACCGGAAGGGGACAAAAAGTAGTTGAATAAGTACCAGTAACTCACCGAAAAATTTTGCTAATGAGAATTTGGGCTGCAACAGTTGTACTCACTTCTTCTTTGCTGATGCCTGGGATCATTCATCCCTCAGTTTTCGCCAACAATGCTCAGACACCTTCTCAGTCCCAGTCAAACAAAGCCCAACAGATTAACGTTAGTAAAGCTGAGTTTGGCATTGCCAAAATTGACTCTGAAGGCAAATTTCACTTCACTCCTACTACTAAAGTGCGGCTGGAGGAAGGTAGCAAATACGGCTGGCGAATTCGACTGCAAGACGTTCAGGGTGAAGTCACATGGCGGGAAGTCATCCGATTACCCAAGCCTCCAGAAACCTGGGCGACAGATAACGGTGAAAACTTTACATTATCACCCGATGGTATGGAAGCGATTTCCAATCGCACGCAGTTAGCTAAAGATGGTGTGATTGAAAACTTTTGGACGATCGCACCTGGTGATCCCCCAGGTAAACATACAATCCATGTTTATGTTGATAACCGTCTCGTCGGTAATTTTGAATTTGAAGTTTTACCGCCAGAAAAGCAAAAGGCAAAAGTAGGAGTCCCTGGTAAGAAAGAGAAAAGATCAACTTCAGTTAAGTATTAACGTGAGTTCGATGAGTGCTTTTTGACCTCACCCCCAGCCTTTCTCCTACGAGGAGAGGGGAGTAAAACCCTCATTTTTCGTTGCTCCTCCCTCGCCTTTTAGGCTATCCATTAGTCACATCTTTCTTAATAAAGGCTGAAAAGCAATTATAGAGGGGATTACAGGAGATGGGGTTGCCATAAAGATTAGACAAAATTCAGAAAGTATGACTTGAGATTTGATGGGCTAGTTTCCAAGTGGCAGCGATATCGTGCAATCGTCGTAACCCTTGCCAAATAGTCTTGACACCGGGTTCCCCATCACCTTTACGACCCAGAAAACCACCAAGTCGAGCAATCATCCGTACAGCTTGTGTTAATGTTGGTGGCTCGGCTGGTGGAATTGGGTTCTTGTTCACACTCACACATAAAGATTGCCATTCAACTGTAGTGAAAACCGTTTCACAACTTTGTTCTGGATTGTGCCTGGCTTGGTAAGTTAACCATAATAATCGCCATGCCACAATCGAATATGTCGCTAATGCCATAGATAGCCGTTGTCCTGTCTCCAGTTGTAATTCCTCGATGCGACAACCGCTTTTCAACGTATAGTGATAACGCTCGATTAACCAACGATATGTATACCATTCAACACATTTTACGGCATCTTCAAGGCTATGAATTTCCCATGTCGTTAACAATAACCAACTTATTGATTTTACATCCGGTGGTGGATTCTTTTCTTCTGCTAAGATTACCTGTAGTTGTACTGGTTTTAGTTGAGAACGTCCGAGCTTATTTTTTGGTACTTCTATTTCAATAGTTTCGTATCTAATTGTTAATTTCGCTATCCGTTCTGGTCTTTCTGGATTCCTTTTTACCGTGACTTCTACTTCTCCCTGTTTTGGACTTGACCGTATCGCTTCATGCAGATAATTCGCTGTATGGTTGACTTTTCTATTGTGAGTTCCTCGAATTAGTAAGTGACTATTTTCTGGTCTTTCTTTGTTAAATAAATCAAATATATCTGCTTCCGAATCTGCTACTGTTATGATTTTTATGCCTGCTGGCAACATTTTATTTGTTCTCTCTAACCCTTCTAAGCATCGTTGGCTTTCTTTTTCTTCTGTTTGTCTTTTTCTCCGGGTTTTTGCTATTCCTAAATCTTCAATATTTCTTGACCATACTTGTTGGTCTATTACTCCCAGTGGCACTCCTTTTTTGCTTGATAATAATGTTGTATGTACTTTTAATCCTAAACTTTTTCTATGGTCTAGATATCCGATTCCTTCTGTTGCTGGATGACTTGTTACATCCAGGTTTGTTGTATCTTGTATTGCTAATACTATCTCTTGCTCTTTTGCCCTTTCGATAGCACTTTTGACGTGTCCATTACTTATATCTGCTGGTTTTATATACGGCGAATTCCATAAATCATATGCTGCTGTTGTTGCTGCTATGCTTCCACATGCTTGAGGTACGCTCGATGTTGGTTGTGCGCCTAAATCTTCTACCATCTTTATCAGACGCTTGTTTCGCCGTTTATCTCCCAAATCTAAGTACCTCAATTCCCTTGCTGCCCATTTTTCCATTTTTTACACCCTATCTCTCCTCTCTCAAAACTATACCTATCAAGCCTTTCGCCTTCTTTTAAGTATTTTTACTTTTTGTTCAGAAAGATCCGGGTAATGGATAGCCTTTTAGGAGAGGGAGGCTGGGAGGGAGAGGTCTGTCGAATTCACGTTAAGTATTAAGTAACTTTAAATATCATTTAGAACCCCAGTTTCACAAAACTGGGGTTATTGGATTGCACGAAAACATCTTATCCTTGGGTAACGCCGCTTTTACGTTGGAGAACTTCTGTGGCTTTCTCCACAGATAATGGTCTGTGAAAAAAGAAACCCTGTACATCTTCACAGTTGATAGATTTTAAAAAATCTATTTCTTCTTGTTTTTCGACTCCTTCGGCGGTGAGTTTTAACCCCAAGCTTCTACCTAAAGTGACGATCGCTTTAACAATATGGGCGACTCTGCTATCTGTGGTCAACTCACGAATGAACGAACTGTCTATTTTGAGGTTGTGTAGTGGTAAAAGTTGTAATCGCGACAGGGAAGAATGACCTGTACCAAAGTCATCAATCGATAGATGTACTCCCATCGTTTCCAAATCATACAACACTTTTTTCGTGAACTCTATATCCTCAATCGCTGTTGATTCGGTAATTTCTAACTCTAAAAATTGTGGTTCTAGCCCTGTTTCTGCTAAGATTTGGGACACAATTTCTACTAAGTTGGGCTGGCGAAACTGCTTAGGCGATAAATTCACAGCAACGATTAAAGGAGCAAATCCTGCGTCTTGCCAAGCTCGATTTTGACGGCAAGCTGTTCGCAATACCCATTCACCAATCGGAATAATTAATCCGCTTTCTTCCGCTAGAGGAATAAAAACACTAGGTGCTACTACTCCCATCTCTGGGTGTTGCCAACGTAACAGTGCTTCCATCCCAGTAATTTTTTCAGTGTGAATATTAATTTGGGGTTGATAGTAGACTGTGAATTCTCCCCTTTCTAGGGCATAACGTAAGTTTTTCTCTAAATTTAAAATATCGGGAGTTTTGGCACTTAAGGATGTGGTGTAAAATTGGTAATTATTGCGCCCCTCGTCTTTGGCATGATATAAAGCTGTATCGGCGTGTTGAATTAAAGTTTCCGCATCGGGGCTATGTTCATCTAACAAGGCAATGCCTAAGCTAGCACTCACATAAAGTTCATGCCCTTCCAAGTAAAACACACTCTCAAACGCTTTTAAAATTCTCCAAGCTACCTGAGTGACTTCTTCTAAAAAATGAATCCGGGGTAGCAGTATAGTAAATTCATCTCCTCCCCAACGAGCCACTGTGTCTCCACTTCTGAGGGAAGTTTGTAATCTTTGGGCGACATTTTGCAGTAAGCGATCGCCTAAAGTATGCCCCAAAGTATCATTAATCAGTTTAAAGCGGTCTAGATCCAAGAAGATCACAGCTAAACTCTCGTTAGAGCGTGTAGCATTGGCTAGGGCTTTGGCCAGTAGTTGATCAAATAGTAAGCGGTTGGGTAATCCAGTCAATAAATCATGGAGGGCTTGATAGCGGATTTTTTCCTCCACCTGCTGACGTTGCCAAGCACCACTAATACTGGCTGCCATTGTTAACAGTGTAGATTCTTCATGTTGAGACCATATCCTTTCTTGGGTACAATCTGCTAATCCCAAATAACCACAAAACTGTTCTTCTAAACGTAGTGGTACTAATAATAAAGACTGAATTCCATCTCGCGTGAGCATTTCTTGTTCACTGACGGGAAATTCTTTGATGATCCCCTTAATTGACTGGCCGTTAGAGAGGAGGCTATACCAACGTGATAAGGCGGGTGACTCATAAAGCTGATTTTGCCAGTGATGTCGGGAAGATGGCAAGGGGAAGCGAGTCCATTCACATTGAAGACTCACAGCTATTTCCCCTGTGAGGGGATGAAAATGATTTCTAAATAGATAAGCTCGGTCTACTTTTGCGGCTTCACCCAACACAGTCAAAGCTTTTTCAATCCCGGTTTCATAATCCATTTCTCCCAGCAAGTAATTCACTGCTGTCGCCACAGCTTCTAACAAGCGATCGCGTTGATATAGTTCTACTTCCGCTTGTTTCTGCTCAGTAATATCTCTAGTAATATAAGTTCTGATTAAATCACTTTCTGCGAGTAAATGCACTGATTGCTCAAACACCTCTTGCCCAAATTGCACTTCTCGCACAAAAGAGTTAACTTGGCGATTCTGCACCTCGGTTAGTATACCTTCTAGAATGGGATGATGTTTTCCCATCTCCCGTAATTGCGGAAATTTCACGGTAGCCGCGGGATTTAGATAGATTAAGTTTCCTTCTAAATCTGTCTCAATAATGGGATTAGGAATCATTTCTGGAAAGGAAGCCAAGCGGGCCAAAGCTGCGTCACTCGCGCCTTCAAAATTCGGATCTACTACTAGGGTTTGAAAAGGACTGACGGGATGCGATTGTTCGGTGAGAAAATCAGACAGGTTATCCGCATTGACTGATTCATTAAAGGCTTGCTCAGAAAGATTAGAAATTGCATAATACTTAGCCTGAGCTTGGTTATTGCCAAAGTGAATTACATCTCCATGTCTAAGAGTATGGGTAGTACATCTGTCTCCATTCACAATTAGACCATTAGTACTGCCTTGTCCCTTGAAGTTACCATCAATAATCCGAAAGCCATATTGTTCAATTCCAGGCACAGTTACGCGCAGTAAAATTGCGTGTTGCCTAGATACTGAACGCGAGTAAAGCACAATAGTATTACTACTGTGCCTGCCTAAAGAGTATGTAGCTTCTTGCAGGATAATGGTACGCTGCCCCTGTAAATCTTGGACAACTAATAGATGGCGTATCTTTTCTCGCTCGTTACCAGACATCACCCTGCCTCACACGCTCATGTCTTTAAATTTTAAAATTGCAAAATTATGATTTCCACAAGTCTGAACCTCCAGCTTTTCCACAAGCTATTAGTTCAATTTGACAACAGTCTGTGAGGAAACTGATGTTTTTCCTAATAGGTTACTATATCCGACTGAGATGCTCATTTGCTAGCTAGTTTAGTCATGATCGATCTTGTCAATTTTCTCTCTTGATAAGCTCAATTTTGTGCAGTTAACACGTATATTTTTTGTTACTATTACTATTTCTTGATTATACACTATAAGAACAAAAGCCTGAAATTATACATGGTGATTTTGCGGAATTTTATGTGCTTTTATTGTGTAATCATTAACTGATCTGCTTCATGGTATCCTAAAAGTCATGAACCGAAAAATCATAGAATTATTAAAGTAAGACTAGTGTAAATACTCCTTTGGGTATATCTTTGAGCTAAGAACCGTGACAATTTATCTTTTTCTACGTGGTAATAGCATTTTGGGCAGACGCAGTTAACTAAATTTTGTCATCAGGTAGACTGTTTCTAAAATAGCTTCTAAAAGTACAGTTTGGTTGCAATTAATCTCAATTTTTGAGAGGGAATTTTAATTTAATAGCTAAACCTGATAAAGTCCGTTTCAGATCACAATAATGTCTGTCCCAAATCACAGGAGTAACATCCAAATCAAAAGCTACAACTTTCTGAAACTATTGATGTTGAAGACAATAGAATAAATCTGTGAAAAAAGTCTTCTCCAAAAATCGATGCAACCCTATAAAAAGTAGCAGTCATGAACTGCGTATATAAGAAAACATGAAAAATTCTTTCCCTTACACCCCTATACCCCTTTTTCAAGTCAGATCAAACGAGGGAATAAACTCAGTCTGTAGAGACATAAGTCTTGTTATTTAAGAAACTAAAAAGGATGATAAAGTACAGAAAAATATAATCCGTTTTCTTGCCATGTTTTGCCTTGGGATTCAACAGACACAAGAGGAATTCCCCAGTCAAGACGTGCAGTAAAGCGATCGCCTTGTAACCAGCGCAAGCCCAAACCCACTGAAGCTAAGGTATTTGGTTCAGGATTGCTGCGAGAATTATTCCAGGCTACCCCAACATCAGCAAAAGGTACGACTTGCAGAACACCACGAGATTGAGACAGGCGGACAACAGGTATTTGCACTTCTGCTGAGGCAAAAGCACCATTATCAGAGAGGAGAAAATCTTGACGATAGCCCCGCACACTATCTAGCCCACCAATACCAAACTGTTCTAACGGTAACAAGCTACGAGATGCTATTTGAGTATTAGCACGCACTATAAATAAGGTTTCTGGTGCTAAAAGTCTTGCCCATTGTGCTTGTCCCTGCCAAGAGAAAAACCGACTATCGGGAACATCCTGATTAACGGTGGCATTCAACGCACCTATCCCAAGATTAAATTGCGATCGCACTGCAATTACTTGGCGACTATTGCGAGTCGTCCACTCTTGGAAAAAGCGTAATGCAGATATGCGCGTACTGCCGTCATTATCAGCACCCAAAGAGGGAAAAGGTATTCTTTCGCCATCTATATAAGTGGCTTCACTTTCACGCCGCGAAGCCGTCAAGCCTAAAGCGAATTCCTGTGTAGGAGTTTGCATTAAAGGTTGACGAAATGTGAGTTCATAGTAACGAGAAGCAGATTGAATATCGAGAATATTGAAAGGTTCTTCAATCACATTACTAGCTGAAGTCCCAAAACTGAAATTGAGTGTACCGTTACGGGGATTGAGTGGTAGGGAGTAGCTGACATCAAAAGTGTTGCTGCCATCGGTATTAGCATAAGCTAAACTCAAACCATCTCCTAGACCCAATAGATTTGCTTCACTGACTTGGAGACGACGGCGAAAACTACCCACGCTAGGGGATCGTCCGTTATCTAAAGCGATTTGGGTATCAAAGGTTCTTGCTTCTTTTATTTTAACTTGCAGTAAACTCGTTCCCGGACGCGCCCCGGCTGATAAATCCGCCGACAAATTGGTGATTAAAGGGTTAAGTTGCAGAATTTGCAATGCTTCTAGTAACTTGTCTCGATTTAAGGGGGGTGCAGTGGCGATCGCTAAACGGCTGCGAACATAATTAGGATTGAGTCGTTGCGTCCCACTAATTTGGATGTCTTCTAACCTTCCCTCCACCACCTGAATTTTAATCACACCAGATTTAATAGTTTGGGGAGGAATGTACGCACCAGAAGTAATGTAACCTTTGCTGACATATAATTCAGTGATTTTAGTTCGCGCCTGAAACAGTTCTGCTAAAGTAATTGGCCTGTTGGTAAACTCAGCCGTTACCTTAGCTAACTCTTCTGGACTAAAGACGGTGCTACCAACAACCTCAAACCTTTCTACGGTAATAGTTTGTAGTATATTTTCTGGGGTGGGTTGTTGAGGTTGAGTATCTGGGATAGTAGGTTGGAGTAGTTCATCCGGTGGTGGTAAAGGCTGTATCGGCTGAGGAGACGGTAAAGTAGGAGATGCAGGCGGTTGAACATCCTGTGGCGGCGGTAATTGCTGTGACAAAATTAATTCATCCCCAATCGGCAGGAGAGAGGATGGTGTAGTGATAGCAGTTGGTACAATACCCAATGAATCGAAATTGCTAGATAGATGGTTCTCCTGAAGATTTCCGGGAGTGCTGGCTGATAGTGTGTTTTCAACAGCTTGAGCTTTCATCACTGGCAAATCTATACTGCCGAGTAATGCCAAGATACTCAGAGTTAACCCTGATACTGTAAACGTTGGGAGGCATTGATACATCATGCTACTAGAGTGTTTTGCCAACAATACTAAATAGATGCCTGCAAAATCAAGTCTTCAGATGTGAATCTTACTTGAGTTTTGGTGTCTAAATATAGCATCCAGCAAAACTTTCTGAGAAAAGACATCGCAATAACGTATTTTCTGCAATAGTCAAAGGGCATTAATCTTCCCCTCAATTCTCTGCTTTTCCCTACTCCTTGTATTTCGCAGAAAAACAAAAGTCATGATGACGAACTTACAGAAGTGGCGATCGCCATAGGTTGCTTAATTTGTACTTTTACTGCTTCGACAATAGCATCGGCATCTATTTTGGCAGCATGAAGTAACTCTTCTGGAGTCCCGGAACTAGGCATATCATATACTGCCAACTTAATGACTTGCAGTTGTGGCCCGTCATAGCTAGAAATCTCACCACTACCTACAAAAGCATCCAGCACAGCTGCACCTAATCCGCCTTCACTCCAGTGATCTTCCACAACTACTAAGTTACCCTCAGTATCATGGGCGGCTTGATGCAGAGTAGACACATCAATGGGTTTAACTGAGTAAGCATCAATGATGCGGACAGTAATCCCTTCATTTTTGAGGCGATCATAAGCTTTGAGTGCTTCGTGGACGGTAATCCCTGCACCAATCACTGTTGCTTGGTCTTGGTCGGAACTACGGATAACTTTGCTCCCAGCAATGGGGAAATCTTCATCTGCACCGTAAATAACTGGTGTACTTTCTCGCGTGGTGCGGAGGTAAACTATACCATTGCGATCGCTCATTTGTTCTACTAGTCTCGCGGTCTGATTCGCATCGCTAGGATAGAGTACAGTACTACCGCAAACGGCGCGAAAAGCGGCTAAATCTTCCAGTCCCATCTGGGAAGCACCATCTTGACCAATGGATACACCAGCATGAGAACCGACTAATTTGATGTTGGCGCGGGAGACAGCCGCCATCCGCACAAAGTCATAGGCACGAGTTAAGAAAGCCGCAAAAGTAGAAGCAAAGGGTTTGTAATTTCGCACTTGCAAACCTACAGCCGCCGCAACCATTTGCTGTTCAGAAATATACATCTCAAAGTATCGTTCTGGGTAGGCTTCTGCGAAATCTTCCACATAGGTAGAATTGCTGACTTCTGCGTCAAGGGCAATTACTTGCGGTTGTGCCGCACCTAAAGCTTTGAGTGCATCGCCATAGGCGCGACGAGTCGCCACCTTTGCCCCTTTATCGTAGATAGGCAGTTGCAAAGGTTGGGGTGTAGCAATAGTAACAGGCTGTGTTTGTGCTTCTGGTTTGCTAACTTGAATAGTAATGTGGCGTTCACCGCCTAATTCTGCGATCGCTCGTGTTTGGGCATCAGGTTTTAAAGCTTTGCCATGCCAACCGCCTAAATCTTCCAAAGAGGCTACACCTCTACCCTTCTTAGTCCGGGCGATAATCACAGTGGGGCGATCGTTAATGCTGACAGCTGCGCTCAAAGCTTGATCAATTTCCGTTAAATCATGACCATCTATCTCAATCGCTTGCCAACCAAAGGCTCTAACACGATTAGCATAGGCTTGAGTGTTCCAACCTAATTCTGTCTGACCTCGTTGACCGAGACGATTGACATCAATAATGGCAATGAGATTATCTAACGTATAATGAGCCGCATGATCAAAAGCTTCCCACACTGAACCCTCGGCAGTTTCACTGTCACCGAGTAACACCCAGACATTATAAGGCAACTGGTCTAAATACTTCCCTGCTAATGCTAACCCCACACCAATAGGTAATCCTTGACCTAACGAACCAGTGGCGACATCAACCCAAGGTAAAACAGGTGTGGGATGTCCTTCTAAGCGACTTCCCAGTTTTCGCAATGACAGCAGTTCCTCATCAGTAATCACTCCCGCCGCCTTATACATAGAGTAAAGCAACGGCGCGGCGTGTCCTTTCGAGAGAATGAAGCGATCATTATTAGGGTTGTGGGGATCGTCAAAATCGTAGTGGAGGTAATTAGATAATAAGACCGCCATGACATCCGCCGGGGACATCGAAGAAGTAGGATGGCCTGAACCAGCGACGGTTGTCGCGCGAATACTATCAATTCGCAATTGTTGCGCTAGTTCATGCCATTGGTGTAGTTGCTCCTGTGTGGTCATAGTGAATTAGGGGTGTAAGGGTGTAGGGAGCAGGTCTTGGGCTTTGTCCCGAAGTTCAGAGCGGAGGTTTCCTCCGATCTGACTTCTCCCTAAGAGGAGCAATTGCGGAGGAGCAGGAAGGACAAGGAAGACAAGGTGGAGAGTAACTCACATCCCTTATCTATTGACTAGATCCCCATCTCTGAAAGTTCATCTGCTAATTTGTGGATGAATAGCCAAATATTGATTGAATTTTCTATTCTTCAAACATCGCTATCTTTGCTGAAGATTTATTCTTTTAAATCTAAATTCTGGATTGATGAATTACTTCTTGCCAATGGAATAATCACTCATTATTCCTTAAGGCAGAGAAATTAAAATTTATACACTGCATCATCGTCATACCAATTCAATGTGAAGTTGCACATATCTCGATCCCCCTAAATCCCCAGGGCTAATTCATTGTAATGAGAGAAAAATTAAACTAGAAATCATACCTACCTCAAGTGTGTTGTGGAGTGAGATGAGTAGTAGTTTGATAGCAGCATTGCAAGAGATAGAAGACTATCGAGCAGCGCGTGGAAAACGTTATCCACTATGGGTGATGTTGTTATTAGTCATCTGAGGAACATTAAGCCAATGCTATGGTTATGCGGCACTGGAAGACTTTTGTGTGCGACACTATCAAGGATTATTGACTCAGAACGGTAAGATTGACTATCGCGCGCTTCCTGCTGCCAATTTTACATCTACTCACAGCAATTATGTTGCACCTCGAACTCCTCAAGAAGAAATTATCGCTAATATTTGGAGTCAGGTTCTGAAAGTGAATCATATTGGCATTAATGATAACTTTTTTGAATTGGGTGGACATTCCTTACTAGCTACACAAGTTATCTCCCGCATCAGACAAACGTTTCATCAAGAAATCCCACTACGCTTATTATTTGAATATCCCACCATTTCCCAATTTTCTCAGCATATTGACATTACTGAATCCTATGTTCATTGGTTTGAGGAGATGATGTTTTGTTGACTAATTTAGGCTTTTAAGACTTAGTGGAACTAATGATGTAAAGTTTTGTGTCAGCATTCAACATTTCTGGCTTCGCACTAATTCCCCTATTGTCACATTCTCATTCTCCAAAAACCGATAGTATCCCACTTGTTCGGCTCTATTTTTACTTAGAAGTCGAATACTGACTGATTGATGTTTTCCCATTGCTTCATACAATACTGCCCCCTTTTAGAGAGTCGTGGGTCTCCAAATGCTTTAACCCCAACTGCTTGCGCGTGTATTCTGATTGGATTTGACACTGCCTTTTACTCCTCAAAACTCCTGCCCTTATTACTTTACTTCGACTTCTGTGTACACCGTAGCTCCGTTTCGGGGAGAGGTTTGGAAAGGGGTTTTCAACTCGTCTGACTCACTTACTCTTTTTAAATTAAATTCCTGAACTTAAACCTACCCGAAAAGTAAACCCAGGACTATAAATTCGGTTCACCCGTTCGTATTGTTCACCGAGTATATTTTCTAAGTAAAATGTCAGTCCCAAACTCTGGTTTAAAGGGATGCGCCCACTCAGATCAAAATTTACGTAAGACGGTGAAAAGTCTGTATTCCTATCATTAGGATTGTTAAATATAGCCCTACGCGCACCACTATTATAAGTAGCGTATAAATTGGCTTGCCAACCATCTTTTTGATAACCAATTCCAGCCTGCAAATTAGAATAAGGAATCAAACCTAATTGCAACCCCCGTTCTGTTCCCGTTTTAATTTGGGCATCGGTGTAAGTATAGTTAAAAAATGTTGACCAATTGCTCGTAAATCGCCAACGCAATGCAGCCTCAAACCCATTAGTATCAACTAACCCAATATTTTGCCATTGTCCTTGAATAACTCCTAGACGATTATCTAAACTGCTACCAAAATATGTAAATTGTCCACTTAAATTTTCAGAGAAATTCACATCTACACCCGCAGTCCATGATGACCCTGTTTCTGGTTCTAAGTCTGGATTAGATAACCAACCATGTACCGTATCATAAAGATACAACTGGTCTAACCCTGGGTTACGCTGTCCCCCGACCCAGCTACCACGCACAGCCAGATTTGGAGACATCGCATAGCGCATACCCACGCTGGGATTAAGATAATTACCAAACTGAGAATCAAAGTTTTGTCTTAAACCCAAGTCCACCTGCAAGGTATCGCTAATATCCCAAGTGTTGACTGCAAATAATGCTGTATTTAAAACACTACGATTTTCGACTTCATTCAAAGCGATGCGATTGGGGCTAGTACTGTTAGTAATCCCTTCTAAATTAGTATTTTTTAAATCTAAACCCCAACGCAGACGGTTATTAGCAGCTAATTGCCATTCGTGATCGACTCTAGCGGTTAAGTTTTGTGTGTCTAACGTACCTGTACGGTAAAATGTGTTGCCTTGAAAAACTGTAGGGCCGTAAGTATTAAAGTAGTCTTGGTTATAACCTAGTGTTGTGGTAAGGTTAGAACCTTGGGCAAGTTGCGATCGCCAAGATAAACCAATATTTAATCCATCATGGTCTAGCCTATCTCTTTGTAAAGGAAAGCCAAAATAAACCAGCCCCCGCCGACTACTAAGTTTCTTAATATCTAAACTCAACGTATTTTGCGGATTTAAATCTACAGCAAAGTTACCAAAATAAGTGCTTGTAGCTGTATCTGCATTGAATAAATTACCACTAACATCACGGTTAGCTGCACCTTGAGGAACTTTGTATCGATTATCAATAAACAACCTTTCAAAGCTCAAGTTGTATCTAAAATTATCAACCCCACCACTAAAACTAGTTTGTTGATTATTTAAATTCAATGAACCGAATTCGGCTGAAGCATTAAATTTCGGAGTGATACTACCTTTTTTAGTGATAATATTAACTACTCCGCCAAAAGCTGAAGAACCATACAAAGCTGTGGATGCACCACTAGATAGCTCTATTCTTTCAATCGCTTCCACCGGAATACTATTTAAATCTGTAGCACCATGATAGGTATTAACATCATTATTAATCGGTCTACCATTAATCAAAAAGACAGACTGATTAATCGAATGCCCTCGATAATACGTGCCTGTGTGAATATCTGCACCATGTCCCACATCATTAATCGCAAACCCTGGCATTCTCTTTAAAACATCGGCAACACTAGTTGCCCCTTGTTTTTGAATTTCTTCCTTTTCAATAATGTAAGTCGGTGTAGACTGCGGCAGAGAATTTTGTTCTCCTATAACTTCTAAATCAATATCAGTCTCTTCTTCTACTGGAACATCAGTTTGTGCTAATTTCTCAGTTGCAGCTGCTGGTACTTCCGAGGAGTGTATTAATAATTTAGCTTCTGTGGAGTGTGTAGTTATTTCACTCAATTGCAGAATATTTGTATTTAAATTTTGATTAATATCTACTTCTTTAACTGCAATCTCTGATGCTAAGACATGCGAATTCAGGAATGCACCCAATAAACTGCATGGCAGCACCCATAACTCCTGCTTCATTGAGTTACTCCAAAAATTAAAATGATTATGTGTATTTAATATCTCAACAAAACACTATCGACAAATATGAATCCATGTCAAGCATTTTTATGATATTTTTGAACTTACCAAGTAACATTATCTTGAGGATTTGTTTTCTTAAAGTTTGACAGCTTGTCATATATAAATATCTTGACAAACATGAGTAAAAACCACCTAAGATCGTTAATTTTAAGCATGATTTAACTGTCAAAAATAACTTTGGTTATCAAAAAACGGACTAAAGCAATAATATATACTCAGGATAAATCACTAAATTAAACATATATAATTAGAAGCTGCCAGCTAATTTTTTAGCAGAAGAAGCTAGTGAATTTAATATGGCATATCATATTGATTGTCTAACGGACATGAGCTTTTTTATTGCATTTATTTGTATGGTGATTTATACAGTGAATATTTACTATTAGACGTAGCTTTTTCTAGATAAAATGTAGCTAATTGTTTTTCTATTCCCTTGGATTTATATTGACTTATAGTGAGGAATAGCCTAAATCTATAGCACCATTGAAAAGTCTATTAATTAAAGATTTAAAACTTTTTTCTTCCCTTCTGCTTTCTGTCTGATGCCCAAAGGGGAGATAACAAGTTCGTCATCAGATATTCTTCAATGAACCATCTTGACCCGCCTATCTGCGGTTTCTGCTTGCAGAATGTGTGAGACGAGAAAGTACTCCAAAGCCTGGTGTAATGCAAAAAAAGCTCGCACAGGTGATATTCCTGAAGGAATCCCGAGCGAACTTTTATATGGTTTCAGATTTTTAATCCGAAGAGAAACTTATTTATGATTGGAAGTGTAATAAACTTTACCGCCAGTATCGGGTACAAAATGACAGCTAACGCAAGAACGCCATAGAGCTTTCCAAATGGGTTCTTCAGACTTGTGGTAGTATTCACCCATCACAGGTTTAATCGCTTCAGTTGCCTTCAGCAAATTGTAGTGAGGGATATTCAAGAAAATGTGGTGAGCCACATGAGTACCGATATCATGATGAATGTGGTTGAATAAACCGTAATTGCGGTCAATGCTGGAGATTGCACCTTTGAGGAAAGTCCAATCATCGCCACGATACCAAGGAAGCTCAGGCTCAGTGTGATGTAGAAATGTCACTAAATCTAACCAAATCACAAACACAATGTAGGGCGCAGCGTAGTACTTCAGCAACCACATCCAACCCCATTGATAGGTCAGGAAGGCCAATAAGACTACCATTCCAACCCATAACACGGTGCTAGTAATCACATCCCATTTTTCAGCAGGTTTGAACAGTGGGCTACTAGGTGAAAAGTGAGAACCTTCTTTATTAGGAGAACGCTTAAATAAATATACCGGATAAGCCAATAAAAACGCATAATATCGACCTATCTTTTGCAAGAAAGGCATCTCCTGATATTGTGATTCTGTCACAGGATACCAGCTTTCATCATTATCGATGTTACCAGTATTTTTATGATGGGTTCTGTGACTAATACGCCAACCATGATAAGGAACTAAGATTGGTGTGTGAGACAGATGACCAATCAAATCATTCAGCCATTTATGCTTAGAAAAAGATTGATGCCCGCAATCATGTCCAACTACAAATAAGGCCCAAAACATTGTGCCTTGCATCAACCAAAAAATTGGCCAGAAAAACCAAGAATCCAAGTAATGAGCTACTGCATAAAGTAGACCAATAATTAGAATATCCTGAAAGAAGTAAAACAGTGATTTACTGACATTCGGTTGAAAGCATTCTGCGGGAATGGCTGCTTTCAAATCCTGAAGAGTAAAGGGAAGTGAATTTTTATCCTGAGAGGCTTCACTGTTATGAGAATTATCGAAGTTAACGGTCGTTGATTGCACTAGATTCTTCGGTAGTGATGTAAATGCGGACTGTATTTGAGGTCGAAATTAAATTCGCCTCGTTGATGTTTGCAATGCGAATATACACGCAAAAAATAATTCTGGCAATTCATTTAGCAATAATATAAGGAGAAATTGCCAGAATATTTACTGTCTTTCAGATAATCAGCTAACTATATACTATAGTGGCTCATTTCCTGAATATTTATTTCCTGCATAATATTCATCAAAAGTCTGATAACCAGCATCGGTTACATACAGTTGACACTGATTGGTAATTCGCTTCATTAAAGGCCAAGAAAACTTAAATTCATCATGTAAATAAGCACCCCAGTTTTCTTTGATGCTGCTGTAAGCTAGCCGCAAATTATAAGAGGGAATCGCTGTAGAGATATGATGAGGAACGTGGACATTAATATCGTGACAGAGGAATTCTACCCAACGAGGGTAATCACAATGAATAGTGCCAAATAACTGTGCCATTGCTTCATGCCACTTATCTGCTGCCTTGAAAGGTACATCTGCATAGGTGTGGTGAACAATGGTGAAGGTACTCATCCAAAAATGATAAACCAACCAAGGTATAAACCAGAATTTTATAAATCCCCAAATACCAGTGGTAGCGATGAGAGTGGGAAAAACAACTGCTGCAAATATGACTACTACTGCAACAGAAAGTTTAATATCGGCTCGCTCTTGAGGTTTGAATTTTTGTGTATCAAAATGCACAACGGCCCAGTGTCCAATTGAACCAACCCACCAGAGTTTTTTACGCATAAAAAACTCGAACGCAGATTGGCGAGTTTTATCCCAACTGCTAAACACCTCTGGTCGGATGGGATGCCAAGCATTATCCTCATCTAACTTGTTTGTGTGTTTATGATGATGATTATGTTTAATCCGCCAACTATGAAAGGGGTATATTAACGGCATCATGAAGATATGTCCCACCAAATCATTTACCCAACGACGTTTGGCAAATGAACGATGTCCACAATCATGACCAATAACAAAAAAACCTGTTAAAGCTGTTCCTGTAAAAATCCAAGCGATTGGTAATAAAAACCAGGGAGAAATTGCCAAGCTATAGTAGCCTAAACCCACCATCAAAACATTGATGATTACTTGTGTCCAAGCTTTGCGACTATTTAATTGGAAGCATTCCTTTGGCAAAGTTTTGATAATATCTTTAAGCCTTAGTTCGGAACTACCAAGGTCATTACTTATCTCTTGTTTCTTGGTGATTGATGTAGTCATGAAAACCTGAAAAACGAACAGAATCCTCTACAAAGTTACTTAAAAAGTAACTTGCCGCAAAGTTTCTTTACACTAGTCGTTCTGGATTATAGCAATCTAAGTTGCGCCAGCGCAGCTGTAATTTGATTTTGCCTAATATTTCATCATCAACTAGATATTTGGTAGCCAAAAATTATTAGTCATTAGCCGTTGATAAAAAACTAATGACTAATAATAAATGACTTATTGTTTTTTGTCTGCAAGTTTTACATTAGTCGCTAAACCAAGCACTTGCAACAATTGAATTGTTATCCAAGTTAAGTCAATTTCCCACCATTCCAAACCATGACGAGCTGAATATTGAAAAGCATGGTGGTTATTGTGCCAACCTTCACCAAAAACTAACACAGCTACCCACCAGCAATTGGTGGAGTTATCACCAGCGTCATGGCTGCGATAGCCAAATTTATGAGTAGCACTGTTCACTAACCAAGTGCAGTGGTAAACCCAAACAATACGAACAAAAACGCCCCAAACGACGAAAGACCAACCACCCAGATATAGCAGCAATAAACCCAGCGCAACCTGAATAAAAATAAAATATTTCTGTAAAAACTGATAAACTGGGTCTTCGGCAATATCTTTGGTGAAACGAGGAACATCAGTGTGGGCAGGAGAATGATAAATCAGCCAACCAATATGACTCCACCAGAAACCTTTGTTGGAATCATGGGGGTCGGTATCAGTATCGGAATGTAAATGATGAATGCGATGTGTACCAACCCACTCGATTGGCCCTCCTTGACAGGCGAGAGTTCCAAACAGCACCAGAAGATATTCCAACCACTTGGGAGTCTGGAAACTGCGGTGGGTGACAAGGCGATGAAAGCCTAAAGTAATGCCCAGACCACCAGTTATCCAGTACAGCAAGAAAGCTACACCAACTGCCGCCCAGCTAAAGTTACCAGGGACAAAGGCAAATAATGCGCCGATGTGTAGCCCAAGGAAAAATAGGGTATTCACCCAATTGATTTGAGGTTTAGTTGAAGTAGCAATTGTCATGCAATAACCTGTATTGAAATTGTTCAGCCGAATCTGCGCGAACCCTAAATCCGCAATCTATAAATTTTTTGTTAACGAGGAAGTAATGAACAGCTTAGAACAGCTGCGGCAAGCAGAACACTCACTGTTAGAGATTTTTTCTGGTATTGACGCTCAGGTCAAGCATAATCTCAAAAGAGTGCTGGATGCCTTTCGTAATCAGCGTGTAGGAGCGCACCATTTTGCAGGTGTGAGTGGCTACGGTCACGATGATCTGGGCAGAGAAACTTTAGATAAAGTTTTTGCGGAGGTAATGGGGGCTGAGGCGGCAGCTGTGCGAGTGCAGTTTGTTTCGGGAACTCATGCGATCGCTTGCGCTTTATTTGGTGTCCTCCGTCCTGGGGATGAAATGCTAGCAGTGGTCGGTTCTCCCTACGATACGCTTGAAGAAGTCATTGGTTTTCGTGGTCAAGGTCAAGGCTCTCTTATTGAGTTTGGCATAAAATATCGCCAATTGGAGCTAACGCCACAAGGAACTGTAGATTGGGAAGCTTTAAGCACTAGCATTACTGATAGAACGCGTTTAGTGTTAATTCAACGCTCTTGCGGCTATTCTTGGCGACCAAGCTTATTAATTAACGATATAGAGGAAATTGTACATCTAGTTAAGCAACAAAATCCTCACACCGTTTGTTTTGTCGATAACTGTTATGGGGAATTTATCGACACTCAAGAACCCACTCATGTCGGGGCTGATTTAATGGCGGGGTCATTAATTAAAAATCCTGGTGGTACTATCGTCACGGCTGGAGGTTATGTTGCCGGTCGTGCGGATTTGGTAGAAGCAGCAGCTTGTCGTCTGACTGCACCTGGAATTGGGAGTTTTGGCGGTGCGACCTTTGACCAAAATCGACTGTTGTTCCAAGGGTTATTTTTATCGCCACAGATGGTAGGGGAGGCGATGAAAGGGACTTATCTCACGGGTTATGTATTTGACAAGCTGGGTTATCCAGTTAATCCTGCGCCTCTTGCACCTCGTGGGGATGTGATTCAGGCGATTAAGTTGGGTTCAGCAAAAAAACTGATTGCTTTCTGTAAGGCGATACAACAGCATTCTCCCATTGGGTCTTACCTTGACCCTGTTCCTGATGCTATGCCGGGGTATGAGAGTCAGGTAGTGATGGCTGGGGGGACTTTTATTGAGGGGAGTACGTTGGAATTTTCAGCGGATGGGCCTTTGCGTGAGCCTTATGTGGTGTATTGCCAAGGGGGGACTCACTGGACTCATGTGGCGATCGCACTTGAGGCGGCGATTGACGCGGTAGGAAAGGTTTAGGATTTGTTGCGCGCATTCGCCTGGCGGCGAATGCGCGCAACATTACTCTGGCAACCTATACTGCCCAACGATCCGCTTGGCAAACTCCGGCACATGATCCTCCAACTTCTCAGGATGATTCCGCTTCACATACAAATAATTCCGTGTAAAGTGCGAATCCATCGAGAACCGCGCATACTCCAAACCTTTAGGACCAATCTTATCAATCACCACCCCCATAAGTTTTGCTACCCACATCGGTAAAGTCACAGCCTTGTCATAAGCTGTGATACCCTGCTGTACAGCCTCTTTCCGATTCCCCTCAGACATCACAGGCTGAGTGTCTAACTGATCTTTTACCAAGTCCAGCATCTCTTTACCTATATCATTTCTCACTAAAATCCACTGCCAACCAAAGGGCGCACCCATATAACCGACGACTAAATCCGCTAAGGAGTTGACGTAATCAAAGCAACTCATGCAGGAGGGAGCAAAGATATCTTTGAGTTGGTTAGTCTTTAAGCCAAAGAAGGGGACTTTCTCAATTGAGCCGTCTTCATGCTTGAAGTGAATGCGGAAGTCTTGCATGAATTCGTAATGTACTACTGTATCAGGCGATCGGCTGGTGGTTTCTAAAAATTTTTGCAGTCCGGCACGGGTAACATTATCTACGCAAGGTGTACCCAAGACATACAATTTTTCTAACCCTAGTTTTTTTTCTACCGCCCTGAGTGCTTGAATTTGACAACCCACACCAATCACCAATAATCGCTTCATGCCTGATTTTTCTACCTGTTCCAAGATGGAAAGGTTGGGGGAAAGTGTGGGTTTATTTACCCGTGCTGCTAATATTTCTTCTGGGGTACGGGCAATAACGGGCATGGGTTGAAAGCGGTCTTCTTTGGTGTTTTGAACACAAACAACGCCTTCAACTAGTCCACGGTTGAGCATTTCTATAGCAATGGTACTGACTATCCCTGTCCATTGCGCGCCTTCGATGGGTTGCTGTTTCCGCGCCGCCATCATGTCTTGATGCACACCAAAGTAAAGTTCATCAGGGTTATCCAGATTCCGAGAGCGGGTGTGTGTTTGTGCCTCTAGAGTGTCTATCTGTTGAGTGATAAACGCACAGGCTTCCTTAACGTAGTGAATGTAGTAGGTGTCGCACAGTCCGCACTCGCTGCATAGTTCTTTCGCAGGGCGACGGCTACCGGGTTTAAGGGCTTTAGCTTTTCTATGCTTGTTAGAATCAACCAAGGTCATATAAATGTTTGTTTTATCAAGGCATCGCTTTTATTACCATACCTTCAGATGTTGTGAACTTGACAATAGAGATTGAAAAAGGAATGGCAGGGAGACTTTTTGTCGGGAATCATTTATTTTCCTGGCGTGCTAGCTGATGGAAATAATAGGGAAAAAGCTTGATATTGATGTGTGCTAGCAAATGAGCCGGAATTTTGCAAAATTACTGATGATATTGTTTGTTTCATTTCTTAAACTTAGGTAGTTAGCTTGATTAAATGAGAATGTAATCTGCTAGACAACTAATATTTCAGAACTCTAAATAGAAAAATATTTTTGTAATTACTGTACTTACTAATGCTGTTTTTATTGACTAGCAGCATTATTAGCAAGCAATAACATCAATAACTAATACAAATGACCAAAAATTTTCAAACAGGTGCAGCCTTTATTGCCGGAGGAAGTCTAGCCGGTACAGGTGTTTCTGCCACAGTTGGCGGGATGGGATTAGCAGGAGGATTTGGTGCTGTTGGCGTTGGTTCAACTCCCGTAGTTGTGGCTGGTGTTGTAGCGGGTGCAGCTATTTATGGTGCGTTCAAAGCAATAGCTGAGGTAGATACGCCCGCTGTTGGTGCAATGGGAATAGGTGCTATTGGTGGTGCAGCTTTTTCTGGCGCATTTGGTGGTGTAGGGTTAATTGCACCTAAAATTGGGCTGGCTTTTGGTATTGGGACTGTACCGATGGCTGGTGTTGCTGCAGTGGTAGGACTTGCAGCTTACGGAGTTGCCAAGTTGTTAGATGAATCTGAAGTTAAAGAAACTCCGGCTGAAGTTTTTGTGCGGATGGAAGAAAAAGTCTTACAGATGGATTTCTACAGTGCCACAATTCAAGAGTTAGAGTTACTTCTGACTGGAGAGGATCTCAACCGCAAATTTGCAGCTTTGGAAGTTGAGGATGAATTGCAAGCCACGAAAGCTGAATTAAAAGAAAAAGTCACAAATGAATCTTCTAGCAAAATAGAACCAGAACTACAGTCTTCGGCAGCCTGGAAATGTCTACACACACTCAAAGGCCACTTAGCAGCAGTGAATGCGATCGCTATTACCCCAGATGGTGATACTTTAGTCAGTGGCAGTGATGACAGACAAGTTAATCTTTGGAATTTAAAAACCGGACAATGGCTTTAGGATGCAAATCCTAGAGATGTAAAGCTTTCCTACCTACGATTAGCGAGACAATATCATCCTGATGTCAACAGTTCTGAAAATGCAAAGGCTTTGATGCAGGCAATTAATCAGGCTTATAAAGATTATGAGCAGAAGCTTTCGGAATAAACATATACTTGCTTGATTTTTGATGACTAAATTGCGATCGCACCCCAGTATTCACACTAATTTATATTTCTGTAGTGTAAAATATATAATTCTTTATAGGTATTGACATCTTCAAATTTGTAATTACCTATATTGCAAATTTTGACAAAAAGTTATAAATTATTAATTTGTAGGGGAAAAATAATCTTGAAAGACAGATCCTAACTAAGTAAAGATCACCAGAAGTCATAGAGACTTCACTTCATACAACCCTTAAACAGTTTGAGAGATATGTTTTTGTTTGGTAAAGGAAAGCTCTACATACACAAAAGAGCGTTGGTTAAGCTAAAAATATATCTGTCATGACTGTATTTATTAATCATTGTTATTGCTTGGGTATGGAATCACAGCCAGTTGTAGATTACCACAAGGATAATTGATTAAAAGTGAATTAATTCACCATCAGACATTATACACAAATATGAGCAGCTTGAGATATTAAGCTTAAGCTGCTTATCTTGGGTAATTTTTGCAATAGCAAAACCTGCTCTCTGTTATGCTGATCAAGAGTAAAAAACCTCATGAAAGAAAGCGCATCTACCAAAAATTTACACCCACAATGGAGTTAGTCTGGCGATGCAGAAAATCAATGAATTACTAACAGATGAAAGTATAGAAGCATCAGCATGGGAAGCACTAGAAAAATCCATAATATATTATAAAGGTCGTCCTATTGGTACAGTAGCAGCTTATGATGTTTCTGTAGAAGCATTGAATTACGACCAATGTTTTATTCGGGATTTTGTTTCATCAGCTTTGATTTTTTTGATCAAAGGTAGAACAGAAATAGTACGCAACTTTTTAGAAGAAACTTTAAAGTTACAGCCGAAAGAAAGACAATTAGATGCCTATAAGCCAGGTAGAGGTCTGATACCAGCGAGTTTTAAAGTAGTATCAGAGCATGGTGAAGAATATTTAGAAGCAGATTTTGGTGAACATGCGATCGCTAGAGTCACACCAGTAGATTCTTGTTTATGGTGGATCATCTTATTGCACTCTTATGTAGTCGCAACCAAAGATTTTTCCTTAGCCTATCAGCCTGAATTCCAAACAGGTATTAGGTTAATCATGGAAATCTGTCTGGCGAATCGCTTTGATATGTATCCAACACTGTTAGTTCCAGATGGTGCTTGCATGATTGACCGTCGTTTGGGTATTTATGGTCATCCGCTGGAATTGCAAGTTTTATTTTATGCGGCGTTGCGTGCTGCGCGGGAGATGTTAATTTGTCAAGGGAATCAAGATGTTGTAGAAGCAATTGATAATCGCCTACCGCTTTTATGCGCCCATATTCGTCAACATTATTGGATAGATATTAATCGCCTCAACGCTATTTATCGCTTCAAAAGTGAAGAATACGGTAAAACAGCAGTCAATCTTTTTAATATCTATGTAGACTCTATTCCTTATTATGAATTAGATAAATGGCTACCCAAAAAAGGTGGTTATTTAGCAGGTAATGTTGGGCCATCACAGTTAGATACTCGCTTCTTTGCACTAGGTAATTTAATGGCGGTAATTTCTGACCTAGCGACAGAAGAGCAATCTCAAGCAATTATGGGTTTGATTGAAGAGAGATGGGAAGATTTAGTGGGAGATATGCCCATGAAAATCTGTTATCCAGCTTTAGAACATGAAGAGTACAGAATTGTTACAGGCTGCGACCCTAAAAATATACCTTGGTCATATCATAATGCGGGTAGCTGGCCTGTTTTGATGTGGATGTTAACGGCAGCATCCATCAAAACAAATAAACCTTATTTGGCAACTAAGGCGATTGAAATAGCTCAAGCGAGACTGTTTGAAGATGAATGGCCAGAATACTATGATGGTAAAAAAGGACGATTGATTGGTAAGCAATCAAGGAAATATCAAACTTGG
The DNA here is from genome assembly GCA_015296085.1 of Trichormus sp. M33_DOE_039. Lineage (GTDB taxonomy): Bacteria > Cyanobacteriota > Cyanobacteriia > Cyanobacteriales > Nostocaceae > Trichormus. The sequence continues at coordinate 54,085 of DVDT01000105.1, read as the reverse complement.
ACGATCGCCGGTTTCTTACTGGCTAAAGAATTGATGAAAAACCAAGCTTATTTATCATTAGTGAGCTTTGATAAATTGCCATCAGAATTAGTTTCAAGAGCTTGTGAATTTGAAATTAACAGTGTAGATCCTTCTATGTCTCTCTAAGTAAGTTTTTGATCTTACGAGTCTAAATCTTTCGGAAACGTTCACAACCCCGATTTCTTGAAGCAACCGCGGTTGTGAATGCTTATTTATATAAAAATTGCATCTTTCCCTATTTTAAAAACTAGGAGTAGAGAATATCTGCATTTGCAAATATTTTCATCCCAATTTTTTACACAGTCCCAGATATAATTCACTTAACTCAATACAAACTAGAGACCCAACTATTCCACTGATCTGATCGTATGATTTTGTTCTGCTGCCTTTAGCCACAAATATTCGGCTGCATTAAAATATTGTGTTATGGCAATTCTCTATGAAGTTGTACCAAATAAATGATCTAGAGACGTTGCATGCAACGTCTCTACAGTGCAGAATAAAGTGCATCTTCATTAAGAAACGGTATTACAAACTAGCCGTTGGTGTACATTGTCCCCATCATGAACATTGCTTCTAGATCACCTGCCTCCGTCACCCGATGATACCAGGACAAAACTGTTGTATGATCTTGCTCAAAACTACAACCAAGGGCATCCAGGGCTACTAAGTTAGAGGTGGCTTGGAGATGTCCAGCTCGCCTCAGTTTGATAATGATTAGCGGCTGCAGCTGGATCAGTCTCAAAACCCTGCCCAAAAGACTGCATCACCCCTAGTAAGTTTGAGCCTGGGCATTACGATTGAGGGTAGCCAATTTTGTAAAAATCCTTTTAGCTGTCTCGTAGTCTCCCTTTTTGTAAGCAAGTAATCCCTGCTCAAGATAGCTCATAGAAATTAACTCTGTTTTCATGATTTTATTTTGTGTTTGTTTCAGTCTAAATTACCGTGATATCTCAATAATTGCCAACTTTCCATGACCAATTCCCGTCAAATAGCTTTCATTGCCCTCAAAGATGTTCATAAAGGAGCTTATGCTGATATTGCATTAGATAGAGTGCTACGAAAAGTTAATTTGTCTGATATTGACCGCCGTTTGGTGACAGAATTAGTTTATGGCAGCGTGAGAAGGCAACGCACTCTGGACGCGTTAATTGACCAACTCGCTAAAAAGAAATCCCATCAACAGCCAAGCGAACTTCGTAGCATTCTGCATTTAGGATTTTATCAATTGCGTTATCAAGAACGCATTCCTGTCTCTGCGGCTGTCAATACTACAGTCCAACTAGCTAAGGAAAATGGTTTTGCTGGACTGACAGGGTTTGTGAATGGTTTGCTACGTCAGTATGTTCGTTTAGCCGAAACATTATCAGATCCCTTGGAACTACCAGAAAATCCAGGAGAACGTTTAGGAATTTTACACAGTTTTCCTGACTGGATCATCCAAGTTTGGTTAGAGCAATTGGGTGTAGAGGAGACAGAAAGACTCTGTGAATGGATGAACCAAACCCCCACCATAGATTTAAGAATTAATCCTCTGCGAACTTCGATGGAGGAAGTAGAAATAGCGTTAAAATCAGCAGGGATTTTAGCCAGAAGAATACCGCATTTACCCCAAGCTTTAAGGTTAATTGGTAATACTGGGGCGATTCAAAATCTTCCTGGATTTCATCAAGGTTGGTGGGTGGTTCAAGATGCTAGCGCGCAATTGGTAAGTCATATACTTGACCCCCAAGCAGGAGAGGTGATTATTGATGCTTGCGCTGCGCCAGGGGGGAAAACGACTCACATTGCTGAGTTAATGCAGGATGAGGGAAAAATTATTGCTAGCGATCGCACTGCCTCCCGGTTGCGTAAACTCAAAGCTAATACTGAACGCTTGGGATTACACTCAATTGAAATTTCTACTGGTGACAGCCGCCATTTACCCCAGTTTCACAATATCGCCGACCGAGTATTGTTAGATGCGCCTTGCTCTGGTTTAGGTACTTTACACCGTCATGCAGATGCGCGTTGGCGACAAACACCTGTATCTGTCGCGGAACTCTCAACGCTACAAAAGGAACTCATATTACAAACTTCAAAGTTTGTCAAACCAGGGGGTGTGCTAGTTTATGCTACTTGTACCTTACATCCAGCCGAAAATGAGGAAGTGATCACAGAATTTATAGGAGAGCATCCCAATTGGCAAATTGAACATTTGAACGGTGATTCACCTTACGCTACCTACAGTACACCCCAAGGTTGCTTAAAAGTTTGGCCGCATCGTCAGGATATGGATGGGTTTTTCATGGTGCGCTTAAGAAAAACCAATGATTCGGGGTGAATACGATCAGGGATTGTACCATTTGATGAAAGCTTGAATCTCCCGAAGGAGGCAGCAATGGTCACTGATGCCAACGTTAAAAACTTAGTTAAAATTCTGATTGGAGCTGCTTGGATTGATGGCAGAATTCAGCCAGAAGAACGCCAATATCTCCGTGAAATCGCTCAAGCGAAAGGTTTATCCACAGATCCAGAGATTAAGCCTTGGCTGTATGAATTAGTTACCGTACAACCCAATGAATGTTACACATGGGTAAAAGAATATTTAGGCGATCGCCCCAGTGCCGAAGACTGCGAAAATCTGATTGAAGCCATTAGCGGTTTAATTTACAGTGATGGGGAAGTAGCGATCGAAGAAGCCAGACTCTTGACAAAATTACAGGAGTTAAGCCAAAGCAATGAGTCCCACACTTCAGCACACACTACACTGCTCAAACAAATTCAAAAACTCTATCGTCGTTGGGTTGAAGTTCAAAACTAACTATAGTCGAACAGTTTTGGATTGTAGATTTGCGATAGCGTAGCGTTAGCGACGCAGAAGCATCTTTAATAGATTGACTGGATTGACTGCATCCACAAGAGAACGCAGCTTGACTATTTGAGATTTGTTCGACTTCCCACGGGTGGGGCTTGTAATGAAACACCAATCCAAAATCCACCTTGAAAAATTTGCTCAAGTCGAGAAACCCTTTCGGCAGTTCCTTCAAGTTGGCAAAGCCGACGACACTGGCTACAAGTCGGGCATTGCCTGCCCAACGCAGTGTCTCCCCAAAGGAATGCCTCACCACTCAACTTTTCGCAAAATCCAAAATCTAAAATTGTGGTGGTCAAAAGTCTTTAGCCTGGACTTAATTGACTAATGACTAATGACTAATGACTAATTATGACTTCGGTTCACCCAGACCCGGAGTTTCTTCTTTTTCCACCTTGGGTACAAAATCTGGACGCTCTTTGCTTTCCCAACCGACAGGGCGTTTAGAGTTGTACCAAGCAATAGAACCAATGGTCACAGCTGCAATAAAACCTACTACATAAACTAATGTAAAAGCTAGAGGAAAATGAGTCCCACCTGCAGCGACTGAATCTGGTGCTTGCAACAATAATTGCATAAGTATAAGCTCCTAGTTTACGCAACACTTCTTAATACAGTATAGAAACAGAGTATCATTTACATCTACTCTCGGTTTGAAATATCTGATCTGACATGGGAAAGATGAAGGATCAGTCTCAAGTCTGAGATAACCAAAACGCATGAACAAGGCCGCGACTCTAAAGAAAGATTTGCGGAAAACATAGCTGGTAAAAAATACAAGGGCATTCAAGACTGCTTATTGCTAAAACCGTCCATTTCCCTGAATGATATGCTTGGCGGTAGTCAGGGTTTCTAAACTAATAAATCCCCGACGGTGGCCTTTTTGATTGGACATACCTAAAAATACTGAGTCTCCCCGTGAAGGGTTACGAGAAAAACGGGGGGATGTATTGATGTAAGTGGATGCACTGTTAACACCTAAAGCGAACTGGCGACTTTCTTGATAGGATTCCGTGGCTATAGAGTCAGCATGACCACTACTGTATTGATTAATCCAAGCGATCGCGCCCTCTAAGCTATCCACCAACTTAAATGCTACCGTCTTAGTTAAATAGGCACATCCCCATTCACCGTCTTTTGCTAGCTGCAACTGGGGGAAGGCTTCCACTAGTTCTGCATCGCCTCTGAGTTCAAAGCCTTTTTCTTTCAAACTATTCCACAGCACCGCCAAAGATGATGGCATAGCTTGGCGATGAATCAGCACTTTTTCAATGGCGTTTACGGGGTCTGGTTCGCTTTCATGGCTATCAATAATCATCCACCTCACCATCTCTAAACTGCCATTCAGCGACCAGTAAAGGTAACAGTTACCCATTGCTGACTTTAGCACTGGACAGGTAGCTTGTCGCATGACCTGCTGTACCAAACTAGAACGTCCGTAGGGAATGGCTAAATTGACATATTGGTCTTGGGTAACTAAATCGCGAATAGAAGCCCCATGTTCTGCGGTAATCAGTTCTATACAACCTGATGGTAAACCAACTTCCGCAATGGCGTGTTGTAACACTTCTGTAATCGCAGCGTTGGAGTGACTAGCTTCTGTGCTGCCTTTGAGGATGATACTATTGCCTGTTTTAATACATAAACCTGCGGCGATCGCACCAATATCAGGAAAGGCTTCATAAATAAATCCTATTACTCCCAAGGGCATTAATTGGGAGTAACTTTGAGAATCTTCTGGTTGATAGTCAGCGTTTCTCACCCGCCGCAAAGGATCTGAGAGTTCCCCCAGCCTTTGCAGAATTTCTACTGTTGTCTCTAGCCTAGTGGGAGTGAGTTTCAGCCAATCTAAAATCACTTCTGGCACTGCCATTTCCCGACTAGCTTCTAGATCCAAGGTATTGGCTTCTAAAATGTCGTCAAATGCGCTTTCGAGTGCTTGTGCCATTGCCAAAACAGCGCGACTGCGGTCTGTTCCCTTGGTAGTGCTTAACTTCAGGGACGCTTGATAAGCGCGTTTGGCAATGTTTATGGGTTCGGGAAATTCGTCCACAGCTGCAACGGTCATTGAATTATCGTCGGTAGGTAAGCCAGACCATGAGTGCTGGCAAAATTGCCAACAATACTGCCACCATAGCCCATGCAATAATGCTAGAACCATTGGCTAATCGCAGTGCTAATGGTAGCCATATAATCACTAGCACGAAAATAATCCCTAGTGCTATAGGTAAATAGCTTTCTCCTAATTTGGGGTGAACAACTCGCCAATTACCCCCCGTCCAACGCCAAGCACGTTTGTAGGGGTAGGTGGTGGAAAGCTGTTCTAGCACATGGCCATTATCTTCGACGACAAAGATTTGTTGACAGCGATCGCATCCAAATGCTTCTGTAAGAGTAATAGGAATCAACCGCCCCTTGCGGCGACAGGGACAGGGGTATTCGATATTAAAATCTATTTTTTCGGGTTTTTGTGATTGCACAAGCGTTCTAAGCAATTCAAAATTCAAAATTCGTCTTGAAAAGTTGCGCCACTGCGTTAGTAGTAGCGACTCTGGAGCATCAACAGTGCAGTTGTGGGGGTTTCTGGAGTTGTAGCAAACAGCGTTGCCACAGCGAGAAACCCTCTCGCCGTACTGGACTCACTGCTTACATAACCGTTCGCAAAAAGAAAAACTCAGCATCTATCAGCATCCTGGCTGCAAACTATATGCAAATTAAAAAATCACATGTGGAACAGCTTAATAACTTGAGCATATTTTTACAACTTTTGAAAACCTTGGGGTTATTTGTAAATTAAAGTTTTATATAAATAGCAAAGTCAGCTACATACTCTACTATGACTAACTTAGGCTGTTATTTCTGCTTTGGTAGTCATATTTTCGACAAGTTTCTGTATTTGCGTTTTTAAGCATTGATAGTTTTGGCGTATTTAGTACTTTTTTTAGCTTACGTGGCCAATACCTGGAAGACAACCCATGCGCTCAGGTTGCACACAAGAATAAATGATTTATTTAGCATTGGGCTGTATTCTCAGTAGCTTCTGCTGAATTTCATCTGAGATCTGTGTTGATTTCTACTTTTTTGACTTTTACCTCAAAGGTTGTTAGTCAAGTTAACTGATCATAGATGCCCATTGCTTACCCATTAAGCCCTTTCATCAGCTTTATCCCAGTCTAGTACATACTTTAGTTGGGTGTGTTGTAGCGTGAAAATTATATTTGACTGCAAACAGACATTAGTCTGAGTATGCACTTAGTTAATTTAAAAGCGGGTAACGCGATTCGAACGCGCGACATTCACCTTGGCAAGGTGACGCTCTACCACTGAGCTATACCCGCAAACCTTACTTTATTAATATGACAGGTTGTTTTTGATTTGTCAACTAGTTAAAAGTCTAAATTTTGATTTTGAGGGCTTGGAGTGGGGATGTAGGGGAGGCAGTTGCGTGGGCGGTGAACCACTTGCGGTGTTGTTAGCGCAGCGTTAGCGACGCAGGAGCGTCGGCAGTTGCTAATGGGGGTTTCCCCCATTAGCAACTGCCGAAAGGGTTTCCCGGCATAAGCTGCATTGGTGAATCCGGAGGGGTTTCTCGGCATAAGCAAACTGCCGTGTGTAGGAATATAAGGGTGTAGGGGAGCAATGCGGTCTTGGACTTTGCCCCCGAAGTTCAAAGCGGAGTTTTCCTCTGCTCTGACTTCTCCCCAAGTCGAGCAATTGCGTAGGAGCAGAGGAAGAAATTCAACCATGCTCCATGCCCTATTTTGTGTCATCCCACTCCTTCTGACTCAGTGGTGAAGTTGCCGATGCTGTGACCAGAAATCGATGCTGGTAAAGATTGGGGACTGTGAGCGTAGGCATCTTTCAAGTTAGTACGTAACTGCCGCATGAGGCTGGCCATTTCCAGCGCATTCATTGCATAGTCCCAACCATGATTACTCTTAATACCTGCCCTTTCTAGGGCTTGCTGCATAGTATCAACTGTCAAGATCCCAAAAATTACTGGTACTCCCGTCTGAAAGCTAGCAGCTGCAATTCCCTTGGCTACTTCTGAGGATACATACTCAAAATGAGGTGTTTGTCCACGAATCACTGCACCTAGGCAAATTACTGCGTCATAGCGGTGAGAAAGAGCTAACTGACGAGCTACAAGCGGCACTTCAAAACTGCCAGGAACCCAAACGTAGTCTACTTGATCGCCTTCAGGACTAGGATCGACACCGTGGCGTTTTAAGCAATCTTGACATCCTGCTAGCAGTTTTGTGGTTACAAGGTCATTGAATCGAGCAATCACCAATGCTATACGCAAAGGTTCTGTTTGAGCGAAAGTTCCCTCAAAAACTGCCATGACTGCCTCTTACATTCACTATACTTTTGCCAATATACATTTCTTCTGTAAACGTAGAAGAGCAGGAAAGCACAATTCGGACTCAAGAACATATAAACATGTTCTTTTACCTTGCTTGGTAGCTTTCCTGCCCCTGTAGTCTTGTTGGTATTTACCTGTTCTATGATCCGGTGTTGGCCTAGACTACAAAGAAGTTTAATAGACCAACTAAAAGTACTAAGCCGATCCAAACTCCAGAACCAAGCCATAGTAGTTTTTTAGATTCAACCCAACTTTGGGGGGTAGCATAAGCTACAGGTACACCGACCACGAGAACAAAAGACATTAAAACAAGTGCTACTAAAGCAAATTGGAATATTATGGTCATTTTTACTTCTCCCAAGACAGCAAAATACTAAAGATAGAATATCGTAAAGGGCGACACCGACATTTCTCCTTATTTGTAAGCTAGCAGAAATTGCGTCACTATAGTCATTAGTTATTAGTCATTAGTCATTAGTTGTTTGTCTAAGTAGCAATGGCTAATGACTGTTGACTAATGATTCTTGATTATGGACTTAATTCTTTGCCACACTACAGCCGATTTTGATGCGTTAGGAGCAGCAGTCGGATTAACTTGTCTCCTACCGGGCAGTAAAATCGTGTTGACTGGCGGCGCACATCCACCTGTAAGAGATTTTTTGGCACTGCATCGGGATGAGTATACGCTGATTGAAAGACGCTCGGTAAATCCAGAGAAAATTCGGTCGATAACGGTTGTAGATACCCAACAGCGCGATCGCTTGGGTAAGGCTGCTGAGTGGTTAGATCTGCCACAACTTCACAATATTACAGTCTACGACCATCACCTCGGACAAGTCTCAGATATTCCGGCTACGCAATTTCACATTTCTCCAGTTGGAGCAACCACAACTCTGATTGTGGAACAATTACAACAACAGCAAATCTCTCTCACCCCAACCCAAGCCACAGCAATGGCTTTAGGCATTCATGTTGATACTGGTTCTCTCACTTACGACCAATCTACACCACGGGATGCGCTAGCGTTGGCTTGGTTGATGCAGCAAGGTGCTAGTTTAACTGCGATTGCTAACTACCGTGAGCCAGGTTTATCACCGCAATTACAACGTTTGCTCAAGGAAGCTTTAGAACAATTAGAATATCTGTGTTTACGGGGTTATACTATCGCCTGGGCAATTTTAAAGACAGAAGGCTTTGTGCCTGGGTTATCTAGTTTAGCGTCGCAACTGATTGAGTTAACAGAGATTGATGCGTTGCTGTTAGTTAGTGAGTATCCCCTAAATAAAGATGAATCTCGGTTGACAATCATTGGGCGATCGCAAATTCCTGGTGTTCATCTTGACCGATTATTTCAAACTTTCGGCGGCGGCGGTCATTCCCAAGCTGCTTCTTTGAATTTACGAGGTGTTGATGCTGAAAATATCCTGCAACAACTCCTAGAAGGGATCAAAACCTCAATTCCCCATCCCCCCACCGCCAGAGATTTAATGTCTTCTCCAGTCCGCACCATTCGCCCAGAAACCACAATTGCGGAGGCGCAGCGCATTCTATTACGCTACGGACACTCTGGTTTATCTGTAGTAGATACCCAAGGGCAATTAGTCGGAATTATTTCCCGCCGGGATTTAGATATTGCTTTTCACCACGGCTTTAGTCATGCGCCAGTCAAGGGCTACATGACAATTAATTTAAAAACTATTACCCCAGATACAACACTGCCACAAATTGAGTCGTTGATGGTGACGTATGATATTGGTCGCTTACCTGTATTAGATCAGGGGCAATTAGTTGGGATTGTCACTCGTACCGATATTCTGAGGGAATTGCATCAAGCCGAAGGGCAGAAGGACAGAGAAAGGCAATCGGAACAGAGTATTCAGCTTCCTAGTCTAGAACAATTACGCGATCTCCTCACTCCCCGACTCTGGCAATTACTCACTACAGCTTCCCAAGCCGCAGAAAAACGAGGTTGGCATCTTTATCTAGTGGGTGGTGCGGTACGAGATTTGCTATTGTCTGAAGGCGCATCCGGAACGCTGATGATTACAGATATTGACCTAGTAGTTGATGGCTTTCATAAAACCGCTGATGTGGGTGCGGGAGTAGAACTAGCCAAAGCCCTCCAAGAAATTTACCCCGCTGCTCGGTTAGAAATTCACGGTGCTTTTCAAACTGCGGCTTTGTTATGGCACAAAGACCCCGAATTAGATTCTTTATGGGTAGATATTGCCACTGCTAGAACAGAATTTTATCCTTATCCAGCTGCGAATCCAGAGGTGGAAGCTAGTTCCATTCGTCAAGACTTATACCGTCGTGATTTTACTATTAACGCTTTGGCTTTGCGTTTAACTTCTCCCCGTGCTGGGGAATTGCTTGATTTCTTTGGCGGTTTGCTAGATTTAGGAGCTAAACAAATTCGCGTATTACACGCCAATAGCTTTATTGAAGACCCCACCCGCATTTATCGCGGTGTCCGATTTGCAGTGCGGTTTGGATTTGCCATTGAACCACGCACAGAAGAATATATTCGCTACGCCATTAATAGTGGTGTATATGACCGCACTGCCCAAACTAACAGCAAAACTCCTGCCCTGCAAACTCGACTCAAAGCCGAACTCAAACATATACTTGCAGCCCCCTATTGGGAATTGGCTTTAAAGTTGCTCAATGATTTAGGCGCGTTACAGTGCATCCATCCTACTCTGAAATTAGAGTATGAACTTTTATGGCAATTACGTTTATTAGAACGCTGCTGGAAACGATTTGATGCCCAAAAAAAATTAACTCCTTGGCAAATGCGCCTAGAACTTTTAATTGCCTACCTAGCACCACAATATCGCCACAAAGTAGCTAAAAATCTGCAATTGCCAGAAGATAGTATGGAGCGATCGCATAAATTAGCTGCTGCCAAATTTGAGGTGACAAACTTTTTCGCAACATCTAAACAACCTAGTCAAATAGTTCAGTTGTTACGCAAGTATGATCTGGAAATGTTAATTTTGATTGCCATATCTAGTTCAAGAATAATTAGGCGGCAGATATGGCATTACTTGAGAGTTTTATCTCATATTCAACCAATGTTAAATGGTAATGACTTAAAAAAATTAGGATATAAACCTAGTCCGCAGTTTCGCCAAATGCTAGATGATATGCTGGCGGCAACTTTGGATGGAGTGGTTAACAATCAAGTAGAAGCAGAAGATTTTTTAGCTAAACATTATCCTGTGTAATTGATATTCAACAAGGTGTGATTATGCAAACTCAAGCAGCAAGTAAATACTACACAACCGAAGAATATTTACAACTAGAGGAAACATCAGAATGCAGAAATGAATATAGAGATGGAGAAATTGTCCCAATGGCTGGTGGAACGACTAATCACAGTGAAATAGCAGGTAATTTTTATGCCAATTTTAAATTGCAGATGCGAGGCAAAGATTATAAAATATACATGGATGATGTTAAATTATGGATACCTCGTTATCGCATATACACTTATCCTGATGTCATAGTTATTCAGGGAAAACCAACATATGAAGGAAAAGGTACTACTACAGTTACCAATCCCGTAATGATTATAGAAGTATTATCACAATCGACAGAAAATTACGATAGAACTAATAAATTTAGATATTACCGTTCTCTTCCAACACTGCAAGAATACTTGATGATTGACCAATATGAACACCTTGCAGAGCAGTTTCATAGAAATACTGATGGTCAATGGGTATTCACAGAATATGAGTCTTATGAGGCTATTCTATCACTCCAATCAATAGAGTTTAAAATTGCTTTGAGTGATATTTATGCAGGTGTAAATTTGGCGGTAGAAGAAGAATAATGATTGTGGAGGTTCGAGGCGATCGCCTGTTTTTGCCTTCATGAGAAATCAACGATCAAAACAGGCAAACACAGTCTTCTAAATTGTATCTGGGTCGATATTTAACTTCCGCAGTTTCGCTGCCAAACGTGCTAATTGTTGTTGAGCTTGTTCTGCTTGTTGTTGTGCCTGTTCCGCCGTTTCTTCAGGTGTGGGGACTAGTTGTCCATCTCGTGTAAAAAACCGCAATAGTCCTTGATGAACACCCAAATATAACTCTAGCTGATGACTCCACAAATGCCCTTGCTCATTTGCTTGTATAGGTTGATATTCTCCATCTAATAAATGAAATCCCGCGATGTAGCCGCGACTTCCAGTCGTTCAGTCTTGGTTGTGTAATACGAAAATATACTGAAAATACCAGTGATACATCCATTAATCAATATTTTTAACAATAGTTATTTAACTGTTTGTAAGGAAAAATGGAGATGGAGAAATAGAAAAAGCGATCGCCAGAGATGAAGTTGCGCATTGCGTCATGGAAATCTTTAGCTCCCCAGTAGAAGCCGCAAAGCATACAGGCAAGTTATAATTCTCTTGCGGACGAGCGTAACAAAAATTTATGAGTAACCCCCTTGTGCAAGCCTTTTTTGTAGGCAGAGCCTTAGCTGAAGTAGTTAACGAACGCCTAGAAGTCGCCTTGACCGATGCTTTGAGCGAAATCGGTAAATTTGATGCTGAGGCAAGAGAACAACTACGCCAATTTACAGAAGAAGTTATCGAACGAGCCAACCGTGCGGCGACGGCGGCTGAAGCAGGCCACAGTACTACAGGCACTACCCAAGCTGGTACAGATGGAGTTGACTTGCAAGCCACAATTGATGAACTACGTGCTGAAATTGCCCTGTTGCGAAACGAGTTACAACGTTATCGCAGCAGTTCTGTTTAATTTTGTTAATAGGTCAACAGTCATTATTCAAGAATTATTGACAACTGACTCTTTGTGAAAACAGTTTAGGAATCAGAGTGTCTTTTATTCCAGGTGATTCAGTAGAAATACAACGGTACGCACAACCTATGGAAACTAGTTATTCAGATAAAGCATACCGTTGGAATCGGGAAAACTACTCTAGTAAGCGGCGATTCGTGGACATTTGGGGTTTTGTATTAACCCTAATGTTCAAAATTTGGCGGTACAACAAATCTTGGAGCTATGCTGGCGGTGTCACAGAAGCGAAACAAGCAGCACGACGAAAGGCTCAAGCTGTCTGGATTCGCAATACTCTGCTGGATTTAGGGCCAACCTTTATTAAGGTTGGGCAGTTATTTTCTACCCGCGCTGATATTTTCCCCAGCGAATATGTAGAAGAGTTAGCAAAACTTCAAGACAAAGTACCAGCTTTTAGCTACGAGCAAGTAGAAAAAATTGTTGAGCAAGAACTCGGTAAAAAAATTCCAGAACTTTTTCAAAGTTTTGAACCGATTCCTTTAGCAGCTGCTAGCTTGGGACAAGTACACAAAGCGGTACTACATAGCGGAGAAGCAGTTGTTGTCAAGGTACAGCGTCCCGGATTAAAAAAATTATTTGAGATTGATTTACAAATTCTCAAGGGTATAGCTCGCTATTTTCAAAACCATCCTAAATGGGGGCGGGGGCGAGATTGGATGGGTATTTACGAAGAGTGTTGCCGCATTCTTTGGGAAGAAATTGATTATCTCAATGAAGGTCGCAATGCTGACGCTTTTCGGCGTAACTTTCGCGGTTATGACTGGGTGAAAGTCCCGAAAGTCTATTGGCGTTACGCCTCTCCACGAGTGCTGACGTTAGAATATTTGCCGGGAATTAAAATTAGCCAATATGAGGCTTTAGAAGCAGCAGGCATAGATCGGAAAGCAGTGGCGCGTCAAGGCGCACAAGCATACTTACTACAATTACTCAATGATGGCTTTTTCCATGCTGATCCCCACCCTGGTAATATTGCTGTCAGTCCTGACGGTTCGCTGATTTTCTACGACTTTGGCATGATGGGGCGAATTAAATCCAATATCCGGGAAGGACTGATGGAAACCCTATTTGGCATTGCTCAAAAAGATGGCGATCGCGTCGTCCAGTCTCTCATAGAGTTGGGTGCGATCGCTCCCGTAGATGACATGGGGCCAGTGCGGCGTTCTGTGCAGTATATGCTCGATAATTTCATGGATAAGCCCTTTGAAGCTCAATCTGTGTCTGCGATCAGTGATGATTTATACGAAATAGCTTATAATCAGCCTTTTAGATTCCCAGCAACTTTTACTTTCGTGATGCGGGCTTTTTCCACCCTCGAAGGCGTAGGCAAAGGCTTAGATCCAGAGTTTAACTTTATGGAAGTTGCCCAACCATACGCAATGCAGCTTATGACCAATATGAATGGTTCAGATAGCAATAGTTTCCTCAATGAATTAAGTCGTCAGGCCGTGCAAGTCAGTACCACTGCGTTCGGATTACCACGTAGGTTAGAAGATACATTAGAAAAACTAGAGCGGGGAGATATGCGCCTGCGAGTACGCTCCATAGAAACAGAGCGACTTTTACGGCGGCAAAGTAATATTCAGATAGCAATGAGCTATGCTGTGATAATCAGTGGATTTACCCTTTCAGCCACAATTTTATTAGTTAATCATTATGTATGGTTAGCACTGCTGGCTGGTTTAATTGCCGCAGCAGTCTCGGTAATACTGATCCGACTGCTTCTCCGCCTCGACCGTTATGACCGTATGTATTAATTGTTGCAGTGAAACGCTATGAAACTTAACTTCACGGGTCTTAGCGATCCGGGACTTGTTCGCTCTAATAATCAGGATCATTACCATATCGACCAAGAAGGCCGATTTTTCATTGTTGCTGATGGGATGGGTGGTCACGCAGGCGGGGAAGAAGCAAGTCGCATCGCCACGAAGGAAATCCAACAATACTTAGTTAGCAATTGGGACGCAGCTAATTCGTCTACACAGTTGTTAGAGCAAGCTTTATGGCAAGCTAATGAAGCGATTCTACAGGATCAGCAAAGTCATCCTGAACGTGCTGATATGGGTACAACCGTGGTAGTTGTAATTTTTCGTGACGCACCTTGGTGCGCCCATGTTGGTGATTCTAGGCTGTACCGTTTCCGAAAGTTGCAACTAGAACAAGTAACAGAAGACCATACCTGGGTAGCAAGAGCCATTAAAGTTGGTGATATCACCGCCGAAGAAGCACGTATTCATCCCTTCCGTCATGTATTATCTCGTTGTTTAGGTCGAGAAGACTTACACCAAGTAGATGTTCAACCCTTGGATGTGCAAGCAGGCGATCGCTTACTATTATGCAGCGATGGTCTTACCGAAGAACTAGTTGATGAAAAAATAGCTGATTGCCTCCAAGACATCCATGACTTGGATAAAGCTGCTATATCTCTTGTAGAAGCCGCTAAAGAACAAGGTGGACACGATAACATTACTGTCGTGATTGTATCGAGTAATTGAAGCAGGCAGGAGGCAGTAGAGTAGCCTGCCTTCTTCAAGTAAGAGGCATTAATCATCACAAATGTGATGATTGAATTTTGACGCGTTTTTCATGATTTCGCGATTTTTATAGTACATATACTCAGCATTTTGTTCAATCTGAGCATTTTTCCTATTTACAACTTGATACAAATACTCTTAGCAACCAAGTTTTCTCTATTGGCGGCTGAAATTACACAATTTAGTTGATTGACATGTTGCACATCATAATGTAAGCAGCATATAATGCGATCTTAATACCTTTCATTTTCACACTTCTGTAGAAATTATCCCTTAGGACATATTTCTAGCTAAAAGTAGGAAATAAGAGGGAATAAGAATATTCTACCTACCAAATTTGCCTCAAAACCTGCAAAAGCAGACTTGAGTTATATTTCCGTAGGTTCTAGTCCCACAAAAACCAACAGAAATTTACCCTCTGAGGATATGGGCAAACTTTTGAATAGTTGTTATCTTTCTTAATACAGAGAATTGGTAGCAAATGGCAAGTTGTCCCTATCTTTATAGGTCTTCTGTCACCAAACTCAACTTTACGCGTTGTCTGTTAGGAGTCTATTATGAGTCAACCTATCGAACTTTCTTTGGAACAGCAGTTCAGCA
The DNA here is from genome assembly GCA_015296085.1 of Trichormus sp. M33_DOE_039. Classification (GTDB taxonomy): domain Bacteria; phylum Cyanobacteriota; class Cyanobacteriia; order Cyanobacteriales; family Nostocaceae; genus Trichormus. The sequence continues at coordinate 38,884 of DVDT01000105.1, read as the reverse complement.
TCCGTTCTTTTGCTACTCAAGTACAGAACATGAGCCATGACCAAGCAAAAGACTTTTTAGTCAAACTCTATGAGCAAATGGTTGTACGTGAGGCAACTTACCAAGAACTGCTCAAGCATCAGTGGGGCTTAGATTCAGGTTCCACTCTGGCATAGAAGAAGTTTGTGTGTCGCAGTGGGCGACCTCCTTCTCTTGCTCAGTTCCAGGGAGGAAACGAGCTGGGGATGCTGGGGCGTCAACTTTAAATTCAGCTAACTTCACTACTGAAATCGCATTACTTAAAATCGGGACAGACAAATTTGCCCTTGTTCGTTTCGTGCTTACTTAATATAGTTTTGGCCGGTTTGTCAGCCCAAAAACTAACCATCTCGTAAACTTACTTACATAGCTGATTACTCATTTTACTTTACCTATAAAGAGTTACATTTCCAATGTAATAGGTGAAGTCACAAGTCTACCTGCATTTGACTAAGCACTTGCTTGGTAGTCATCACTGAGGACTATTATATTTATTCCCAATACTAGTTACAACCTAGATATATATATTGTTTATAAAAATTTACATTTTTGATATAGGTTAGATGTAACCTGTAAAAATTGGCTCTAACCAGAGATATCAAATGCAGAATCAGTATCAATTGTGTCTAACTTAGCCAAAATTTTAGGTTTAATCTTCTCATATTCCTGTTTAAGTAGATTTTTACTAATTTGGGGATCAGTTACAGACACAATAGCTTTGGCAGACATCATCCACTGTTGTAGACGTTGACATTGAGCGGAGGCGATACTAGCCACAAGAATGTGAGAACAGCTATTTGGTGATTCTCGCGCAAACAATAGCAGGCGATAATACCCTGTTTTTACCATTAATTTCACCATCTCTTGACCGAGGCTAGTTTTGAGATCAAGGTAGTAAGGCAACCATTTAGCTCCGTATTTGCGATTGCAGAGAACAGTGATCCACAACATCATAGGGTGGGGAGCAGTTATGAACAGAAATTGATTGTAACGGCTACACACTAAACGTTGAATAATCTCTTGTTGTGGCAGCATGACCCATAGAGCTGGCACAACCTCGCCATTGATGGGAACGGGTTGAGGAAAAACAATATCAGCTATCGGTTTATTTTTCGGCCAAGATGTTGTGAAAGTAATTTCATTTTTGACGGGAGCTAATTGTAATTGACTGTTGCCGTTTGTCTTATGTTCCGGTTCAGCTTTCAGCGTGACAGTGTTAGTAGGTTGATCATCTTCATTTTTAATTTCATGTTTAAGAGAGCGTGCCTGCTGATGCTGTTCGATAGACTCTAAAGTTTGGAGTATTTCACTGATACTTTGGGGGCGACTTTTGACTATTTTAGCCAAACAACTCATTACTAAATTTTCCAACTCTTTAGGAATGAGTAAGCTAGGAGCAACTTCTACAAAAGTGCGTGGTGTTGTATGGTGATGGGCTTTATACCATGCTCCAAAAGAATGGGTTGATGCCATCAGTGGCATTTTTCCCGTTAACATTTCAAACATCATCACACCCAAACTATAAATATCTGAGCGATTATCTAGTTCTTTACCCTCCATTTGTTCGGGAGATGAATATGCTAGTGTTCCTAAATAGTATTTAGTGTGATCCCCATTAGCTTGTAGTAATTTAGCAATACCAAAATCTAAAATTTTGAGCAATTCTCCAAAACTGGGGTCTTGAATCACCAGCATATTGCTAGGTTTAATATCCCGATGAATAATTGGGTAAATTGAACCATCAACTGGGATACCATCATGAGCACACTTTAACCCCAAACAGATTTGACGTGTCATGCTCAAAAAGCGGGGTAAAGATAAATGTTGCTGTCGGATGATCTGGTTGAGGCTTTGTCCTTGTAGATATTCCATAACATAGTAAGGAGTGTTATGTTCATCTACGCCATAGTCCATCACTCTTACAATATGAATACTTTTTTGCCCAAGTAAGGCACAGGTTGTTGCCTCTCGCACAAATCTGTCTTGTAGCCGCATCTTTTCGTTGTGTATGGACAAAGCGAGAAATTTGACAGCAACCGGTACGCCTCCCAACAAGACATCCTTAGCACGATATACTCTACCCATTGCGCCAGTACCAATTAATTCCTGCAATTGGTAGCGTTTACCAAGAAAACGGCCAATGTTGGGGTCTGACATAGAACATTCGACTCCAATGTTTAACAACTGTGGGTGACACCAGCCTCAGAGATAGGTGTTAAGTGCTGGGGTGAACAAGTGTAATTTAATTAATGAAATAGGTAGATGTATCCTGATATTTTCTAGTTGGGCTTTGATGTAGTGTTAGTTTGCCCAGTTTTACTCAACTAGATAACTTCAACAACTAAAACTCAGATATAAAATAGGTATTGAGTCAGTATACTGAGTTATTAATAGTTTTTTATTATACTAGTTTGTCGAAAACAATTAACGCTTTTGCTCCTGACAAATCAAACTCAATTTTTCACAGAAAAAGACCAGGAAGTCTATTCGAGCCAAGCGTAAACATAATTGTCACTCACAGTCTTAGGGAATCGAATATCTACACAGGAAAAATCCTATTCCCGATCCCCTAATTAACCGTGAAATCACACTGCTGAAAAAAGTTAGATCACTAAGTATTTGCAGGCTGAAGTTCTAATTTAGCCTCCATTGTATTGATTAAAAAATGACCTGCCATAATCCCACTATTGAGATAATATGTACTTTCTGAAATGCGATGTATGGTTTCAAAACCACTACGACGCTGCCGATCGCTAATTGCCCAATAACGTTGTACGATCGCCTCTAGTCCAACCCAACCTTCGCCTTCAACCTGACCAAGTACACTATGCTGGAGTAAAAAAGTATATTGGCGTTCTCCTTCATGCAAACGCCCCTTGTATTGTAAAGAGATATCTGGGCGATCGCTTCCTGGAAAGATGAGTTTTGTCGCCATAGTAAACCAGTTATCTCGATTCCATGCCACCAACGTCATACCCTTAACACTGATGGGCATTCCATGACGTTCTAGCCAACTACCTTGGATCAGCCAGCGTCCTGGTTCTAATAAAAAAGTGTGAGCCACCTGTATCTTCCTTGCCGTAATCGAGCAGTCCTCAGATTACAAAGATATATTTGGAATTCCCAAAATGTCAGGTGGAAAATAGGGATAATAGCAGTTCAAAATTCACAATACCCCATCTGTCCCAACATTATTGAAATTTGTATCACACTCAATAGTTAACAAATGGGGAGTTATTGCTCCCTACCTACCTGTTTGAGTGTTTGACGTTTAATCACCCTACCAGGACTGATAAAAGAAATACCTTGCTGGAAGTCACTACCTATCATCACCGCTTCCACTACAGGCTCGGCTACTGTTGTTGAAGAGACCCACTCGACAATAAAGTTTGCTCCTAGACCTCCACTCATATCATTTCGATTAACGAAAAAATCAGTGGAAGCTAGGGCATCAAGCTGAATAGGTTGTTGCAAATACTGTTTGAGCAATTTACCGTTGGTGTCATAGTAACGCACAGCAGTAATAATGATAGAGTTTGTTAAATCTGTATTACGAATACTAAGTGTCACGGCTAAATTGAAAATTTCCTGGCGATTGTGATGATAAATATGTGAATAAACAGGAACATAGATCGTTTGACCCATTGCTACGGGGAAATTCTGATCTATAGTCACTATCTTGGAAGATTCGGTCAATTGAGTAGGATAAGGCTGTGGCTTGCTGGAAATTTCCGTTGATGTACAAGACACAAGCACAACAGCGGTGATTAAGATCAAGAAATAACGTCGATACAAATTCATCAAAACTCATTCACCAGAGTGTTTTCGTGGCTTCACGGGCATTACTACATCTAAAATTATTTGGCTGTAGCTTGATGAACTTCTCCTAACAAGACTTCGTATGGTGCGCCTGTAGCCGCAGGTAAGTTTCCTGGAAGTTGCAACTGTCGCCAGTAGGCTAACACCGCAAAAGCGATCGCTTCTTTAAAATTGGCATTCAAACCCACGTCATCGGTAGTTAAAACTGGTATTTCTCCCAACAAGGACTGTAGTCTGTGCTGCAAATACAGATTCCGGCTACCACCACCACATAAAAAGACGCGGTTTGGCATTTCTGGTAAGAATGTACGGTAACTATGAGCAATAGAAGCAGCGGTTAGTTCTGTGAGTGTTGCCAGCATATCAGCTGGGCTAAGTTCATATGGTTGAGCATCTTGGAAACATTGATGCAGATAATCTACACCAAATAACTCTCGACCGGTGGATTTGGGGGGGTAGAGATGGAAATATTCTTGAGTCAGCCATTGTTCCACTAAAGGATAGCAGGGATTACCGCTAGCCGCCCACTTACCATCTTCATCATAGGTTTTCGCACCGTCTGTTAATTGCTCCACCGCTAAATCAAGCAAACTATTACCGGGGCCAGTATCCCAACCGCGAATTTTCTGCAACCAATCGTCACGCCGGGGGGGAATATAAGCTACATTACCAATACCGCCAACATTTTGAATGCAACGCCCCTCTTGGGGATGACTGAGTAAAAAGGCATCAACTCTGGGTACAAGCGGTGCGCCGTGACCGCCAACAGCAATATCGGCCACACGAAAATTACTAACAGTAGTAATTTTTGTGAGATGTGCAATTAAATCACCACGACCCAGTTGCAAACTATAACCCAGAGAGTGCTTCCCCACTCCCTGACGTTCAGGTGGTCGATGATATACAGTTTGACCATGAGAACCAATTAGGGTGGCTGATTTGTAGTCTTTTTGAATATTTTGAGCAGCTTGGGCAAAATTTTGGGCGATCGCATCATCTAACTCTGCTAATTCTGCCATTGAGATGGCTGCACCTGCACAAACCGCCAAGATTTTTTCTCTGAGTTCTCCAGAATAGGGATAGGTCTCTCCCACCAGCAAATCTATTTGCAGATCCAAATCTGTACCAGAAATTTCTACCAAGGCGGCATCTATACCATCTACAGATGTACCACTTATCAAACCAATCACACGGGTAGGTGCAGCATTTTGTCTAGTTTGTTGCATAAACATAGCCTCTGATAAATAGGCAAAAGTAAACGTTGAAAGGCAAGCGATAAAGTACTGACGCTGTAGATAGATATAGGAACGATTTTGAATAGTGTTTGATTTCTGTCTTGTACCGTCGTGTAGTAGTTTAGTTGATACCCTTATCCATGTCAAAACACAGATAGTTCATTGATCACGCTCATTCACCTTTGAGTACTGGCGAAGACTCTTGAATATTGTTCATTTATCAATGGCTGCAAATTTTATCTGTTCTTTAATTTACTGCCATGCACAACACAATATTTTTAATCGCCACAGGTTATTTCATAGGAATTTCATAATTCCTGCAAAAATCAATATTATTTTTACATCTTTTTTCGGTAATCACACTATTTTTATCTTCAAAGGCTATTACAAAAAATACCAAATGCTGCCTTTGAGTTATTAATCAAAATCTAGTAATTACATCCTGTGTTTTAGTAAAAATTAGTTACAAAATTGACTTATTGAACAACAACATACGTGAACTCAAAAAAATGTTTCTCAAAAAAATTGCTTGTTTCGCTGCTCTCTCTGCATCAGCGATCGCTCCTTTAGCTTATGCTGGTTCTGCCCATGCTATTAACTTGAGCTACACCCCTGGTGCTTACCGTACAGTAGGTGTAACGAATGAAGGTGCTTTCTCTCAAAACGTCAACACTAGTGGATTTACAACTATTGATTTCAATAATTCCACAAACTTCACAGGCAATGATCTAGTACAGTACACCTTTTCCTCTGGTAGCTATGCCACCAGTCCTGGAAGTACAGGTATATTTAATGATCAATGGGCCCCTGCTGGTGTAAATGGGGAAGTAAATCAGAGCAAATATTTAGCAGTATTTGAAGGTAACTCTGTTAGCATCAAAGCCAAAGATGGAGGCATTTTCAATTATTTTGGTCTTGATGCAGGTGCTTTAAGCACTGGCAATACCTTTGAATTACTCAAGGGAGGAGTAACAGTTGCAAAATGGGACTACGAGCAGTTGAACGCAATTGCTACTGTTGTAGGTATCAACATGAGTGAGCAAAAGAATGGCTTCTTTGAGTTTTTCTCCGAAGGTATAACTGACAACTTTGATGAAATCAAACTTTCTCAAGTAGGAGGGGGTGGTTTTGAAAGTGATAACCACACATTTCACCTTGGTACTGGTAAGTTTGAATCCCAATCCACTCCTGAACCTGGTGTTACCTTGGGTATGTTAGCTGTGGGTGGTATGTTCATGTACCAACGCCGCAGACAAAAGTTGCAAAATGCTAAGTAATCTTCGATTGGAAGTATGTTGGGCTAGCCAAACCAAGTATAGATTGTATTTGTAGTAAATCTGGCTAGGACAAAGAGATTAGTTAAGAGATCATATTCATGATTATCTCTCCAGTATGCTATTAAGTATCTGGAGATAATTTTTATTTACCCCAGTTTCGTTGAGAAACTGGGGTAATTCGATCTCACAAACAATAATATTACGGGCGATTTTGACGGTTAATATCTTGCAAATCAAGATCATAATTTAACCGCAGAACATTAACTCCTGGTTCACCGAAAATTCCTAAAAATCTGCCATCAGTGTATTTATTAATAAGAGGTAGAATGTCATTTTCTGGAACATCACGAGCGCGAGCAACGCGCTCTACCTGTTGTCTAGCAGCATTAACAGAAATATGGGGATCTAATCCAGACCCAGAAGTATAAATTAAATCAGCTAGAGGTTGAATATTTTCGTCTTGGAGTTGATTAGCTTTTTCGATGACACGATTAATTAATTCTGGATTGCTGGGAGCGAGATTGCTAGTGCCTGATATGCCAGTTGGCTTGGCTTTCCGTCCTTGAGAGTATCTAATTGAACTAGGACGACCGTGAAAATATTTATCGGAAGTAAATACTTGACCAATTAAGGCTGAACCTATTGGTTGAGCATCGATGTTTTGCATGATGCTACCGTTAGCTTGAGATGAAAATAAACCTTGACCAATAACTAAGACAGCTAGGGGATAAATGATAGCTGTGACTAACCACAGTACAAGAGTAATCCGAATTGCTTTAATGATTTCTCGAATGAAAGACATATGTGGGGGCTGGGAACTGGGGACTGGTGAGTCAGCGAGGTCTTCTCTATGAGAAGCGTCCCGCAGGGAAGGGGTTTCCCCATGTAGGTTGCTTCCCTGGATGGGTGCGACTGACATTAGCGCAGGGTTAGCGAGGTTAGGAGCATTACTCCGTTCACGTTAGCGTCTCTGAAAGAGAAAGGAGACTGGGAAATCAATCTAAAATTCTCTTTATTCTCCGCTTTATGCTAGATGCTAACTGCAAATATTTACGTTGTTATACTTAATTTTCTTATTCATACTTTCTAACTGTATAACCGCCCAACCAAATAAAATTATTTCTTTTTTTACATTTTTACTGTTTACTTTTGCCTTTTAAGCTAGTCCCGCTACGGTCATCAGCATATCTAACAATTTAATAGCGATGAATGGTGCAATCACTCCACCTAAGCCATAAATCAAGATGTTTCGTTGTAGCAACTCATTAGCGGTGAGAGGCCTAAACTTCACACCTTTTAAAGCTAAAGGAATTAAGGCGGGAATGATCAAAGCGTTGTAAATTAATGCTGATAGTACCGCCGATTTAGTACTAGTCAAGTTCATCACATTCAGACTTTGCAGATTAGCTCCCATGAATATAACTGGGAGAATGGCAAAATACTTGGCAATATCATTCGCAATGGAAAAGGTTGTTAATGCTCCCCGTGTAATGAGCAACTGTTTACCAATACTGACAATATCAATTAATTTGGTGGGATCAGAGTCCAAATCTACCATGTTGGCGGCTTCTTTGGCGGCTTGTGTACCTGTATTCATGGCTACACCAACATTCGCTTGAGCTAGGGCTGGTGCGTCATTTGTGCCGTCTCCTGTCATGGCGACAAGTTTGCCTTGGGCTTGTTCTCGTTGAATCACACTAATTTTATCTTCTGGTGTGGCTTCGGCAATATATTCATCCACGCCCGCTTCTTGAGCGATGACAGCAGCTGTAATATGGTTGTCGCCTGTGAGCATGATGGTACGTACTCCCATGCGGCGCAATTGGTCAAAGCGATCGCGGATACCGGGTTTAACAATATCTTTAAGATAGACGACCCCGTAAATTTCATTATCTAAGCACACCGCTAAGGGTGTACCACCCTGGTGAGAAACCTTTTCGTAGGCAGCATCTAAGTCTATGGGAATTTGACCATTCCGGGAACGGACAAATCCTTTAATTGCTCCCACTGCGCCTTTACGTGCTTCTCTTCCGCCTGGTAAATTAGTCCCACTCATGCGGGTTTTGGCAGAAAATTCTACTCCTTGAGCTTGGTTGAAGTCGAAGTCGAATCTTGCACCCAACTTTTCGGCGAGACGAACAATCGATTTACCTTCAGGTGTGTCATCAAAGATACTAGCTACCCAGGCTATACTGGCAATTTCCTCTATTACATGACCGTTAATGGGGATAAATTCTTCCGCCAAGCGATTCCCTAAGGTAATTGTTCCTGTTTTATCGAGAACTAAGGTATTAATATCTCCACAAGCTTCTACAGCTTTACCTGATGTAGCAATGACATTAAATTGGGCAACTCTATCCATACCAGCGATACCTATGGCACTAAGTAAACCACCAATGGTTGTAGGGATTAAGGCTACAAGTAAGGCAACTAAAATTGGCACACTGACGGGACTATCCGCATAGTAGGCAAAGGCAGGTAAGGTAGCGATAACGAACAGAAAAACCAAACTCAACACGGCTAATAATACCGTCAGGGCAATTTCATTGGGGGTTTTGCTGCGTTCTGCCCCTTCTACTAGGGCAATCATCCGGTCAATAAAACCTTTGCCTGGGTCGGCGGTAATGCGAACTATCAATTCATCGGAGAGGATGCGTGTCCCACCCGTCACTGAACTAGCAATATCTGAGCCGGATTCTTTTAAGACTGGAGCAGATTCCCCAGTGATGGCAGATTCATCAACGGAAGCCACGCCCATTATGACTTCCCCATCAGCGGGAATGATATCTCCTGCAACTAGGTAGATGGTGTCACCTTGTCTGAGGCTAGTAGCAGGGACTTCGGTGATTGTGCCATCGGGAGAGAGTTTTTTGGCTGGGGTTTCTGATTTAGTAGAACGCAAAGCATCAGCTTGGGCTTTACCGCGTCCTTCAGCTAAAGCTTCAGCGAAGTTAGCAAACCAAACAGTGAAGAATAATACCCCTGTTAAGATGCCGTTGAACAGTTGGGGGTTTTGCTGTTGTGTTTCTCCAAATAGATTGGGATCAATTGTGGCAGCTAAAGTGATGAGTGTACCCACCCAAACCAAAAACATCACCGGGTTTTTGATGGCAGATTTGGGATTGAACTTGATGAAAGCATCTGCAATGGCTCTGAAGTAAATCCCACTAGCTTTAATTCTGCCTTGTTTACGGGCTTGACGGCGAGATTTCGTTTTGGGGGTAGGTGCAACTGGATTCATATTGGGGATTGGAGATTGGGAATTGGGCATGGGACATGGGGCATGGGAGAGGCAGTGCGGTCTTCTCTAAGAGACGCTCTGCGAACGCGGAGCGTCCCGCAGGGAAGGGGTTTCCCCCGAAGTTCAGAGCGGAGGAAACATCCGCTCTGACTTCTCTCCAAGTGGAGCAGCTGCGGTCATTGGGAAAGATTTTACTTTGTCTACTTCCTCTGTTCCCTTGCTCCCTACCCGCCTCTTCTAATTGCCAGATGCTAGTTTAAACCCTTCAGCAATGGGGCCTAGTGCTAACACTGGGAAGAATGTTAACACTCCTAAAATCAGGACGATGCCGGCTGTAACTGTTGTAAATATTAAGGAATCAGTTTTGAGTGTGCCAGGGCTTTCGGGTACTGTTTGCTTGCGAGACATATTATCAGCTAACAGTAAGACGGCAATCATTGGAATATAGCGTCCGGCAACAATGGTGATGCTGGTGCTTAAGTTCCACCACAGGGTGTTATCGGCGAGTCCTTCTAAGCCAGAACCGTTGTTGGCACTAGCTGACGCATACTCATAAACTACTTGGGAAATACCATGAAAGCCGGTGTTGGTAATACCGGAAAGGGAAAAGGGATACGCTAGTGCGATCGCACTGGGAATTAATACTAAGATGGGGTGAATGAGCAAGACGACGCTGGCGAGGACGATTTCGCGTTTTTCGATTTTGCGACCAAAAATTTCTGGGGTGCGTCCCACCATTAAGCCAGTAAGAAATACGGTGAGAATCAGATAAACGAAAAGATAAGCCGTGCCTGTTCCTTGACCACCCCAAATAATTTGTAGGAATAAGCTAAATAATGTGGCTAATATTCCTGATGGCATTAAGGAATCGTGCATTCCGTTGACTGCACCTGTCATGGTGGTGGTGGTTGTGACTGCCCATAATGCTGTCTGCGCCCAGCCAAATCTGATTTCTTTCCCTTCTAAATTCGGCTGTTCTACACCTAATGTGCCATTAACTAGGGGATTGCCTTGTACTTCGCCGCCAGCTGCTACCCAAACTAGGATGACAAACACAACAAATATCATCCAAAACAGTAGCCATGCCTGTTTCATGTTTTTGGCAAATACACCATAGGCGTAAATCATGGCAGATGGGATCGCAATCATGGCGATGAGTTCAATGAAGTTAGAGGCACTGTTAGGATTTTCAAAGGGATGAGCAGAGTTAGCAGTAAAGAAACCTCCTCCGTTTTCACCCAACATTTTGATCATTTCCCAGGAGGCTACTGGCCCTCTGGCTATATATTGTGTGCCTCCCTCTAGGGTGCTGACAGCTAAAGGTGGCTCTAATGTTTGTGGTACACCTAAACGAACTAAGGCGATCGCGCCAATGACTGAGATGGGCAATAATATTCTGGTAATGGCCCGGATGAGATCAATATAAAAGTTACCCAGTTTTTTGCCTGTGAGTCCCCGAATGAAGGCGATACCCACTGCTAGACCAGTGCCAGCTGATGTGAACATCAAAAAGCCTAAAGCTGCAACTTGAGAAAAGTAACTCAGGGTTGTCTCAGGAGTATAGTGTTGTTGATCAGTATTAGTGACGAATGAAACTACAGTATGCAATAAAATATCCCAACTAGGAGCAGCGAATCCGTTGGGATTCCAAGGTAACAACCTCTGAAAATATAGCAGTAAATATACGAAAATACCCATGCACAGGTTAGTGTAGATAATCGCTCGTGCGTATTGCCAACCCGTCATTTCGTCTTTTGGGCGAATGCCAGTGATCACATAAAAACTGCGTTCTATCGGATTCATGAATCGATCTAATAATGTCCTTTCGCCGAGGAACACACGGGCTATGTATCTACCCAAAATGGGTGTGATTGCTATCACAATACACAGCGTTAAGCTAATTTGTAATAAACCTTGTCCCATTTATTTCGTACTCAATTTTCAGCTACTACTGTCTAGCTAATTCTGAAAGATAAAAAATAACCTACTGACCTACAGGAGTGTGAGCAATTTGGCAATATTTCACACCACCTAGTTCATTTAGCTATATTTACAGTTTGTGGTCTTGATAATTTTTTAGTTGATGTTTAAAGTTTGCATCAAGAATACTTAAATTTTTAGGTAGAAGGCAGTCCCAATGAAACAAGTTTCACTGTCAAGGAGGAAAGGTGTCTTTCTCCTACACACGGCAGTTTGCTCAAGTCGAGAAACCCCTTCGGGTTCACCAATGCAGCTTATGCCGGGAAACCAGTCCACCGCAAGTGGTTCACCGCCCACGCAACTGCCTCCCCTATACCCCTACGGTGTACACACATCTTTGTTGCTAAGTGCAAAATGTGGCTTGATCCCCCTAAATCCCCCTTCAAAAGGGGGACTTTGATTCTTTTTCCCCCCTTTTTCAAGGGGGGTTAGGGGGGATCAAAACGGTGTGGGACAAGGTTATAAGACTCGTGTGTACACCGTAGCCTATACCCTTACACCCCTACACCCCTTTCAAGTCAGGAGTTAGAAGGAAAGAAATTTTCCCGCAATAGCTACGCCCTTATACCCCTACATAATGTTTATTGGATCTACATCTATCGTCAAGCTAACGCTATCACAACAAAGCGATCGCACTTCTTCCCAGTCTGGTAATTGTGGTAGGGCTTCTGGGTCAAATTTTAGCAATATCTGCCAGCGATAACGGTTAGCGACTCGCATGACACTAGCCGGTGCTGGGCCTAAAATTTCAAATTCCTCCTTTGCACTTAAAGCTGTAGCAATTATTTGGGCTGTATTCTGTACCTGGATCGGATCAAGGCTACTCAAGCGTAATAAAATTAACCTGCCTATAGGCGGATAATTCAGAGCTTGCCTTTGTTCTAACTCGGTTTGCACAAAGGAGTAATAATCGTGATTTTTTACTGCCTCAATGACGGGATGTTCGGGGGTGTAAGTTTGCATAATGACTCTACCGGGATCATCTCCTCTACCAGCACGTCCGGCTACTTGGGTGAGGGTTTGAAAGGCTCGTTCATTGGCGCGATAATCTGACAAATACAGCAAGCCATCAGCCGCCACTACACCAACCACTGTGACTTGGGGTAAGTCTAACCCCTTGGTTAGCATTTGTGTACCTACTAATAAATTTGCTTCCCCGTTAGCAAACTTAGTAAGTAAGGTACGATGCGCGCCTTTGTTACGAGTGGTATCGCTATCAAAGCGAATGTAAGTTAATTCTGGGAACTGCCGGCTTAATTCCTGGGCGACTCGCTGAGTCCCACTACCAAAAAATTTCAGGTAAGGGGACATACATTCAGGGCAGTTTTGGGGATGCGATCGCACATAATTACAATAATGACAGCGCAACACTTGTGGCGCGCCTACTTCGGTTTGATGGTAGGACAAGGACACATCACAGTGGGGACATTCCAAAACATAACCACAGCTACGACACGAAACAAAAGTGCTGTGTCCACGCCGATGAATAAATAAAATTCCCTGTTGCTTTGTCTGTTGGAGTTGTTGTAGAGCTTGTTGTAGCGACCTACTAAATATAGAGCGATTCCCATCTTGTAATTCTTGCCGCATATCCACAATTTCTATTGGTGGTAACGGTCGGGAATTGATGCGTTCGGGGAGGGAGAGGTATTGACTGGGGACTGGGGAACTCGGGGCCCCCTCTGGGGATAAGGGGCAATGGGGATTGGGGAAAAACTCTCCTCCTACCCTTGAAAGCTGCCCCACATTCACCCAACTTTCCAAGGATGGTGTTGCTGAACCCAAAACTAGGGGACAATTTTCCAATTCTGCACGCCACTGGGCAACGGTGCGGGCGTGGTAGGTGGGGATGGGTGAGTCTTGTTTAAAGCTGGAGTCGTGTTCTTCGTCGAGAATGATTAATCCTAGGTTGGGTAAGGGGGCGAAAATGGCACTGCGTGTACCGATAATAATTTGGGGATCACCTATAAGCATTTGTCGCCAGGTGTCGTAGCGTTCACCTTCAGATAATGCACTGTGATAGACGTTGATTTTACTCCCAAAACGAGCGCGAAACCTATCTGTAAGTTGGGGTGTGAGACCTATTCCTGGGACTAAAACTAATGCTGATTTACCCTGGGCGATGAGCGGGGCGATCGCTTGTAAATATACTTCTGTTTTGCCTGAACCTGTAATCCCATGCAACAATATTTGATGAAATCCATCTAGCTTTTGAATAGTCTCTAAGGCATGAGCTTGAGCTGAATTCAAAGATTTTGGTTTGTCTAAAGCTATAGCTTGTCCTTGTTCTGTTCGCAAGATTTCCCGTTCTTCTATAACGATGTAACCTTTTTGTTCCATCGTCTTTAGGATAGAAGAACTAGCATTTGTGATTTGCAGCAATTCGCTTTGCCATAATTCACCACCGCGTCTTCGTAATACTTCTAAAATTTCTCTCTGGCGTGTGGTTAAATCTCTCTCAAGAGTCTCAATTAATATCACTACTTTTTGTCTTTTTGGTCTAGTGGTGCGGGGCGGTTCTAAGTAACTTTCTACTAAACCCATTCGCAATAATTCTCGCACTCCTCGATAAGCAGATTTGACTTTTTGTTGTAAATACGCGAAACTATAGTCCCTCGCTGTTTGAGTCTGCAAAAGATGCAGAATTTGCTGTGCTGTTGGACTCAAAAAAGCAGTGATAGTTAATAGCTCTTGTTGCTGAATGATTAACCGGATACGACGTTGCGATCGCCCCAATAATCCTGGTGGTAATGCCACGCGTATCACTTGTATTAGAGGTGTATAGTAATATGATGCAACTTTATTTAATAATTCCCAATAAGCACTGCTAAAAAAACCAGAACTAACTACATCTTCTACTTCTCGAATTTTTTCTGGTGGTAGCTCGATACTTGGTTGACTCAATAGCCGGACGGCTATTCCTCCCACTTGTTGTGCGCCAAAAGGCACACTTAATATGTCTCCTGGTTGAATTTCTAGTTGTGTTGGTAAACGGTACGTGAATAGTCCTGAATTGCCTGGAAAGTCTACCAGTACTTCGACGTAGCTATTCTCTTTCGTGGATGTTCTGTAAATTTCTGTAGCCTCATTAACAACTAAATTCTGTGATTTTACGTTACTGATATACATGGGGAAAAAATTGTAAAGATAAATATGCTTATTTGTCTAAACTGAGGTTGCAAAATTCGCTGAAATCTCTATAATTTAAATTTTTCCTCCGAAAGAAGTAAATTGTATTTCACAATACTTTTATCACTCATAATACTTGATAAGTTTCCTCTTATGTAATCCACTAGACAAATCAATTTCACCTATACGTGCAATAAATATTTGAGTCTATTATCAACAATCAAACTATATCTCTGAAGTTTTCTGAAATAGCTTATCTATTTACTAAATAGGGAATAGGCTTTTTCAGCCCCTTGATAGATATTCAATCCTTTCTGTATATGAGATGCTTTTATACAAACATTTTTTTGGAAGAGTAAATTGCCTGATTATTACCATTAATAACTTTTATAAACACTTGATCACTCCAGACTGATAAATTGGCAGATTCCTTTCATAAATCTCAAATAATCAACTAAAAAATTCACAAAATCATGTGACTGTTTTAAAATTCTGGGAGATGTAACTGTATTTTATCTAATTGTTGACTTTGAGAAAACTAGGAAGGATTTGACAGATTTAAGAATTAATCAAACAATAAACATATATCTGTTGTGATTGAAAAAATAAAATTTGGGTGCAAAAATCAATATTAAAAAGAAGTTTAAGTGATTGATAAATAATAACTGTCAATCGAAAAACAATTTCAACTTCTATACGTTAATTCACATAATTTGAACAGGTGCATTCTTGCTTAGGGGAACTGTCAATTATTAGTAGTGAACAGCTGCCATTAAATTATGTACCAAACCAAGCAACAATCCCTCAAGGAAAATATGAACATTGCTGAATTGGGAACGATGGAAATACTTGAGCATACTGTTGAACCAGAAGAAGAGTCACTCGACAGTTTGGAACTAGTGATAGAAGAAGAATCCTCACACCCAGAACATTTAGACACTGATGAACGTGATGGGGATCAAATGGCAGCTGCTCGCCCTTCTGGGTACAATAAAACCGAGCATGATGACGCTGTCGGGGCATTTTTTAAAGAAATGGCACGCTATCCATTACTCAAACCTGATGAAGAGGTAGAGTTAGCTAGGCGAGTCAGATTTTTAGAAGATGTCAAAGATTTACAAGAGGCTTTGCAAGCAGAACTAGGACAACAACCTACTAAAGCTCAAATTGCGGCGCGGTTAGAAGTTACAGAAAAGCAATTAGAAAATCGGTTATATCAAGGTAGAGTCGCCAAGCGCAAAATGATTCGCTCCAACTTGAGATTAGTCGTATCGATTGCAAAAAGATATTTAAATCGCGGAGTACCTTTTCTGGATTTAATTCAAGAAGGAGCGATGGGTTTAAATCGCGCTACAGAAAAATTTGATCCCGATAAAGGATATAAGTTTTCTACCTACGCTTACTGGTGGATTAGACAAGCCATTACTAGAGCGATCGCCAATGATGCCAGAACTATCCGCCTACCTATCCACATCGTAGAAAAACTTAACAAACTCAAAAAAGCTCAACGGGAACTCAAGCAAAAACTCCGCCGCAACCCCTCCGAAGCGGAAATGGCAGAAGCGTTAGAAATCAGCGTCCAGCAATTACGCCAACTGCAACAACTCAGAAGACAAGCCCTATCTCTCAACCACCGTGTCGGTAAAGAAGAAGATACGGAACTGATGGATTTATTAGAAGATGAAGATAACTTGTCTCCCGAAGCAAAAATGAACGAAAACATGATGCGTCAGGAGATTTGGGAAGTTTTAGGCGATGTCCTCACCCCACGGGAAAAAGATGTGATTTCGTTGCGCTATGGTTTGACAACCAGCGAACCCTGCACCTTAGAGGAAGTGGGCAATATGTTTAATCTTTCCCGTGAACGAGTCCGACAAATTCAAAGTAAAGCTATGCGGAAACTACGCCGTCCCCATATTGCTAAACGTCTCAAGGGGTGGTTGATTTAACAGGGGTGTAGGGGTATCGGGGTGTAAGGGTGTAGGTGAAAAGAACTGAATAACTCTTGACTATGGACTAACGACTATGGACTAATGACTATGGACTAATGACTAACAATCTCATCGTGCGTTGCGCTGAACCTGATGATAGCAAAGCACTATTTGAGCTAATTCAGGGGTTGGCGGAGTATGAAAAACTATCTCATGCTGTCACAGGTAACGCTCCAGCATTACATGAGCATTTATTTGGCTCACGAAAATATATAGAGGCAATATTGGCAGAATATGAAGGTAAAGCTGTAGGTTTCGCCTTATTCTTCCACAATTACTCAACCTTTCTTACTAAACCAGGGCTTTATCTCGAAGATTTGTTTGTTTTACCAGAGTATCGGCGGCAAGGTATTGGGAAAGCACTCCTCATTAAATTAGCTCAAATTGCCGTCGAAAGAGATTGCGGTAGATTAGAGTGGACTGTTCTCGACTGGAACGAGTCAGCGCAGGCATTTTACCGGAGTATGGGAGCATCCATTCTAGATGACTGGCGAATTTGTCGCGTCACACAGGAAGCAATTAGCCAGTTAGCAGCTAAAGAATCATGAAGTTTGACAGTTTGTCATTTGACTGAGGGAATTCAATCACCAGAAAATTATTAAGGAAGATATCGGGCTGAATGAGCCTTTGTTGCAGAGAGAACACAAAATGAAGAAAATCTTTTCAATCCTACTGCTAGGCATAGCAATCTTCACTTTTGCCTTCAGTAATTCGGCCTTAGCTGCTGACAGTGCAAATGGAGCAAAAATCTTTAGTGCTAACTGTGCTTCCTGTCATGCAGGTGGTAAAAATTTAGTGCAAGCGAACAAAACCTTGAAGAAAGATGCTTTGGAACAGTACGGTATGTACTCAGCAGAGGCAATCATTACTCAAGTCACCAAGGGTAAAAATGCCATGCCTGCCTTTAGCGGACGTTTAAAAGCTGATCAAATTGAAGATGTAGCAGCTTACGTTCTAGAACAAGCAGATAAATGGTAGTAGCATCAGGCAGAAGTTTTTTCATCTTTTTGGCTGAATAATGATTTCTGTTAACCTGCACTAATCTAGTTTTGCTCAAAAAGAATCCCGCTATCTTGGAAATAGCGGGATTCTTTTAGTATGTTTCAATTGGTTTGTAGCGAGAACGAAACAAATAATGACTAAAGTCCTTACTACGAACTTCAAGACATAAATGAAATATTTCTGTCTAATTATTTGATTTATTATATTTGACTAATTAGATAACATCAGAATTAGTTAGATACATTCTCAGAAATTTTGCACAAATATTTGGTAACTGCAAAAGTGGCTGTACAAATTTATTTTTTGCGGCTTAGTTCGCGCCTACCATCATTTATATGTATTTTTATTCAGCTATTACCAAATATTGATGCAATTCCTCTCTACATTCCATCATGTCTAACTCATTGTGTCGTTAAAAGTAATTTATTTAGGAGCAAGTTTGATGGCTAATATCACAATTGATGAGATTTATTTGACAGGTCATGATTTATTTCAAGACTCTGAAAGTTTTCTGAATGAATTGACTAATCAGACAATTGAATTGATCGCAGGTAGTGGTTATAGCGGTTATGGTGGTTTCTGGGGATCTGGTTCTTATAGTAATTCCTATTCCCAATATTCTTACAATTCTTTTCCCAGAAGTGGCTATTCAGGAGGCTACGGTTATGGCTATGACTACGGAAAATGGTGTTAATTCATAGTTGAAAACCTAATTTGTAAATCGGAAAAGTGATTTAAAGTGCTTTTCCGATTTTCGCGTGATCAAGTTTTGCTTTCGTCATCAAGTCGGGACTAATTCACCTGGGCGTAACTTCGACCATTTGCCTGTTTCTTGCTTAAAGCTGAGACAACCAACCACATCCCATTCCATTTCGATCACATCTTCTTTTGTGCGAATGTTAACGTTAATGGATGGTTCGTTGGGGTCAAAAGTTGGGTTTTCTGTTAAGTGGGGCTGTTGGTGCTGTGTTTCGACGGCATGATACGTTACGCAGCGATCTACATAGTGGCAGTTTACGCAAATACACATAATAGAACCAACTCCAGAGGCCTTGATTATTGTTAATCTAGCTTAAGCCCAACCTTTATTCACCTGTTGTTGGGTTGATTTTTATTACAATGTCTTCTGATGTTCTTTCTAGCCTAGCTCCCGAAAATTGGCCTTTTAGTCTGGAATGTTTGCCCCAAACAGCTTACATGGTAGGTGGTGCTGTGCGGGATGCCCTTTTGGGTAGAACTCGTGAATATTGGGATCTTGACTTTATTATCCCATCGGATGCTGTCCAAGTAGCCAGAGTGATCGCTCGTCGTTACCAAGTTGGTTTTGTTTTACTTGACTCAGAACGCCAAATTGCCCGTGTGGTTTTTCCTGATGCGACAGCCGATTTTGCCCAACAGGAAGGCGAGAGTTTAGAGACTGACTTACATAGGAGGGACTTTACTGTAAATGCGATCGCTTACAATCCCCACACCCAAGAAATCATTGATCCTTTAGGTGGTTGTGATGATATAGTTTTGGGTCTATTGCGGATGATATCACCCCTTAACTTAGCAGACGATCCTCTGCGCCTCTTGCGTGCTTATCGCCAAGCTGCTCAACTAGGTTTTACTATTGAGGAAAATACTCAAAATACTATCCGTACCTTAGCATCGCAGATATCTCAAGTAGCCGCCGAACGAGTTCGGGTAGAAATTGGTTATTTGCTAGCTAATTCTCAGGGTACACCTTGGATTGCCAAAGCAGGAGAAGACGGTTTACTCGCACCATTCTTTAAAAATGCCACTCACCAAAGCTTTGATAAACTCGCAGCAATTGACAACGTAGCTACTTCAATCAAGGAACATTGGCCACAATTAGCCTTAGAATTACAAAATTATGTCCGTGATACAGTCAAAACAACTTGGCTAGGTATTACTAAACTCGCCTGTCTCGTGCATCCAGAACCAACCGTAGCCGAATTAGAACTACAGGAACTTACCTATAGCCGCGCTGAAGTTCGCGCTGTCACCACTGCTTTGAAATTGTTCCCTCAGCTAAAAGTCGCTGATTCCGTACGAGAACAGTATTTTTTGTTTCAAGAAGCAGGGATTGTATTTACGGCTACAATTTTGTTAGCCTTAATAAACGATAATCTGGTAGAGCCGATTTCTGGCACTCATCCATTTCAGGTATACGCACCATTGATCAGCCGCTACCTTAACCCTGATGATCTGGTCGCTCATCCCACTCAGCTAGTAAGTGGTAAAAATCTAATGATAGCACTTAATATCCCCGCATCGCCAGTAGTAGGAAAACTACTGACTGAAATTGCTGTTGCACAAGCTGAGGGGAAAGTTTCCACGCCACAAGAGGCGATAGAGTTGGCGAAGCAGATAATTAGGGAATGACTTGGCAATTGGGCATTGGGATAAAATTTTCCTTGACTTTCCCTGTATCCCTACACCTTTACATCCTTTCTCGGCGGATCTTGGTGCATAAGGGGGCGCAACCCATTTAATCCGGCAGCGATCGCTGAACCATTGTGAACGACGGTGGCGGCTAGGGGATGCAGTCCGACTGTGGTGGCTAACCCCAAGGCGGCTAGGTTGGGGAATACGGCTAAACTGATATTTTGTTTAATGACTGCTTGGGTTTCACGGGCGATCGCGATTGCTTCTAAGAAACTGCTGAGGTTATCATCCATCAGGACGATATCGGCCGTTTCCCTAGCAACCTCTGAACCGCCACCAAAGGAAATCGCTACGTCTGCATAAGCTAAGGCGATAGAATCATTCAAGCCATCGCCAGTAAACGCTACGGTTTTGCCAGAATTATGTAACTTTTTGATGATTTCGGCTTTTTGTTCGGGAAAGGCTTTGGCGTGAACTTGGGACAGGGGAAGATTTAATTCTGCGGCTACAGCTATAGCCCGTTGCTGATTATCACCCGTCAGTAGATGTATTTCCATACCGTATTCACTTTGCAGTTTTTCAATTACGGTGGCACTTTCTGAGCGTAAGGGGTCTGTGTAATAAATAACGCCTTGAAACTCCTGATTTACCGCAATATACAGCAAGGAATCATGAGCAGAAATACGGCAGTTGAGGTGATGGGGACAATCTGCATGGTTGCAGCGATGGGGTTCATAGAGACAATCAAGGGGAACACCACACTGACGCAAAAAGCGATCGCTTCCTACAATCACTTGTTCCCCGTCAATTTCAGCGCGGACTCCTAAACCAATTTCATAGGCAAATTCTTGGCGGGGGAGAATCTCAATCCCCTGCTTTTCAGCATATTTAACTACGGCTTGGGCGACTGGGTGGGTGAGGCGTTGTTCGGCGGCGGCGGCTAGGCTTAACAGTCTTTGGCTAGACAATCTCCCTGTGACGGTTTCCACTTCCACAACTTCAATATCACCCTTAGTCAAAGTGCCTGTTTTATCAAAAACTAATGTGTCTACTTGTGCCAATTTTTCCAAGGCGCGGCCACTACGGATGAGTACTCCGTGTCTCGTGGCGTGATGCAAGGCAGCTAAGAAGGTGGTGGGGAGAGAAACGCGAATCCCCGTGACAAAATCCAAGGTGAGGATAGATGCTGCCCTAGCGGGGTTACGGGTAGCTGCTAACACTAGCCCAGAAAAAATTAAGGCTGGTAATACGGCTTTGTCAGCGATCGCAGCTGCATAGTTACCCATGCGGGTATCGTGAACCGGGGCTTGTTGTACTAACTCTATACTTGCCCCGGCGCGGGTAGCACTCCCTACGCGTTCGGTTTGGATGTAAATTTCTCCTGCCCGTACTAAGGTGGAGGCGTAAACAGCCTGTCCTACCTGACGGACAACGGGCATTGATTCCCCTGTCAGCTTTTGCTGGTCAATTAACGCTTTACCTCGCAAAATCTGCCCATCAACGGGGATTTGTTCACCAGGGTAAACGATTACTGTGTCTTGTGGCTGCACTTGGGTGGCGAGGATGCGTTTTTTCTGCCCATCTGGTTGGGCTACCCAAGCGTAATGTCCCAAAGAATCGAGTAAATCGGCGGCGTGATGTTCGGTCACTCTGGCGGTGCGATCGCGGATTAAATCGCCGATTTCATGTAGTGTCATTACCAAAGCTGGTGTGAGAAGATTTCCTTGGGCAGAAGTTAAGGCGATCGCCATCAAATCCAGACAATCTATATTTAATTTCCGGCTTCGGGTAATGCTGGCATAAGCACGTTTGGCAATGGGTAAAGCTGCTAGTGCGACAGTTGCCCCAATTATTGCCCTGGGAATGGGAAATCCTAACCCCAGTAAAGCTAAAACTGTAGCCAATGCTGGTAACTTTACCCCAGTATCATCGCTTGCTGCTACTGTTTGACTGGGAATTTGTGACTTGTGAGTTTTGCGAATCTTGGCTTCATGTAGTAAACGCACTAAGTAGGCTGGCGTTAAATCATTTTTACTATCAGGTAATTGATATTTAATTGCGACAGAACTAGCCCAACAACTAACACGAACTGCCAAAACACGACTATCAGATTTGAGTAACTCTTGTAGACATTGAGCGTAATCGGGATCATGGGCTAAAAGAGGAATACGAAATCTAATTCTACCGGGAATTCTATGTACTATATAATAGTCAATTCCAGTGACGAGTTTTAATTCGTCAGCTACTCGTTGATTAATGTTTTGTTTGGTGGCGATCGTCATGATTTCCCCCTCATGATGTTGCAGCAAAGTAATGAGTGGGAATTCATCCTGATAGAGATTTCAGCATCCCACGAAATAGATATGTCCAGTTTTGACAAGTAATGTAACTGTGAACATAAGTCTATTTAATACTTTCGTTGATGATTTCTTGGACAATGCAATTATTTTTAAAGATTAGCGCGAATACAAAAGCTATGCCTGTCAATGTATTTTGTATTTACTAGCAATTTCACCGACTTCTTGAAGTATTCCCTTTCTTAAGAAAGAATTTATATCTTGCTGCAAATTAAATGAAGTTATTCCGAGTAATTCTTAAGGAATGTATTAGTCATTCAATTTTCTCCCCCTGCTTTCCCAGTCCCCAATCACCAATCACGATACAACTTTTGGGCATGAAACATAATTTCTTCGTTGGGTAGGCGAATCTTGGCTGGCTGGCGAGGATAAGATGTTTCTATGGCACGTGTATCTTGCTCTATAACCGTTTCGACTGCATCTAATACAAAGCGTCCCATTAGTGGCTGCAAAATTGGGTGTTTGGGTTGACTAAAGACTAAAACAAAGGTTTTCGTTTTAGTTGCGGTTTCTGGATACAGTGCATGAACTTGCAAAATTTCTCCAAGGGCAAAATCAGTACGGAATGTTGTCAATGCGGGGAAAGCATATTCTAATGTTCCGGTGTAAGTTTTTGGTGCAGTTAAAATCACAGGATTACGGAGGATATCATTCCAGGTACTATCCTCACGATCTAGTTCCTGCACAACTTTAGCCCAATAACCATCATGCTCAAATACGGGGATGCGATTAGCTTTAATGCCAAATAGATCCCGATGTGTACCACTTTGATGGTTGTAGTCATAATTGATGGATATACTGTCCAAAAAAGTACCACGAATACTTTTTTCTCCGGCTACCCCTAAAAAGCTCATACCTGTACTGACTTTGGAGATTAAATCTGGAACGGGAATTTTGGGAGGATAGCCGCCGTATGTCCAAATACAATCGTCTTGAATCACTAGTTCTAGAGGACTGGTGAGGGGTTGGCTTCCCACTTTATCGGCATTGTGCAATCTTCCCCGTCCATCAAACTCTAGTGCATGAAAGGGACAGGCGATTGTATCCCTGTCTGAACAAATCCAACCGTCTGATAACGGTGCTTGCATATGAGGACAGATGTTATCGAGGGCGAATACTTCGCCTTGTTGATTTTGCCAAAGTACGTAGTCTTTTCCATTCAAGGTAACTTTATAAGGTTTGTTAATGCCCAACATGGAACGATGGGCAATTAACCAAGGTGCGCCAGGCAGAATTGATTCCATAGGAGTCTCCCAAGGATTGGTTTGAAGGTATGTGAAACGAATGCGATCTTTGAGCGATCGCCATCGCCAGAGTAAAATTGTGACAAATGTTTCATCTTTGATTTTAAAAATACGACATATTCTTCACATTTGTCAACTCAGACCGTGACCAAACCCGAACCTACCCCAATGCGCCGTCAACCCAAGCAAAAACGCAGTCAAGAACGAGTCGAGAAAATTCTCCAAGCAGCAGCAGAAGTTTTTGTGGAGGTGGGATATGAAGCCGCAACTACCCACATAATTGCGGCGAAAGCTGAAACAGCTGTTGGTTCTCTATATCAGTTTTTCCCAGATAAATTAGCAATTTTTCAGGCTTTGGAAGCTCGTCACATGGAACAAGTGACAGCCATTCATGCCAAGCTGATGCAATCAGCTGAAAAGCAAGAGTCTTTACCGGAGTTTATTGATCTGGTGGTGAATACCTATGCTGAATATTTTGCAGATCCCATGCCGCGTGTTGTGTACATTCAATATTTCGTTGCGCCAGAATTATTTAAACTATTTGACGAAACCTTTAATGAATGGTTGATACAACAATTTGCTGGCTTGTTTCGCAGGTGGAATCCAGAGTTAGCAGTAGAAAAGAGCAAACTTTTAGCAGAAACCGTTCATTTATCTTACAACGCTTTACTAGTCAATGCCCTACGCCAAGATCAAGACCAAAGGCAAGTTCGTTATGCGGAAATAAAGGCTTTATTAGTAGCATACTTGACACCCCACATAGTAACAACCCCTCAGCAAGTAATGAAAGTAATGATTTGTCCTTACTGTCATTCCTCCCGTCTATCTAAAAATGGGCATCGTTATGGTAAACAACGCTATCTCTGCAAAGACTGCGGTAAACAATTTTTAGAAAAATCTAACCAGGCATCAGCCTTACGGAATTAAACCCAAAATTCTGGTTGAATTAAGTCAATGGCGATCGCTAACAGATTAACAAAGTCCAACTTGTAAAATATTGTCCAAAAACGAACTTGTTCGCGCATTTGCTCAACACTGCCAGCAAATAGCACTCGTTTAGCCTGTATTAGCAGAGATAACCAGGGGTAAGTTTTGCGAATGAGACGAAACCAGAGATGGCAAGGTTTTGTCAACATACTATGGTTTCACCAGTTGAGTTAAACGGTTGAATATGCAATTCAGTTTGCCATTGTGATAAAGGTTTTTCCCAAGCATCTTCCCACTTTTGAGCAAATAAAGGCTTGGCGTTTAATCCCATCATCCAGCCCTGGGCAATAACTTCAAGAAGTCGGGGTAAATCTTCTGGTGTGAGTAAAGTTATGCTGATCAAAGCATTAGCAATTAACATCCCAGCCAAGGGTAAACGAAATTGTGCCAAATAAAATGCTTGTAGTCCAATTTCTTCAATGCTGCTGGCACTAAACCCTGTAATCAAATGCCAAATATCATGAGTTTGTTGCCACCGATATTCGATGTAAGTTGTATCTGAATTGATGTCAATTTCTAAATCAATGCGCTGAAAACCTAATTCCCTGAGTCTGGAAGCATAAAGATAACCCAAAGAATCAGGCGGAAGTTGCAACAGTTGCTCTAAATCATGGGCTGGAGGGCTGTAACGCTCTCGGATTAAACTTGCCACATCAGGATGAGTCTGCATAGCTTCAGCCGCAAGTTCATATGCACGGCTATGAATTAAGATGCTACTCAGTTCATCAACTGCATCTAAATTGCCTTCTGTCGTCAGTAATGTGAAAAAGCCTTTCATCGCCGTCAAAAACTGGAAATTCATCTGCCGTTGTACGTCCGAATCAAGTTGAAGTACTTGAAAAGTGTCAGGATTAAGGGTTTGCATGACAACATCTCCTGAAGATGGGATAATAAACATGAACATTGTTCATGTTTATAGATTATGAACATTGTTCATGTTTTGTCAAGAGGTCTATTGATGACAGCGAAAAATTCCCCCAACGCCTCAAAAATGCGCCGCCAACCGCAGCAGATGCGGAGTCAGGAGCGAGTAGATAGTATTTTGAATGCAGCTGAGGAGTTATTTATTGAGATGGGATATGAACAGACAACGACACGGGCGATCGCAACTCATGCTAAAGTTTCCATAGGTTCGTTGTACCAGTTCTTTCCAGATAAAGAAGCGATACTCAAAGCCTTAGCAACTCGATATTTTCAACAGGAGTATCAGTTGTTTGCTCAACTGCACACACCAGAAGCCGAAACTTTACCAGTAGAGGTGTATGTTGATCGAGTAATTGATGCGTTTGATCATTTTATGAATAACCATCCGGGATATCGGGCGGTTTATGAGCAACTGTTGAATTTGATGACATATTCAGCAGTTGCAGCAATGGATAACTACGAATATCGGATAGTAGATGAACTTGCGGCTTTTTTTGGTAGATTGAATCCTAAGCTAGATACTGAAAAATGTCAGGCGATCGCTTTGGTAGTAGTGAAAGTAGTGGGTGATTTGCTATGGCTAGCTACCAGTCAAAATCCTGAAATGCGTCAACTGCTATTAACAGAAACCAAAATATTAATGTTGGGTTATCTCAATAATTATCTAATCACCTATTAGTAAACCCAAAGTATTAACAAGTATATGAAATTTATGTCTCTTAATCTTTTTCCCAAATTTAGAATTTATGACCATATTTCATCTTTTCGTCATTGTCAGCAGTGATGATATATATTTTTTAACTTAGGAAGATCATTTGGCAGCATTCACCACGCACAACCCGCACACAAGATGTATAAGATGACATTAGCGATCGCCTATCTGCGCTACGTCTTCCTTCGCCTGTCTTTGGCGTAGGAATTAGTTTTACGTTTTACAGGAAATCTTTGCCGCTTATTCGCAACGATTTCTTAAATCTTAGTGTTGTGTAAGTTGACCAAAAAATCAAAAAAATAGCGCACAGTGCGCTTTTAATCTAGGCTTTAAATCTAGCTGGAATTGATGAGTTGGTTGGTCTATCAAGGATAATAATTCGAGTAAATGCAAAAACTCCAGAAATGGTCGACTCAAAAAACTAATCAGTTAGTGCTGATATTGCTGGTTGGGGGATTGCTGTTTCGTTCGATAATTGCTTTCTGGCTGTATCCCACCTTTGATGAAGCTTATTACTATCTCTACAGTCTGCACCTAGACTGGAGCTATTTTGATCATCCGGTGTTTGTGGCTCTGACAACTGGTTTTGGCCCGTGGTTAACTGGAAATGTATCCCAATTCACGATTCGCCTGGGAACACTGATTTTATATACAGGCAGTTTGGTGCTATTGTATCTGACGAGCAAAAGACTATTCTCTGCTAGAGCAGCCTGCCTGACTTTAGCCATCGCCACTATAAGTCCAATTTTTCAAGTTGGCTTTGGCATACTAAGTCTGCCCGATAGTCCACTGATGTTTTTTTGGTCAGCCAGTTTATATTGTGCAGTCAACGAATTTTTTCAGCAGCCAGAGAGTCAAAAGCATAGTCTGTGGAAAAATGAGTCCGACTCATCTACTTTATATGTCCCTAGTTACCGCTTGAGCTACCTTGGTATCTTGGTGGGATTAGCATGCAATAGCAAATATCACGGGTTTGTTCTAGGACTGGGGTTAATTGGTTTTTGTTTAACGAGTCCACCTCATCGCTGTGTTGTGCGTTCCCCTTGGGCATGGTTAGGGTTAGGCTTATTTGTCATCACCATCTTCCCCATTTGGTTTTGGAATATGCAGCATGATTGGGTGTCCTTGCGTTTTCAATCAGAACGAGCGATACCAACGAGTGGCTACAATCTGCTGAGTGTAGCTGCCGTCTATTTTGCCGGAGTAGCTTATCTGTTCCCAACCATAGGATTGCCACTTTGGTGGGTGAGTTTACGACCAGTGGTGTTAAGCACAATTCAACTTTTTTTTCACAAATCACCAACCTCTAAGGGAAATTTAGATGGGACTAAATTATTGAATTTATGGGTATCCTTGCCTTTAACTTTAGGGTTTACTCTCATTGGAGGATATCGGCAAATTTTACCGGCTTGGTCAATGCCTGGATTTTGGGCAGCAACTTTGTTGTTAGGGCAACAGGCAGTCATCTGGGAGCAGCATCAGCGACTTTGGGTGCGGCGATGGCTCTTTGGTTCGGGACTTATGGTTGCCAGTATTTTACTGATTGCCCTGCTGCAAGTGACAACAGGAATATTGCAAAAGCCTAGCCAATACGCGCTAATGGGGGGTTTCTTACCTCCCAAAGATGACCCTTCTACAGAACTAATTGATATTCAGCAACTGCGGCGTGGCTTTGCTTCTTCTCCTATCTTGAGTACAGCTCTAGAGAAATCTAGCTTTATATTTACCAATCGCTATTATTTAGGTGGGCCAATTGCTATGTCCCTTAGCCCTCTAGCGAACATCCCGATTACTTGCTTTGATATTGGCAAAGATTTACGTGGGTTTGCTTTTTGGTCAAAAGCGGATCAATGGGTAGGAAAAAATGCGCTGTACATTACTACTGCCCCCTTTAAAAATAGAAAAGATTTGATAGCTAATTATCGAACTTACTTTAATAGCCTGACTGAGATTGAAACAATACCAATCAGACGAGGTGGAGAGGTAATCAATATTATTCATGTCTATCAGGCTAAGACACTTTTAAAGCCCTACCCCCGGTCTTACGGAATTTGACGGTTAATTTCATTCCATCTAAATCTTCGGGTTACTCCTGCCACAGTCACAGAACTTGGAGGTGACGGAGAATATAATTGCTGATTTCGGGGTTCAATACCTCCGAAATCAGCAATTTTTTTAATCTTTCAGACTCTTTTCGTAAATCTTTTTTATATTTTCTTGGCAGTATTCGCTAACTCGATATTCGTTCTTTTCTCATCCACGGTTATCTATTTGAGCGCGTTGCAAACTACCAGAAAAGTCCACATAAACGCTTTTCCACTCTGTGAACACATCTAAAGCAGTAGTTCCTGCTTCCCTGTGTCCGTTACCTGTTTGCTTGACACCACCGAAAGGTAAGTGAACCTCTGCGCCAATAGTTGGGCCGTTGATGTAGGTAATACCAGCTTCGATGTCACGCATAGCAGCAAAGGCGCGGTTAATGTCGCGGGTATAAACAGAAGAAGACAGACCATATTTAGTATCGTTAAGGATAGCGATCGCTTCCTCAAATGTATTCACCTCAATTAATGCCACTACGGGGCCGAATATCTCTTCACGAGCCACCCGCATCTTTGGTGTAACGTTGTCTAAAACTGTTGGCTGAAAAAAGTAACCCTGTTTTAACTCGCCTTCTGTAGCAATTTCTCCACCTATTAATATTTCTGCCCCTTCCTCACGGGCAATTTTCATATACTCGTTTACCCTTTGCTGTTGTCTGTGATTAATGATTGGGCCGATATCTGTATCAGGATGATTACCAGCACCCAAACGTAACTTTTTAGCACGTTCACACAGCATACTAGTAAATTTTTCTTTGATATCACGATGTAAAATCAAACGACTAGTAGCCGTACATCTTTGCCCAGTTGTGCCGAATGCACCCCAGACTGCACCATCCAAGGCCAATTCTAAGTCTGCATCTTCCATCACAACTTGGGCATTTTTACCTCCCATTTCTAAACAGACACGTTTGTGAGTGCGTCCACAAGTTGCACCCACATACGCCCCAGTTTCAGACGAACCAGTAAACGAGATTAAATCAATATCTGGATGCTCAACTAAAGCTTTCCCAACTTCTTCACCTACCCCATGCAACAAGTTAATCACTCCTGGTGGTAAGCCTGCGGCGGCGAAAATTTCAATCAATTTAGTTGCACAAGCTGGGGTGTCTTCGGCAGGTTTGAGAATTACTGTATTACCACAAACTAAAGCCGGCATTGCTTTCCAGCAAGGAATTGCTACAGGAAAATTCCAGGGAGTAATTAAAGCACAAACCCCAATGGGCATTCTCACTGTCATGGCAAATTTATTGGGCATTTCCGAAGGTGTCGTCTGTCCAAACAGTCGCCTTCCTTCCCCAGCACTGTAAAATGCACAGTCAATACCTTCTTGTACATCACCCCTAGCTTCAGTTAAGGGTTTACCCATCTCCCGACTAATTAACTGAGCTAGTTCTTCCTTATGTTCAGCTAACAATTCTCCGACACGAAAAATGTATTCCGCTCTAGCTGGGGCGGGAACTTGTCGCCAATGTTGGTAAGCTTGTCTAGCTGCTGCTACCGCAATATCTACATCCTCCACTTGGGAACGGGGAAAAGTAGCGACAACCTCAGTTTTATTAGCAGGGTTATGACTAGCTAGGATATTTTCTGCTCTAGCATCTAACCACTGACCATTAATATAATTTTGGCAATTTAGCGAATATATCATAATCAAGTCATTAGTCAGAAGTTCTTAATTTTGAATTTGGAATTGACTAGTCTCCTTGCTGCTTCCTAGGTTATCGTCTACTGGGGAAAATGGCAGGCAGATAGTTAAGACAGACACAAAAATTAAGGCACTCGTGATGAAGAAAATTTGTGAAAGCGATCGCAAAACCACTGCAACCTAACTTCTAACCTTTCTAAGCTTTCTGGATGTTTCTGTCCAATAGGCTGCATTGATTGCCTTTTCTAGAGGAGACTTATTCGGTGTGTTAGTCATCTCTAGGTAGAAAATATTCTAGCTAGAAAAAGGGGTGTAAGGGTGTAAGGGTATAGGGATGTAAGGGAAAGACTTTTTCATCTTTTCTTATGTACGCAGTTCATGACGGCTGACTTGAAAAAGGGGTGTAGGGGTGTAAGGGAAAGACTTTTTCATCTTTTCTTATGTACGCAGTTCATGACGGCTACTTAGCCTAAAACTCTACGATTCAACAATACCAATTGCTCATAACTACTTTCGGAATCTAGCACACAAAATCAACTTATTGCCAACTAATAGCATCACTAATGGCGATAACTGAAGTAATAAATTTGTCCAATGATCTACTCTAGAAATCTTATCCACTCGTCTTCTCAGTTCTATACCCTCACATTTACAAAACTTTATTTTTAATTTATTGCAATAAATTTTCAATAATCTGGTAGGATATTTCCAAAGCTTATTGATATAGATATTCAATAAGTGCAAGGGCTGACTTTAGATAACTTCAGGACATGACACGATGACCAACATGGCTGTCCAAACTCCGGAATCGATTCCTTGGTGGTCAGGGAATGCCCGGTTAAGCAATCTTTCAGGGCGGCTGTTAGACGCGCCTGTTGCACATGCAGGTTTAATTGTGGGCAGGTGCGACCACCTTATTTGAAATAGATCGGTTTCAGACCTCGCAGCCGATGGTAGTTTGTTCTTTTAAATATTAGGTATGAAAATGGCGAAAAAAATTGGTTTATTCTACGGTACTCAAACTGGTAAAACTGAATCTGTAGCAGAAATAATTCGGGATCAGTTTGGTGGTGATATAGTCACATTGCATGATATTTCCCAAGCTGACACTGCCGACTTTGATGAATATCAATATCTAATTGTGGGCTGTCCGACTTGGAATATTGGTGAAGTTCAAAGCGATTGGGAAGGCTTTTTTCCAGAACTAGATGAGATAGATTTCAATGGTAAGATGGTTGCTTATTTTGGCACTGGTGATCAGCTTGGCTATGCAGATAACTTTCAAGATGCAATTGGCATACTGGAAGAAAAGATTTCTCAACGCGGTGGTAAAACTGTAGGTTATTGGTCAACAGATGGTTACGATTTTAATGATTCTAAAGCTTTAAGAAATGGTAAGTTTGTTGGGCTAGCGATTGATGAAGATAATCAATCTGACTTAACAGATGATCGCATTAAAGCTTGGGTGAATCAGTTGCAACGAGAATTTGGTTTGTAAGATACATAGCTAATAGTTGATAGGTGACAGGCGACAGGGAATTTTAGTAACCTGTCTCCTGATATGTTTAAATCTGAAAAATGTAGGGTCTTTATGTCAGATGATCTTGATGTGCTTTGGGTTAGTTCTAGCCCTGTTTTGCAACGTTTCGATAAACCATTGCTGCAATATTTATCACAATATATAAATGTGGCTCAGTGGGAATATCGTCACGGTAAAGATGAAGGTGGTTCGATAGAAGAAGCTGTAGATTTATTGGATGAATTTTTATCAGATTGTTCTTATCCAGTACACTTAGCAGGTCATGGTGCGGGAGGTGCGATCGCTTTAATCTTCGCACGTCGCTATCCGCAAAAAGTGCGATCGCTGACCTTATTAGCCGTCGCCTCTCAACCTGCAAATACTTGGCATGTCCACTATTATCTGCAAAGACAAGTGTTGACAATGAGTCGTGAACAGGTATTAGCAAGTAGCGTTCGACATCTCTTTGGTGAGCAACCCCATAACACTACTAAGAAGTTAATGGCAGTATTAGATAGGGATTTAGAACAAACCCCACTTCTCCACTCTCTCTTCAAGTTAACTGAGTTACCTAAAGGTGGGGTTTCTATGCCCATGATGATCTGTGGTAGCAAGAATGATCCAATTGTTAATTCACCTGTATTAAAAGACTGGTTAAAAATACTGAAAACACAAGATTATCTCTGGGAATGTGCCAATGGTTATCATTTTTTCCACTATTTTTATCCGCAACAAGTTGGTGGACAAATGTTAAATTTTTGGCAACCATATCATCTGCCATCAGTTCTAGAATCTCAACTGGTTGCTCGTCATCTAAAAAATTAACAAGTATTTTATATGGGTGTAAATACACCCTATTAATTTTTTATCTAACTCTTTGATGGCGACAATTGTTTGTGCCTTGTCTGCTTGGACAATAACGATTTTATTGCTTTGGAGTAGTTGGACAACTCCCAAAAAAGGTATAGGTTTTCTATGGAAATTACATCAGATTCCCTATCATAAGTGTGAATATTTCACTAATGATTATGCCTAAAATGTACTGTACACCCTAAGAAAGCTTGTTCAGAACAAGCTCTTGGTTGTTTTGACTTTGAGCTTCAAACAGTGGCTTGTAATGCTTGCCAAAAAGGGCAAATCTGGAAATTTAGCAAGATAAGTTTCCTGTCACATTAAATATCAAACTATTCCTGATTTATTCTCATGGTTACTAACTCTGATTTTCTCTCGGAACTATGTGATTTTCTCTATCCGCGTAATCCATATCACGGACAATTTCAGGTGGAGTATATAGCTTTCAATGCACACCTCCAAGAGTTTTCTCAACGAGTTAACTATATTTGTAGTCTACAAACTGGGGGCAAGATTTCTCCAGAAGAAGCTTATAGACAAATTCATCATCTTTGGAAGCAGTTAAAGGCTGCTAAAAAATCATTGGTGAGTGGTGCAGGGGAGAATTTTGAACGCAAAGAGGTGCAAAGCGAGGCACAGAAGCACGCAGAGAATTTTGATGGGGTGTGGGAATATATAGGGGATGAGTAGGAAGGTTGACTAAAGATTATGGAATCCCCTATTGAAAGGATTAAGCTTTCCCAAACGGCTAAGGAACAACTGCTCAAACTCAAACGTAATACTAAAATTGAGCAGTGGAATATTCTTTGTCGTTGGGCTTTTTGTCGTTCTCTGGCTGAAGCCACGCCACCTTCTCCCGTTCCCATTCCCCAAGATAGTAATGTGGAAATGACTTGGCGTGTCTTTGGTGGGGACATGGCAGATATTCTTCTCCTCGTCCTCAAACAACGCTGTCACAATGATGGGTATCCGACTGATAAAGAAACTTTAGCTGCACAATTCCGCCTGCATTTACATCGTGGCATTGGTTACTTGGCAGGCGATACAAATATCAAGAAAATTGAAGATTTAATTGCGTTGGCGATTAAAGAGAGAAAGGATATTAAGTAACAGTAATTGATCACTGTTAATTAATATTATGCCTGAAACGGTAGAAATTGAGCGTCATCGAGCTGCGATCGCCCGCACGGAAATCTCTCGTCCTGTACGATTGGCTATAGAATGGGCAATTCTCAACCAGGACACCAGTTTTTTTGATTACGGTTGTGGCTATGGTGGGGATGTCCAGCGTGTAGCTAACCTCGGCTACAGTAGTTTAGGTTGGGATCCTTACTACTATCCCAATGAATCAATTACCCCCGCCGATGTGGTGAATTTGGGTTATGTCCTCAATGTGATTGAAGATATTACCGAACGTCGTCAAAGTCTCATCCAAGCCTGGGAACTCACCCGCAAAGTTTTAATTGTCGCGGCGCAAGTCTTAATTAATGCTCCCAGTAAGGCACAATTAGCTTACAGTGATGGTATCGTCACCCGTCGTAATACCTTTCAAAAATATTACGAACAAGAAGAACTGAAAAAATATATTGATGAAGTCCTAAATGTAGATGCTGTCCCAGTCGCCTTGGGTGTCTACTTTGTGTTTCGAGATGAAGCCGAAAAAGAAAGCTTTAAAGCTATCCGCTTCTTTTCTCGTACCTCAACACCGCGAGTTCGTATTCCTGTTAAGCGGTTTGAAGATTATCAAGAACAACTCCAACCTTTAATGGAGTTTTTCACCAAACGCGGAAGATTACCCGTAAAAGGTGAGTTAGCCACAGAACAGGAATTATTGACAGAATTTGGTAATTTCCGCCGCGCCTTTAATGTAATTTTACAAGCTACCGATGAAGCTGAATGGGATGCGATCGCCTATCGTCGCTCATTAGATATTCAAGTGTATCTTGCCCTCACCCACTTTGATCAGCGTCCCCAATTTTCCCAGTTAGCACCAGAAATGCGTCACGACATCAAAGCCTTTTTCGGTAGCTATGAGGAAGCTTGTGAAGTCGCTGACCAAAAATTATTTAGTCTCGGTAGACCAGGGATTGTCAAAACCGCCTGTGATAAAAGTAAAATTGGCAAACACACGCGCGGCGCACTTTACGTCCATGTTTCCGCTTTAGCATCTCTTGATCCTCTGTTACGCATCTATGAAAGCTGTGCTAGTCGTACCATTGGCCGTGTAGATGAGGCTACGTTAATCAAATATTACATCGACCAACCGCAAATTTCCTACTTGTTTTACCCAGAATTCGACGCAGACCCCCACCCAGCCTTGTCAGCAAGCATCACTATTGACTTAAAAACTCTGTACATTACCCATCGTGACTACAGTAACAGAGCAAATCCTCCCGTTTTGCATCGGAAAGAAACCTTTGTCACACCTAGTTATCCTCTCTATGAACAATTTGCCCAACTTACCAAGCAGGAAGAGGAATTAGGGCTACTAAAACAAAAAAGTGAGATTGGTACACGAGAAGGTTGGCAAAAATGCCTAGCTGCACACGGTGTAGAAATTAGGGATCATCAAGTTTATCCATGCGTGTAAGAGGTTTGATATTAATTCAATCCCAAAGTTGACCTAATGCGGCTAGTTGTTCGCGGTATTCAATGCGAATTTCCCAATCTTCAGGCCAAGCTGACATCCCTAGATAAGCCCCAGCAAAAGCACCAGTCAAACATGCAATTGAATCGGAATCACCTGCTGTGACCGCTGCACGGCGCAGTGCAGCTAATGGTTGTTCGGGAAACAGCAAAAAGCATAAAAGTCCTGTAGCTAATGCTTCTTCGGCTATCCAGCCCTCTCCTGTGGCTAAACATGGGTCAGCATCGCGGTCAGGGTTGGCTAATGCGGTGTTGAGTTTGTCTAATACAGCGAAACATTCATCCCATCCACGACTAATAAATTCTTCTGGGGTGTTGGTGTAGGGTTGTTGCCACAGTTCACCCAAACAATCAGCATGATAGACTGAGCGTTGACTTAAAGCGTAGTCATAAAGTTGAGTAGGTAAGTCTTGAGGTTTACATCCTTGAATTAGAAGTGCGATCGCCGTTGCGGTTAAATCTGAAGCAGCCAAGGCGGTAGGATGACCGTGGGTGAGTGCAGCTTGAAATTGAGCAACAGCAGCTCGCCTTTTTGCATCTAATTTCAATAACCCTACAGGTGCAACCCGCATATTTGCACCACAACCCTTAGAATTTTTTCTGGTGGCTTGTTGCCAAGGTATTCCTGTTTCTAACTCTTGGCAAGAACGTAAACAAGTTAAACCAGGAGCGCGGTTATTATCGGGACTGTGCAACCATTTAATAAATGCGTGTCTGAGCGTTACTTCTAAATCAGATACATTTAAATCTGTTTCAGCCTTAACTAATGCCTGACCTACCGCTAGTGTCATCTGGGTATCATCAGTCACCAGTGCTGGGTTGCCTGAAATTTCTTGTGGCCCATGAGGTGGAAAGCGACGGCAAATTTCCTCCACAGTTAAAAACTCCGTAGCTGCACCCAAGGCATCGCCAAAAGCTAGACCGAACAAACATCCAGAGGCACGGCGCATCATAAAATTCAAAATGAAAGAAATTCAACACTACGTAGAATGACTAGTAAATATCAAACCATATAAAGAACAGTATAAAAGCTCAAATCATTTTTCCCCTTACTCCCTGCCGTCTGCCTTTCCCAAATATTGCCCGTTGATCCTCAGTCATACGGAGGTTTTTTCCTCCTCAAGACGGCAAACACCACTTTAGCATTACGGTTCACCCTAATTACTCAAGGTATTAATTCTCATAAATTAGACAGAGTGAAAGCAGTTTAATCAATGAACCAACTAGAAACATACTTTAAAATTAACCGATCCATCCATTGTTCGGGAAACCACCCTTCATGGACTGGCTACACAAGCTCAGTATATATATCAGCGTAACTTGGGTTTGTAACTCCAAGACAACCAAAACAAAGGTTATCAATGCTGAACTAACTGCTTTTTCACCTAGTTGGTTCAAAGATTAAGTCCCCTATATTCTCATTCATTCATTTGTAGTTATACGGAGCCAGCACCTAAAATGGCAAAAGTAGTTGGAATTGACTTAGGTACAACTAACTCCTGCGTCGCAGTAATGGAAGGTGGTACACCCACGGTTATTGCTAACGCTGAAGGGTTTCGCACCACCCCCTCAGTAGTAGCGTTTGCTAAAAATGGCGACACTTTGGTAGGACAAATCGCCAAACGCCAAGCGGTGATGAACCCAGAAAACACTTTCTACTCAGTGAAGCGTTTTATTGGTCGTCGCTTTGATGAAGTGACCAACGAAGCCACAGAGGTTTCTTACAAAGTCATCAGCAGTGGTGGTAATGTCAAGCTAGATTCCTCTGGTAAACAATTTGCACCAGAAGAGATTTCTGCCAAGGTTCTCCGCAAACTAGTAGAAGACGCTAGCAAATATCTGGGCGAAACCGTTACCCAAGCTGTAATCACTGTTCCCGCCTACTTCAACGACTCCCAACGCCAAGCCACCAAAGACGCTGGTAAAATTGCCGGCATTGAAGTTCTGCGGATTATCAACGAGCCTACAGCAGCTTCTCTAGCTTACGGTTTCGACAGAAAGAGCAACGAAACCATTTTGGTATTTGACTTAGGTGGTGGTACATTCGACGTATCCGTCCTCGAAGTAGGCGATGGCGTATTTGAAGTATTAGCTACTTCTGGTGATACCCACCTTGGTGGTGACGACTTCGATAAAAAAATCGTTGATTACTTAGCTGAACAGTTCAGAAAAGACGAAGGTATCGACCTCCGCAAAGACAAACAAGCCCTGCAACGTTTAACTGAAGCAGCAGAAAAAGCTAAGATTGAGCTTTCTAGCGTTACTCAAGCAGAAATTAACCTCCCATTTATCACCGCTACCCAGGATGGCCCCAAACACCTGGATATGACGCTGACTCGCGCCAAGTTTGAAGAACTCTGCTCAGACTTAATCGACCGTTCTCGCATTCCTGTAGAAAATGCGCTACGTGATGCTAAGTTAAGCAAAAATGACATTGATGAAGTTGTGCTAGTAGGTGGTTCTACCCGTATCCCTGCTGTACAACAACTGGTGAAGAATTTATTGGGCAAAGACCCCAACCAAAGCGTTAACCCTGATGAAGTAGTAGCTGTTGGTGCAGCAATTCAAGCAGGTGTGTTGGGCGGTGAAGTTACAGGTATCTTGTTGTTAGACGTAACACCATTGTCCTTGGGTGTAGAAACCTTGGGTGGTGTGATGACCAAGATTATCCCCCGCAACACCACAATTCCCACCAAGAAATCCGAAGTCTTCTCTACAGCCGTGGATGGTCAAACCAACGTAGAAATCCACGTCCTCCAAGGTGAGAGAGAATTTGCCAACGATAACAAGAGTTTGGGAACTTTCCGCCTCGATGGCATTCCCCCCGCACCCCGTGGCGTACCTCAAATTGAAGTTACCTTCGATATCGACGCTAACGGTATTCTCAACGTCACCGCTAAGGACAAAGGTACTGGTAAGGAACAATCCATCAGTATCACTGGTGCTTCCACCTTAGATAAGAACGACGTTGACCGCATGGTGAGAGAAGCTGAACAAAACGCTTCTTCTGATAAAGAACGGCGTGAGAAGATTGAACGCAAGAACCAAGCTGATTCCTTAGCATACCAAGCAGAAAAACAACTGCAAGAACTAGGTGATAAAGTTCCTGAGGCTGATAAGACCAAAGTTGAAGGTTTGGTGAAAGACCTGCGCGAAGCTGTGGCTAAGGAAGATGATGAGCAAATTAAGAAGCTGACACCAGAATTGCAGCAAGCATTGTTTGCAGTTGGCAGCAACATTTATCAACAAGCTGGTGGTGCTGCTCCCGGTGCTGCTCCTGGTGATGGCGGTGCTACTCCTCCTTCTGATGGCGGTGATGATGTAATTGATGCTGATTTCACTGAAAGTAAGTAAGTGGAGAATAGAGAGTAGGGAGTAGTTTAGTATCAAAATAAAAAACCCAGTTTCTTCGAGAAACTGGGTTTTTTTCTATTTAACGTCAGGTGATTTCGACAGATGATAATAACCCAATATTGTACAAATGATGAATCTATTGAAAGAGCGAATTTATCTGACAGATGATAGTGATAAAACCTCTACCTAGAGAACGATATAACTGATGAGCTAGATCAAGTAAAAATAGGATGCTAAATATAATGCAGATTGTATTCTATGAAACTGAATTATGTTGCTAAAAAGCTCTCAAGCTTAGGAATTTGGATAGCTACAAGCTTATCCCTGTTGTGTCACTTTAGGCAGAGGAAAAATAGAATTCAGGGTGAGCCAGGAAGGTTAAAATTGGAGAAGTGAGCCTATAAACGATGGCTTGAAGCTTAGAAAAACCCTCATACAGTTGAGGAATAGGAAAAACTG
>DVDT01000042.1 GCA_015296085.1 Trichormus sp. M33_DOE_039 | reverse complement strand
GAGATGCTACTTGTCTGATTGAGGTGTTTCCTTGTTCGTAAGCTCGGACTATTTTTTCTCGAAAATCGATGGAGTAAGG
The DNA here is from genome assembly GCA_015296085.1 of Trichormus sp. M33_DOE_039. Taxonomy (GTDB): domain Bacteria; phylum Cyanobacteriota; class Cyanobacteriia; order Cyanobacteriales; family Nostocaceae; genus Trichormus. The sequence continues at coordinate 9,787 of DVDT01000042.1, read as the reverse complement.
TTTCATTTTTAGTTTTGATGCACTGATTTTAATGTACTACACTTACCCACAATCTGCTGTAAATGATGTGTACCCAGTATTGTGATCAACATTCAAATCACTCAAATTCACCCCTTTAGAGGTCGCTGGAAAACTACTTGATTGTAATTTTATACAGGTATTAATTGCCCCTAATCCGTCTGGAAAAGGGGACATTGAAATCAAAGTCTCCCTTTTTTAATATAGCCACTGCGTTGGTGTTAGCGCAGCTTTAGCGACGTAAGAGCGTAGGCAGCCCTTTGGGCGGCTTCGCCGACTTGAAAGAACTGCCCTGGTTTCCCCAGGAGGAACTGCCGAAAGGCTTTGCCGAATTGTAGCAAGTGGCATCGATTTAGAGGGAGCTAAAAATATTTGTGACCTTACTAAACACTTTTACAACATCCTTTTAGTGTCTCTCCGCTATTTTTTGCAACAACTCATAAAAAGGTTGCCAATTATCTTCCTGAGCAATCGGTTCCCAAATCGACTCAATTACAGGTCTTAATAATGCAGTTTTAGGATTGTAGTAGTTAAGAGTTTGGGCAATGCTTTCCATGTAACTTGGGTCAAAATTATTCAAGATTTTATGGTAAAGTATGCACCAATTGTCAAAGATGGCTGACTGATCTGATGTGGGGACAACATCTGAAGGATTAAGTACCAATCCAGGCTCATCCCTCCATTTAGCAGAGAAAGTACGAGCCATTTCTGAGAAAAAGAGATGATATCCAACTTGGCTATCTTGCAAAAATTGAAGTGTCAGACGTAATAATTCATCAGCTTCAGGCACAGCTAGCTGCTCAAAACCTAACTTTCTCAACATCAAAGAGCGATATTCAGCAAAATAAAAATCACCAAACTTTGCTAGTCCGGCTTCTAAATCTGCTTTATCAATCACTGACCTTAATGGCTGTTGCAGCAATTCCAGGTTTAATTGGCAAATACCTGGTTGATGACTATAACAATAGCGTTTGTAATAGTCAAAATACGCAGCAGTGAAGTAAGGTTCATAAGTGGGAATAAACGCATAAGGGCCGTAATCAAAACTTTCCCCAGTAATTGACATATTGTCAGTATTGAGGACTCCATGACAAAAACCTACGGCCATCCACTGGGCAACGAGTTCTGCAACTCGCTGAACTAATTCGGCATAGAACAAAGCATATTTATCTTGTTCATTCACTAAATGAGAGTAATAATGCTCAATTACATGATCTAATAACTTTTGAATTAAGTCTGGACGCTGTATATAGTACAAACGCTCAAAAGTCCCAAACCGAATATGTGAACTACTCATCCTCACCATCACGGATGAACGAGTAGGAGAAGGTTCATCACCACGCCACAGAGATAAACCAGTTTCAATCATAGTGAGACAGCGAGAGGTACGCACCCCCAATTGGTGTAATGCTTCTGCTGCTAAAACTTCCCTGACTCCACCTTTGAGAGTCAGCATCCCATCTCCACCACGGGAATACGGTGTTCTCCCAGAACCTTTTGTACCGAAATCATAGAGTTCACCATTAATACCACGGACTTGTCCGTACAAAAAACCCCTTCCGTCACCTAACTGGGGATTATATTCCCCAAATTGATAGCCGTGATAACGCAGTGCTAAAAATGGCTTGCGCCCTTGAAACAAGCTGAAAGCTGTAATAAAGTCTTCATCGTCAACATCTTGAGGATTTAGTCCCAACTTGGGTAATAGGGCATCATTACGCCAGCGTAGGGTATGTTGAGGAAATTCTGCTGCGGCCACTTCATCATAATAATCATCACCCAAGGATGCCAAAGCTGGTTCGTAACTCAGGGTGAGAAAAGGATTGAGGGAGTTTTTGGTGTTGTGGGTTTCAGCTAAGGTCATTATGAGCCAAGCATAATTTATTCTTCTCTCAATAGTACATCTGACAGCATCTCCGGCGTGAAGTTAGATAATTAAAACTTAGGGGCTGAGTATAAAAACCTTATCCATAGACTTGAATCAATATTTGTGATTAGAAATTTACTTTTTGAAATCAAAAATAGCTGTCTCAAATCATAGATGAGGATAGAAAATAACGCTTTCTCAAAGAAAACAGTATGTTGTATTTTTATAGTCTATGGATTCAATAGATAGAATACATACTTGGATTAACTTGAACTACATAATATATCTCATAAATCGAATAGCTATCATTTATAAATATATATACATTGAAAGCCTCTTGGGGATTGGGTTTGCGAAGATAAATTTTTACTTATATATCCAATCTAATATTTATTTAAGAATTGGCTTTGCAGAGTCAACCACTTTGCCATGAATACCTGTAAACTGATTTCAATGAATGAATGACTTCTTTAAATCAACCCGACAAAAGACATCAACACAGCCAAATTTAGTCGCCATAATTATTTCTGTAAAGAAGTAGTTTTGCAAGACTAATTACGTATAGTGGAAAGTTGCTTAAATCTTGCAAGAGACCCAACAGTTTACTTGCATAAATTACTGTGCTTAAAAAAATAAATTTCCCAGATAAGGAGTTGCGATGTCAGACTTTTTTAATCAAATTTCTCGCCGTAAATTTATAGCGACAGCAGGTGCTTCGGCTGGTGCTATATTTTTGAAAGGTTGTTTGGGAAATCCTCCAGAAGCTAACACTGGAGGGAATAGCCAATCTGCACCAACGGCTCAACAAGTAGCAAATATTAGTCCAGAGCAAGCTCCAGAAGTTACCAAAGTTAACTTAGGATATATCCCAATTGTAGAAGCTGCACCTTTAATTATTGCGAAAGAGAAAGGCTTTTTTGCGAAGTATGGCATGACCAATGTTGAGCTAGCAAAACAAGCTTCTTGGGGTGCGGCTAGAGATAACGTTGAAATTGGTTCCGCTGGTGGTGGGATTGATGGTGGTCAATGGCAAATGCCTATGCCTCATTTAATTACCGAAGGTTTAATTACCAAAGGCAATCAAAAAATCCCTATGTATGTATTGTGTCAGTTAATTACACATGGCAACGGGATTGCGATCGCCAACAAACACCAAGGTAGCGGTATCGGCTTGAAACTAGCTGGTGCAAAGTCTTTATTCTCTAAACTCAAAGCTTCGCCCACCCCCTTCACAGCCGCGCAAACGTTCCCCGCCGTTAACCAAGATTTTTGGATTCGCTACTGGTTAGCCGCTGGCGGTATCGACCCAGATGCAGATGTGAAATTGCTCACCGTGCCAGCAGCGCAAACCGTTGCCAATATGAAGACAGGCACAATGGATGCTTTTAGCACTGGCGACCCCTGGCCTTACCGCATTGTCACAGACAAAATCGGCTTCATGGCTGCATTAACAGCAGAAATTTGGAAGAACCACCCCGAAGAATATTTGGCAATGCGGGCTGATTGGGTTGACCAACATCCCAAAGCTACCAAAGCCTTATTAAAAGGCATCATGGAAGCGCAACAGTGGTTGGATAACTTTGATAACCGCAAAGAAGCATCAGAAATCCTGGCTGCGAGGAATTACTTCAATTTACCTTCAGCAGAGATTCTCTTAGCTCCATTCCAAGGTAAATATGACATGGGTGAGGGTCGCCAAGTTGACGACAAATCAATGGCGGCTTATTACTGGAAAGATGAAAAAGGTAGTGTTTCTTATCCTTATCAAAGCCATGATTTATGGTTTATTACCGAAAGTGTGCGCTGGGGATTCTTGCCCAAAGATTACATTACCAATGGTGCGGCTAAAGCTAAAGAATTAATCAAGAAAGTCAACCGTGAAGACATTTGGAAAGAAGCAGCGAAAGAAGCAGGAATTGCGGCTGCGGATATTCCCACCAGCACATCCCGTGGTGTAGAAGAATTTTTTGATGGTGCTAAGTTCGACCCTGAAAACCCAGAAGCATACCTCAAGAGTTTGACTATCAAAAAAGTAAGTGTGTAGAGACCGATTAATCGCGTCTGTACAAGATTTTGATTGGGCATTGGGTAGAATTTCTCCCCTTACACCCTTACACCCTTACACCCTTACACCCCATACCCTTTTTTAATTGTCATCTGAGGAACATAAAAATCATGACCGTAGCACAAAGAAGACCTGCCAGCCCTAAGTTTGATAATGGGTTCTTATCTCAGCTGCAAAAGCAATTTCCGAATATTGTACCGCCAGCGCTCGCCATTTTAATATTTCTAGTACTTTGGCAATTATTCGCTTGGACTCCCGGCGCAACTTTACCAGGGCCAATTCAAGTTATTCGAGACACCTGGATTTTAATTTTGTATCCCTTTTATGACAAAGGCGGCATCGATAAAGGTTTATTTTGGCAAATTTTAGCCAGTCTGCAACGGGTTGCTATTAGCTACATCTTAGCCGCAGTTGTTGGTATTGGTTTGGGCATTTTGATTGGCATTAACCAAACTATGTCCAAAGCTTTAGACCCAATTTTCCAACTCCTGCGGACTGTACCGCCCTTAGCTTGGGTGCCTATTTCCTTGGCTGCTTTACGTCAAAACGAACCCGCCGCATTATTCGTAATTTTTATCACCGCAATTTGGCCAATCTTAATTAACACGGCTGTTGGTGTTACCCAAATTCCCCAAGATTACAACAACGTCGCCAAAGTATTACAACTCAGCCGCAAAGAATACTTCACCAACATCCTGATTCCCGCCGCTTTACCCTACATTTTCACAGGCTTGAGAATTGCGATTGGTTTAGCTTGGTTGGCGATTATTGCAGCAGAAATTGTCATGTCCGGTATTGTCGGTATTGGTTTCTTCATCTGGGATGCTTACCAAAATAACAACGTCAGCGAAGTAATTTTGGCACTAGTTTACATCGGCATTGTCGGTCTACTCCTCGATAAATTCATGGCTTGGCTGCAAAACCTGATTTTACCAGCAGAACAGAAGTAGGTATTGGGGACTGGGTATTGGGGACTGGGGACTGGGTAAAAAATCCCCAATCCCTAAACCCCAATCCCTAAACCCTAATCCCTAAACCCTAATCCCTAATCCCTAATCCCTAATCCCCAATCCCTAATCCCCAATCCCTAATCCCCAATCCCTAAACCCCAATCCCTAATCCCTAATCCCTAAACCCTAATCCCTAAACCCTAATCCCTAATCCCCAATCCCTAATCCCCAATCCCTAATCCCCAATCCCTAAAAACTATGGCTGTATTTGTTGCTGTTGACCAAATTGATAAAGTATTTAATCTGACTGGTGGTGGCCAGTATATCGCGCTCAAAGGAATTGACCTGCAAATTAAAAAAGGTGAATTTGTTTCTTTGATTGGTCACTCCGGTTGCGGTAAATCCACTCTCTTAAATATGATTGCTGGTTTGGATTTACCAACTGAAGGTGTTGTCACCCTGGAAGGACAAAGAATTACCAGACCAGGGCCAGACAGAATGGTAGTCTTCCAAAATTATTCTTTATTGCCTTGGCGGACAGTAAGAGAAAATATTGCCTTGGCTGTCGATTCCGTGATGAAGGGTATGCCCGCAGCTGAACGTAAAGCGGTTGTGGAAAAACATATCGATATGGTGGGTTTGCGTCCCCATGCGGATAAACAACCAGGGATGCTGTCCGGTGGACAAAAACAACGGGTTGCGATCGCTCGCGCTCTGGCGATTCGTCCTAAACTACTACTATTAGATGAACCCTTTGGTGCATTAGATGCCCTCACACGAGGTAACTTACAAGAACAGTTAATGCAAATCTGCGAAGAAAATGAAGTTACCGCCGTCATGGTAACTCATGATGTGGATGAAGCAGTGCTGTTATCTGACAGAATTGTCATGCTCACCAATGGCCCCGAATCGAAAATTGGTGACATTTTAGAAGTTGATATTCCCCGTCCCCGCAAACGCATGGAAGTCGTAGAACACCCCAGCTATTACAGCTTGCGGAGTGAAATGATTTACTTCCTCAACCAGCAAAAACGGGTGAAGAAAATTCGCGCCCGCAAAACAGCAGATGTAGCTCGGCATGGTTTAGAAAAAGTTAACTTAGAAATTGGCTTCTTACCCCTCACCGCCTGCGCCCCCCTCGCCGTCGCCAAAGAAAAAGGTTTCTTCACTAAACATGGCTTAGATGAAGTCAACCTCGTTCGGGAAACTAGCTGGCGCGGTATCGTGGATGGGATGGCTGGCGGTTACATCGATGCGGCACAAATGCCTTCTGGGATGCCCATGTGGTTAACATTGGGAGGACATGATAATAAACCCCTCCCCGTTGTTACCTCCCTCACCATGACTCGCAACGGTAACGCCATCACCTTAGCAAAACGTTTCTATGACCAAGGTGTGCGTACCTTATCTGACTTCAAAAACTATCTGTTGCGTACCCGCGAACAACGCCACATCATGGGGGTAGTGCATCCCGCATCTATGCACAACCTGTTGTTACGTTACTGGCTAGCGGCTGGGGGAATTGACCCCGACTTAGATGTAGATATGAAAACCATCCCTCCCGCGCAGATGGTAGCTGACTTACAAGCCTCCACCATTGACGGGTTCTGTGTCGGTGAACCTTGGAACTATCGCGCCGCGGTGGAAGGTGTGGGCTTTACCATTGCTACAGACTTGGAAGTTTGGTTAGGACACCCCGGTAAAGTTCTCGGTGTGCGGGAAGATTGGGCAGAGAGATATCCTAATACTTATATTGCTTTAACCAAAGCCTTACTAGAAGCTTGCCAATATTGTTCCAAACCCGAAAACGCGGAAGAAATCAGACTGATTTTAGCGGGTAGAGATTACGTCAGCACCGATGTGGAGTATATCCAATTGGAAGATCCTGATGGTACATCCTGTAGCTTAGACCATCCCATGCGTCAGTATGCTCACCACCAGTTCTATGCCGATTCAGCAATTAATCGGCCTAGCCGCACCGAACAGATGTGGATTATGACGCAGTTAGCGCGTTGGGGTGATACTCCTTTCCCTAGAAACTGGGTAGAAGTTGTAGAAAGGGTTTGCCGAGTGCGTGTATTCAGCACTGCCGCTAGAGAATTAGGCTTAGATATCAGCTATACTCGCCAACCCATTCAATTATTTGATGGTACTCCCTTTAACGCTGATGATCCTATTGCCTACCTCAACAACTTAGAGATTAAACGCGATGTTTCTGTGGCGGAAGTCATTTTAGACTCACCCACTAGAAGAGTAGCCTAAGTCCAGTTAGGGGAGATAAAAACCTGGCGCGAAAACTCCCCTTCCTCATTCTCTGCGTACCCACCGAAGTTATAAGCGGCGGAAGCCGCAGCAAATCTTACTTCTCTCCGCGCTTACCTCCCCACCGTCCGCGTTAAAAAATTCACCCCCATCACCGCCATGCAAAACCGCAACACAACTCTCAGAGATGGGCAAGCTGCATCCTCCTTCGCCAACTCCAGATCATTTTTAGAAATCAAAGACGTTACCAAAGTCTATCCCACCAAGAAAGGCCCATTCACAGTCTTAGATGGTGTCAACCTCAACGTAGAACAGGGTGAATTCATTTGCGTCATTGGTCACTCTGGCTGTGGTAAATCAACCTTATTAAATATGGTGTCAGGTTTTAACACCCCCACCACAGGGCAAGTTTTATTAGAAGGTCAACCCATCACCAAGCCAGGCCCCGATAGAATGGTGGTGTTTCAAAACTATGCTTTACTACCTTGGCGGACAGCTTTTGAAAACATTTATCTAGCCGTTAATGCCGTTTATCCCAACAAAATGGAAGCGGAAAAACGGGCAATTGTCCGCGAACATTTGGCTATGGTGGGATTAAGTGATGCGATGGAAAAGAAACCCACCCAAATGTCCGGCGGTATGAGACAACGGGTTTCGATTGCGCGTGCTTTGGCAATTCGTCCCAAAGTTTTAATTTTAGACGAACCGTTTGGCGCATTAGACGCGATTACCAAAGAGGAATTACAGGAGGAACTGCTGAAAATTTGGAATGAAAATCGCTGTACTGTGTTGATGATTACCCACGACATTGATGAGGCGTTATTTTTGGCAGATAAGTTAGTGATGATGACCAATGGCCCACACGCCAAGATTGGTGAAGTCATGGAAATTCCTTTTCCCCGTCCTCGCGATCGCGCCCGCATCATGGAAGATCCACAATATTACAAGCTGCGTAACTACGCCTTAGATTTCCTCTTCAACCGTTTCGCCCATGATGATGTCGGTTAACAGCGTTCCCAGATGACTAAGGTGGGAACTTAGTTTCTACCACCTCTCAGGGTGCAAAATATTGCACCCTTTTTTTGTCATAAAGTAAAACCCCAGAACTGGGAATTTCTGGGGTTGTTAACCTGACCACCTCTACTTTTATAGTTGAAAAAACATGATGAATTTCACTTCCTATCAGACCTAAATATATAGGTTATGTCTGAAATAAACCCAAAGAATGCTCATCATCAATATTCCGAAAATAACAAATCAATTATTATTTATATGCTGAAAAAATATTTTGTATAATCAATAGTATTTTTAATCTTCTTTTATTTTAAATCCCAATTGCGGCATCTAAAAACAAAGATATAACTACATTGTTTATGTCTTATTTATTAAATAAATCTACTTGTTTTCTTACTTTTATTATTCAAAAATAAAAACATCATGATCAAAACATGATTGTAGCCCATTAAAGTGACAGAAAACCTCACAAATGTCTGCCTAGGCAGACATTTTTTTATGACAGCAAACAACTATACAAGATGGGAATCTATATAAGTTTATCTATGTAAACCATAGTTTTATTAAAATTCATTTTGATCACAGTTCTGGTTATCACCTTTGATCACATTGCTATGATATGGCTGAGGAAACTTGATCAAGATTGCTGTTCACTAACCACTAATTCCAAAAACTTCATCTAGTGCGGGCTAGTAACCAGTTTATTGAACACAGTGTTATTGAGAGCTGTTATACACAAGAAGTGTTAAGATATGTTACAGTCTCTCATAAGTTGGCATTTAGATTGCCGACCAATTGATCAAACCTTCTCATAAAACTCACACATGACTCTATCGATTCGTCCCGATCTCACTTCTGCCGATCAGGTACTCTTATCATTAGTATCCAAAGAAAAGCCAACCGTTACGGAAGCAGAAATGATGCAGGCTGTACGAACTTTGTTGATTGGATTAGGAGAAGATCCAGACCGTGAAGGACTAAAAGATACTCCCAAAAGAGTGATGAAAGCCCTACAGTTTCTCACAAAGGGATATCATGAGTCTTTGGATGAACTGTTAAATGGCGCGGTATTCACAGAAGATGCCAATGAAATGGTGCTAGTTCGGGACATTGATATCTTTAGTTCCTGTGAGCATCACATTTTACCAATAATCGGTCGCGCTCATGTTGCCTACATTCCTAATGGCAAAGTTATAGGATTATCCAAAATTGCCCGAATTTGTGAAATGTACGCACGACGCTTACAAGTGCAAGAACGTCTCACCGTGCAGATTGCTGATGCTTTGCAAGATTTACTCAAACCGCAAGGGGTTGCAGTGGTTATAGAAGCCACTCATATGTGTATGGTCATGCGTGGCGTGCAGAAACCAGGTTCTTGGACTGTCACCAGTGCTATGCGTGGTGTTTTTGCTGAAGATGCTAGAACTCGTGAAGAATTTATGAATTTAATTCGGCACAATGCCAATTTTCGTTAACTCATTTCTTGCACCAAGCGTAGATACCCGTAAAAAAACCAATAATCAGTCCAAAACTATAACAACCGTCAAATCAAAACGGACAAGTATAGTTAGTTACAAATATAACTTAGCCTCTGTAGTATTACAGAAACAG
>DVDT01000028.1 GCA_015296085.1 Trichormus sp. M33_DOE_039 | reverse complement strand
TTCTGCTAGTCCCAAGTGGTCGCCTATTGGCGTGTACTGATACAAATCCTCTTGAAGTTTCTGAATAGTTTGGGCTGATTCTTCTAATAAATATTGCCCTTGTGTAGCGATTTCAGCAGCGATTAAGTTATCAGTTATCGCTTTCAAAAAATGCAGTTTTTCGATGCGATTAATCCCTTCAAGGCAAGAACCATAATTATCTTGCAACCAGTCTAAATATGTTCCATCTCCAGGTGTTAGAGCGCAGTAGTATCCAAGTGGTTTCGTCATGATTTACAATCCTTTTGTGTCTATGATGCGTAGATGCGAGTGAGGCGATTGCACCGACGACCAATCATTGCAATCGCTCTCCCCATTACTGAAAAAATCCTTCTCTCGTTGTGTCCACAGCACAAGCTGTTGCTTCCCACCCAAGGGTGTTGAGAAATTGCGTCACATCGCCTATGGTGACATCTGCATCAATTTGCAGTGCTAGAAATTGGGGATGCTGTCTGATTTGGGTGAGTAATTGTTGGGTTTGTGCAATCAATTCTGGTAATGGTTGATTACTCATAATTCACCTCATCAAAATATTGATAATTGCAGTGATTCTTGAGAGAGTACAGAACTCTTTGTGGTGACTCCTTCTACTTCGTAACAGCGAGTAGTTAAAGCTTTATGATTCAGCTTTAAATCTGCTTTCTTTCGTTGTCCTGCTAATGGTCGAAAGATGTATTGTGGTGCTGGGATTGTGCCTGTCTTATAGAGATAGCAATACAGCGTTCTTTCAATCTGATAAACTTTTGTAGACGATAACCAAGTGCTGTCATGAACCCTACTTAAGTTATTCATTGCTACCTCTTAAAGACTTCACTAAGGTGTCACCGTAGTTAACCAACAGGATGGTAAATAACTGCGAGTATGTGTTAATTCCTGTTTGTTCAATGATTTCTTTGGCCTTTGGTAAATGCTTTTCGTCTAGGACTACGCGCGTTTGACTCATAACTTCAGACTCCTAATTAATGTCTGTCCTTTCGGTTTTTCTATGTTTGGTTCTGGTTTTGATGCTTGTGGAATGGGATTGCTATCAGTAGCCACTGTTGCTGGTGGTTGGGGTGAAAAATTAACGCTGTTGCCGGATAAATATTCACTAATCAACAAATTGGTGGCGGATGTGGCGTTAATTCCCCTATCGGTTGCGTATTGGGACACCCATTGAATATGACGTTCATCTAGTCTGACTTTGAGTTGAAATGTCCCAGTTTGGGGCTGATAAACAAGATTTAAGTTCCATTGATGCTTAATGGCATCCAACAAAAGATTTACGGTGTCACTCAGTTTGGAATAGTTGAGTGCAGTTCTGATTCCCTCGACTTTGGCGGCAACTTGCACCGCTAATCGTACTTGCATTTCACATGGCCAACAGTGCTTGAATGTTTGATAAATGGGGGTCAACTGGAATATAAAACCCTGGTTTGGCACTCAATTTATGACGTACTAAGTTGGCACATCCACCAATGAGCATGATGTTGGTGACATCTGCCAAATAATCATTTGCGGCTGTGGTAATGCTGTCCATCAGCGCGTTAAACCAGTTTTCTAACAAGCCAGGAAAGACGGAACTGAAATCATACTTGCGTCCGTAGGTTAAAGAGCCGTCAGCAATGGAATCCATCATCTTTGCTACTTTGAAGGCGACGTTATCGCGCTTGGCGTAACTCTGCATGAGGTCAGAGTTGATGATGTCGTTAGCTAAGGAGACACCACCGACTTTGGGGATGGAACGACGGGTGAGGACTTCACCATTAGGAGTCATGACACAGTAGTTGGTTGTCCCTCCGCCAATGTCGATGGCGAGTGTGTCTCCTTCTGAGTCGAGTTTTTCAGTCTTGTAGGCATTCACTACTGCCACGTCGGTTTCTAGATAAAACTCAACGTTTCTGATTTTGTGTTTGTAGCTGCTGCCATTAACTGCAACCTGATGGTCAGCAATTAAAGTTTGACGAATTGTGTCTTCATCCCATTGGGAACGTTCTGGGACTAAAAACCGCACTGTGCCGTCGAAGTCAGAGCGCAAGCCTGCCAGGGTGAATGGTTTAACAAATTCGGGTAATTTTTTATCTCGTTCTGCGGCTGTCTGTGGATTTTTCTGTTTGGTGGCGCGTTCTCCTAAGACCAAAATTTTGTTATCCAGTTTGACAGAGGGGGAATCATCGGTGGCTATGTCCCTGGCACTAGTGTAGGTGACATCAAGGAAGACTGAGCGCATCACACGAGGTTTTTCGCCTTTGAGGGCGGTGATGCTGGAATAGTTACCAATGTCTGCACAGTAAATATTGATCATGACTAAATCTCCGTTCCAGAGCTAGTAGCAGCCTTAATTGGCTGTTGCTAACCGTTCTAGGTAATTGCGTCGTTTGTAATTCTCAATTCTTTTTACCTGGATAACCCAGAGCATTACTCACGCTTCCAGAAAAGACGTTACCTCACAGGTAATGATTAATTCTCCGTTGTCATGATTCGAGTTGAAAATATCCGTTTTCCGGATGTTAATGCTATACTAGCGCACAAGTGAGCAAGTGAACAAGTGAACATTGAACACTATTAGTTATAGCAAAAGGAAAATGAATAGAATGAACTAATACACAAGTGAACAAACTCGATGGAGAATGGAAAAAACAGTTTTTGTCCGTGGTAGGGTTGATGAGTCAGTGCGTTCGAGATTTAAAGCCATGTGTGCATTAAAAAACCGAACTATGGACAGCGTTATGGAGGAATTAATTTTGAAGTGGTTAGAAGAAAATGAAAAACCTCAAAAAGATCAGGCACAGTAGAGACATCTTATGACCGAAATACCAATTGACTATAACGAAATCTAAATATTATTAAGTAATGTTACGGTCAATCGTTACTGAATTTGGATAAAAAATCTTACTTTTAACGATGAAAATTCGTATCAGAGTTTGATGCCAAGCGTTCGATTGTTCTGTAAGATCAGGCAAGGATTGAAATGAAGCGTAAACAGGAGGTCAATATCCAAATTTATCAAAAGATAAATGGACAAAAGCGTCACTAATAAGTAGCGACGCTTTATCCAACGAGTTAATACTCATATTCCATTTACTGGAGCCGGAGAGGGGATCTCAAACCGACCAAAACAGTGGACTAAAGTGTAGGAAGCTTTTGACAACCACTGACTGGCAAAGTGAGATTAAATCCGTGCTGCCTGCACTTTATTATATCTATAGCTGTGACAATTTCGATATGCTTCAGGTGGCAGATTTTGGCAAATAAAGTCATTAAATTTTTATTTCAATAGCCAAAAGCAGGAAAAAACAAGAAATCTAGCAAAATTTATAGATATCAGGTGTAGCAGAGTCACAACCCCTCTCCGATGGTTAAAAATCATTAATCGGAGGAATCTACCGTGTTTATCCCATATCAACCAACTGCTGCTTGTACACCAGAAAAAAATCTCACTATAGATCGCGCTCAAGCCCTAGACCATCTGACTGCACTAGGTTACAAACCTGGAGATACAGTCTACCTACGCAGTTTTTATCCCAGCAACGACCCCCGCAAGATAGGGGATAAAGGCAGAAGCGCAGAAGTATATAATCTCGAACAGTTAATCAAAACTGCCACCGCTTGGCAATCAGATGGCAGAGGAGTTTACTTCGTAGTCAACGGCGGCGGACAAACTGACAAAGACGTAACCACTTGCCACGCCATCTTCTACGAACACGACAATCTCGACAAAGAATTACAAAAACAACTGTGGCGCAAGCTCTCCCTACCAGAACCCAGTTTACAAATAGACACAGGTAACAAATCCATCCACAGTTATTGGATTTTCGACTCCTTAATTAACCCTGAGCAGTGGAAGCAGATGCAAAGCGATTTACTAGAGTTAGCCGACGGCGATCGCTCCCTCAAAAACCCCTCACGCGTCATGCGGCTAGCTGGCTGTTGGCACTTTGGGGCCAATAACATCCCCAACGGTCAAACCCAAATCATCCTCAACACAGGTAAACGATACAGCTACGACCAACTCAGAGCCATCATCCCCACTGCACAACCCAAACCAAAAGCAGCCAAACCAGTCAGTTTATCTGACCTACAACACGGCTGTCCTTTATATCTATGCCTGAGCAAAGAAAATCGCCGATTAATTGACAGTGGCGCACACTCAGGAGAAAGAAACACCAAAGCCTATGCCGTAGCCTGTGACCTCATCGGGACAGCCACTTGGTTAGATGCCCAAGGGTATCACTACTGTGATAACCCCAGAGATTTATTTGACGATTATTGCTCGAAATGTTCACCCCCACTCGGTTCTGACAACGCTACCGAACCGGATCAAGTTTGGAAATCGGCGGCTGGCGATAATCCCCAACCAGCCTTAAGTGAAGACTACATCATTGAATGTATCAAAGCATGGCAGAGAAGAGAAACCATGCCCAACAGTGAACAAGCAAGAGTCAACCATCCTGTTAACGTCATTCCCCATCCCACAGTCAGTAAACAAAACCTCAATTCCTCCCAACTATTAACAGAAATTGACACACTGATTGCTGGTGACTTCAAACAATCAGAGTTAGAAGTTAGACTGTTAGAACTGGC
>DVDT01000032.1 GCA_015296085.1 Trichormus sp. M33_DOE_039 | reverse complement strand
TGGAATCATTTTGTCACTAAGTTTCACAAATGAGATTAATCTCAACAACATGCTTTATTGAGAATAGATGAAAACATAGCTTCAGACCGAACAACGAGAACTCAAGGGTTTCGAGGATTTCTTATCCCGAACTCAGGTTAAAAAACAAAACAACTACCCTGGTGTATCTCACTTGTGTCCGTTTTTTGCAACTTGCCCATCACAGCAAGTCTATCGTGATATGCCAAATGCCCGTGTTTGGATTACAACTCCAGGTGCAATGGCAATGGCTGGTTTACCGCGTCATCTAGAATTGCGTCCCATCAAGATAGGGGAACTCGTTTATCTACATTCCGATATTGTTGTATTCGATGAAGTAGACACAGTTATTAAGTGGTTTGATGACGTATATGCTGAAGAAGTTTTACTGACCAATGGTGGTGTTTTTGATGACATTGGGGTACAAACTGAAAATTATATGAGATTCAACCGTGTTAGCCCGTCATTGATGGTGCGATGGGCAACCGCAGAACGTCATGTACAAAGTGTAGTTACAGCGACTTTAACCCTATTAGATAAGCGTTCGGGACACGAGTTTTTACGTAAATGGATAGAACGTGGCTACTTTACACCTAATTCTCTCCTGTATAAATTTTCTCGTCGCCTAGCTGGACTGGAAGAGTTAGATCATCCTGATGTTACTGAGCAAGAAATTAAGGCTAATAATCGGCGTGTACAGCAGATAATGCGATATTTTGACGCATTACTCGATGATGACCCTTTACTTGGACAACCTCGACCAAATTCTAAAGTTCAGAGACTGGCACTTCTGATTCAACAGATTAATAGTATTGGCGAAAGTGCCACTGATGATAGTATTTATCGTGCTTGCAAAGCCTGGATAGTTGATTTTTTCCCCAAAACAGGAAAAAGGTTAGCACGACTGCGAGAACAACTAGAAAAATGTCAAAACAATTCACAGCAGACAGCCAAGAAAAAACGGCGGAAGTTCTCAAAAAAGGAGGAAGAATCAGATCCAGTAGATACCCTCGAAACCCTAGCTTATCGTTTACAGTTTGCCCTGACCATCACCCTTTTAGATCGGCACACGCGCATTGTTTTTTATGAATGGCATCATCGACCACCCACTTTAGATGACGAGCCTCCGCATCGTCGGATGCCAACAGCAATGTTAAATATTTTACCGTTACCGCCAACAGGAAGGCAGTTTGGTACTTATTATTCCCGCAAGGATGACAATCACAACCAATCTGAGAATAGCAGCGAAAATGCTTTATCTATATTTGCCTATACTAACATTGGTCGTTACTATGTTTTGAACTTTCATCGCTTGCTGACAGACTTGGATGGTCAACGCGGCCCCAACGTCTTGGCACTATCAGGAACATCTTATCTAAGAGATTCCACTCAGTTCCATGTGGGCAATCCCCAAGGTATTTTAATGCCAGAGGCGAGTGCTACAGAAGCGATCGCCCAAAGTCGCTTTCAGTTTCTACCTCAATCGAACCGCAAAGATGAGCCTATTCGTATTTCTGGGACACCAGAACGCCAAAAAATGGGAATGTTTAAAGAGATGGCACAAGCATTAGTTAGTAACAATGGTAGTGGTCATTTAGGACAGCAACTTGAGGAATTAAAATGCCTTGGTGAGAGCGATCCAGATTTTTGGCAGGATAGGGAACGCATACTATTACTCGTCAACTCCTACGATCAGGCGCGATGGGTAGCAGAGGAAATCCGTCAATGTTGGTGGGGTATGCGGGAGAAAGTTTACCATTTGCAGCGCGATCGCACAGAAACTTGGAATGAGGATGACATAAACTATCTCTCAAGGATGGAAGTAGGTGCGCTTAACCGTGCTGATATTGAGACTTTTGGACTGACTGGCGGTAAAATCCTCGCTGCACCGATCAGTGCTATGGGGCGCGGATTTAACATCTTAAATACTAATGGTAAAGCGGCTTTTGGTGCGGTTTACTTTCTCACCCGTCCCTATCCTCATCCCCATGATACTCAAGCGATCGCTCAAGAAATCAACCGTCGTGCTTTGGATTGGGTAAAAGATACGAATTTCGTTGCTTGGGAAAAAGACGGAATTTTAGGACGTGCGGAAGCTGTGCGTCAATTGGCTGCACGTTACTGGCGATCTGTAGAACATCGTTCTTACTACAAAACACTGTATAAAAATGAAGAATTACGCGCCTTTCCTCGTCAAGACTTAGCTGCGACTACGGCTGGCGTAATCGTTCAAGCTGTCGGTCGTCTTTTGCGCGGAGGTGTTCCCTTTCATGCTTACTTCGTTGATGCTGCTTGGGGACCAAACTATGCCAAAGAAAAACAGCCTGATACGCCACGTACCAGCCTACTAGCAGCAATCATCGATTTGCTTTGTGATTATGTTGATGAAGATGGAATAAGTGAGGCTTTATACCAATCAATAGCAGATGCTTTGGTTAATATCGATGGCTTCAACTGGGAAATAGACGCAAGAGATAGATAAAGAGTATGACGAGCAAAATTACACCAGAAAATATTCTGTTACCCGCACGTATGAACTTAGTAACAGATGCCTTTGCCAACCTAGAGATTGCTGTGTTGTCATTTCCTTTTGTCCAGATAGTAAGAGACTTTTGCCACGATATCAAACAGACCCTGTATCGTGGTAAAAACAGGGAGGTTACACCATCATATCGACAGTTAAATAATGCTTTGCTTGCTTGTGCATCTACACTGACATACGGCTTTGAGTATGTTGGTTCTGACGAGGAAACCAAGCTTCCTTTATATCAAGCATTAGCTGTAGGAACACCTGAGAACCCATTGAAAACTCCCACACCCCAGCAGATACATGAATTAGTGAGAATTTGGGCGCAGGAGTGGGCAAAGCAGTATGGTACAAAAAATGAAGTGAATAGCGTGTGCGATCGCTTTCTTGAAAGAATGGCTATCATACCACCTGATTGGGATTGGCAACGGATTAAACCGGAAACACTTGTGCGTGATATCAACGCAGAGAGAGGATTGGGATTTCAAGCTATTCCTAGTCTTTTAGCAACCATGTTGCATGGTAAAAAGTGCATTATTAACTCTGGAAAAAGACAACAGGAAATTCAATGGCGCAAAGTACAGGGAGGTGGTTCTGGTAGAGTAGGACTGTACTTAGTTAGTAAGCCATTTAAGGCGAATTATACTGATAATTATGGTAAGGAAAGAGAAGGTTATTTTGCTTACCGTCTAGACTTTAATGTTGAAACCCAAGCAGCAAGATTCAATGATAATGGCAATCTAGAACCGTGGATTTTTTTGCATTTGAGTTGCCAAAGATACCCCCATGAGCCGTTGTCAGATGGCAATTATGGGCGTGACATCTCTGTTTTGATGGGTATGAATAAGGCACGTTTATCTGATTACGAGGTGGATTCAACTTTAGTACGTCTTGTTATTGAGAACAATGGCAAAGAAGAAGAAAATTTATGGAGGTTACAACTACCGGAACTACTTGCTGCATTCAAAGCACGTGCTTTAGAACAGCCAGACAATATTCTGAATAATCCCGCAGGATTTGGTAATTTAGATAACTCAAATAACTGGGGTGACAGGGACGAATATTATATAGTTCATGCTGAAGGATATAAGTACGAGCATGAGAAATCTAAACGAGGACATAGTATAAAAACTGGCTTTAGTTTTTTGGAACGGGGCGATATTATTGCACGGGTATTAGAACTACTCAACGGAGTTTTAAGACCAGATAATCCAATGCAATCTGATATTCCTGCACCATCTCGCAATAAAGTACCACTAGCAATGCGTGATTACGAATTTATTTCTAGACTTCGTACAAAACGCCAACCTTATCAACAAATTGCTACTGATGCTATTTACCGAGCATTGCAGGGTAAAGCAATGCACATTTTTCTGATTTATCGAGAACAAGACACTTGTGAAGTAGTTTACCAGCAATTACGCGATGTATTTCTTCTGAATGAAAATGAAGATTTTCCACAAGATATAACAGTTTCAAAAATTTTGATTGATGATGCAAGCCTTTTGCAGCCACTTAATACAGGTGGATTTTTGCCTAAAGATCGTAATAAATTCGATGATCAAATACGCAAGCAGCATCAAGCAAAGCGAGAAGCATGGCGAACCTTTCTCCAAAAAAATGCTATTCCTCTGATAAATTTTGAGACTAATCCCCACTGTTTAGCAATTATTGAAATTAGACGCATCAAAACAAAGGGAGTTCTTCCCCAACAAAATATCAAAGGAGCTATTCGTGAAGCTTGTGTCAGAGAGGGAATTAGCTCCCAAATGATACAGACAGTTACAGCAAAATCAAGTGACACAGAAGACGATGAAGATAAATCACCAGCCTACAGCAAACCTACAAAAGGACGAGTGATGAATGCTGTACTGGATGGAACATTACGTCAAAATGGCGTGTTATACGGGCTACCTTCTCAACTCTATGAACAAGCCAAAATACCAAAAGAAATTGCTCAAAACTTAGATGTAATTGCTTTTTGTCGTCGCAAAACCAGCCAATATCAAGGTGATATTCACTATACTGTTGCAGTTCGTTTGCGGGCAACGGGTGCGGTAGATGTAATGCTTCCTGATGGTGATGATTGGATTCCTTACTCACAGGCGGGTATTACTGTCGGAAAAATTTTTGCTGACGCACGACGCGATCGCCATGAAAATACAAAACGCATTCACAGTAAAATCAAGTTGAGCGGTACGGAATTAGTACAGTTTGTTGCACGCATAGTAACCAAACATTTAGACAGACCAACTATTGTTTTAATTGAAGCCGAAGGGTGGCGTAACGAACGTGGCGAAGATAATGATGGCTCAGTCTGGTTTCAGTTGAAAAATGAGTACCTGCTGGCAAAACGCAACGTTTTAGACTTTCGCCATGTTCCTGGTCATAATTGCGAGTACAGCCGTGAGAGTAAGCAACTAGAGAACTTGCTAGCAGTAATTCGGATTCGCACTGGTAAAGAAACACCACAGTACATTACTAATCGAGAAACTTGGAACAAAGATTGTCCAGCAAGAGATTTTCAACATTTGAGCAGTTTTTACGATAACTCAGTACCAAAACTACTGCATTACTTTTCTGTGGGAAAACTCCCAAAAACACAGAAGGCGCAAGATGAAAAGCCAATTCCCGAACTTTATAAACTCGGTTATCAAGAGGATCAATTCGGTGCTAACTTCCCATTCAAACATCAACAGCTAGTGGAAATTGTACCGTTCTTTATACGCCCAGATTTTCAAACAGAAGAAGCTTTAAAAGCACTATGTCGCGTCCCTCACTATTTAAGATGCTCACCTGCTTGGTCTATAGGAAATATCGTTTCGCCATACCCAATGCACTTAGGTCAGGAAGTTATAGAGGATCACCTGTGCATACTTGGTGTAAATTTACAAATTTAGTCTGACGGGAGTTCGATAAATTTAGAAACCCCTCTCCATAACTTGCTTCTCATTCTCCTGACGAAGACGCTGACTCTCTAAAACTAACATAGCAATTTGCTGTTTCTGCTGTTTAGTTAAAGCTATTGCTTCATCTCTTTGCTGCTTATACCGTTTAGTGTGGGCAACTCTTCCACCTAAACTCTGATTATTCTTAGCTAACTCCTGTCTTCGTTTCTCAACTGCATTGTATTTCTTGTGTAAATTCTCTAGTTCTGTACGTAATTCCGCCTCTGCTTTACTATTCTCAGCTTCAGATCGGAAGGCTTAATTTTCAGCTTCTACATCGATGGTTAGCAGATTATCGAGAAGGAGGAATTGAGGCGGTTGTTGAATTTGGAACGAGTTCAGGTCGAAAAAGAGCAATACCAGATTGGGCTGTATCGAGTTTGAAAAAACAACTCGAAGAACCAGAAGGTGGGTTTCAACGGTACACACAAATACAAAATTGGTTAGAAAACACCTTGGGTGTGCAAGCTGAGTACGCAACTGTACATCATCTGGTACGTTACAGGCTCAAAGCCCAGCTGAAAGTTCCACGTCCGCGTCACCGAAAGCAGGACGAAGAAAAACTAGAGGCTTTTCAAAACAACTCGGTGATGACTGGCAATTAATTGCTCAATACGCTGCTATCGTGTTACCTCAGTACGAAAATATTCGTTATTTTGTACAAGATGAAAGTCGATTTGGACTCAAAACCATTGAAGGACGTAAAATTACTCTTCCCGGAGTTAAGCCTATAGGTGATTGGCAGTGGCAATTTCAAGCTTTTTGGCTATACGGGGCAGTTGAACCACTTACGGGGGAAAGTTTATTTTGGCAGTTTTCTCATGTCGATACCGAATGCTACCAACAATTTTTGAACGAGTTTGCTGCTTGTTATCCCACATCACTCAACGTTCTCCAAGTTGATAACGGCTTATTTCATCAAGCTAAACGTTTACAAATTCCAGAAAACATCGTTCTGTTATTCCAGCCTGCCCATTCTCCTGAACTTAACCCAATAGAGCGAGTCTGGAAACATCTCAAGCAAGATTTGAAATGGGAGCTATTTGATAACCTGGAGCATCTGCAAACTAAGGTTGCTCAACTCCTAGCTCTCCTCACTCCTCAAATCGCTGCTTCTTTGACTGGTTATGACTTCATCCTCAATGCCTTATCTGTCGCAAACATTTTTTGAATTGGTATTAGTTTTGAGAAATTTGAGCATTCTTCCGCTCAAATGGGAAAAATTACTGTGTACTAGGTAGCGATAATTGCGTAAAACAGAAAGTATAAAACAAGGGCTGGAGACTAGTATTTTTGACTCAGTACTTTTGTTCATGCTCCGTACTCTAACAGCATGGGCTAAAGTCCCGCCCTAAAAGCACTTTTTCAGCTATGTAGATTAAGGAGACAGGTAGCAGTGAAACCAGTAAGGATCAAAAACCACATTATTAGACCAGTATTTGATACACAAAATTTCAATATATTCTTAAGTAATATTTCTGAAAAGAAATTTTTAATACTAGTCTTATTTTTAGCAATGGTATTGGGAAATCAGCAGCAGGCGATCGCTCAAACTCTCAATCGCAATTCTTCGCCAACTAATATTCCTGAGCGGGATTTACCATCGGAAGTGTTACCACCGCTATCAGATCCAGAGGAATTACTTCCTCCCATCAAACCACCAGATCAGTCAACTCCCATCGAGGAAGATCCGAATGCCAAATTTCAGATTGATCGCATTGAAGTGGTTGGGAGTACAGTTTTTTCTCCAGAACAGTTTGCGGCGATTACATCTCCCTTTGTGGGTAGAGAAGTATCATTTGCAGAATTATTGCAAGTCAAAGATGCCATTACCAAGCTTTACACTGATCAAGGCTATGTCACTACAGGGGCTGTAATTGCACCACAGACAGTAGAAGCTGGAGTCATCAAAATCCAGGTGATTGAGGGCAGTTTGTCAGAAATCAAAGTGACCGGCAATCAACGCTTGCGTAGTCAATATATTCGCGATCGCATTCGTATCGGCGCAGATAAACCCCTGAATGTGCCACGGTTGCTGGAAAAGCTACAACTTCTCCGCCTCGATCCGCGTATTCAAAACCTGTCAGCCGAATTGCAGATGGGTGTCAATCCCGGAACTAATATCTTACAAGTTGAGGTTCAAGAAGCTGATACTTTCTCACTCACAACAACTTTAGATAATGGGCGATCGCCTAGTGTCGGTAGTTTTCGTCGAGGAGTGGAACTGCAAGAATTGAATTTACTCGGTTTAGGAGATAGCCTCAATGTGGGATACGCTAATACCGATGGCAGTAATACCATTAATTTCAATTACACATTACCAGTGAACGCTCACAATGGTGCGGTCTGGGTGAGTTTCAATCAGGGATGGAATCACGTCATTGAAGAACCCTTCACCGTCCTAGATATTCAATCAAACACCAAGTCTTACGAAATCGGCTATCGACAACCACTAATTCAAAAGCCAACCCAAGAACTAGCCGTAGGGTTATCATTTTCCCGCCAAGAAAGCCAAACTGAGTTAGGTCTTGATAATATTGGCGGATTTCCCTTATCCCCTGGTGCAGATGAAAATGGCAAAACCAACATTTCCGCCCTGCGCTTTACCCAGGAGTATACTCAACGCAGCAATCAGCAAGTTTTTGCAGCGCGATCGCAATTTAGTTTAGGGGTTGATTGGTTGGGTACAAATGTCAATGAGGATGAACCAGATAGCCGCTTTTTCAGTTGGCGGGGACAAACGCAATGGGTCAGACAGCTAGCACCAGATACCCTATTTTTAGCTAGAGGCGATTTACAACTAGCTACAACTTCCCTTGTACCTTTAGAGCAATTTGGTTTAGGTGGACAGGTAACAGTACGGGGTTATCGTCAAGACACATTACTTACAGATAATGGGCTGTTATTGTCAGCAGAATTGCGCTTACCCATTGTGCGGTCAACCAAAACTCAGAGTGTACTGCAACTGACACCTTTTCTTGATGTTGGTACAGGCTGGAATACTAAAAGTAGCAATCCTTCCCCAAGTACATTGATCGGAACTGGGTTAGGACTACTGTGGAAACAAGGTGATAACTTCTCAGTGAGATTAGATTGGGGGATTCCCCTAACCTCGGTAGAGGGTGAAAAACGTAGTCTGCAAGAAAATGGACTATACTTCTCAGTCCGGTATTCGCCATTTTAAAACTGCTGATATCCTCTCTGAAAATGTTGATCATGTTCCAGCACCATATTCTTTCGGGAAATCTAATTAAAGATGTATAGATGAAACCTGAGAGATGAAAGCATCCTCTGTTGGCTGGAATTTGATCAATGTCCTCTTGATAGGTGAGATGCTCTTTTGGTCCAGTATTACCAATGCTCAAGTCACTACAGATGCTACCCTCAACACTACCGTCTCTCAAAGTAACAACGACTTTACGATCACAAACGGTAATCGAATTGGCAACAATCTCTTCCACAGTTTCAGTCAATTTTCAATTCCCACTAACGGCTCTGCTTTCTTCAACAATTCCCCAGATGTGGAGAATATTTTCAGTCGGGTGACTGGGGGCAATATTTCCCATATTGACGGTTTAATTAAAGCCAACGGTAGTGCTAATTTATTTTTGCTCAATCCTAGTGGAATTATTTTTGGAGCAAATGCCAAATTAGATATTGGTGGTTCTTTTATTGGTACAACAGCCAATAGCATCAAATTTGCTGATGGGTCTGAATTTAGCGCGGTCAATCCCCAACAAAACGCATTATTAAGTATTAATGTTCCCATCGGCTTACAAATGGGCAGTAATTCTGCTCCTATCACAGCTAATGGTCAGGGATATACGAATAATGAATATGCAATTTCTCGACTTCCCCAGTCAACGGAATTACAAGTCAAACCAGGAAAAACTTTGGCTTTGGTAGGTGGCAATTTGCAACTGCATGGATTCATCCTGACTGCGCCACAAGGACAAATAGAATTGACTAGTACCAATGGCGTAGGGCAAGTTAATTTACTCCCAAATGCAAAAGGTTATACATTGGGATACAGTCATGGGCAAGCTTTTGGTGATATTCAACTAACGCAACAATCATTGTTAGATGTCAGTGGTATTAATGCAGGTAGCGTCAATATTCAGGGAAAAAATATTGCCTTTAATGATGGTTCGTTAGTTTTATCGCAAAATTATGGCCATCTTCCTGGAGGTGATATTCGGTTACAAGCATCAGATGCGATCGCTTTAATTGGTACGAGCAGCGATGGCATACTGGGTAGTGGGGTGCGTAGTGAAAACTATGGAATGGGAACTAGTAGCAATATCAGTGTGGTGACACCTCGGCTTACCCTCCACCAAGGAGCAGTATTAAACACCATCACATCAGGAAAAGGTGCCAGTGGAAATATCCAAATTGATGCCAAAACGATTGAATTATCCGGCTATTCACTCATAAATCCGACTGGTGTGACTAACATCTCCACTAGTACCTATAGTTCCGGAAGTGCTGGTGATGTCTTCGTTAATGGCGATAGTTTATTACTAACCAATGGAGGTTCGATATCTTCAGCGACATTTGCTAGCGGCCCTGGTGGTAAAGTAACAATTCGCAATCAAAATACTACAGTTAAAGGTGAAAGCCCTTTTGGGCTTTATAGTGCTATCAGTATCACAACTTTTGCTACTGGCAATGCCCAGGATTTATCACTAGATACTGCTAGATTACAAATTTTAGAGGGTGGAACAGTTGGTTCATCAGCATTCTTTATGGGGAATGGCGGCAATGTCAACATTAATGCCAGTGAAGCGATCGCCATTAGTGGTAGCAGTCCCAACAATCAAAGTAACATCAATTCCAGTGCTGTCCGTTTGAGTCCTCAATTGCGTCAATTATTCGATTTGCCAGATCTACTGACAGCCAATGCAGGTAATGTGAGTGTGACTACCCCATCTCTCATCCTGAAAAATGGTGGTACAGTGAGCGTTACTAGTCAAGGCATTGGCAATGGTGGGACTCTCAACATCACCAGCGATCGCATCCAATTAACAAATCAAGGCTCCATTCAAGCACAGACGGAATCTGGTAATGGTGGCAATATCAATCTACAAGTGACAGATTTATTATTGTTGCGTGATTACAGCAAAATCACTGCTACAGCAGGTAGTTTGGGAGATGGCGGTAATATCAAAATCAATGCACCCATCATTACTGGCTGGGAAAACAGTGACATTATTGCCAACGCCATTCAAGGACGTGGGGGCAATATTCAAATCACCACACAGGGAATTATTGGCTTACAGTATCGTCCCCAAATTACTGCTGAAAATGATATCACTGCCAGTTCCCAATTTGGGGTGAGCGGTACAGTTCAAGTCAATACTATTGGAGTTGATCCCAATGCAGGTTTAATTCAACTACCAACAAATATAGTTGATTCATCCCAACAGATTGCCACAGGTTGTTCTAATACGAATGGTAGTAGTTTTGTGGCCACAGGCCGGGGCGGTGTCCCAGAAAATCCCACTCAGCAGATGAGAAGCGATCGCACTTGGTCTGATACCCGTGATATCTCGGCTTACCGCACAACAGAAGAAGTACAAGCGCAAACATCCCCACTCCCACAGATTCCTCTCCAAGCTACCTCTTGGCATCGTAATTCTCAAGGTAAAGTGGAGCTAGTTGCAGCACCATCTCCCACGCTACATCAATCACAGCTAGCCTGTGCTGCTACTCCTCAAACTTAGTTGCCTAATCATTGATGTTTAAAGCGATACAATTCTGGGCATAATAGCCTGGGTATAAATGGAGACTATCCAGTGAGAAAATCTTCTGTTTGTTTACTGTCCGTTCGCTGATTTTGAGGTGGTAAGCGGAATTAAAAGCTTGAGGAGTAAAGAATCAGGCAATCAAAGAACTTTTGTGAGATGACAGGCTGATTACAAGTAATGTGAAGACAACCTAATGGACTGTTTCGGGGTG
>DVDT01000077.1 GCA_015296085.1 Trichormus sp. M33_DOE_039 | reverse complement strand
TGGAATCATTTTGTCACTAAGTTTCACAAATGAGATTAATCTCAACAACATGCTTTATTGAGAATAGATGAAAACATAGCTTCAGACCGAACAACGAGAACTCAAGGGTTTCGAGGATTTCTTATCCCGAACTCAGGTTAAGTAATGAATCTAATGTCACAGATTCTTGACATTTATCATGGTAAATCTCTTTGACTGTGATGCAGCATTTTCAGTCTAGAGAAGGCGAATTGATAAGCCTTCAGAGAGTGTGTGACTCCCCACCTCGGAATTTAAGCTGGTGCGTGTATGTTTGAGGCAAGAGTCATGAATAAGCAAACTGTACCAAGTCAAGCTGAAAAGATGAATCCAGAAGGTGATGCCTCACAAGTAAGTCCAGAGATGCGGGATAAAATTAAGCATCCGCCAAAAATGGACGACGTAATTCGTGAACAATCAGCAGAAGAACGTCGAGGAAACCAAGCTTTAGTACCGGAAATGCTGGATGAACCAACCGATGAGATGATTGGTTTCACTAAAGATTGAGTATAAGAATCTAAGCAAAGAGACCCTTGTCCTTGGAAGGATATAAGCTTGTTAAACACTAACTTGGTACGATTTATTACCTGTGCCGTCTCGATTTTTCCCAGTCATATATCCCCAGAACCTGACGAGTATACAATGGCATTCAGTATCCTGCTGCCATTGTTATAGCCTATGCTGCCAATCATCTATTCCGATGAGTTTCTAGATCACAAAACAGGAAGATATCATCCAGAAAAACCAGAACGGTTGACGGCGATTGTCAATGCTTTAAAAGAAGCCGTGTTTGCAGAAAAACTTGCTTGGCGATCGCCTACTCCCACTTCTGAAAAATCATCTGTAATGCCGCTTTTACTTAAGGCTCATAGCCCAGCTTATATCAAGAAAGTCCAGGAAATAGCGGCTAATGGTGGCGGTCATTTGGATGGTGATACTCCTGTTTCCCCTCGTAGCTACGATGTGGCGTTGTTAGCGGTAAGTGCTTGGCTTGATGGCATAGATGCAGTTTTAAATACGGCTAACCCAGCGTTTGTGCTGTCTCGTCCACCAGGACATCATGCTGAAGCTGATGCGGGGATGGGGTTTTGTTTATTTTCCAATGCAGCGATCGCGGCTTTTTATGCCTTAGAACAACCAGGAATCGACCGCGTGGCTATTCTCGATTGGGATGTACATCATGGTAACGGGACGCAGGCGATCGTAGAACTTCATCCCCAAATCGCTTATTGTTCTCTACATCAGTATCCCTGTTACCCCGGTACTGGAAGAGCTACAGAACGCGGCTTTCATGATAATGTGTTAAACCTACCTGTACCTCCCGGTAGCGATATCGGAGTCTATCAACCACTTTTAGAAAAAAAAGTAGTACCCTTTTTAACTAAATTTCAGCCAGATTTACTGATTGTTAGTGCTGGCTATGATGCTAATGCCGAAGATCCTTTAGCTAGTATCAATTTAAAACCAAATGATTATGCTTCGTTTACAGATGCTTGTTTGGGAATAACGCGGAAAATTCTCTTTGGCTTAGAAGGTGGTTATGAATTTGATTCCCTTACTCAATCAGTAATAGCTACTATTGAACGTTGCTTAATTTAGTCGTTGCTGATTTTTTCATACCCGCATTTGTGGAGTTCCCATACTAAGTGTTGACAATTTATCGTCAAGCCAATGGTTGAAATTAGACCAATCAAGCAGCGTGAAATCGAACAAGTCAAGCAGATAATTATCACAGTGTGCTTAGAACTTTGGCAAGGCGTGCTGGCTGAAGATGACTTGAAAGATTATGATTCTTTGTCTGATATTGACAATGTGCAAATGCACTATTTTGATAATTTTGGTACATTCTTGGTCTTGGTTGATGGTGAGCAAATTGTAGGTACTGGGGCAATCCGACGACTTGATAACGAAATTTGTGAACTCAAGCGAATGTGGTTTCTCAAAGAGTATCGAGGACAGGGATTAGGATGGCAAATGCTTCAAATGCTCTTTGATTTTGCACGTCAGACAGGGTATATAAAAGTAAGATTAGATATTTTTGATCCTGAGCGACAATCACAAGCACTTAAACTGTATAAAAAACTTAATTTTTATACGATTGAACGGTATAACGATAGTTCCTGTACTGTATTCATGGAAAAAATTCTATCGCAAGGGGAGTAAGCACAAGCAATTGACAAATCAAATTTCTCCCTCTGCCTCCCATTCTTGTCTAAATTCATCCCACCATTATGCAACGCCTAAAAATTTTTCTCCCCCAGCTTTTTTGATTCAGTGCGGCGTGAATATTTATGCTTGGGATTAGTCAATGCTTGGTTTTTGAACGCCGATTTATTGATTCTTCCGTATTATTTACGGATCAGTGCTTTCTCACTCTGGAGATCACAACTTTTTTCCTTAAATTGCAAATATTAAGTAATATTACATTTACATCAATCTTCTTATAAGAACATGAGATGTAAATTCAGTAATAATGTGTATTTATAATGATTACATTAACTTATATTGCCAGAAATAGCTTTTATATAGAAAATTTATGAGAAATCATTCCTACTTTTGATATGCAGAAAGTGCAACAATGCTTCGTGCTAAAAAATAATTACTATATTAAGTACTATTTTGATTTTTCCTGTACATAAAATTACATCTTAACTATTCTTAATGAAAGGGTGAGCAATTAACCAGTATCAATCTATTTGTCCTGTTTGTTTTTGAGAAATATAAAAAAATCCTAAATCTTATTGATTTGGTCAATGCAAGTTAAATTAAATTGATGTCGTTCTAAAATATTCAGTAAATTCTCTGAAATATCTTTGGGAAATATTCAGATTTTTAAATTGGAGTCAAGTCTTGATGGATTTACTTTATCTAAAGATCAAAAAGTTATTTGTGCTAGGAATAACATTCTAAAACTTCAGTAAGCGGTAGTTTCAGCCCCACCTTTTCCAAGTGAAAAATTTTTCAGTATTCTCCGCAACCAAATCAGGGCTAATTTCATCGAATCTTCAGAAAGAAAAAATCTTATTCATTTCGTACAAGAGCTAAAGTTTTGTTAAGATGCAAGTGCTAGCAGTTTATGAACGGAATTTCCAACTCCTCAGGTGGAGAAATAAACATCACTAGCAGCACATAGTTCAAAAGGTGAAGCTATGACCACCTATATTTTCTTTGATGAAGCCCTTCGGATGTTAACCAACGCCTACTTGCTATCAACAATACTGTTAATTGCAGCTTCAGGAATTGGGTTAGCAGTTATTGAAACTATTGAAAAAACAGGACAACGCTAAGTTAATTGATATTCTGACGCTGTACATCTAACCAAAACCATATTGAGTAAAGGTGTTCACTGTCAAAAAATCCTGGGAACACTAAAGCATGAAAGTCTCACAGCGTTGCACGTTACCAAGACAGTTTACAAACTGTAAAGGTGACTGTACGCTCTTGAGACACCCCATCCAGGAGCAACTATCATGAATTTACTAGACACAGTTCTGGACGCGGAAATCCCCACCCCAGAACTACTCAGCCAATCAGAAGCTTTTGCGGCGATCATTTTACTGGCTACAGTGTCGGATAGCTATTTGACTAGTGAACAAGAGAGTGCTATCTCGTATATGCTCTCAAGTTCAAAGCTATTGAGGCATTATTCTCAAGATGCTATCCATAAACTCTTGAACAGACTTTTAGATATTCTCTGGCGAGATGGCTTCAACGCCCTATTTAATTTAGCTAAAGAATCTTTATCCCCTGAATTACGAATAGCAGCTTTTGCGCTATCTGCTGATCTAGTCTTGGGAGAAGTTTCAGTCACAGATGAAGAAAAAAACTTTTTAAACGATTTTTATCAAGCTTTAGATGTTTCTCGTGATGTAGCAATCCAGATTTTACAAGCAACGTCAATAAAATATCAGGGATGAACAAAGGATTGGGAACTGGTGAGTCAGTGCGACGCGTTCCGCAGGAAAGGGGATTTCCCCACGTAGCTTACTTCGCCGGAGGGGTGACTGGGGATTGGAAAGAGATTTTCAACTTTGGTTGTCGGTTTTTTCCTTGACTAGCAGTTTTGACCATTAACCAATTTCAAATAGCATATATACTTAAGTGTGCCAAAGGAGTCGAGCTTCTTTGGCACTACTTTTGTTTGAAACAGGGGAACAGAGGAGATTTTATACTAATCCCCAATCCCCAATTCCCAATCCCCAATGCCTATGTCTGTTAAACTCACCCAATTAGTTGATGTTCTTTTAGCCCAACCTATAAATTTAAGTGCAGCTGATTTAGCACAAGTCAGCATTGGTATCCAAACAGATAGCCGTATCATCAAAGCTGGTGAAGTCTTTGTGGCTTTCCGAGGAGAAAAGTTTGATGGACATGAGTTTGTAGAAACGGCGATCGCTCAGGGTGCGATCGCGGCTATCGTTGATTTTGAATATGACAATCCTGGACTGCCTGTATTACAAGTTAAAGATACCCTTGAGGCGTATCAAAAACTTGGGCGATGGTGGCGCGATCGCTTTGAGATCCCAGTGATTGGGGTGACGGGTTCTGTTGGTAAAACTACTACCAAAGAACTAATTGCCGCAGTTTTAGGTATACAGGGTAAAGTTCATAAAACCTTTGGCAATTTCAATAACGAAATTGGCGTACCCAAAACGCTGTTAGAACTGAATTCCGAACACAACTACGCCGTGATTGAGATGGCGATGCGGGGGAAAGGACAAATTGCCGAACTCACACACATTGCGCGTCCGACAATTGGCGTGATTACTAATGTGGGAACAGCGCATATTGAATTACTGGGTTCAGAACAAGCGATCGCTGAGGCAAAATGCGAATTATTAGCTGAAATGCCCCAGCATAGTATTGCTATCCTCAATTACGATCATCCTTTATTACTGGCGACGGCGGCGAGAGTTTGGCAGGGGAAAGTTTTGACCTATGGTTTAAATGGTGGGGACATTCAAGGAACACTCATTGATAGCGAAACCATTGAAGTCGGAGGGATGCAGCTACCTTTACCCTTACCTGGCCGTCATAACGCTACGAATTTTTTAGCAGCCTTAGCTGTAGCTCAGGTTTTGGGAATTGATTGGACGAGCTTTCAAGACGGTGTAACAGTAAATATGCCCACTGGCAGATCCCAGCGTTTTAGTTTACCCAATGACATATTAATCTTAGATGAAACCTATAATGCTGCACCTGAAGCGATGTTAGCAGCATTACAGTTATTAGCAGATACACCAGGAAAGCGCAAAATTGCCGTGTTGGGGGCGATGAAAGAATTAGGAGAGCGATCGCCCCAGCTACACCAACGCGTCGGTGAAACAGTCCGAGATTTAAAACTAGACGGTTTATTAGTCTTAGTTGATGGACAAGATGCCGCCACCATCGCCGCAAGTGCTGAAGGTATCCCCTCAGAATGCTTTACCAGTCACTCCGAATTAGTGGAGAGATTAAAGACAGTAATGCAAGCAGGCGATCGTTTATTATTCAAAGCAGCCCATTCTGTAGGACTAGATCGGGTAGTCAATCAGTTGCGGCAATAGTCATGAGTCATTAGTTTTTCTACCCAGTCCCCTACCTTATTTCAAAATCAATCTGGCGACAGCGGCAATTAATTCTTCAGCATTTAGAGGCTTGGCTAAGTGGACTTGATAACCGGCAGCGAGTGCTTGCTCTTGATCGTATTGTCTGGCAAAAGCGGTTAAGGCGATCGCTGGGATGTGTTCATTCTGCTGTGTCGCCCCAGTTCTGATTTGCCGGATCATCATATAGCCATCCATGTCAGGCATGCTGATATCACTAACTAACACATCTAGTTGGTGTTTAGCTAATATTTGCAAACCTTCAAACGCTGAAGTTGCCATGCTCACCTCAGCACCTTCTTGCTCTAGGATGTAAGCTAAGAAATCTCGTGAATCAATGTCATCATCAACGACTAAAATCTTGATGCCAGCCAACCGTGAATATTGGGACATTAATAAAAGCTGATCCTTTTCATCAGTCACATTCAAGTTCTCTTCTGGGAGAA
Organism: Trichormus sp. M33_DOE_039; assembly: GCA_015296085.1. Classification (GTDB taxonomy): domain Bacteria; phylum Cyanobacteriota; class Cyanobacteriia; order Cyanobacteriales; family Nostocaceae; genus Trichormus. The sequence continues at coordinate 61,360 of DVDT01000077.1, read as the reverse complement.
GCGGTAATCGGACTGTAAATGTTGCCCCTTGCTCTTCACCTGGGCTTGTTGCCGTTACCGTACCACCGTGAATTTCTACAATTTTGCGGACAATTGCCAATCCCAGTCCCAATCCCCCAAATTTTCTGGTGGAGCTGCTATCTGCTTGTCGGAAGTAATCGAAAACATAAGGTAAAAACTCAGGACTAATTCCTTTACCTTGATCACTAACAGTAATCTGAGCCAAGCCATCAATTTGTTCTAGTCTTACCTCTACCCGTCCTTCCTTGGGTGTAAATTTCACAGCATTAGACAGCAGATTCCAGACTACTTGCTGCAAGCGAGCCGGATCACCTTTAACTGGTCTGATATCTGATTCTAAGACTGTGATGACTTGAATCAACTTTGTTTCTGCTGCTAGACGCATTGTCTCTAGTGCGGCTGCAACTACAGCTTTTAAGTTAACTCTTGTAATATTTAGTACTAGTTTGCCTTGTAAAATTCTGGAGACATCTAGCAAATCTTCTATGAGTTGTGCCTGTAATGTAGCATTACGCTCAATAGTTGCTAGTGCTTGAGAAGTTCTGCTGGGATTGAGATTCTGGCTTTGCAGTAACTTAGACCAACCCAAAATCGAATTTAAAGGTGTGCGTAATTCATGGGAAAGGACTGCCAGAAATTCATCTTTAATCCGATTAGCTGTTTCTGCTTCGGCTCGTGCTGTTTGTTCTAATTTTAGTAAATGCACTCTTTGTTCTAGTATTTGTTTTTGTTCGTGAATATCAGTACAAGTGCCAAACCACTTGACCACACGACCTTGCTTGTCTTTAAGTGGTAAGCCTCGCGCCAACTGCCAACGATAAGAACCATCAGCAGCGCGTTTGAAACGGTATTCATTTTCGTATAAATTATTACTATTTACGGTATTCATCCATATGTCATAGGCTTTTTTGACATCATCTGGATGTAAAGCTGCTACCCATCCAGACCCTAACGACTGCTCTAATGTTAAGCCAGTATATTCACACCAATTTTGATTAAAATAATCACACTCACCTTGAGCATTAGCAGTCCATACAAGTTGAGGAATCGCCTCAGCCAAGTAACGGTAGCGTTCTTCACTTTGTCTGACGACTTCTAGAAGGCGTTGACGTTCGAGGATTTCTTGATGTAATTTCTCGTTGGTCTTAGTAATTTCATTAGTACGCAGTGCAACCAATTCTTCTAATTGATTTTGATATCTTCTTAGTTCTGCTTCTATCAGTAATCGTTCGTTAATTTGGATTTGTAATTGTTGATTTGCTTGTTCTAATTGAGCAGGACTAGGAAGTGCTAAAGCCTTTGGAACTAGCGGGATAAGTTCTACCGCCGTAATTAAAGATATGCCTGCGGTGAAAGCTTTGATCAATCCCGATACCCAATAGATGGGATGCCAAAGTGTCCAAATCTCTAAAAGATGAGTCGTGCCGCAAGCGACAATAAACGCACTAAATAACAAAAATATCCAATGAAATGGCAAATCCTGTCGTTTGCGGACAAAATAAAAAAGTGTAGTAGGAATAGAATAATAAGCTATGGCAATGAGTCCATCAGATATTAAATGCAACCAAACTAATTCTGTTTTCCATAAGTAGCAGTGTCCATGTGGGATAAATGGCCCTGCGTTAAACAAATAAGTCCACAATTCCGCCATAGTCTTTGAAATAAACACTCTAGTGCAACTTCGTAAAAATATCTAAATAACTTTTTCCAAAAGTATTCAGTCGCAAAAGTTTTTTATTGTATTATTAAAGCGTACATAAATGGTTTATTGTACGAAATAAGGCAAAGGTTTGATTTTTGTACTTTAATTGCTAGCGATCGCTCCCTCACTCACCCAAATTTGTTCTTAAGATAACTTTCACATCAAATCAATGATGCTGAAAATTTTCTCCCTGTTCATCTTTATCCCTTCAATCATTACTTATGAACAGGGAGTTGAACATTTTTTAGTAATAATTTTGTTAACAATTTCAGGTAAGATAAATCTCTGTGGACTGTGGATAGGGAGATACTGAGGTTGCCTACACTTGGTGTAAACATAGACCATATAGCCACCATTCGCCAAGCGCGGCGGACGGTAGAACCAGATCCGGTGGCGGCGGCTGTACTAGCAGAACTAGCTGGGGCTGATGGGATTACAGTGCATCTGCGCGAAGACAGACGACACATTCAAGACCGGGATGTGCGCTTACTACGTCAGACAGTACGGACGCACTTGAATTTAGAAATGGCGGCTACAGACGAAATGTTGGGAATCGCCCTTGACATTAAACCCGATTATGTAACTCTAGTTCCTGAAAAACGGGAAGAGGTGACGACAGAAGGAGGTTTAGATATAGTCGGGCAAATTGCTAGAATAGGTGATATCGTCGCTAAATTGCAGGGTGCTGGTATTCCCGTGAGTTTGTTTATCGATGCCGAACCCTCACAAATCGAAGCTTCTGTCAAGGTACAGGCAAAGTTTATTGAACTACACACTGGTAGATATGCAGAAGCCAGCGATGAAAAAAGTCGTCATCAAGAACTAGTTGTGTTAGCTCAAGGATGTGAACAAGCAATTCAAGCGGGTTTACGAGTTAACGCCGGTCATGGTCTGACCTACTGGAATGTATATCCGGTGGCTGCATTACCTGGGATGGAAGAGCTAAACATAGGTCATACCATCATCAGCCGAGCTGCATTAGTTGGTATGGAAAGAGCCGTCCGGGAAATGAAACAAGCGATGCGGGGGGAATAGGTAAGGAAAAAGTAAAAAGTAAAAAGTAAAAAGAAATGACTTTTTACCTTTTGCCTTTTGCCTTTTTATCTTAGAGGGGTTGTGACTGCGTAATCTTGAAAATCGTTGGTGAGTGGAAGGCTTCAGTACTGGTTTTGAGAAGTCTGAACACCTACCACAAAAGATTTTCTCAATTTTGAATTTTGAATTTTGAATTTTGAATTCTTATGAGCGCAACACAATCTAATGAACTGCCGCTTTGGGTACAGGACAGAGATACAGTTATTGCTGAAAGCACTGATGTTGAGTGGCGTTATGGTACTCCTCCAGATTATGCTCGCTCCAATGAAAATCTAGCCAAAGAGAGTACACGTAATCACCTTGAAGGTACACTAGAGGCGATCGTTCAGAATTTAGTGAGAACCTTCGAGATGGAGGTATCCTTCAAATCCAACCCACAGCAGTGGTTGTCAGTTGTGAATGATCAGTTTCGCATCACGACCAATGGGGGAGAGGAGTTCACAGCAACCGACGTATCAGCCCAAGGTACTTACAATTTATTCATGGCAGACTCTGAGCATTATAAAGCCTCAGAAGAAAGCTTTGAATCATCGGCTAAACTCTTTCACACCACATTTCCCAAAGGTTTCCCCTGGGAAGTGCTAGAAGTTTACTCTGGCCCACCAACTGTAACTTTCAAGTGGCGACACTGGGGACATTTTAAAGGTGCATATAAAGACTATGCACCGACTGGAGAGACAGTAGAGATTATCGGTTTGAGCGTTGCTCATGTCACCGATGACTTGAGAATTATTTCTTTGGAACACTACTTTGACAACACGCTGTTTTTAGAAAAATTAACAGCAGGCGGTAAAGTAGCAACTGAAACCCCAGCAAAAAGTTGTCCGTTTAGTTCTTGGTTCAAAAAATCCCCCAAGAAGTAAGGTAGTGCTGGGTGGTGAGTGTTGAGTGTTGACTGTTAACTCAGCACTCATTTCTCAGCACTAGGTAAGGGTAAGCTTTAAAATTATTAGTTAGTAATCACAGGATGACAATGCAAACATACTATTACGTTTTGGCCAGCCGTCGCTTTTTGTTGCAAGAAGAACCTATAGAGGAAGTATTGAAAGAACGTACCCGTCATTATCACGAACAAGAAAAAGAAATTGATTTTTGGTTAGTACCACAACCAGCTTTTTTAGAAGCACCTGAAATGGCTCAAATCAAATCTCAGTGTCCTCAACCCGCAGCTGCGATTATTTCTACCAATTCCCAATTTATTACATGGCTGAAACTACGGCTAGAGTACGTTTTGACTGGAGAATTTGAAGCTCCTTCTGGAACTATTCCTAATGCTATAGCATCTCTAGCTCCAGTTTCTTGAGTAATTAGTCATTACTTAGTACAGACGTGATGATACTCTTACGAGAAGCCGCTATTATCAGCGTCTACGCGTCTGGACAAAATTCATTAGTAATTAGCTCATCAATTATTGGCTAATTACTAAAAAATTTTAATAAAATTCACTTATGCGTCCCAGTTCTGTGCAGAAATTTGCCACTTTATTCAGTGTATGTGGACTAGCGATCGCGGGGTTGATGGGTAGCATAAATTCCACCACAGCCCAAACCCCCGTCCCTGTTTGTCAGCCCCCCAGCGTTGGCGAGTACCTGTTGCTGGTAGTCACGCCCACCGCAGAGAATCAGAAGCAGTTACGCAATGCCTTACCAAATGAAATTAAGACTACCACCTGTCAATATTTGACGGAGACAGTTACACGGATAGGGGGTTTTCGTAAGATAGATGATGCTAATCGTTGGGCTAGGTATATCAACACTATTGTCGGTTTGTCTGCCATTATCACCACCAGACCTGGGGAAGCAGCAGCCCAACCGCCCCAGCAGCCACCCCAAATCACCTATAATCCCCAAATGTTGGGGGAAGGTTTTGCTGTCTTGGTGGATTATTTCAATCGTCCAGAACTCGCAACTAGTGTACAACAAGCTGTAGGTGGGAAAGTCGGTTTGGCATCCTATGGACAAAAACCCTATTTGCTCGCAGTTTATACAACTAACCAACAAGAAGCTTACAACACATTACAAAGACTCAACGATCGCGGTTTTTTTGCTGTCTTGGTAGATAGCCGTAGAGTCATGTTATTGCGATCGACTGTGGCAGCACAGTAAGTTAAGGGATGGGCATTGGGGAGGCATTACGTTGGGGAGACACTGCGTTGGGGAGACACTGCGTTGGGCGGCTTTGCCGACTTGTAGCAAGTGTCGTCGGGCAATGCCCGACTTGTAGCAAGTCTCATCATTGGGTATTGGATTTCTCTCCCCCCTGCTCCCCTGCCTTCCCAGTCACCTACCTTTCAACTATTGACTACCTACTAATAACGACCCAGCCAATAGGGAAATTGTGATTCCTAAAGCTGAACCTGCTATGACTTGTACAGGTGTATGTCCTAGCAATTCCTTGAGGCGGTCTTGGCTAAAGTCTGGTTTTTCATGAAATAATTCGTCAATCATTTGATTGAGGATGCGAGCTTGTTTTCCGGCAGCTTGACGCACCCCGGCTGCATCATACATGACAATAATGGCAAAAACTGTAGCTAAGGCAAAGTCAGGCGATGCCCAACCTAGGGTTTGTCCAACACCAGTTGCCAGAGCTGTCACCAAAGCTGAATGCGCGCTGGGCATACCTCCAGTCGTTACTAAAACGCGGACATTCAGTTTGCGGTGTTGAACTAGCTCAATCACCAACTTCAATGCTTGAGCTAAAAAACAAGCTGCTAGGGCAACCAGCAGCACCCGGTTGTCTAAAATGTCGCCTATGTCCTGCATGGTCTTTTGGTTCGGTTAGTCAAAATTAGCAGTAGTTGTTTGTTTGAAATTGAGATGCTACCCAAAATCCTCTTTTCCTACACTTCAATTCAAAATTCCCCATTCAAAAAAAGCAGACAATTCCCGCAATAGAGGGAGATAGATTTGTGTTGAGATAGTGAGTACAAAACACAAAGTATTTCCCACCAAGATTGATAACAACGGGTTTTTGCATTTAATTTTGAATTTTCCCAGATACAAATCTCAATGATTGCGACTGGTGATAAATTGAGCGAGTGCTTTGAGTGGCTGTGCCGATTCACCAAATAGTTCTAGTTCTGCACAGGCTGACTCAATCAATTCTTGGGCTTTGGCGCGGGATTTTTCGATACCCCAGAGACTAGGGTAGGTGACTTTTTGGGCTACAAGGTCTTTACCTGCAGTTTTACCCAATTGCTCTTGGGTACAAGTGATATCGAGGATATCATCAATGATTTGAAATGCTAGTCCGATATTTTGGGAATACCGTGAAAGTCTTTGTACCTCTTCAGGTGATGCACCAGCCAAGATACCACCACAGACAACACAGGCTTCTAGAAGCGCAGCTGTTTTGTGGTTATGAATGAAGTTCAGAGTTTCTAGGGAAATATCAGACTTACCCTCTGATTCTAAATCCACTACTTGACCACCCACTAACCCAGCTGCTCCTAATGCTCTTCCTAAACGGGCAATTACCTGCAATACCCGTTCTCTTGCTACACTTTCAGGCGTGCGAATGGCAACAAATTCAAAAGCGTAAGCCAATAAGCCATCACCAGCTAGAATTGCAATGTCTTCACCATAGACTTTGTGATTGGTCAGCCTACCACGACGGTAATCGTCATTATCCATTGCTGGCAGGTCATCGTGAATCAATGACATGGTGTGAATCATTTCTACTGCACAAGCTGTAGGCATAGCCATTTCAATTGTCCCGCCCATCATTTCACAGGTAGCTAGGCAGAGAATAGGACGCAGACGCTTACCTCCAGCTAATAGCGAGTAGCGCATTGATTCATAAATTTTTTCTGGATAAATGACAGGAAGAGACTCATCCAGTGCAGCTTCACAAAGTTTTTTTCGCTCTTGTAGATAGGCTGCTAGGTTAAACGAGGCTGTTTCTGGCATCTTCTGAAGGTTATCAGCTGCTACCATCCTTAGAATTCCTTAAATTTTTGGCTTTTGGCTGTTTGTCGTACACGTCACAATTTTAAGATGCTCTGGAGCTAAAAGATTAACTAATACTTCAGTAATTATGGAAGATAAATGATAAATGATGAGTTATGTTAATTTTCATAATCTTTCATTCATCAATTTAAGATTCCTTTCTCCTTTGCTGTTTTTAAATAGCTGGCAAATGTATTTTCTAACAACAGAGCCACCGTCATGGGGCCAACACCACCGGGAACTGGGGTGATATAGGAAGCGATGTTAGCTGTTGCAGCAAATTCAACGTCGCCAACTAAGCGACTTTTGCCACTATCATCAGTGACGCGATTTATCCCCACATCTACCACAACAGCACCCGGTTTCACCATGTCAGCAGTAATTAATCCAGGGATACCTGCCGCTACAACGAGGATATCAGCGTTTCTGGTGATACTGGTAATATCTTGCGATCGCGAGTGAGCAACAGTCACAGTAGCATCAGCTGCCAATAGCATCAAGGCCATAGGTTTGCCTACTAAAATACTGCGTCCTATCACTACTGCGTTTTTTCCCGCCAAAGGAATGTTATGTTCTGCCAATAACCGCATCACTCCCGCCGGTGTGCAACTGCGTAACCCTGCTTCCTCTCTGACTAGTCGCCCTAAATTTACTGGATGCAGTCCGTCAGCATCTTTATCTGGAGCAATTTGCAGCAGTAGTTTGACGGCATCTAAATGTTCTGGTAGAGGTAGCTGTACAAGAATGCCATCTACTTGTTCATCTTCGTTGAGTGCAGCAATTACCGCTTCTAACTCCTCTTGGGTGGTTTCTTTGGGGTAGTGTTTCCCAAAAGAAGCAATACCCACCTTGGCGCAAGATTTTTCCTTATTCCGCACGTAAGCAGCAGAAGCGGGGTTATCTCCCACCATCAACACTGCTAACCCAGGAGGACGGCCGATTTTAGTTTGTAATTCTTTAATTTGGGATGCTAATTCTGTCTGTATTTTTTCAGATAAGGCTTTACCATCTAAATTTTTGGCAGTTTTTATTTCCATAAGAGTTCCTAAAATTTAGTCAATAGTCATTAGTCAAAATTTACAAATACTCTTGCTTGTAGATTATTATGGCGTTGCTGTCCGATTGTCTATCTTCTCATACTGAGGGCGGGGTGTAGGGGAGAAAGACTAAGTAAAGGTTGACTGTTGACTTTCAATTACGAATTATGAATTACAAACTACGAATCGGTATTACTTTACTTTTGATGCTGGTACTTTGTAGCTGTGCATCTTTAAATTCGTCTAACTTGAAGGGCAATCAATTTATTTTTGGTAGCAATGCTACAGAAATACGGACAATTCAAGCGAAACGAGACAAACTAGGTACGGTTTACGTTCAAGGAGAGGTAGAAAGAAAAGTTCCCTTATTACAGCGTCGGGCATATTTAATTAACGATAACACTGGCAAAATCTGGATTGTGACTAATCAACACAATGTTCAAGAGGGGGAATCATTAGTGATTAAGGGTAAATTAATATACCAAAGTATTCCTATAGCAAATCAGGAGTTTGGGGAAGTTTATTTAGAAGAGCAGTAATATTAGTGACATATGATTCCTATGAATTTTTATGAATAATCAAAAAATCCATGTAGCGATCGCAATTCTTTACCAGGACAATAAATTTTTGATGCAGCTGCGTGACGATATTCCTAATATTCCCTACCCTGGTCACTGGGCCTTGTTTGGTGGTCACATCGAACCTGGTGAAACACCAGATGAAGCAGTACAGAGAGAAATTCTCGAAGAAATTGGCTACAAACTCCCATCATTTTCTGAATTTGGTTGTTATCCTGACGAGACAGTCGTCCGTCATGTTTTTCACGCCCCCTTACTGGCAAAATTGCATCAGTTGGAGTTAAATGAAGGGGCTGATATGGCTCTATTAACACCAGAAGATATTCGTGCAGGTAAACTTTATTCCCAAAACGTCGGCAGGGAAAAACCCTTGAGTCCTGTAGTACGGCAAATTTTATTGGATTTTATGAGTCAATAGTCACTAGTCAATAGTCCTTCTGCATATCCTGGCTATTCCTTATCTCCCTTGTCTTGCCAATACTCAATGCTCACCTAGCAGGCAAAATAAAGTTATAGCTCGTTTGGAGTCATCACTAAATGCAATCATTAAACAAATTGCCACGATGGTTAAGTGTGGGACTGGCGTTTCCTGTGATTATTCTCAATGGTTGGCTATTACTTCAGGTCGTGCAGTATTTTCAACCGTTGGTGAGCGTTTTTGCATCTGCCGTTCTGCTAGCTTTTGTTTTAGATTATCCCATCCAATTTTTTCAAAGCCGAGGGGTGAAACGTAACTTGGCGATTGGTGGGGTGTTATTGTTAGCAGTGGTGATTTTAGTAGCTTTAGGTCTGACTTTAGTACCTTTGATTATTGAACAGCTCAATGAACTAGTTAATATTCTGCCTAATTGGATTGATTCTGGCGCGCAACAGCTCGACGCTTTCCAAAATTGGATTGCCACACAAAGTTTACCAGTAAATTTGAGTAGTTTAGTCACACAACTATTAGAACGATTATCTAATCAATTGCAAGCTGTCACTGGCAAAATTTTGGGTTTGGCGTTCGATACTATCGGTGTGGTGGTGAATGTGCTGCTGGCGGTAGTGCTAACTATTTATATGGTATTAAATGGCGATCGCCTATGGGATGGTGTTTATCAGTGGTTTCCTACGCACATCGGTGTTAAAGTCCGGCAAATACTCCGGGAGGATTTCCATAACTACTTTATTGGTCAGGCTACACTGGGGGCAATACTAGCAGTAACAGTGACTTTGGCTTTTGTCGTTCTGCGAATTCCCTTAGCATTACTATTTGGTATTGGTATCGGCTTTTTCTCGCTATTTCCCTTCGGTACAGGTATTGGCATTACTATTGTTAGTCTATTAGTTGCTTTAGAAAACTTTTGGTTAGGAGTAGAAGTTTTAGGGGTAGCTGTAGCTATCGACCAAATCAACTCTAATTTTGTTGCGCCTCGAATTCTGGGTAATTTGACTGGTTTAAATCCTGTTTGGGTCGTAGTTTCTTTATTATTGGGAGCAAAATTAGGTGGTGTTTTAGGTTTATTAGTTGCTATCCCTACAGCCAGTTTTATTAAAGATATAACTGACTCTTGGCGGACTGGAGATTTTAATCAGATAGATAATACAGAATCAGATTCAGCGCAGGTTACAGGTGAAGTAGTCATCACCCATCAATGAAAGGTGACTGAGGACTGGGGAAACTCAGCTAGCAAAAAACTTTTAACCCCGTAACCTGCGATACTTACTGCACCAAGATTAAGCCTTTATTTTTTTTCTGGCTTTTTTATTGACCATCAAACTGATACCTAAAACTATTACTGCACCACCCATAGTTGTAGGTTCAGTTACTCTTGTATAAGTTACTCTACCAAAGCCAATTTCAGTATTTTGAGAAGTGCCATCCAGAATTGTCAAATCTTCCCCAACAATTTCATAATAAAATTCCGTAGGATTAGTTTTATCAAAGAAAAAATAACTTAATTCTATAGATGGCTGACCAGTTGCAGATGAAACTAACGATACAACAGGAAAGTCAGGATAGGCAATGTCATCTTGTGCTGTATAAAGATCAGAATCTCCATCAAATTGGAAAGACAGTGACTTAACTATTGTTTCTGGAAAGCTACCACTGCTAAAAGTTGCATCATCAAAACTAAAAAATCCTTTGCCTGTTTTCGTAGGACTTTCAACAGTGAGAGCATAATTTACAATAGCCGCGGATGCAGTTTTAATATTTACAACAGAAAGACCTATAGCTAAACTAGCAGCAGTAAAAACTAAATTTTTCACTAATTTCATTGCAATTAACCTCAAGTTAAATTTTTGCAAAATTTGTAAAAATAAGGAACAAAAGTAAAAGAGAAGAAAGTTGGATTTTCCTAAATTTATTTAGGTGGTAAACTGATTCTTCTTCGACTTTTGACTTTTAAGCGAATGCTTGGCTTGAGCTTATTTTTAGGTGATGAGTTTAAGCAAAATTTAATTTCAGGTAAAATGATACTTTTTCAGTAAAACATTAAATTATATAAAGTATTCTGAAGTAATTTTTATTAACCAATGGATAACTCTATCTTTACTTGTTGCCATAACAGCTTGTGGTAAACACTTATCCTGTAAGACCTTTGCTAGATATTCTATTAATTAGTATGAAATCTCATCATCCGTTAAAGCTAAATCGTCGTCGATTTTTGCTAAATTCAGCAGTAACAGCAGGTGGAATTATCACCACAAATCTGTTATCAAAATCTTCAGTTTTTGGGCAAGCACCAGCAATTATTACCTCTGAGCAAATGCGTCCGACTGTACCTTATGGTGTAGCGACTGGGGATATTACTAGTAATAATGTGGTGATTTGGAGTAAGAGCGATCGCGCCTCAAGAATGATCGTAGAATATTCCACTAGCCCATCTTTTAATAATGTGCAACGTGTTTTAGGGCCACAAGCTTTAGAAGCTAGTGACTTTACAGCCAGATTAAATCTGAGAAATCTACCACCTAATCAACAAATTTTTTATCGGGTACTGTTCCAAGATTTAAATCATGATACCTACAGTGAACCCGTAAATGGCAGTTTTCGCACCCCTGCTATCACTGGTAGAGATATATTATTTGTTTGGGGTGGAGATACCGTCGGTCAAGGTTGGGGCATAAATCCTGAATTTGGTGGGATGAGAATTTACGAAACCATGCGCCAACTGCAACCCGACTTCTTCGTGCATTGTGGCGATACTATCTACGCTGATAACCCAATTTCAGCAGAAGTACCACTAGGCAATGGCATAATCTGGCGTAATATCACCACAGAAGAAAAATCTAAAGTCGCGGAAACCCTCAAAGAATTTCGTGGGAACTATCAATACAACTTGCTAGATGACAACGTGAAGCGTTTTAACGCCGAAGTTCCCATGTTGGCACAATGGGACGACCATGAAGTTACAAATAACTGGTATCCAGGCGAAATACTCACTGATAACCGCTATGTAGTTAAGGATGTAAACTTGCTAGCACAAAGAGCAAGACAAGCATTCTTAGAGTATATGCCCATTGGCTACACAACCAATAACACCGAGCAAGCTAGAATTTATCGCTCCTTCAACTATAGCCCCTTGTTAGATATTTTCATGCTCGATGAGCGCACCTACAGAGGGCGAAATACTCCCAATACTCAGCCAGTTCCCGGCCCAGATACTGATATGCTGGGTAGCCAACAGATACAATGGATCAAACGGCAATTGCTAACATCCAAAGCTACATGGAAAGTAATTTCTAGTGATATGCCTTTGGGACTGATTGTGCGAGATGGTAGCAGAGACTTTGAGGCTTGGGCTAACGCAGACAACGGCGTGCCTTTAGGGAGAGAATTAGAAATAGCCGACTTACTACGATTTATCAAACACAGAAATATCAAGAATGTCGTGTGGATAACTGCTGATGTGCATTATGCAGCAGCCCACTATTACGACCCCAACGCAGCACAGTTTCAAGACTTCAAACCTTTCTGGGAATTTGTTGCTGGGCCTCTCAACGCTGGGACATTCGGGCCAAATCAATTAGAAAATACTTTCGGGCCACAGTTGAGATTTCAAAGTCTTCCTGCTGGTACAAGAGCAAATCGACCCCCAAGTGAAGGTTTACAATTCTTTGGTGCAGTCAAAATCAATGCTGCAACAAAAGTGATGACAGTATCAATACGTAATTTAGCTGGACAAGTAGTTTACAGTGTAGATTTGCCATCAGAAGCATAAGTTTTTGACGATGCAACTAAAAATACATAAGCTTTTACGTATCTAAGCATATCTTTTCGGATTTGGTGTTGACTGTTAACCATTAAGCGTTAACAGTCAACAAAACTAAACTGCTTTGTAAATTTTGGGACATTGTTGGGTTGAGAGATGATAATAACTTGATCAAGTGTCTCTCCCTGCATTCCTCAATTCATCTCACCGTTATGAAATGCCAATCTTCAGAATTAACTAGTGTAGTGAGGCGATCGCTTTTTGGCAAATTTGGAATGCGGACTGGGAACACTAACTCCAGATTAGTAAGAGATAGTAGCTATGGTCAGCATATTTGAGGCTCAACTCCCTGGTTATAGTATCAAAGACAAAATTTATTCCGGTACACGGACGCTAGTTTACCGAGGAATACGGGAGCAAGACCAAAAATCTGTAGTGATTAAGCTGATGCGTTCAGAATACCCTAGCTTTCATGAACTTTTACAATTTCGCAACCAGTATGTCATTGCCAAAAATCTCGATCTACCTGGTGTAGTTCAACCCTACAGTTTAGAAACCTACCATAATGGTTACGCTTTAGTTATGGAAGATTTTGGCGGAATATCCCTCAAAGAATGGGGAATAGAGCAGAGAAATACGCGATATATCATCAATTTTTTGCAAGTTGCGATTCTGATTGCAGATATCTTAAACCAACTGCATAGCGAGCGTGTCATTCATAAAGATATTAAGCCCGCCAACATTTTAATTAATCCAGAGACAAAACAAGTAAAAGTCATAGATTTTAGTATCGCTTCCCTACTACCACGAGAAGTGCAAGAAATCCAGAGTCTGAATGTTTTGGAAGGAACTCTAGTCTATTTATCTCCTGAACAAACTGGGCGCATGAACCGGGGAGTTGACTATCGTACAGATTTTTACTCTCTTGGGGTCACTTTCTACGAAATCTTAACTGGACAATTACCCTTTCAGTCTGATGATCCAATCGAATTAGTCCACGCCCATCTAGCAAAACAAGCAATACCACCACATCAGATCAATCCTGATGTTCCAGAGGTAATTTCGCAAATTATTACCAAACTAATGGCGAAAAATGCTGAGGAACGCTATCAAAGTGCTTGGGGTTTAAAATATGATTTGGAAACATGTTTGCATAACTTAACAAAAACAGGAGAAATTCCAGCGTTTGAAATAGGAAAAAGAGATATTATCAACCGTTTTATAATTCCAGAAAAGCTCTATGGACGAGAGCGAGAAGTGCAAATATTACTAGATGCTTTTGAACGAGTTGCTCAAGGCACATCAGAATTAATGCTGGTAGCAGGATTTTCGGGAATTGGTAAAACAGCAGTAATCAACGAAGTTCATAAACCGATAGTTAAACAACGTGGTTACTTTATCAAAGGAAAATTCGATCAATTCAATCGCAATATTCCCTTTTCTGCATTTGTGCAAGCATTCCGTAATTTAATGTGGCAATTATTAACAGAGCCAGACGCAGTCATACAAAAATGGAAGACTAAAATTATTTCAGCATTAGGGGAAAGTGGGCAAATAATTATTGAAGTGATTCCCGAACTAGAGATCATTATTGGACAGCAACCACCAGTACCAGAATTATCCGGTAGTGCTGCTCAAAACAGATTTAATTTATTACTACAAAAATTCATTCAAGTATTTAGTAATCAAGAGCATCCACTCGTGATGTTCTTGGATGATTTGCAATGGGCTGATTCCTCTTCATTGCAACTCATAGAATTATTAATTGGTAATGTGAATAATAGGCATTTACTATTAATTGGTGCATATAGAGATAATGAAGTCAACCCTACGCATTCCTTGATATTAACTCTAGAAAAAATTCAGCAAATAACCGCAAGAGTTAATACTATTACATTGCAAAATCTCAGTTATTTAAAACTGAATCAGTTAGTAGCTGATACATTGGGTTGCGTTGAAGAGTCAGCATGGTCTCTCTCACAATTAGTCTATCAGAAAACCCAAGGCAATCCATTTTTTGCTACACAGTTTCTTAAAGCATTACACCAAGATAGTTTGATTGAGTTTAATATATCAGAGGGTTGTTGGCAATGTGACATTACACAAATTAATCAGCAAGCACTGACAGAGGATGTGGTAGAATTCATGGGATTTCAATTGCGAAAGCTACCTGATTCAACTCAACAAGTCCTCAAACTAGCTGCTTGCATTGGTAATCAATTTGATTTGAAAATATTAGCTATTGTTTCTGAACAGTCAGTAATAGAAACTGCTACTTATTTGTGGAATGCTTTGCAAGAGGGATTAATTCTGCCCCAAAGTGATATTTATAAGTTTTATGTTGGTGAGGTAAATCAAGCAGTTAGTCAGGAAAGTTCTGAGATTGTTGCTTATAAATTCTTGCATGACCGTGTGCAACAAGCTGCTTATTCTTTAATTCCTGAATCTCAGAAGAAATTCACGCATTTAACAATTGGTCGATTACTCTTACAAAACACATCATCTGAGGGTTCGGAAGTCAGTATTTTTGAGATTGTCAGTCAGTTAAACCAAGGCATTGATCTGATTACTCAACAATCAGAAAAATATGATGTGGCTCAATTAAATCTGATAGCTGGGAGGAAAGCTAAAGCTGCTACTGCTTACACAGCAGCAGCAAAATACTTAACGGCAGGTATAGAATTGCTGCTGGAAAATAGTTGGAATACTCATTACAAGCTCACATTTGGATTATATCGAGAACTTGCAGAATGTGAGTATTTAACTGGCAATTTAAAGCAAGCTGAACAACTATTTGATTTAGCATTACATCATGCTGAAGACAAGTTTGATATAGCAGATATTTATGCTATTCAAATGTATTTGAAAATGACTCAAGGTGAAAATATTCAAGCTGCTTGTGAAGCGGGATTGCAAGGGTTGAGAGTTATGGAAATGCCACTTCCACTCACCGTTGAAGAACAACAAGCCGCCATCAAAAATGAACTAAAAGATTTAAACATTAAACTGGCAAAAATTCGTCCAGCAGATTTATTTAATCTACCGGAAATGACAGACTCTATTAAGAAGGTTTGTATGAGTCTTTTAGCTGACCTTTGGGCTGCTACTTATATGGCAGGTCATCAACACTTGGCTATGCTCAGTTCTCTACTCATGATTAATTTATCGTTAAAATATGGTAATGCTCAAGCCTCTGGTTTTGCTTATTGTCTTTATGGCATGAGTTTGGCAAATCAAGGAGATTATCAAACAGCTTATGAGTTTGGAACATTAGCTTTAAAACTTGATCGCCATTTCAATAGCACTAAATTTATTTATAAGACTAATAATATATTTGCACACACGATCAATCCTTATAATCGGCATTTGAAAACGAATTTAGCAGTGTCTCGGCAATCGTTTCAAACTAGCCGAGAAGCAGGAGATGTGGTATTTGGTGTCTGGGCGGTTTCGTTTCTGATTTGGGCAATGTTAACCAAAGGCGATCGCCTCGCTGATGTGTATGTGGAAACTGAGAAATATTTGAGTTATGTACAGCAGGTAAACGATGTCAATATGCTGTATGCCTTTACATTACAGCGACAGTTCCTACTGAACCTGCAAGACTCCTCTCAAAAAACGGATTTATTAAGCGATCGCCACGACCAGGAAGTTCCATATATAGACGTTTGGCGACAAAAGCAGAACTTTGAACATGGAATTAATTGGTACTGCTTTCTCAAGCTACAACTTTCATACCTTTATGGGCGTTATGCAGATGGGGTTGCAGCAGCAGTAGAAGTACAAAAAACCCTACCTGCTAACGCTGGGTTTTTCCCCATTATGCAATACCATTTCTATTATCCCCTGTGTTTGGCAGGACTCTACAAAACGGCGACACCACAGGATAAACAGCAGCATTGGCAGATTCTGCAACAACATCAGCAAATTATCAAAAAATGGGCCGATAATTGCCCAGAGAACTTTCAACATCGATATCTGTTGTTATCTGCGGAAATGCTGAAAATTTCTGGTAGAGGGATTGAAGCCATAGATTTGTACGATCGCGCCATTACTGAGGCTAAAATCAACGAATATATCCACGAAGAAGCGATCGCTAATGAACTTGCTGCCAAGTTTTATTTAGAATGGGGTAAAGAGAAAGTCGCCGCAGGCTATATGCAGGAGGCTTATTACTGCTACGCCCGTTGGGGAGCATTAAGCAAAATTGATGATTTAGAGAAACGTTATCCCCAACTATTGCAACCGATTCTGCAACAGCGACAACTCAGCCTGAATCCCCTTGAAACCATCGCCAATATCGGCTTTACTCGGACTTCTTCTTCCACTCAGACTTCTAGTAGTAGCAACCATAGTATTTCTGATGCTCTCGATTTTACCTCTATCCTCAAGGCTGCTCAAGCCATTTCCAGTTCCATCGAATTAGATCAACTGATCATTAGTCTCACCCGCATCATTTTAGAAAACTCTGGTGCGGAAAAAACTGTATTAATTTTGCCGCAAGCAGATACTTGGCAAGTACAAGCAATTACTTATATCGATCACGAAGCGAATTCTGGGTGTGAAATAGAAACTATCCTAGACATACAATCAATAGAAACTTGTGCAGAAATTCCCAGACAACTAATCTATTACGTTAAAAACACCCAAGAAACAGTAGTCATTGACAACCTGCGAACAGATATTCCAGGATTGATTGGCGAATATATGCACTTTGTACAACCCAAGAGTGCGTTATGTATGCCAATTCTCAATCAAGGGCATTTGGTGGGTATTCTTTATCTAGAAAATCAACTGACTCAAGGGGTCTTTACCAGCGATCGCTTAGTTGTTTTACATTTCCTCTGTACTCAAGCCAGCATTGCGCTAGGGAATGCTCGACTTTATACCGATTTACAAGCAAGTAAAGCTCTTTTACAGAAGCTGGCTAATAATATTCCTGGGGTGATTTACAAACTCCACGTCACTGCGGATGGTAGTGCTTCCATGCCATATATCAGTTCTGGCTGCTACAAACTTTACGGCGTAACAGCAGAGGAATTAATGTCTCAAAATAAGAGTTTACGTACTTTAGAACATCCTGATGATGTTGCCGAAATTGAGCAGCTGATGTTGGAATCAGCACAAAATCTCACGCCTTTTCAACATGAATGGCGCATCATTACACCCACAGGCCAATTGAAATGGATTCAAGTTGTGTCTCAACCAGAAGCACAAGAGGATGGTTCTATAGTGTGGGATGGGGTAATTCTAGATATTACTGAACGCAAACAAGCAGAGGCGATCGTCCAACAAAAATCTCAGGAACTAGAACAAGCACTGCAAAACCTACAACAAGCACAATTACAAATTGTTCAAGGCGAAAAAATGTCGGCTTTAGGTAATCTTGTTGCGGGTGTTGCTCACGAAATAAATAACCCTGTTGGCTTTATTAACGGTAATATTCAACCAGCATACGAAGGTGTGCAAGATTTATTTAATTTAATCGATCTTTATGAAGAAAAATTTCCCGTTCCAGGTGAAGAAATTGAGTCTGCAAGGGAAAATATTGATTTAAAATATCTACGAGAAGATTTGCCAAAATTAGTTTATTCGATGAAAGAAGGGGTGCAACGTATCCGCGAAATTAGTAATAGCTTGCGTACATTTTCTCGTGCTGATGCTGAATATAAAGTGCCATTCAACATCCACAACGGCTTAGATAGCACTATTTTGATTCTCAAACATCGGCTCAAAGCCAATGAAAACCATCCAGCAATCGAAGTTATTAAAAATTACGGTGATTTACCCCTAATAGAATGTTTTCCTGGACAGTTAAATCAGGTATTTATGAATTTGTTGGCAAACGCTATTGATGCACTAGAAGAGTCAAATATTGGAAGGAGTTTTAATGATATTCAAGCTCACCCCAACCTCATCACCATTACTACTAAACTGAGTGATGATTACAAGCAAGTCAAAATCAGTATTAAGGATAATGGATTAGGGATGACTCAAGAAGTTAAAAATAAAATCTTTGACCATCTTTATACTACGAAAATGGTTGGTAAAGGCACAGGTTTAGGATTAGCGATCGCCCGTCAAATTATTGTGGAAAAACATGATGGTATTCTCACTGTCAATTCTTCACAAAACCAAGGAGCAGAGTTTGTAATTACACTACCAAGATGATAGCCAATAGACAGAAACTAGCTAAATGTATCCCCTATAGATATTGCAGATGGTTTGCTGGGTACTCTAAAAAGGTAACAGCCTAGAAAGAGAGTCAGCAATGCAACTGAGTGCGGGAATAAAAAATTTTTGGATATCTGTGATTAGTTATCTACTAGTTGGTTTCTGCTTATTTTTATATCTTGTGGCTAGTAATGGTTGGAAACTAACAAATTTGTTAAGTTTGCCAGGTTTCATTGGTTTGATAGTTGTTGTCGCTGTAGCAATATTTCCTTTATTGTGGTTTTTATCTCATCTCAAGTCTCAATTAATCAAAGTATTACCAGATGATGTGCAGTTTAACAAAGTAGTTCCTACAGATTACCCTTGGTTAGATTTAGCTACTTTGTCAGAGCAAACCACTACCCTAGAATCTCTGGGTTTTATCCAATTGATAGATCATGATATACCATCGGCTCTGGGATTTTCACGAAGTTTAGCCCATCCACAACAGTATTGTTTTGCGGAAATCGGTCAATTGTTTCAAGTAACTGGTGGAATTATTACACATCATCTTTGTATTTTTAGTATTTTAGAGCAGGATTGGGCGTTAGCTGAAATTAATAAAGCAGTTAGCAATGTGGATGCCATATCCTATATTTGGCGACATCCCAAACAAATTAGAAGATATCACTCCAATATGAAATTAGATGAACTATTTCAATCTCATTTAAAATTTAGACAGCAGATTTTGACTGATTTAAATATCAATCTATCCACCGATACTTCCTGGTCTTTCTTTCAAAGAATAGAAGAACAAGCAGCAATATTTCGCAAACAAACTATGCGGCGTAAAAATATACTACTATCAATGTTAGAAACAACTTTATTTGAAATGAATCCTAAATCTGAATGGTTAGGAGATTATCCGAAAGAGGCAGCTAAAAGACGGAAAACCTGCCACTAAACATATTTTTGCAGAATAATGACTGTATTTTAAATACTCTAGCCAGTCTTTGAGAATATCTGTCAGGGCAAAATATAACCATAAAAAAATCTTGAAGTGTAAACCACCTTCCAGAAATTTACACATCACGTTATCATTTAATGATATAACCTCTACGTGTGTAAATTTAAACATTAACTGGTATTGCTGATCAACAGATAAAAATCATCAGTTTGTAAATCAAAATAGAATTGTCATGTTAGACAACAGTAAACTTAAAAAACAACAGAATTGGAGAAGCCAATGGAAGGTAAAAGATTTATCCATAAGTTAAGATTAGAAAACTTTCTTTCCTATGGAAGTGATGGTGAAGAAATTGAACTACAGCCATTAAATGTACTTATTGGCCCTAACACATCTGGTAAGTCAAATTTAATTGAAGCTATAGGAATATTAAAAGCAACACCTACAGATTTACCTGCTCCTTTTCGTCAAGGTGGAGGAGTTGGTGAGTTTTTGTGGAAAGGTACTGAGGGAACTCCAGTAGTGAAACTACAAGCTATTGTCGATTATCCTCAAGGATTACAACCTCTACGTTATAAGTTGAATTTTACTGTGTATAGTCAAAGGTTTGAAATAGTAGATGAAGTTATAGAAAATGAATATCCAATTCAGGGAGAAAATGAAGCAGCTTTTTATTATCGTTTCGATGATGACGGTCATCCAGTTTTTAGAGTTAGAGAACAAGGTGCTTGGGCAGGAATATATAATGAATTTTGGACAACCGAATCACCTCGTATAAATCAATCTATACTATCTCAAGTACAGGAAGCACGTATATATCCAGAAATAACTTATATCCGCAATCAATTCACCAATATTGCTCTATATAGAGATTTTCCTATGGGTCGCCACGGAAAATTAAGAGATATGCAAAAAGCTGATTTACCTGAACATCCTCTACTAGAAGATGGTAGTAATTTAGGTTTATTCTTAAATAATTTACAATATAAAATAGGTAACAGAAAAATTATTGATACACTCAAAAAATTCTATGATGCTGCGGAAGAAATAAGTGTAAGAATATATGGTGGTACTGTACAAATATTTATACGTGAAGAAGGTTTGATTCAACCAATTCCAGTCAGTCGTTTATCTGATGGCACGCTTCATTATTTATTTTTAATAGCTTTACTATTAGATCCTACTCCACCCCCACTTATTTGTATTGAAGAACCAGAAATCGGGTTACATCCAGATATTTTATCGACTGTTGCAGAAATGCTAATTGAAGCATCTCAGAGAACACAATTAATCATCACAACTCATTCTGATGCTTTAATTTCTGCTTTGAGTGAATATCCTGAATCAGTATTAGTATGCGAACGAGATGATAAAGGCTCTCATCTTCGCCGTCTTGAACCAAATAAAATGAAGAGTTGGCTGGAAAATTACACGCTTGGCGACATGTGGCGGATGGGCGAAATTGGGGGAAATCGATGGTAAAAGAGGTGCGGATTTATGTAGAAGGTGGTGGTGATGGTAAGAATACGAAAGCTTTAATCAGGCAAGGATTTAGTCAGTTTTTCAAGCCATTGGTTGAACTGGCAAGAAGTAAAAAGGTCAAATGGAACATTATTATTTGTGGTTCTCGTAATAGTGTTTTCCAGGATTTTAAAAATGCTTTAAAAGACCATCCAGACGCTTTTAATATACTATTAGTTGATGCAGAAGCACCTGTGAAAGTAGAGTCACCTTGGCAACATTTAAAATTGAGGGATAATTGGGATAAACCATCAGGAGTTGATGACAGTCAGTGCCATTTGATGGTGCAAGTAGTAGAGGCTTGGTTTATTGCTGATATTGAAACACTAAAAAAATTTTATGGTCAAGGTTTTAAAGAAAATTCTATTCCCAAAAATTCTAATGTGGAAACTATTGATAAAGATAGTTTAGAGCCTAGCCTGAAGACTGCTACGCGTAGCACCAGTAAGGGAGAGTATCACAAAATCAACCACGCCTCCAAACTTTTGGAATTAGTGGATTTAGCTACTGTCCGCAAAGCTTCACCGTATTGCGATCGCCTATTCACCACGTTACAAGACATAATGTAAGCTTGAGAGCGGGCATCGCCCCGAAATTTTCACATCACGTTATCATTGGATGTTGTGGCTTTTCCGTGCGTAACTCCTAGCATCTATCCTATGACCGCTTCTCACTCTGACATTCAGCCAACAGAACCCAATCCTTCCACTGCACCGCATACCGACACGCGACAGGTAGACCGCAGTAAGCTGAGTAAGATGTATCAGCACTACGTTGAGGTGAAAGATAAATATCCTCATGCGCTGTTGCTGTATCGGGTGGGAGATTTTTTTGAAACTTTTTTCCAAGATGCGGTAACAGTGGCGAGAGAGTTAGAATTAGTCCTCACCAGTAAACACGGTGGTGAAATTGGTCGTGTCGCTATGACTGGTGTACCCCACCACGCTTGGGAACGCTACACCACCCAACTAGTAGAGAAAGGTTACGCTGTCGTGATTTGCGACCAGGTGGAAGATGCTTCGGAAGCGGTAGGTTTGGTGCGTCGGGAGGTGACACGCATCCTTACCCCTGGCACATTATTAGAAGAAGGAATGCTCAAATCTAGCCGCAACAATTACTTGGCGGCTGTTGTCATTGCGGGGAATCATTGGGGTTTAGCCTATGCAGATATCTCCACCGGGGAATTTCTCACCACTCAAGATAGTGATTTAGAACATCTTACCCAGGAACTCATGCGTTTGCAGCCTTCGGAGGTCTTAGTTCCGACAAACGCGCCTGATTTGGGTACTTTGCTGCGTCCTGGGGAAAGTTCGCCGCATTTACCAGAGTGTTTACCACCATCATTTTGTTATAGTTTGCGATCGCAAGTTCCTTTTTCTCAAGGTGAAGCCAGAAGTAAATTATTGCAGATATTTAAAGTGCGATCGCTTGAAGGTTTGGGTTGTGACCATCTCCCCTTGGCTGTACGGGCGGCTGGTGGGTTGTTGGAATATGTGGAAGATACCCAAAAAGAAAACCCCGTCTCCCTGCAAAGACTGAGAACGTACACCATCACCGACTATTTAATTGTTGACCACCAAACCCGCCGCAACTTAGAAATTACCCAAACCGTCCGCGATGGGACTTTTCATGGTTCGCTGTTGTGGGCTTTAGATAGAACTAGCACCGCAATGGGTAGTCGGTCTTTGCGGCGATGGTTACTGCAACCCCTACTTGATATTAAAGGCATTCGCGCTCGGCAAGATACGATTCAAGAATTAGCTGAAAATACACCTCTGCGTCAGGATTTGCGGCAATTATTACGGCAGATTTACGACTTAGAACGCCTCACGGGACGCACCAGTTCCGGGAATGCTAACGCCAGAGATTTAGTAGCTTTGGCTGATTCTCTCTCGCGCTTACCAGAATTAGCCCGTCTAGTCGCTGAGGCGCGTTCCCCCTTCCTCAAAGCTTTGCAAAAAGTCCCGTCGATTTTATCAGAATTGGCAAAGAATATCCACGCCCACATTGTGGAATCACCGCCTATACATCTCAAAGAAGGCGGCTTAATTCGTTCGGGAGTCAATCCCCAATTGGATGAGAGAAAGGCGACAGTAGAAGCAGACCAACAATGGATTGCTAATTTAGAAGTAGATGAAAGATCTAGAACAGGTATTCCCACTCTCAAGGTAGGATTTAATAAAACCTTTGGTTACTACATTAGTATTTCCCGTGCCAAAGCTGACCAAGTACCCAATAATTACATCCGCAAGCAAACACTCACCAACGAAGAACGCTACATCACCCCAGAACTCAAAGAACGAGAAGCCAGAATTCTCACAGCCAGGGATGATTTAAACCAGTTGGAATATGAGGTGTTTGTCGCCTTACGGGAAGAAATAGCAAAAGAGGCCGAAGCTATTCGCAACCTTTCCCGCGCCGTCGCTGCGGCTGATGTGTTGTGTGGATTGGCTGAATTGGCGGTACAACAGGGTTACTGTCGTCCTGAGATGATTCCCGGAAGGGAAATCGAAATTGTCGATGGTCGCCATCCGGTAGTTGAACAGTCCTTACCCGCGGGTTTCTTCGTCCCCAACTCCACAGATTTAGGGAGTAGCGACAATCTCCCCCCCAGTACCCAGTCCCCACTCCCTGACCTTGTGATTTTGACAGGGCCAAACGCCAGTGGTAAAAGTTGCTATCTGCGTCAGGTAGGACTCGTTCAACTCATGGCGCAAATTGGGAGTTTCGTCCCAGCTAAGTCAGCGAAATTGGGAGTATGCGATCGCATTTTCACCCGTGTCGGCGCAGTTGATGATCTAGCTACGGGTCAATCTACCTTCATGGTAGAAATGAATGAAACCGCAAATATTCTCAACCACGCTACAGCTAAATCCCTAGTTTTATTAGATGAAATTGGGCGGGGAACAGCTACATTTGACGGACTTTCCATTGCTTGGGCGGTAGCAGAATATTTAGCCACAGAAATCAAAGCCCGGACAATTTTCGCTACTCACTATCATGAGTTAAATGAACTAGCGGGAATGTTACCGAACGTAGCTAATTATCAAGTCACCGTGAAAGAATTACCCGACCAAATTATTTTTCTGCACCAAGTTCAACCAGGAGGTGCTGATAAATCTTACGGAATTGAAGCCGGAAGATTAGCAGGTTTACCTGCTGTTGTCATTAAACGAGCAAAACAAGTTATGGGACAAATTGAAAAGCACAGTAAGATTGCCCTTGGGTTAAAAAATTTAGAATGATTTTGGTAAAATTTCTGCACGGAGGTGAGTCGGAAAAGTTGAGGGATTCCCTGAACTAAAACAACTTCCCCTAGCAAGCTTTGCTTAATTTTACAAGGGTTGTAGGTTGGTAAATCTGCAAATTGCTTAAGGGAATATGGCTTGGTTACTCTGGATTTATCAAGAATAGTTCGTGGGACTTAAGCAACACCTCTGTTAGAGTTTCCAGAAGCTATAACACTAGAGTTTTGCTGATATTCCTTAACTTTCCTGACTTTTCACGTTATATGGAAAAGTTAGCGCAAAACCTAACCCCCAAGCCCTTCCCTTGTAGGGAAGGGGAGCAAGAATCAAAGCCTCTCTCCTTGCAGGGGAGAGGTTTGGAGAGGGGTTTTTTTAGATCCCGTGAAAAGTCAGCTTAACTTTCTTGCTTCTTGATGTGCAAACTATCTTCAGAGAATAATATGTGCCACGTTTTATACTTAATATCTGACAAACCGCTACCGACAATCAAGCAAGATCCGCGATATCCTCACCTCACTATTGAAGTTATTTCAGAATACACAAGCCCACCACAGAATATTCGTAAACTTATCCCGCAAGCACAATACATCTATGGTATTTATCCCAATGATTTATGTGGTTGTTACTTTCAATATGAAAGCAGCGTTGAACGAGAAGAAGAGTTAAATGACTACATTGACTCTTTAAAATACGATGTAAATTTGAGTAAATGGTTTAATCAAGAGTATCCTAGTATTGATGTTTACAAGCAAAAACAACGTCTATTTTGGCAAGAATGCCATGATGCAGTCATTTCTTTTGGTCAATATCTCCGCGACCATATTCATCTTGCTCATCTAATGCTGTACATGACTTGGTGCGGTGATGAAGGAGAAACTATCGTAGAACAAGAACAAATAACTCCTGCATTTTTTGGTGGAGAAAGTTGTTATCCTTGGAGAGACGATACTCTTTATACTATATGTGCTGAGGATAATTAATATTACCAAACATGATATAATCTCATATATAAAATGCAATTCGGTTATTCATTTAATGGAAATAAAAAATCATGTAATTTCCTAATTAAATAACCTGATTATTTTTTGGGATAAATTTAACTACTCATGTTTGAAAAACAGCCTGAAAATTTACGTCAGAAAGTGCAAGAACTAGCATCTGAGGCTATTAATAATTCAGAACCAACAGCATGGTTTGAGGTTTTATATGCTTCAGCTAATGGTGACACAGCACAAATTCCCTGGGCAAAATTAACACCGCATCCCTACCTTCAAGATTGGTTAGAAAATCATGAAATCTCTGCTCAAGGTAAAAAAGCCTTGGTAATTGGTTGTGGTTTAGGAGATGATGCGGAAGCTTTAGCAAAATTAGGATTTGCAGTCACAGCTTTTGATATTTCTCCCACAGCGATCGCTTGGTGTCAAAAGCGATTTCCTGATTCTCCAGTTAACTATCAAGTTGCTGATTTGTTGTCTATTCCTCAGCAATGGAATCAGGCTTTTGATTTTGTCTTTGAATGTCGCAATATCCAAGCCTTACCGTTGAGTGTACGGAATTCCGTTATCTCCTCTATTGCTTCTGTGGTTTCCCTTAGCGGAACTTTATTAGTAATTACCCGTGTGCGGGATACAGAAGACGAACCTTCAGGCCCTCCTTGGCCATTATCTCAATCTGAACTCGCACAGTTTGAAAGTTTGGGATTACAAAAAATAGAGGAGATGCTGTTTTTAGAATCACAGGAAACTGAAGTTCAACAAATGCGGATTGTGTATCGAAGAAATGGAAAATAAGCTATATATTTTCAGGTTGATCCTGCTATGTTGTCAAACAAAAAATGATAAAATCTATGTCTAGAGTGAAGAAAATAGGAGTTTATGACCACAACAGTCAAGAAACTCAACCTGGACGAGTATCTTGCTTATGATGATGGCACAGATACCAAGTATGAACTTGTGGATGGAGAGTTGGTTACAATGCCACCGGAAAGTGATAGAAATAACTTAATTTCTCTCTATCTACTGTCCCAGTTTCTCAAGTTTGTCCCTATTCAACTAATTCGCCATAAAGACACAGAACTAGTGGTGACAGGTAGCCGAACTCGTGTGCGACTACCCGACTTGATGATATTGACACAGGAATTATTTGAGGCGATCGCTCTCAGACGCGCTACAATCACTCCAGATATGCCCTCTCCTGCAATGGTGGTTGAAGTCGTCTCCCCCGGAAAAGAAAATGAGGATAGAGACTACCGCTATAAGCGTTCTGAGTATGCTGCACGGGGTATCCCGGAATACTGGATTGTTGATGCTAATCAAGCCAAAATTACCCTGCTAACTCTGGTAGATGGATTGTACGAAGAAACTATATTTCAGGGAACAAATATGATCCAATCGCCAACTTTTCCCATGCTAGATTTGACAGCAACTCAAGTATTAACTGCTGGGCAAGTTTAATATAAATTAACAATCTAAAATTGTATTATCTACCCCGATCGCGTTCTAAATCGTCGATGACTTTTTGTATATACCATTCTTCCGTCATCCCTGGATAATAATCTTTTTTCTGTTCAATTAATCTTTGGGCGATTTCCCAATATCCCCCAACTAGGCGCAAAAGTCGTTGACGCAAGATATTAAATTTTTGCTGCTTGGCTTCAGGAACAGATTTTTGAATTTGTTTGAGGCTATCTAAAACTTGTTGATAATTTTGCCAATCTTCTTGTTCACAAAAAATACTCGCAGCTTTTTGATAATCTGCGACAGCATTTTGCATTTCTTCTAAAAAAGTATAGGTAATACCACGATTATAATAAGCTGGCGCATCATTGGGGTTAATTTGTAAGGCGTTTCCATAGTCAGCAATTGCACCAAGATAATTACCCATTGCTCGATATGTGTTACCTCTGGCAACATAATTTAAAGCATCTTGGGGTTGCATTTGAATTGCTTGATTAAAATCGGCGATCGCACCTTGATGATCCCCCAATAAAGAACGGGCTTTACCCCGGTTACGATAGACAATGACATCTTGAAAATTTAATTGTAAGGCTTGGTTAAAATCGGCGATCGCTTCTCGATAACTCCCTATTTTGCACCGCACCACCCCCCGACAGCAATAAGCCTGTGCATCCTGGGAATCAGCCTGCAAGATCCAATTTAAATCCGCAATGGCTTGGCGGGTGTCTCCCTTTTCGGCTTTTGCAAGTAACTGGTGAAAATATTCACTAACAGATGCAATTGGCGCGCTTTTCGCAGCTACTGGCTGTGTAACTGGTTTTGGGGTGGGTTGTAGCTGTTTAATCCGTTCTAAGCACAGACGACAATTTTCTGGATCTTTTTGCTGTAAATATAAATCTGCGGCTTTTTTCAAACTTGCGATCGCATCTTGAATATACCCTTGTTTGCGGCGCACTATCCCCCGTAAATCATGGGCTGCTGCATAGTTAAAATTGATATAAATCGCCTTGTCTACATCTTCTAACGCCCCTGGTAAATTTTTCAGAGCTAATCTTGCTAAAGCACGACAATAGTAAGCTTCCACACTCTCAGGAGTTATCTTGATAGCTTCAGTGTAATCCGAAACAGCTTGCAGAATTGCCCCGGAATCATAATATGCTAAACCCCGTTTTAAGTAAGCTTCGGCATAATAGGGAGTTAGTTGTATCGCCCGGCTAAATTCCTCAATTGCTCCAGCGTAGTCTTTTTGCTTGGCTTTTTCTAGTCCCAGATTGTAAAAGTCGTTATTCATCACCGTTGTTTACCCAACTCAGCTAGTTATTAGCCCTATATTTTAAATATTCACTGCGAATTGTAATTATTCCTAATCGTTTAGAAAATTTGACTATGAAAATTAGAACTATCACTACAGGTATATCACTTGGTTCACCACAGGAAACAGCCAAACTCAAAATAGCTGCTGATTTTAACCAGAAAGCACAGATAATTTTTGAGCAACAAGGTTATGAAGTGCAAACAACAAGAATTGCTACTAACCCTTGGGAAGAATATCTCTCAAGCTTATCTCAAGCTGAAATTATCCATCACATTAAAAAATTAGAAGAATTTTGTCAAAGTCTAAATATCAGTTTCTTTAACATTGGTTACGCTAGCACTCCTGAAACTATAGATTTAGTTCCTGAAATCAACAAAAATACATCAATAGTTTACTGCTCAAGTAAAATTGGCAAGCAATTTGAAAATGCTATAGAATCAGCCCAGGCGATTAAACGTATCTCCCAAGAAACTGAAAATGGCTATGGTAATTTTCGCTTTTGTGCAGGTGCAAACTGTCAGCCAGATATCCCATTTTTCCCAACATCTTACCATGTGGGCGAAACATCCTTTTCTATTGGATTAGAATTAGCCGATTTAGTAATGCAAGCTTTTTCTAAAGCTGATAATATCCCAGATGCTGAAAATAAACTACAAATAATTTTAGAAGCAGAAGTTAAGAGAGTAGAGGCGATCGCACAGCAAATTTCTACCCAATTTAAGTTCACCTTTCATGGTATAGACACATCTCTTGCACCGTCTTTAGATCAACAAAATAGTATTGCTTTTGCCTATGAAAAATTACTAGATGGTAAATTCGGTAATCCTGGGACTTTAGCAATTTCTGGAATGCTAACACGCGTGTTAAAAAGTATTCCCATTAAAAGCTGTGGTTATTCTGGCTTAATGCTACCAGTTTGTGAAGATATCGGTTTAGCAACTAGAGCCAATGAGCAAACTTATGATATTACAAATTTGTTGTTATATTCAGCCGTGTGTGGGTGTGGATTAGATACTGTACCCATTCCTGGTGATATTTCCATAAACAAGATTACAGCCATATTAATGGATATGACAACATTAGCTTTTAAACTGAATAAACCACTCTCAGCCAGATTATTTCCCATACCCAATAAAAAAGCAGGAGAAATGACTAATTTCAACTCTCCCTATCTTGTGGATTGTCAAATATTTGCAGTCAATTAACATGGAGTATTGGAAATAAAAAAGTAATTGCACATTCATCTAGACTAAAACCTTTTTGCGAAACTCAATTCAATATTGATTGAACGTTCAAAAATATGTATACTTGGAAAAATATACACAATTAAAGAGAGTTAAATCATACGGTGGTTAGGCAACGAGAATTTGATACAGACGAAGTTTTAAGCATAGTTATGGATTTGTTCTGGCAGCGTGGTTATGCCAACACTTCCATGAAGGAGATTGTACAAGCAACGGGAATCCAGCCTGGAAGCTTATATGCTGCCTTTGGTGACAAAGAAAAACTGTTTCAGCAAGCATTCAAAAAATACACGCAAGAATTCTTTCGTGCTTCCATGCCACGCCATTGTCCTCCCTTAGAATGTATTCAACAATGGTTTGAGCGTTTGGCTAAGGCGATGGTCAACGACTCAAAACAGAAGGGCTGTTTGATTATTAACACAGCGATTGAACGCGAATCCCACTCACCCAGCACGATCGCAATTATTGAGGATCGTTTAGACGAAATTGAGTCATTCTTTCGGCAAAATCTGGCTCAGGCAATGCAAGACGGAGATTTACCTAAATCATTTGATCTAGAGGCGAATGCTAAAGCATTGCTAGGGTTGGTTGTCGGGATGTTAGCCGTTGCACGCATCCGACGAGATGCTCAAACGCTGAACAGCATTGCCGCAGGAGCGACTACGCTGCTGCAGATAAATTAATTTCGCGGTTTCCTCTTGACAGGCGTTTTTTTTAGTTCTATCTTGAATGAGTGTTCAACTTGAATGAACGTTCAAAAAACTGCTAACGCCTCTGAGGTAAATCTTATGTCCATAGTTGTACATGGCTTTGGAGTCAGTCCTAATGTTCGCTCTGTTCGCATAACCTTAATTGAGAAAGGAATTGACTACCACTTCAACGAAATTGGATTTGATTACCTAGCAACAGATGAATACGCTCAGATCAACCCATTTCGGAAAATGCCCGTATTGCAGCAGGGAGATTTTGTCCTGTACGAAACTCCAGCAATTTTAGGCTACGTTGATGAAGCTTTCGATGGTTTTTCATTGCAGCCATCTGTTCCCAAAGCACGCGCTAAGATGTGGCAATGGATTGGTATTGCCGCAAATTATTTATATCCAGTCGGTGTGATGCAACTGTTCTTACAGCGAATTATGAGTCCGATTATGGGTGGTGCAGCTGATGAAATTGTTGTTGCAGAGTCAGCAAAGATAACTAGTCAACATCTAGATGTCCTGGAACAAAATCTGACAACATCATTTCTAGTGGGTGATGAATTGAGCTTGGCTGACATCATCACTGGGTCAATGTTGTACTACATCAACATAACGAAAGAAGGAGCAGCATTGGTGAAAGCTCGGCCTAAAACAGCAGCATGGTTACATACTCTGAGCCAACGGAAGAGTTTTCAGCAAACTCTCGCAGGACTCTTGGAAGGAAAAGCACAAGGTTAGAGTCCCATAGTTCGGATTGCTAGAAAAATCACTGAGGAGTTTGAAGTCATGCCATTAGACGGAAAGCACGTAGTCGTCATTGGTGGTAGTCAGGGGATTGGCTACGAAACGGCAAGATTAGCAAGACAATCAGGTGCAGAGGTGACAATTGTGGGTCGCTCGTCGAGCAAGTTGGACGAGGCATCTGAGCGATTGGGAAAGGTTCACACGGCTGTAGTAGACATCACTGACGAAGCAGCAATAAACCGTTTGTTTACTGCAACGGGACAGGTTGACCACGTTTACATTGCATCTGGGAGTTTTGTCGGAGGTAAGATTTTAGAGGGATCTGTTGAGCAATTTCGCCCTGCTATCGAAAGCCGCCTTTGGGGAAGTGTTTATGTGATTCGAGCGGCTGTGCCGAAAATGCTTTCTGGTGGATCGGTGACGCTCACAGGTGGCTTATCGACCGATCGCCCTGTTCCCGGTGCTTGGGCGACTGCAGTAGCAACGGCTGCGGCTGAACAATTATCGCGTGCTTTAGCAATCGAATTAGCTCCGATTCGAGTCAATGCCGTTTCCCCTGGTTGGACTGATACTCCGATGTGGGATGCAATCTTTGGGGAATCGAAGCAACAAGCTTTCCAAGAGGTGGCCTCAAAGATTCCAACTAGAAGGTTGGCAACAGCTGAAGAAGTTGCCAGTAGCGTGATTTTTTTGATGGTTAATCCGTCGATTACAGGCGAAGTTATTCACATTGATGGTGGCCATCGTTATGTGTAGGGTTTTGATTTTCGCATTCTGTCCATTAGAGACAAGCATTATTTCAAATGAAGCTTTTTAGCCAGCTTATTTCGCATAACTAGCTTTTAGCCTTCAATCCGTTGCTACTCACACCCCTACTTCAACTGGCTATACTCTGCATCATGGTCAGGGAGAATATCTTCCACATTTCGCAGCCCACGGACAGAAAAACCTAGCCAACCGACCAATAACATCCACAACGAGCATATTACATATAGCAAGGCTATCCCTGCACCAGTGCCAGTCCCAAATAACCAGCCGAGAAGATTAACCAGAAAACCGTCTGATTGCAAGGCAGGTGTAAAAACTTTGTCTGCTAATGGCCCTGCTACTAAATAGCCTGCCGCAGAAGCGATTTGTAAAAGTAGCGATCGCGCTGCAAACACCCTTCCTTGCAAATTGGGAGGTACTTTTGCTAACCAAATAGCAGTATCCGAACTACCATTTAAAGGAAAATGGAAAGAAGAACAAAATTGTGCAGGAATCCAAACCCAAGGAGTTCTACCCAACCCGAAAATAATTTTACTAATTCCTGCACCCATCATCCCTAATAAAATACCTTTAATTTTCCGCCTAAAGCCGCCACAAGTACTAACAATTATCGCCCCTGTCACACCACCAAAACCAGCCGCAGAAGCTAAACTACCTAATAGAATAGTATTATTGTCTGTGCGTGACAAAATCATCGGTGAGTATAGAGAATCACCAATATCATGAGGTAGCCAAAATAATAAGTTAATTAATAACAATGCTAGTAAGCTTTTGTGAGTAGTAATGTAGCGTCCACCAAATGCCAAATTATGCCAAATATTGGCTATTCTTTCATTTCCTGTAGTTATTGGTTGAGGAATACTCACAAATAATAAGCTGCCAATGGCTACAATAAACGTGGAAATGTCAATCAGCCAAATTCCTAAAAAACCAATGACTGTGTAAAGATATCCTGCCAAAGCGGGAGCAATAATATTACTACCATAGCCTGATAAAAATTCCAAACTACTAACCCGGGTGTAGTGTTTTTTAGGAATCATTAATGATATTGATGTCGAATATGCTAAAGATTGAAATTGATTAAACGTACCGACAATTGCGCCTGTAAGATAAAAGTGCCAAATTTGTAAATTATTTGTGATATGCAGCCATAAAATTATAATTGTGCTGATAACTGCAACTGTATCACCTACCATCATTAACAGTTTGCGGTTAAATCGGTCTACAATTACACCACTGATAGGGGTAATAATAATACTTGGTAACAAACTAAAAAAACCGACTAGAGTCAGTGTTGTTACTGTACCTGTAATTTCCCACGCCCAAATTTCTATCGCAAAACCAGTCATTCTACTACCAATAGTGGAAACTAATTGACCAAGCCAAACGATGAGAAAATTACGCATACTGGCTGGGTTTGGTTGTTGTGACATTGTAATTTTTAGGGAGGGTATGAAGATGAGTTTATTCAGCCTCTATCATGTATTTCTTGATTTGGGCAATTCGTTCCTGTGGCTGCATCAATGGGCAGTTTGTACACTTTTCATCGTATGGAGGAATGAAAGCATATAAACAGCAGGTGAGACGGACTGTGGTTGTAGCTGGTAAACCGGGTTCGTTGAGTTGTTCGGTACGTACTAGATTGTAGAGAGGATTGCGTCCGGGCATGACGGCACTGCAGGGTTGTTCATATAAGACGGAATAATCTGTTTTTATGGCATCTGGACTTGTACATGGGCTGAGTTCGGCAAACTGCCCTTCTGAGGCATTTACTGCATTACCCCACATGGTTTTTTTGGAGAGTTTGGTTAAGCGATGTACGCACTCTATCATTGGGGCTAGATTATGTTGGAATAGGCCAGTAAATACGTTTTGGTGTAAGGCTTCTGTGCTATTTACTATTTTTCCTGGGTAATCTTGGGGAAGAGGGATAGGCGATCGCTTAGGATAAATTACAGTACCACTTAAGTCATGAAACCATATAGCCTTGGGTTCACCGTCTTCTAAGACAAAACTTACATTATCAAGCCTTGCATCTAAACCGACACCAGCCCAAGTCATCAAAGCCAAAACACCAGGTAATGTTTTCCAACTATAAATTTTGTTCCAGATAGATGCGGCAATGCGAATATCTTGACTTTTTTGGTATACTTCACCCGCTTTTATCTGTGGTAAAAGTCTATCTGGTTGTAAGTAATCATTTAATGAAATTACCTCCACACCATCAGGAGGCTGAGTCAAAATAATGCAATCTGTATAGAAATTATCTAAATGAGTTTGAGCAAGATTATATATTTCTTGTAAAAAATTCAGCACTTCGGTGTTAGCTATTTGTTGAATCATTAGTGTGTTTCTCTATAATTAATTATTTAAGTTATTAGTTAAGTATTTAAGCAAATCCTCCAAAATTGCCGTTGCTGACAGAATATTCCCAAAAATCCAATAACCAGAATCAACTGTATAAACTTGGTTATTTTTAACTACATTCAATTGTTGCCATAACTGGCTATTTTGATATTTCTGAAAAGATGTTTCTGCACCCGGATCTAACGCGACAAATAAAATATCTGCATCTAATAACTTTAACTGCTCTAAACTAACTGAAACTAGAGGCTGATTTTCATTTGTCGTTAATTGTTTTTGCATTTCTGGCATAGATATTCCCACTTCCGTAAGCAGACTACCTGGAAATGAGTACTTTGTGCGAAATTCTGTAACCTGATTACCAGCATAGAAGCGGCTGATAGAAACTGTCATTCTTTTTAACTTTTTATTTATAAATGCACGTAAATTTTGAATACGTTGTTGATATTGTTCAAGTAATTCTTGTACTTTTTCACTTCTATCTGTAATTTCCCCAATCTTTAATAAAGAATTCTTCCAGTCAGCTTGAATATAATCAAGTTGAATTGTAGGGGCTATTTGTGAAAATAATTTGTACTTTTCTGCACCAATAAAAAATCCCAAGATTAAATCTGGCTTTAATTGTATAATTTTTTCTATATTTGGTTGACTTTCTTTCCCCAAAGAAACTATCCCTTCGGCTTTGTTACCCAATTTTGGTATTATGCTTCCGGCAATATTAGGCTGGGTTGTTGCTATTGGTTTTAAGTCTAGGGCTAACAATGCTTCCATAATATTTTCATCTAAGGTAACAATGCGCTGAGGTTTGAAAGGAATACAACTTTCACCTAAAGTATGTTTGATAATTTTACATTCTGTTGTTGCTAATTCTGTGGTTGGTAAGACCATACTTTTGATTGAATTAATGTAACAACCTTGAACAAAAATTAAAGTTAGAGTAATGAGAATAAATAGTTTATTATAACGACGTAAAAAATAATTCATGATTTTCTAGACAAGGTAATAACATTAATTCAAACTCACAGTTACCCCAGGAAAAAATACTTTTAAATTTTAGTCAGATTTTGCATCTGCTAACAAATATTTTACAAGGTCATCTAATACGGCATTAGCTGATAAGATACTACCAAAAATCCAGTAACCTGAATCAACTGTGTATACTCGATTATTCTTAACTACATTAAGTGTGTGCCAGAGAGGACTATTTTTATATTTTTGAAAGTTCTCTTTTGCACCAGGATCTAATGCGATGAACATTGCATCTGATTCTAATAAATCTACACGCTCTAAACTAACATTGTTATAACTAACAGTAGCACTACTGCCAATCTGACGTTGTATGAGAGGTATAGATAGATTTAATTCCTCTAAAATACCCACGGGAAATGATAACTGATTCAACAATTGTGTAAATTGAAGAGTTGTATAAAATCTCATTACAGAAATGGTTGGTTGTTGCACTTTCTGAGTGAAAGCTAACTTTAGGGCTTCAATTCTTTGGTGATAATCTGCTAATAGTTTTTCTGCTACTTGAGTTTTATTAAGTATATAACCAACCTTGATTAAAGTTTCTTTCCAACCTTTCTCCTTATATTCAATAGAGATTGTAGGAGCTATCTGAGAAAATAAATTATAATTATTATTACCTAAAGAGAATCCGATAATTAAATCAGGATGTAATTTAATTATTTTTTCTAAATTGGGTTGGCTTTCCTTGCCTAAATTAATAATTCCATCATTTTTTTCTTTGAGGATAGTTACTTTATTACCTACTCGATTTGAAGTTGTAGCGGCTATTGGCTTCAAACCCAACGCTACTAAAATCTCTAAACTTTCTTGATCCATGACAATGATACGTTTAGGATTGTCAGGAATACAACTTTGACCTAATTCATGATTAACTATTCGGCATTTTGATTGTGTATTTAATGAGTGTATTGTTTGTGGTAGAAGAATGTAACACCCGTTGAGACTAATTATGGTCAGAGTTATGATTAGGAATAATTGGATGTGTTTAAACCAGCGTTTACTAATCATGTTTTTTAAATTATAAGTTTGGCAAGGAAAAAGCCCTAGTTAATTTTAGGGCTGTGTATGATTCTTAATTGAGCATGGGAAGGTCATGAATATGAAAGTCTGTTTTCATAATTTAATTGTAATTAAAATTGCCAACCCAAAGTGAATTTTACTGTGCGCGGTGCGCCTGGATAAACACGGAGTAGGCTTTCTCCTGTTTCAAAATACTCATTATCAAATAAGTTCTGAATATTCAGAGCAGCTCGAAAGTTGTTCCTACGATAAAATAAGGCTGCATCTGTGCGTAAATAACTTGGCAAACTAAAGTTATTATCCAAATCTCCCTGTCTTTCTCCTACATAAAAAAGTCCTAAACCGAATCCTAAGCCTTGTAGATTTCCCTGTTGAAGTTCATAGGAAGTCCATAGGCTAAAAGCGTGTTCTGGTACATTGTTAATACGGTTTCCTTCTGGAATACTATTATCCTCAGATACTATCGCGTCGGTATAGGCATAGCCACCAATTATTTTCCATCCTGGTAAAATTTCCCCAGTTATATCTAACTCAATACCTCGGCTTCTTTGTTCGCCTGTTTGGATAGAAGAATTTCCGCTAGGATCTCGAAGATCAGTAGTAAGAACATTTGAGCGTGTAATTTGGTATAAAGCCAGCGTAGAAGAAAGATTATTTGTCCAATCTACTTTCATCCCCACTTCATACTGAGTTCCTTTTTCTGGTTCAAATAGTCTGTTATCAAAATTTGTTCCTGTAACCTGTTGAAATGAGCGGCTATAGTTAGCATATAAAGATACTGCTTGACTCGGTTGATAGACAATACCAATACGAGGACTAAATGCTTCATCCTGTTGAAAAGCCGTTGTTTCTCCTGAAGAATTTTCTAATTCCTGTGTAACAATATCAAATCTTCCACCTAAAACCAATTTCAAGTTTTCTGATAAAGAAATTTGGTCTTGTAAATAGATTCCCAAACCTTCTGAGATTGTAGGTTCGTCGGCAAATTCCTCAATAATTCCACCAAGACTATCACGCCGATAAATGGGATTAAAAATATCGATAGGGTCAAGTTCTCGCAAGGAATTTAAACCTTCATCATAAGAAATATCCCTCGATAAGTCGATACCAAATAATAGCTTATGCTCAATGCTGCCTGTTTTAAAACTACCTACAACATTTGTATCTAGGCTATAAGTTTGTTGGGCAAACTCAGCAATAAATACACCTCGTTCCAGGGTGCGATTATCGTCTAAAAGTGCTGAAGGAAACAAAGAATTTTGAGCTACGCTCAAGTAAGAAAAATTAAAGTTATTACGGAATTGCCAGTTTTCACTAAAACGATGCTCAAAATTGTAACCTACTCGGAAAAATCGACGATTATTTTTATCAATTTCATCAAAAGGCTCGCCAATAAAACGACTAATTGGTAATTTACCGTTGGGGTTCGGTAAAACTGTACCACGAGCTGGTAAACCCCGGTCATTGGGTTGTCGTTGGTCTGAGTACTCAGCTTCTAAAGTTAATTCGGTATTCTGTCCTATCAACCAAGTCAAACTAGGAGCAATAAAGTAACGCTCTCTTTCAAAGAAATCAACGAATGTATCGGTTGTAGATGCAGATGCGTTTAACCGATATAGAACAGTTTTCTCTTCATTTAATGGCCCTGTAATATCTATAGAGCCGCCGTAGGTGTCAAAACTACCTATAGTTGCTTCAATAGAATAAAAAGGAGTGCTTTGGGGTTTTTTCGTAACAATATTAATTGTCCCTCCAGCACCTCCTTGTCCAAATAGAACCGAGGCTGGGCCTCGCAAAACTTCTATCTGTTCAATGTTCTCAACATTAATGTTACTGGTGATGTTAGTATCGTCTCTTAGCCCGTTACGAATGATATTACGGTTACTAAAACCACGAATGGTAAATCCTTCAAATGCAGAACGTTCTGAATTATCAGCTATCACACCAGGTGAATTTTTCAAAGCTTCATTCAAACGTCTTACCTGTTGGTCTTGCAATACTTGTTGCGGAATCACTTGAATTGCTTGGGGTACATCACGCAGGGGAGTCTCTGTTTTTGTAGCGGTGCTGGCTGTAGGTATTCGATAACTGTCCCTGTCCCCTGTGACAACTAATTCGATGGGTTCATCACTTTGAGTTGTGGGTTGTTCTGGTGGTGTTTGAGTTGTAGGTTGTTCCGGTTGTGGTGCTGAAGCTACAGGGGCAAGGGTAAAAATTAAACCTTCTTCACTATCAAATAATTCTGCTGTTGGTAAACCAGTCTCTCCCGTCACCGTTACCCGGACAGTATTAGCATCAGTTTGAGTAACACTTACAGATAAAATTCCCTTGGCTGGGTTAGTAATGTTAAAATCTTTACTGTCGGGCAGTGCTAACACCGCATTAGGAATATCTGCAATATAATTATTGTCTGCGCTTTTAATGACAGGGCTTAGTGCTTCTGGCTTGGCACTTTCTAAAATAATGTCGATACCTTTATCTGTAGTATTGACTTTTACACCTGTAACTTGCACAGATGCAGCTTCACTTTGTTGCACTAGTAGTAACTTTGCTGTACTAGTAGAACGATGTGATTGTGCAACGGCTGGTTGTACTAGCAATGATGCTAATGCTAACACTATCCCTACGGAAATAATCTCTTTCGATCTTCGAGACTCCATACCCCTCACTCCACAAAAACAAGCTCAATATTGCAAATTATTTGCAACTGACTGTGGAAAGAGTTTATGTAATTTACTAGGTGCAAGTCTATATAGTAGACGGAGAGTTTTGAACCATAGAGGGAGAGTGTGAGTAAGTTTTGACATTAAGCTGCAAGTAAGCAGCAAGTGACTTATGGCAATTCGTAATTCGTAATACCCTACGGGAAGGCTAATGCCTACGTAATTCGTAATTAAGAAATTTAAATATAGCAAGGCTTTCTTGGGTTAAATCTGTTACCATCTTTTGGAGAATTGGTATTACTAGGTATTAGAAAATTTCTTAATTTTGAATTTTGCATTGGTATTAAACTGCTTTTCTTCCTAACCGACAATCTTGAGGAGTCATTCCAAACTTACGCTTGAATGCGGCGGCGAAGTGACTTTGATTTGCATAACCAACTGTGTTGACTACAGTTCTCACGTTCTGCTTTTGTTCTTGTAGTAACTTTCGTGCTACTTCTAAGCGATAGTCACGCAAATATCCAAATACTGTCGTACCAAATACTTCACGAAAACCGTATTTTAGTTTGTTGTCATTGATACCTACTATTTTCGCTAAGTCAATCAATGAGGGTGGATGATCGTAGTTTTGGGTTAATATATCCCTGGCTTGATAAATCTTTTCCACATCATTAGCTTTAAGATGAATTAAGGGTTGTTTGTCTCCTTCAGTTTCGATTAATTGGGCAAACTGCAAAGCTAGCAATTCTAGTACTTTACCTTCTAGATACATTTTTTGTATCATCCCTTGATAGGGGACATTGAGGATTTGTTGTAATGCTGTCTGCATGGGAAGGGTAATCTTACCCACTGGACGGTGAAATAATGATGGGGAGTCTGTTTCTAGAAAAGGCTGTAACTGTTTTGGTAGATGTTCTAGTCCGTCAATGAAGGATTTGAGGAAGTTTATATCTATACAAATTCTAATTAAATAGATGCGATCGCCTGCACAATATTGTTCTATTTCTTCTATATCTGGTAGGTAAAATAGGTAATTATTGCCTCCAGCTTCTTGGTAATTTTCTTTAACACCAGCAATTCCAGGGCAGATTACATTATGATTTCCTCCTAAATAAAATTTGGCTGTTAGTGTATAAAGATCGTAGTGATTGATTCTACTACTAACTTGCTGATAGTAATAATCATCAAAAATTTCTAAACTTAGTCCTGGACGAAGCTCTACTATTTGAGAATAGCTATCATATAAACTGTTGCGGAATTTCTGAATTTTGTCAAAACCTTGATTGTTATAGGCTATCTCTAACTTTTCTACAGTTTCCTGCTCAATTTGATGGATTTGTTCTTCTGTAAGCGTATTTGTCATGTTTTCCTAGCAATTTTGGTAAACAAATTGCAAGTTATTCTTAACTAAGCAAAGTGTTAGTGCTTAATTTACAACAATTAGCAGGTTATTGACAATAAGGAATTTATTTCATTAGTGCTGGGACTAGGTAATAAATCAGCTAGCTGAGAGACTATTTATAAAGTAAATCTTTAGGTGGCAAGACGACGTAGCATCATCCTAGTCATAACAGCATATATCCCACCCCAGGAGTAGGGGCGAAAGTAGCTCTGATACTGTTGAGGAATGCGGGAAACGCTTATGCAGAGTGGATGGCTTGAAGAGTAAAGCAAAGGAGTTGTATGACCCCAAGCAGAGTTTTAAAGTTTGCGTTTTGTTTTCGGAGAGTGACACAAGCAACTTATGACCGCCAAACACAGGAGTGCTTGGTTCAATTTAGCAACAAAATCAATCTGAATGAATCTCCGCTTCCTCACACCAAGGCGCGCTCGCCCCTGGTTCTGTGAGAAACTGACACCAGAGGCAAACTAAACAGTTTTAGATCATTTACTGCTCCTGAAGCGATCGCTAATTTTTGGTTGCCTTCTTTCTTCACTGGTATGCCGTGATATCGCTAAAAGACGAAATAACGTTTTCTTGCTTTCTACTTTAGCGATTTTTCGTTTTGTGATTCTCAGCACAGAATAAAGACACTTGGATGTCCTTTCTGTCGATTTTGCTGAATAAAAGTTGGCTAAAACCCGAATTTCTACTATAAAAATTCGTTTTTACCTGTGAATTTACTAGCAAGGCTAGGGAGTAGAAAAGAACCATTATTGCTTAACATAAAAATGGCGAATCTCCTGTGTATTACACGGAGAACTAGATCCATCTTCTCCGTGTAATACACCGAAAAAAGAAAACTAATTTAGCTGTTTGGGGAATTCGCCAACGGTATCCGGTATCCGTATCTCGGCGGTCACCCTTGTCTCTGCATTTTTAGCACAATCGCAGACCAAGTTCTCTAGCAGGGTAGCCGCCGAGAGGTATAGTTAGGGGGAATGTTGCCACTCCACCCTGATACCCTTATTTACTCAGTCAATAAACTCGGAGAAGTCAGTACAAACACATCTCTGATTCCTTGATCTGCGGTTTGCGGTTTAATTGGCGTAGTGAAGTGGAAAAATTCATGGTCATTGACTAACAACAATTCCCCTGGATGGAGAACTTTACTAAATACTGGCTTCTCTTTTTTAGCAGTATATAAATGTGTTTCGCCGCCTTGAATATTGTCTCGATATACAGAAAAGATACCAATAAAATCAGTACCGTCTTGATGAATACCTTCAGGTGCAGGATTGCCAAAATTATCAGGAGAACAAATTGTTCTGATTTGATGGACTCCAATTTCAGCTTCGGGATGCAGTTTACAGGAATCGCTAAACGCCAAGATTAACTTTTTAAAACTATCAAGTTCAATCATGGCATCTTCTAATTCAGAAAACTCTCTTTTAAGATCACCCACTAAGGGATTATATTCTTTACTTTGGAAAAGATATCCATGAGGTAATTTAATTAATTTATCTCCGGCAGCCGTGAACCGTGATAATCTTCTTAAACGATATTTGCCTTTAATATAAGGATCAATGGGCAAATTATTAAAAAACGGTTGAAAATCTTCTACATTAATTGAATTTACCTTTCTGAAGGTAAACAGAAAGGCATATTCTAATTCTGTGATTCCCCCGACTTTTTGCATAGGAATTTTCTCCTTGCAGTTGTATTTTTTCCCAATTTTTTGTTTGGGAAGCTTATACCACCGAGTATATGCTACTTTTTGTTAAAGTGTCGTTAAACTGACTACAAAAATTGACAAATTATGATAGAAGCTTGACGCAAATTCTATCCAAATGATTTGTCGAAAAGATTTATGGAGCGGGGTTAGGTGTATATTGAGGTTTCATCGACTTAATACCCAATCCTCGAAAAAATGATTGATTGGCTCTACCGTTACCCACCCCTATATCCCGGTATTTTACTCAAACGCTACAAACGCTTTTTTGCTGATGTACAACTAGCTACTGGGGAAGTTGTGACAGCGCACTGTCCCAATACTGGCCCTATGACTGGAGTATCGACACTTGGTAGTGCAGTGCAACTTTCCAAAAGTGATAATCCTAACCGCAAGTTGGCTTACACCCTAGAACTAATTGAAGTAAATGATAACCAGCCGACATGGGTAGGAGTTAACACAGCTTTGCCGAATCGGATAGTGAAGTTAGCTTTGGCAAAACACTTATTTCCAGAATTAGGTAACTATAGCCAAATTAAAGGTGAGGTAGTTTACGGATTAGACAAAAAAAGTCGGGTAGATTTCTTCTTGACAGGAAATGATACGGAACCACCCATTTATTTAGAAGTCAAAAATACAACTTGGTGTGCAGGGACTTTAGCACTATTTCCTGATACCGAAACCACGAGGGGACAAAAGCATTTACGGGAATTAATGGCGTTATTACCTACAATGCGAGCAGTTATGTTGTATTTTATCAATCGAGGTGATTGTATAGAGTTTGGCCCTGGGGATAGTGCTGACCCTCTGTATGGTAAGTTATTGCGAGATGCGATCGCCCTAGGTTTAGAAGTCTTACCTTGTCGCTTTGACGTTTCTCCCGAAGGGATTCGTTATTTAGGTTTAGCAAAACTGAAAATTTAAAACTTAGTATTTTTTTAACCTCAGCAATTTACGATAGCGTATTAGTATATGTAATATTTTGGGATTTATAGATGTAGTCATGGATACTTTATCACTTGCAACTAACGCTATTGCTAGTCTGGTCTTTTCGGAAGCTATAAGAGAAATCGGCAAAAATATTGGTAAGGCTGTTTCTGATTTTGTAGGATTTACAGTAAGTTTTATCAGTGAAAAAGTTAGGCAAGGGATGCAGGCAATTTTTCACTGGAGTTGAACTGGGGTGAGGAGCAGGAGGCTGACAGGTGTAGGTTTTTAATAGAGCAGTGAGTGATGACTATCAAACCAACGACAGAATGATATTTTCATCCACCCCTACACCCCTATACCCCTACACCCCTATACCCTTACACCCTAAAACAGTGTCTTATAGGCAAAGCGTAAAAAACCTACACCTTCCCAATTCCAATCTTTACGAAATCACCACCACAGGAGCAATATACTGCTCAAAAGTGGGACTTTGAGGTTCTGTATCGACTGTTAACAAACTTTCTGCGCCGTCTACGACTAAACGCACTAGATAAGTTCCAGGCACACAGTCGCTAACTGCAAAGGTAATCGAGTGGGAATTGTGGCGGCGGTTTTTGGTTTGCTCATAGGAGTATCCCGCAAATTTTGATAGCGATAGTTCTGTCAAGACTAAGGTTACTTGCTGCGTTTGCTCAATGGTGACATTCACTTGCACGGTAATATCAGCCGATCGCGGATCATTACCTCTACCCTTTAAATTAGATACTGTAATTTCTTCAATGGTGGGACGTAACAATATTGGTACTAAATTTGAGTTCACCCGTTGCTGGGGATGAATGACTTGCACACTCTGCATCCCGGCGCGTAATGATTCTACGGGTATGGAGGCTAGTTCTAAAGTAATCTGCTTGTCAGTAATTTTTTGGGGAGTTGCTGTCACATTCCCGATGCGTACTTGGGTAATATCTGCGCTTAATTTATCACCTTTAATTAATAAGGTACTGGTAGCCAAAATCAACGGAGTCGCAGCTAGTTGTGTTTGCCAAATTTTAGCTAGTTCTTCTTGGACTTTAATTTGAGCGATCGCTGGTTGATATGGTGTAACATGACGCTGAAGACTGCGTACAGGTAGGGGTTTTTTGGGTATTTCACCAGCATCGATTAATACGATACTAGTTTTATAAGCAATAGATAAACAGTAAGGTGTCTGAAAAAATACCGACCAAATTTTTGATATTTCCTCCACATTCAAATCAACGGGAGTGATAGAAATAGTCTCAATTTGTTCAGCTAGGTCAGAATCCGCCAAAAATGTCAAAGTAGAATCTGTTACCGTCTCCCGAATCGCTTCTTGAGTGATATTTGATTTACTATTAAAAGTGCGAATAATGCTACCCATCAAACGTTGTGGTTCTAACTCCACATCGTTACCGTAGCAAGTTAGTAAGTAGTAGAGATCCAGACCTGTTTGCGATCGCTTAGTATATTTCTCTTCTGAATGGCGTTGTCTTAAATCCGCACTCCGCCAAGCCGGATTCATTAAAATGTCGTAAAGATAAATATTTACACCAGCTTCCGGTGAACCACTACTGAGGCGATCGGGTCTAACAGTCGTCACCCTAGCACCATCTACATCTATTTGTACACTGGCCTGCAAGGTTCTTTGCAGAGTTGCAGTTACAGTTGCAATAGCTAAATAATTACTCATTAGTTATTAGTCAATAGTCAGCAGTCAATAGCCCATAGTTATAGTTATTAGTCATTAGTCATTAATCCATAGTTATGAGTCATTAGTTATTAGCCCATAGTCTATATTTCTCTACTCTCAATGCTCAGTTTTGACTATTGACTGTTGACTATTGACTATGGACACACTAAACCCAACTTTAAAGCTTTGACAATTGCTTGGGTGCGACTAGTAACACTTAATTTATCAAATATGGCTGTTAAGTGAGCTTTGACGGTTGCAACTGTAATATAAAGATGAGCAGAAATTTGTTCGTTTGATGCTCCTTGGACTAGCCAATTGAGTACCTCTTGTTCTCG
Organism: Trichormus sp. M33_DOE_039; assembly: GCA_015296085.1. Lineage (GTDB taxonomy): Bacteria > Cyanobacteriota > Cyanobacteriia > Cyanobacteriales > Nostocaceae > Trichormus. Next base: position 16,505 of record DVDT01000077.1, on the reverse strand, counting down.
TTCGGTTAAGTGAATACCGGAACTGGCAACCAGAGATTGTCCGGTGTAGTAATGAAACAAGCGAAAAAATGCGGTTGCAACTTCTGCGGGTAAATATACTTTATTCTCAACGACAGTATTAATCGCTTCGCATAATTGGGTGGCTAATTTATCTTTAAAAACGTAACCCCAAGCACCAGCTTGCATGGCTTTAAATACCCATTCATCTTGTTGATGTGCTGATAATATTAAGACTTTGCCGTTATAAGATATTTGTCCTAATCGAATCAAAGCAGTAATTCCATCTTCTGGAGGTAATTCTAAATCTAATAAAATTAAAGCAGGGTGTTGTTCAGTAGTTAACTTGACGGCTTGTTCTACAGAAGCGGCTTCACCAACTATATCAAAGTCTAAATAACTGCTGTTGTTATAAAAGTTTAATAAGGTGCGGATTCCTTGTCGAAAATGCGGTTCATCATCAACAAGCAAAATCGAAATTGGCTCTTTTTTCACGTTCATGGTAGCTGACCTGGGGAAATAAATTCAAAATTCGTCTTGATAAAGTTCTGTTAAGAGGAAACCTCCGCACTTTGAGAGCAGGAAGCTACAGACTTTCCGCAAAGAAGTACATAGGATTAAAAGAGATTTTATTCAATGCCCAATGCCCTATCTCGGCAATGTAAAAGAGAATTGCGCGCCGCCTTCAGGCAGGTTTTCTGCCCAAAGGTTGCCTTGGTGATCACGGATAATTTTTTGTGCGATCGCTAGTCCTAGTCCTGTACCGCCGACTCGACGGGAATAATAGGGTTTAAAAATTAATTTCAAATCTGTTTCGGAAATTCCCGAACCGCGATCGCAAATTTCTACTAATATTTCTTGTCCATAAATATGCCAATTACAGGTAACTGTACCCCCACAGGGACTAAAATAAATTGCATTGCTCAATAAGTTATCAAATACTTGTTTAATTTGCCAGTGATCAACTTTAATATTCACAGGATTTTCTGGATACAATATAGTAATATTTTTTTCTTTGATTCCAGGTTCTAAAGCTTTGATACATTCAGAAATAATTGTTTGTAAATTTTGTAATTGAATATGTAGTTTTGCGCGTTGACCGAAATATAGTAAATCTGTTAATTTAGCACTCAATTCATCAACTGTTTGACGAATTAATAAGGCTTGTGATTGTAAAGATTCGTCTGGTAAAGCTAAACGTAGGTTTTCCGCATAAAGATTAATTAATGCTAAAGGATTACGTAATTGATGTTCAACTTTGCCACAAGCTTGAGATAAATTATTAATTTGCGCCAAGTGTTGCGATCGCTCCCGATACATGAATAAATATTGGCTCAAAATCTGAGCGTTGTTTAAAAACAATTGTTGCTGTTGGGCTGTGAGTGATTCTTCAGTACAGATTAAGATATATTCAGCAGCGATCGCCTTCTCTTCACCTACGCAGCAAACATAAATTTGATATCCATTTACTAAATCTAGTTGAGTTATATTAAGAAGAGATAAATCATTTAATAACCATTCTTCTTGTAATAAAGATGAGATGATTCTAGACTGGCTAGATGTCAGGCTACTGCCATGACTAGATGCTGTCACAGGCACAGGATGCGCGATAAATTCGCGTTTACCTGTATCCAGATTTTGATACAAAGTCCATACAATCACAGTTGGTAGTAGATTTGCTAACTGCCCCATAATCAGCTGGCAAATTTTGTTAACATCAACTTTCGATAAATTATTTGGTAGATTGTGCATGGACGAAGGTAGAGGTATCGGAACAGTAGAATTTTGAGTTGCAACCTTCATCATTCATCTCCCGTATACTTGAATAGCAAGAGGCATTGCAGACTTTACTAAATTGCAGATATTATCTGCCTGTAGTATAAATGGTGCTTACTTACTGTATAACTACGGACAGAATTAGCTTACTCCACAGGTATGAAATTTTTCCAATTTAAAACAATTATTTAGAATCTCGACCAAAGTCTAATAACCTCTAACGGGATGGATCTCTAAGCTATAAACATTTAGTCCAAAAACTGTAAATCAACTAAAAAGCCTCAATTTAAGGTCTGCTTCGTGCTGCAAGCACTTAAATTCCCTTACGTGTAGCACACAAAGTAACAATTTTGTGCTGTCTACATCAGACGCTCTGGTAAGTACACCCCAACCACCGCACATTTATTTTGGTGATATAAAATACATCAATTACAGTGATTGGTAGTATTTGGGGTCATTTTCAGAAACCTTGCTGTTGTGTTTTATGATTCCAGCTGCTACCCAGACTTTAGCAGAAATTTTAGGTGGTGGTATTTCTCTGCTCACTACAGAGCAAATTGATTTTAGCCACCCTGCTATCAGCCACAATGTAAACCCTAGGTTGAATTTGTATTGTTACAACATTCAGGAAAACGTTTACATAGAGCAACTAACTACAGAGGGAATAAAACTTCTACCGCCGCCTCGGTGGTTTGATGTGTCTTTCTTAGTGAGTGCGTGGGATTTCACCAGTTTGGGAGAACAACGCTTGTTGTCAGAGGCTTTGAGATTACTGTTGCATCATCACTGTTTACAAGAGGAGTTGCTAGCCCCGGCATTGCGCGGTCACGGTGAACTGTCGATGACCGTTTGTACCATTAATCCCATTGATGCTGCAACTTTGTGGAGTGCTTTAGGTGTGCCATTACGTCCAGCTTTGTATGTGACGTTAACCATTCCTTTTAATCTGCAAAGTGATCCTGTAATTCATCATCACGATGAAGAAGTATTGCTCAAAAATACCTGAGCAATCGGCTAGAGAGGACTAAAAACCAATTCACAATTCGTCTCGGAAAGTTCTGTTAGGAAGAAACCTCCGCACCCTGCGGGAAGCAAGCTACAGACTTTCCGCAAAATTCAACATTAAGAACAGCGAATTTTTGAGAATTGGACTAAGAACTGTTATTCGATAACACAGGAAGATAATCCAAGATGCCTAGATTAGATTACTTTGCTCCTGGGGTCTACGTTGAAGAAGTAGATCGAGGTAGCCGTCCCATTGAGGGTGTGAGTACGAATATTGCTGGATTTATTGGTTTTACTGAAGATATACGCGGTGATGCCGAATTGTTCAAACCGATGTTGGTGACATCGTGGAACGAGTATCTCGAATACTTTGCTAAACAGGGTTCTGACGGTTATACAGATTTTGATGCTTATTTACCTTTTGCCGTCAATGGTTGGTTCTTGAATGGTGGTGGACGTTGTTGGGTAGTCAGCATCGGGACGAAATTACCAGGTTCACCAGCACCATCGACTGATGAAACAGCTCTCAAGATTCGCACCACTGGAAATCGTCCTTCGTTACAGTTTGCTCTCAAACCCGCAGAAACTGATGATACTGACGATGATGGGGGAAGATTAAATGTAGCTATTACCGAAAGTGAACCGCTTCCACCAGCAGACCCAGCCGCCGAACCACCTCTCAATACAGGTGAATTCTTTAAAGTCATCATTAGCCGCAACGGGGAAGTGCTAGAGGAGTACGACCACCTCTCAATGAACCCCGAAGTACAAGCAGAAGTAGGTACTTATGTAGTAACAGCTCTAGAACAGTCAGAGTTTGTCACTGCCGTAGACTTACAAACACCCGGACAACCTCTATCTCGTCGTCCAGCGAATGGTGCTTATGAAGTCAGCCCGCCCCCTGTCGTCTCCACACCCGATCGCTTCCCCCGTGATGTGCAAGGTGTCCGCGACGATCGCACCGGGATGCAAGGTATCTTTGAAATTGACGAAGTGACCATGATTGCTTGTCCTGATTTGATGCGCGTTTATCAAAGCGGCATCTTGGATCTAGATCAGGTGCATGGGATTATGGAAACAATGGTCAGCCTGTGCGAAAACACAGCCCCCAACCGGATGGTAGTGTTAGACCCACCCCCCTGCAAAGGTGGCGGTACAGCAGTACCTCCGACCCAAGTGAAACCCCAGCACGTTGCTCAGTGGTTGAGTGCATTCAACAGGCGATCGCAATTTGCCGCTCTCTACTATCCTTGGATTAAAGTCCCCAACCCCCGCAATGGTGGTAGACCAATTCTCATTCCCCCAGGCGGTCATATGTTAGGGGTTTGGTGTCGCACCGATGAAACACGCGGCGTATATAAAGCACCAGCCAACGATACACCTAGAGGTGTAATTGGTTTAGCCTACGAAACCAACCTGCGCGAACAAGAATTACTCAACCCCTTAGGGATCAATTGTATCCGTACCTTCCCCAACCGAGGTATTCGCATTTGGGGGGCGCGGACTTTGGTAGAACCCGATAACGTGCAATGGCGTTACATTAGCGTCCGCCGCTTGATGAGCTACATTGAGAAGTCCGTAGAATTGGGTACACAATGGGTAGTATTTGAACCCAATGACCAAGACCTATGGGCGCGTGTTACTCGTACCGTCAGCAACTTCTTAGAAAGACTCTGGCGCGAAGGTGCTTTATTTGGTGCGACAGCTGCGGAAGCTTTTTATGTCAAATGTGACTCTAGTATCAACACCCACGAAACCATGATGTTAGGACGTTTGTACATCGAAGTTGGTGTCTGTCCTGTGCGTCCGGCGGAGTTTGTCATCTTCCGCTTTAGTCAGTGGTCTCCTAACCAGTAATCTCAATTCAAAATTCAAAATTCAAAATTCAAAATTAAGAGGTTTTCTCAGTTTGAATTTATTAATGAATTTTGAAGAATTGATAATTTGTAGGGTGTGTTATGCCGCAGGCTAACGCACCTTACCAAATACTAATAAAAACCCTACAAAAACAAATACTGTTGCTAATTTAAGGAGTTGTCAATATGCCTGAATTAAAACCAATTGCCGCCAGTAACTTTTACTTTGAAATTGATAGCATGACCGACATGGCTTTTACCAAAGTTGGTGGTGTCAAATTTGAAGCTAAAGTCAAAGGTCAAGATAAACCTTTAATGTCTACTAAAGGTGGCAAGACTATTCGACAAATCAACTCGGCTGGTTTTGAAGGGCTATTCACAATCGAAGTCACAACCCTGATGAGTGGTGATAGTGATAGCACCAGCAAAAAAATGTATGAGTGGTTTAAAAAGTGTATGCCCAAAGCTGAAAAGGGTGAAGGAAAATGGTTAGAAAGCAAAAAAACAGGCTCTATTACCGCCTATGATACTGATGGCAATGAAGTATTACGTTGGGAATTAAAAGAAGCTTGGCCTTCTGAATATAAAATCGGTGATTTAGATGTAAACGGTAATGACTATATCGAAGAAACTTACACATTAACCTGTGAAAACATTAACCGAACAAAATAAATAGATTTAGATGTTCTGAAATTTAGCTAATTTATCCAAGCTCGTAACTAGCGCAAATACGCACTAGCAAAACATGACAGCAATACTCTTGTTTGTTCTTCACTGTCACCTCATTTTTGGAGATGTAATTTATGCCAGAGTTTATTTCTAATGCCAAGTTTTACTGGGAAGCTGATGGACTCACTGAAATTTTGATTCAAAAAATTAGTGGGATGCAAATGAAAATGACAGTAGCAGGTGGGGATGCACCTATTGGTGTCACTAAATCTGGTAAAACTCAAACACAAGCTACAATTGGGGGCGTAGAATGTTCAGAAATTACTCTCGAATGTGTCGCCACTGCTGACTCTAAACAATTGCTTGATTGGTATAACAAATGTCACGCTGAAGCACTTTCAGGAGGTAAATCCGAGGGGCGTACTAATCGTAAATTAGGCAAACTTTCTATTTATGACGGTGCGGAAGAAAAAGTACAGTACGAATTCACTGATGTATTTCCCACTAGTTACGCCACGAGTGATTTTTCAGCAGGTTCTGGTGATTTACTGACAGAAACAGTCACGATAGGCTTTACCTATTTTGAACGCAAAAAGTAAATATAAGTTCGTAGTAAGGACTTTAGTCCTCTCTTCTTTGAGGACTGAAATCCTTACTATGAAAGAACTAAAGGTAATTAATCATGGCAGAATTTCCAGAAATTCTCACTAATAGCCGCTTTTATTTAGAACTGAAACTGACTGGTAGCCAAGAACCAATTGATGGCTACTTTATGGAATGTCAAGGATTTAAAACTACTCAAGAAGTGATAGAAATTTCTGAAGTTACACCTCTAACTTGGGGGAAAACTGGTAATGCTAATGGGCGTATTGTTCGCAGTAAAATACCTGGGAGTATCACCTATTCCAATATTGTTTTACGCCGTGGTTTAACTATTTCTATGACCATGTGGAATTGGCTCGCATCTGTTAAAGAAGGTAAGTGGGGTGATGAAAGGCGTGATGGTTCTTTAGTAATTTACAACCAAGCTGCGGAGGAAAAGTTTAGATTAGAATTTAAAAATGCTTGGCCGAGTAGTTATACAATTTCTGATGTGAAAGCGGATGGTAGCGAACATCAAATTGAAGAGATAGAAATGGTAGTTGAAGAATTAAAACGGGTTGCAGTAGCTTAATAGAGCTAGCTATTTGTTAACAAATCACTTTTCAAACAATATCTAAAAAATATATATATTAACTTTTTTAAAGTATGTTCAGATGCGCTCTCGCATATTTAGTATAAAATAAACTGCTAATATCGTGCTATGAATTAATAAAGCATGAGTTTGATTGATGTTACAAACTGAGTTTGAATTTACTTTACCTAAAGGCTATCTTGACGAAGATGGTAATTTACACCGCACAGGAGTAATGCGTTTATCTAGAGCAATTGATGAAATTGTGCCATTACGTGATCCTCGTGTAAAAACCAATCCTGCTTATGCAACGGTGATTATTTTATCTCGCGTAATCATTCGCTTAGGCGCATTAGATGAAGTAACACCTGCGGTAGTGGAAAATTTTTTTGCCTGCGATTTAAGTTATTTACAACAATTTTATCGCCAAATTAATGAATTAAAAGAGGAAGAATCTTAGGCGAGAAACTGGATTAAAATAATCAGTTTTTACCTAAAATTTTATTGGTTATATATATGAATAATGAAGGTATTTTCTGCACAGAATTTGCATTTGTTTTACCTAGAGGCTTGTTAGACCTAGAAGGGAATTTACATCGTGACGGTGTAATGCGTCTGGCTACTGCTAAAGATGAAATTATGGTACAGAAAAACCGCGTGGCTCAAGATAATTCTGGGTATGGGGTGATTGTGATGTTATCAAGAGTCATCACCAAGTTGGGCAGTTTGACGGAAATAACTCCTGATTTATTAGAGAATCTTTTTTCTAAAGACTTGGCTTATTTAAGAGAGTTTTATAATCGCATTAATCAACAAGGTGATGTTTATATTCCTGTGCAGTGTCCCCAATGTCAGAGTCAGTTTCAAGTGGAGTTAGCCTTAGCGGGGGAATAGTTGGCTACCCCTCAGAACTGCTAGATGAGGAGGTAGCCTGTATTGCGTATCATTTTCACTGGAGTTTAGCGGATATTCTCAGTTTAGAACATCGCGATCGCCGTCGTTGGGTGGGAGAAATCGGTAAAATCAAAGCTGATGATTGTTGACTGTTGACTGTTGAATTATAGGAGGAAATCAACATGACTCATGAGCAACATTCTCTGCTGAAAGCATCAGACATTAATTCAATGGATGCGTTTGAATTTCATCATCCTCTCAATCCCAATTCGGAAATTTATTTACGATTCCTTGGGCGTGCTGTCGGTCTTAAACGCATTGGTGTGACAATTGCTCGTGTACCACCGGGCAAGGAATCTTTCATTTATCATGCTCACCAAAATGAAGAAGAATGGGTTTATATTTTGTCAGGTCAAGGAATTGCGGAAATTGGAGATCAGGAATACGAAGTTGAAGCAGGAGACTTCATGGGATTTGGACTACCCCAAAAACCCCATCATCTTCGTAATCCATTTCATGAAGACCTTGTATACCTGATAGGTGGAGAAGCAGGACGCTTAGATGTTGGCGTTTTTCCTCGGCTTGGTAAGCGGGTGATTATGGATAGCGAGTCAGCTTACATGGTTGATGAGTCAGCACTGCAACTTTTTTGGAGCAGTAAGCAATCTGCTGATGATTGATTAGGAGAAGACAGGGGGTGTAGAAAAACATTAGCTATGTCCAATCCCCAGTCCCCAATCCCTAATCCCTCAAGTTTTCCCACTACCCAACAAATACAACAACGCCATCCGCACAGCTACACCGCTTGTCACCTGTGACTGAATCAAACTAAATTCGGGGTCATCCATTAAATCAGAACTGATTTCCACACCACGATTGACTGGCCCTGGATGCAATACTTTCACATGAGGCTGACAAAGTTGCAATTTGCCGCGCGTAATCCCGAATAACTGATGATATTCTCGTAAACTCGGCAATAAATGTGCTGTCATGCGTTCTTTTTGTAAACGCAACGTCATCACAAAATCAGCATTTTCTAAAGCTGGTTCTAATTGCCAATGAATAAATAGTTTACCTGGAGGTACATCTGTGCCTTCTGCATAGATATATTCAGCAAAAAATTTAGGTAATAAAGTTGGTGGTGCTGCTAGATGTACTTCCGCGCCACTGGCAATTAAACTCCAAATATTGGAACGGGCAACACGAGAATGAAGGATATCCCCGACAATGGCGATCTTTTTATCCTGTAATAGTTCTAATCGGGGGTTTTCTGAGTCAATCAGACTACAAATTGTGAATAAATCTAATAGTGCTTGGGAAGGATGTTCATGTTGTCCATCACCAGCATTGAGGACACTAACTTTCACGCCTAAACGATCCATTTCATCAGCGATCGCATTTGGTACTCCGGCCTCTTTATGGCGAATCACCATAATATCAGTTCCCATCGCCAAATAAGTTTTCGCAGTATCGAGAATTGTCTCGCCTTTGGTCATGGAAGAAGTAGAAGCGGCAAAGTTGAGAGTATCTGCACTCAAGCGTTTAGCAGCGATTTCAAAACTACTGCGAGTGCGGGTAGATGGTTCAAAAAATAAATTCGCCACCACCTGTCCTTGCAAAGCCGGTACTTTCTTCGTCCGCCGTGACAATACCTCCCGAAAACTGGCAGCAGTTCGTAAAACAGTATCGTATTCAGCAGCAGAGAAGTCAGCTAAAGACAGGACGTGATGACGATTCCAAGTGGATGTGGGCATAGATTGGGGACTGAGGATTGGGGACTGGGGATTGGGGATTGGGGACTGGGGATTGGGGTAAAATTTCTCTTACACACGGCAGTTTGCTCAAGTCGGGAAACCCGCCCACGCAACTGCCTCCCCTACACCCCTATACCCCTACACCCCTTCTTTTAGGTGGGTAAATTAAAAACTTTCAATGCTACCGAGATCATGGTGAGGAAAGTTAAGAATCCAATTGTATCTAACATGGTGGTGACTAAAGGGCCACTCATGAGGGCGGGATCTAGCTTGAGGCGTTTTAAAGCCATTGGCAAGAGAGTTCCAAGGGTTACGGCTACCATTGTATTAGTTGCCATGACTACACCGGCAATTAAGGCTACCCATCTTTCCTGGGGTCTAGCCCAAATGAGAGACAGGGCAAACATGGTTAACGCTAATACTATAGCTGTGCCTAAGCCTGCAAAAATTTCTTTACGGAGTATTTTCATCGTATCTTTGGGTGTGACTTCTCCTACCCCTAAACCCCGAATCGTCACTGTGAGGGCTTGAATTCCGACAGTGCCGCCTGTGTTAGAAAAGATGGGCATAATCACAGCTAATACTGGCACAGCCGAAATTACCGATTGAAAAGGCGCGATCGCACTGGCTGCACCAATATACAATGCCATAATCCCCAACAGCCAAGGCAAACGCTTGCGAATGGTAATAAGGGCGGGGGATAAGGCCTCTTCATCACCGCTACCACCTGCCAATCTTTGGAAGTCTTCTGTCGCTTCTTCTTCTAAAACATCGACGATATCATCAATGGTAATAATGCCGACTAACCGATCTTCCCGATCTACCACAGGGATAGCGATTAAGTCATAGCGTTTCATGACTTGGGCGACTTCTTCTTGGGGGGTATCAGTTTTTACTTTGATGACGCGATCGCTGGCGATATCCCGAATCAAAACTTCGGGGAAAGTAAACAACAACTGTCGCAATGACACCACCCGCCCTAGCTTACGGTTATCATCTGTGACGTAAGCATAGTAAATTGTTTCTTTGTCCTCATCCTGGCGGCGAATCTTACTGAGGGCTTCACCTACAGTCAAACCCTCCCGCAAGCGCACATATTCTGTCGTCATAATCCTTCCGGCTGTGCCTTCGGGATAACCGAGAATCGTGGCTGTAGCTTGCCGTTGTTCAGGACTCAGTTCTCGTAATAGCTTTTTGATGACTACAGCGGGTAATTCATCAAACAATTCTGCCCGTTCATCAGGACTCATCGCCTCTACCAATTGCACGACTTGGGTATCATGTAGAGAATTGATCAGTTCTTCCTGAATTTCTGTTGGCAAATATTCAAATACGTCAATTGCCTGATCTTTGTTGAGTAAACGAAACGCGATCGCCCGTTGTTTTTCAGGTAATTGTGCAATATATTCTCCCACATCAACAGGTGGCAGACGATTTAATTCCCATTTCAGCTGGTTCAAATCAGCAATATCAATGGACGAATTGCGAATGTCCTGTATGAGCATTATAGTACCTCCTAGAGTCTCCCCCGCGCTGGGAGAACCTCGCCAGCTTAGAGGAGGATAATACTGCCGTCTGGTGGACTTTTGTCCATAAAATCTCAAAAATTGAACTCGATATTGAATCAAAGCATCGCTAATCAATAATCCTAACTCGGAATTTGGTTAACCGAATGGATTTTGATGGAAACCGCGCAGAATTTTCATGTTTCCGCACGAGTTAGCTATGTGGCGATGATTTTTACTTAGTTGTAGATTCTACTATTCTAAGAACTTATGTCAAGGGTATTTGTCGCGTAGGCGATCACACTAGACTCTCCATTAAAAGTTTATAATTGACTTGACAATTGTATAAATCAGAGGTAACTATGCCAGAAGTAACGAATTATCTTCAATATCTAACTAACCGGATAGAGTCAATTGTAGACAAATTATTTCAAGGCAATAGTTTATATTTAGTCAGATTAAATAAACAAGAAATGATAGCAATGTTAGTGGAACTTTTTGAGAAGTTCACTTCGGAAGAAATGCACGCTATTACAGATGATGATTTAACAGAAAGAATTAATAGTATTCTAGTTTTAGAAGCTGTTTCAGGTACACTTAATGATTTAACACCTGAGCAAATTGCAATTTTTGATGCGGCTGTAGAAGGTAAATAAACAAAGTGACTTATTTACTGGATACCAATATAGTTACTTACATTCTCAAGAAAAACATAATTGTAGACAAAAAGCTTCGAGAAGTTCGTCGTCTTAAGCAAAATGTTTTTATTAGCTGCATAACTTACTATGAGATAAAGCGAGGACTTTTAGCTGTTAACGCAACAAGACAACTAGTAGATTTTAATCAATTCTGTGAAAGCTATAAAGTTCTATTCATAGATGATATAGCAATTCTCGAAACTGCCTGCAAGATTCAAGTTAATGAGGGGACATCGTCTAGAAGACGCAGATATCTTGATTGCAGCTACAGCAATGACACGCGGTTTAATTTTAGTTTCTAATGATGCTGATTTAGTGAGAGTGCAGGGTTTGAATTTAGAGAATTGGGTGAAGGCAGAAGAAAACAGCGCAGAGGGCAAAAGTGTAAAGGGCTAGCCTAAGTCCTGAGAACGGCAATCATAACCCGAAAACCCACGTCGTAGTTCATATAGTCGCGCGCGAACCCGTCGCGCTCCGCCGAGCGACAGAACCCCGGAAGGTGGTTCCACGAACCACCGCGCAGCAGCTTGTATTTATTATTGCTACCACTCATCCATGCGCTTCCATCTGCTGGCGCACAATTATAGCTATCATGCCAAACATCTTCGCACCATTCCCATATATTACCATGCAAATCGTATAAACCAAACAAATTAGCTGGAAAATTTCCTACATCGGTTGTTTGTTGACGATATTCACCCGTTGAGCCTGCGCCATAAGTATAGTTACCATCATAATTCGCTAGGTCAGTGGTGATAGTTTCACCAAAGCAAAACGGCGTAGTCGTTCCGGCTCTACAGGCGTATTCCCATTCCGCTTCACTGGGTAAGCGATAGGTTTTATTAGTCTTTCTCGATAAGCGACTACAAAACTCTACAGCATCATCCCATGATACACACTCTACAGGACGATTATTTCCTTTAAAATAAGAGGGATCAGATTCTAAATCAATATTTACCTTATCCCAACCAGCAACCACTCGCCATTGGGCTTGAGTAACAGGAAATTTCCCCATAAAAAAAGGTTGAATCTTTACATGGTGCTGGGGGCTTTCATCACTGTCTCGGTCTGCTTCACTTTCCGGCGAACCCATGAGAAACTGACCACCAGGAATAGCCACCATTTCTAGATTGACACCATCACCTAGATATTCAGTGAAGAACCTGGCTTTACCTTTGCTGTAATTAACTATACAAGATGTTCCTGATCTTACAGTTACTGTAGCGGTTTTAAACTCAAACCACTGAGATTGATTTTGCTGCTCTATCTCCTCTTGTTCTTGCTCTATACGGGCTATATCTTCATTTTTCAGTCGATAGTGAGCCTGCACTGTGTGTAATTCACCTTTAGCTTTTTCCCCCAGTGGATATCCTTGCGCCTCTACCAACTGCGTAAAAAATTGCCGATACTTGTCGAGATTTTCTTTATAGATTCCATAAGGCTCTAAAACTTGCTCTCTGATACTCTCAGCTTCTTGGTCTGTTAATCCCAGCCTTTTTTGCTCATCTTGCAATATAAAAGACTCCGCCATAGAAATTTCGCCATCAGAGGCAAATTTATCCGCCATTTGACGATATTGAGCTAAAGCTGCTTCTTTATTTGCTAGTGCTTGTTTTTTTTGACGTTCTCTAATTAAATCTTTAGCAGCATCCCGAATACCCTCAGTGATATTAGTAAACGCATCATCTTCATGCGTCCAAGATTTAACGGGTTTAGCATTTGTGGGCAAAGCTTGCAGTTTTGCAAACGGTGCTGATTGCCACATCACACTTCTGAGAATAACAGGAATAACGCGAGCATCTCCAGCGTTATGACGTGCTATTGCTATCTCAACTTCCACACCCCAGCAATATTCAGAAGCAATAAAGTCTGAACTGACGAGAAGCAGAATGATATCAGCAATTTTCAGATTGTCGTTAATTTGTTTATCCCACTCTGTTCCGGGCGATAACTCACGGTCATGCCATATAGAAATCACCTTCTCCCGTTTTAAGATACTTAGGTGTTTAATAAGTTCATTTTTCAGGGGTTCGTCGTTGTGTGAGTAGGAAATGAATACCTTGGGCGATACCTCTGCCATTTTGGGTTGAAAAGTGAGATAAATGACGCTGTTCACCGATTATAGTATGTTTCCCTAGTTGGGGATGATTCATAGCTACGGTGTACACAGAAGTTTTTTAGAGTTGTCACGCCTGTAGAGTAAATTAATTTTTACACGTCAATACATTAGCAATGTCAGTCAATCTGACTTTTCACGTTATGTGGAAAAGTAAACTTGGAACCTAACCCCCTAACCCCCTTCCCTACGTTCGCGCAGCGTGTCGAAGACAGGGAAGGGGGAACATTCAAAGCCTCTCTCCGCTTCGGGGAGAGGTTTGGAGAGGGGTTTTTCAGATCCCGTGAAAAGTCCAGTCAATACATTAACAATGTCAGTCGATACATTGGCAATGTCAGTCGATACATTAACAATGTCGAGCGATACATTGGCAATGTCAAGCGATACATTAACAACGTCAGCCTACCCTACGTCTCCTAATACGGTTTGCTTAAAGAAACAAACAAAGTTTTTAAGTAAATAAGCAAAAATATTTACAGTCATTGCGATCGCAACGCTGGCAATGACATTAACTGAACCGTATTGCTGCTTCCTTTGCTTTCCCTGCTTTTTCAAGCTCCCAACTTACGAAAAATGCGATATTAATTATTAATCCCCCAATATTAGGAGGTTAACATGACCTCAGCCCAAACACCGTTAGACGTTAAATCAACCCTACCAGACCATACGCAACTACCAGAATCCGACGGGACATTTGTGAAAAATCTGCAAGAACATCCTCAAAGTGTATTACTCACCGACTCCATTGAACCAATTTTGCAGAAATTACATCCTGACGGACAATATTGCATTGGTCAAGATAGCGGTATTTATTGGCGGATGACAGAACCACCGGAAAAAGGTGCAGAAGCACCAGATTGGTTTTATGTCCCGAATGTACCACCAACTTTAAACGGTCAGTTCCGTCGTTCTTATGTATTGTGGCAAGAATATGTTGCACCTTTAATTGTGCTGGAATTTGTCTCTGGAAACGGAACAGAAGAACGAGACAAAACACCAATTACAGGGAAATTTTGGGTTTATGAACAAGCAATTAGAGTGCCTTACTATGGCATTTATGAAGTAAAAAAAGCCAGCGTAGAGATATATCAATTAGTACATGGTAATTATGAATTGTTACCAGCTAATGAACGCGGACATTATCCGATTGAGGCGATGGGTGTAGAGTTGGGAATTTGGCAAGGTCTGTATCAAAATATAGAATTACCTTGGTTGCGTTGGTGGGATAATCGAGGTAATCTGCTGCTGACTGGATGGGAGCGATCGCAACTCTTAGCCGCAAAACTGAGAGAATTAGGAGTGAACCCTGACGAGTTATAGTAATTCTTAAAATTTTGAATTCCCTCAAGGGAGAATGCAGACATTGACCAGCACATCATCAAGGTACATCTTAGCGTTGGATTTGGGGACGACAGGCAACCGGGCTTTTATCTTTAACGCTGACGGTAAAATCGTCGGACAGGCATATAAAGAACTGACACAATATTATCCGCAACCGGGATGGTTGGAGCATGACGCGGCAGAAATTTGGCAGGATGCTTGTTGGGTGATCAAAACTGCAATGTCTCACTCCCAAATTACGCCATCGGAAATTGCTGCTATTGGTCTGACGGTACAACGAGAAACCTGTTTACTCTGGGATAAAACCACAGGGAAGCCACTACATAAAGCCATTGTTTGGCAAGACCGCCGCACTGCTCCTTTGTGTAATCAATTACAACAGCAAGGCTATGCTCAGGAAATATACGATCGCACTGGTTTAATTATTGATGCTTATTTCTCAGCAACTAAACTCCGATGGCTTTTAGATCAGATGACAGGCGTTGATTTGAACAATGTCCTGGCAGGCACAATTGATACTTGGGTGCTATGGAAACTCACAGGCGGAAAAGTCCACGCCACCGACCACAGCAACGCTAGCCGCACCATGTTAATGAATCTCCAAACCTGTGAGTGGGATGAGAGATTATTAGATATTTTCCAGATTCCGACGCAGATATTGCCGAGAATTCAACCCAGTTTAGGAGAATTTGGCGTTACTGATGCTGATGTACTCGGTGCAGCGATTCCCATTACCGCTATTTTAGGTGATCAGCAAGCGGCTTTATTTGGTCATGGCTGCGATCGCCCCGGTTTAATGAAATGTACATACGGTACTGGTAGCTTTTTAGTGGCTCACACTGGGGCTGAGATAGTGCGATCGCCAAATCAATTAATTTCCACAGTGGCTTGGACACAAAGCAATCCCAGTCAAACTTTAAATGTCGGCTATGCCTTAGAAGGCAGTATGTTTACTAGTGGTGCTTGTATTCAATGGTTGCGTGACGGACTCAAACTCATCAAAACAGCTGCGGAAACTGAGACAATGGCAACTCAAGTCCCAGACAATGGCGGAGTTTACTTTGTCCCAGCCTTCAGTGGATTAGGTGCACCTTACTGGGATATGACCGCCAGAGGCGCATTTTTAGGAATCACCGCCAGCGTCCAACCCCAGCATTTAGTCAGAGCTGTATTAGAAGCGATCGCCTATCAAGTGGTAGAAGTAGTACAAGCCATCAACGCCTCTAGTAGTCATCCCATGCAGCGTTTAATTGTAGATGGTGGTGCTTGCGAGAATAATTTTTTGATGCAGTTCCAAGCCGACGTGTTAGGAATACCCGTAGAACGTCCCATCATGCGCGACACCACCGTCCAAGGTGCAGCCTTTGCCGCAGGTTTAGCTGTAGGATTTTGGGATAGTTATAGAGCATTAGTCAACCAACGACAAATTGACCGCATATTTGAACCAAGCGCAGACACACATCACTTTGCTACTTGGAGACAAGCTGTAAAACGTACTCTAGAGTGGGGTGTGGGGGTATAGGGGTGTAGGGATGTAGGGGTGTAGGGGTGTAGGGGTGTAGGGGTGTAGGGGTGTAGGGTAGCCCTGTCAAGGTGACTTTTTTGCCTGAGCTAAGAGCTTGGCAGTTGAGACGTGTGGATGACGAGGATCATACACAGGAGGAGCTTTTTTCTTCTTGGGAGGACGAGGGAGTTTGAGAAAAGAACTTAAACGCACTTG
>DVDT01000015.1 GCA_015296085.1 Trichormus sp. M33_DOE_039 | reverse complement strand
TCTTCTGTTTCTGTAATACTACAGAGGCTAAGTTATATTTGTAACTAACTATACTTGTCCGTTTTGATTTGACGGTTGTTATAGTTTTGGACTGATTATTGGTTTTTTTACGGGTATCTACGCTTGGTGCAAGAAATGAGACGACGTTCTTTACTTGAGAAAGAAAGTTGGCGCAAATTGCAGCAGGATAGGGATTTGATATATGAACAACGACTAGATGAATTCAATAAAGAACAGACAAAGGAATATCTTCAGCATATCGGCATTACCAAATCTGGTGATATTCAGAAAATATATAAAGCAACTAAAGGTTTACCTTATTATCTTCAATGGATTAAACGAGAGAAGGAAGCCAATAGAGAGATTGATTTTTCTCGTGGCAACCAAGAAATTACTAATCTACTACTGCAAGGATTGAGTACAAAGCAAAAGGAAATAGTCCAAATAGCAGCTTGTTGCCGTTGGTTTGATCGGTCGTTAATTGAGTATTTAATGCAAAAACAAGGAATAGACTTTGAAACTGGTGCTTGTGCTAATTTCAACTGTTTTGATTGGCTAATAAAGTGTGATTTTGTTGAGTTTGTTCAAGGTCGCTATCGCTTGGATGATGTGGCCCGTAATGTTTTTCGACTTTCATTCTGTCAAGATGATAAAACACAATTTCGTGCAATCCATGAATTGCTAGCTATATATTTTGAGCAACAAGCGAACCAAGAAGTTACCCAAGATAGTCCTGAGCCAGAAAAATACGAAAACGCTGATTGGCGACAGTACACTGCTGAATTTCTCTATCATGCTCTTTTTGCAATAAGAGATGAGGGTCAGCGTCAATTCATCTCACATTTGTTTGCTTCTCGCTATTTGAAGCAACTGGAAGTAGTGATAATTCCTTTTACAGCAGTTGTTGCGGAAGCAGCAGTAGAGAATTATCGACTCTTACCGGATTCGACTGAGAGGTTTTTGAAAAGCATAAAATTGGGATTTATCTTTAGTTGGGTAATGTTAGCAAACGATCCAGCTAAATATGATATTAATTACGAAAATGGGACTGGCCCCTCTAAGGAAGAGATAGAGGCAGCATTAAGACCTTGTTTCACTCAAGTTGACTTGTTAAAAGATGGGCTGGGTAAATATGCAGGACTGTTGTATAAATCCCTAAGAAGCAACCCTATTCAGCGAAAAGATTTGCTAATGCGGGCAATTGAACAAGCTGAACTTATTGCTACTGATACTTATCCTGAATTTAGCAGTCGTCTATTTCTAAATGTCGCCGATTTGCTATACGAATCAGGAGAATACGAAAAATCTTTGGCTATCCATGAAAAGGCCTTAGGAATTAAAGATGATTTGCCCAAAGCTTGGAGTAATCGGGGTGTTTTGCTGATGAATTTAGAACGTTATGAGGAAGCATTAGCCAGTTATGACAAAGCTTTGGCTATTAAAGATGACTTACCCGAAGCATGGTTGGCTCAAGGTATTGCACTGAAAAGGTTAGAACGTTATGAGGAAGCATTAGCCAGTTATGACAAAGCTTTGGCTATTAAAGATGACTTACCCGAAGCATGGTTCAATAGAGGTATTGTACTGAGTGATTTAGAACGTTATGAGGAAGAATTGGCTAGCTATGACAAAGCCTTGGCTATTAAAGATGACTTACCCGAAGCATGGTTCAATCAAGGTGTCACTCTAAAATGGTTAAAACGTTATGAGGAAGCATTGACTAGCTATAATAAGGCTTTAAAGATTACGCCAAATAAACCAAATTATTTATCTGCTAAGGGTTTAACCCTGAGTTTATTAGGTCGTTATGACGAAGCACTGGCAAATATCAACGAAGCTGTCAAACTTCAACCAGACGATCCTCTATGGTGGACTAATCAAGGTATTTTACTAGCTCGTGCAGGACGCTACCAAGAGGCACTAATTAGTTGTGACAAAGCACTAGAATTAAAACCTAATGATGAAAGTGGTCATTATGGCAAAGCTTGCTGTTATGCTTTGCAAGGAAACATTGACCTAGCAATTGAAGACTTGCAAAAAGCAATAAATCTTAATGCTTCTCGATGCCGTCAAGAAGCATTAAGCAACCCCGATTTTGATGGTATTAGAAATGATGAACGGTTTAAAGCATTAATGCAAGGGTAAAAATTGAGTTCGGTTAGCAAACAAGCAGATAGCTTTATTTTTTAAGCTATTTGCTTTCTCATTCGAGTAATTCACTCACTCATAACAATTACCAATGTTTTAAAAATCGGATATCACCGGATATTTTGGGAGAATAATAGTGTTAAAAGTAAGATTATATAGTAAATAAATCAAAAGTATATGTCATTACAACTGAAAATAGACTACCCAGCAACACTTCCTGATGCCTTACAAAAGACACGAGAACAATTTGAGCAAGAAGCTAAATGGGCAATGGTGGTAAAACTCTTTGAAATGAAACGTCTATCTTCAGGTATGGCTGCCGAATTATTAAGCATAGATAGGGTTTCTTTTTTACTAAATTTACATCATTATGGTGTAGCGATGATTGATTTAACAGAAGATGAATTGCTGACTGATTTAGAGAATGCCTAAAACTGAGAACATAGTTATTAATACTGCTCCCTTAATCAGTATAGTAGCGGCACTTGGGGATTTAGAGGTATTGCGATCGCTTTACGCTCAAGTATTAGTTCCTTTTGAAGTTTGCCAAGAAATAATAGTAGGAGGTACAAGTGGGTTTGCAGTACCAGAATTTGAGGCTGCCAATTGGTTAGAGAAATCGCCAACCCCACTCAATATATCTCCTCTTTTACTCAATTCTCTAGATTTAGGTGAAGCATCTGTAATTCAGTTGGCTTTAAATCAAAATATCCAAACTGTCTGCATAGATGAAACAGTAGGTAGAAGAATAGCTAGGTTAAGTGGTCTTTCACTCACAGGCTCTATTGGCATTTTATTACGAGCCAAGCAGGAAGGATATCCTATTATCATGCAGCAAGCTATTGAACGTATGAACAACAAAGGTATCCGGCTTAGTGATAAAGTCATCAACTTTGCACTTCAACAAGCAGGAGAGACAAGTTAATCACTAAATGCCACAATGGCGATCGCTGTCTCAGAATCAATGTAGTCTTTGCTGCATCCACCTTCAGCATGAGTGAAAACAGGCGCGATCGCAACACTCAAGATGATGTCACATAATTAAATTAAATGAGTTAGTGATGAGCCTATGTCATTACAACTAAAAATAGGCTACTCAGAAATACTTCCAGATGCCTGACAAAAGACACAAAAACAATTTGAATAAAAAGCTAAATGGGCAATAGCGGTAAAACTATGTGAAATGAAACGCCTATCTTCCGCTAACTATAAATAGAAATTACTGTTGTCCCAGTTCGTTAATGTTGTTCATCACTTGCTGATATAAATCATTATTATTTTGTCTTTGAAAGATGGCTGCTGCTTTTTTTAAGTCTTCTAAGGCTGCTTGTTTGTCACCTTGGGCTGCACGGGCGTTTCCACGGTTGTTGTAGGCTGCACCAAAGTTAGGATTGATCCGAATGGCTTGATTGTAATCGCTGATTGCTCCTTGTGCGTCACCTTGAGCAGCACGAGCATTTCCCCGGTTATTGTAAGCAATTGCGTATCTGGGATTGAGACGAATGGCTTGGTTAAAGTCTTCAATTGAGCCGCTTTTGTCTCCCTGTACGGAAAGCGCATTTCCCCGATTATTGTAGGCTTCGGCATAATTGGGTGATAGGCGAATCGCTTCGTTATAGTCAGAGATTGCACCAGCTTGATCACCTAAAGAGGCGCGGGCGTTTCCTCGACTATTGAAGGCTTCTGCGTCGTTGGGAGAAAGGCGGATAGCTTCGTTGTAATCTGCGATCGCTTTTTGTTTGTCACCTAAATCAAAATAAGTTAAGCCCCTACCTCTATAGGCTGCACCATATTCAGAATTTAGGCTCAAGGCTTTATTGTAAGCTGCGATCGCAGCTTGCAAATTACCTTGGGCGTGCTGTTTTTGCCCTTCAATATAAGCTAGTCCAGCTTGAGAGTTTTTTGCTGACCGACGGTTGGGAGTATTCACTCCTATTTCTGTCACCAAAACATCTTTATTGTTACTACAAGAAACAATGGTAATTGCGCTTAGTGCGGTCAACACACCTATCGTCAATATTTTAGTTAACTTCACCCGCCTTTGCTCCAATAACCGCAGTTTCATAAGTTGCTCTCAATCGCTATCAAAACTGGATATAACTAGTACCAAATTCAGTGTTGAAGACTCACTAAATATGAATGCTAATTATTTTGAGATGAACCCAG
The DNA here is from genome assembly GCA_015296085.1 of Trichormus sp. M33_DOE_039. Taxonomy (GTDB): domain Bacteria; phylum Cyanobacteriota; class Cyanobacteriia; order Cyanobacteriales; family Nostocaceae; genus Trichormus. Next base: position 107,481 of record DVDT01000015.1, on the reverse strand, counting down.
CCAATAGACGCGCTTACCTCCTCTCCTCTAGGTTTAATTAACAGTAGTCTGTTTACACAACCGGGAATTTTATAAAATAAATTCTATTGTTATTTATTATACTTTTAGCCAAATATATTGAATTACATACTTGATTGATGTGCTACAAAATTACGAATTGTGCCTATCCTTCATCTTCATCATCTTCTAACTTTTTGGGAGTCAGCCGGGAAGATTGAGTGGTTTCGATATCCACAGATAACTGTTCAAGATTCTCCCCTAAATCTTTTTGCATCTTCTGAGTGAGAGTAACCGGAAAATCTAAACTAATATCTTGATTTTGTACTAGTCTAGCTAGTTCTGTAAACTGTACTTTTACCACTTTACGCTCATAACTAGTCAGTTTACAAACAGCAGTCTCGGCTACATTTTGAGCCTGCATGGCTTTTTTTAACCGCTCTTGTAGATGCTCATATTCAGAGTTTAACAGCTTCCATTGTTCGGCAATTTGAGTAAATTGTGTACTCAAAACTGTTAAATCTTCTGATATTGGTTCTGGGTTGCTCCTTAATCCTAATTCTAACAAACGTTGATGTATTTGAGCAAGATAAATACAGTCTAGATAAGCATATTCTATTTGTTCATCACTGAGTGGTCTTTGTCCCCAATCACTACTTTGTGCCTGTTTATCTACATAGTTAAAATTACATAATTCTGTGGCTAATGTTTGTAATTGATAATTAGGTAATGGTAAGAGATAGTAGGGAATTTTTTTCGCTAATTCTAAAGTGCAAGTGATATTTTTAGCTTGTTTATTACCCAAAAGTTTTAGGTCATAACTAGCGTTATGAAAGACTTTCTCAATGGATGGATTGAGCATAACCTGCTCAATAAAATCAGCTACTAGATCAGGTTGATTGAGGACATCTAAAAGGTAAACGCGATCGCCGCTCATATCGTGAGGATCATCTAACACCTGAATCAGCGATAGTCTGGGATTACGACTTTTAAATTCAGCTACTTCGGTATCTATCCACAGAGTAGTAGCTTGAGTATATTCAGCAACTATGGCACGAATTGCACTTACATCACTCAAGTATGGCATTGGTTAATATTCCTTGAAATTTGGGGTCACAGTTTCCCAAACTAGCATTTTGTTTACACACTATTAACCAACTTACTCATGATTTTCCATGAAAATGCTTCTTTCTCTTGACTTTTATCTGCTTCTAACTCCGAGTGGTTAGGGAAGCAGAGGAACTTTGACTTACTGATTTCCGTGTTTTATCTTTTAAAACAGTAAAGCAGCGATAAGTTTTACGAACAAAATTAAGTAAAAAGTAAGGAATCTTCAGTCGTAGTGGTGACAGGATGGGACGATATACCCAGTAATAGGCTCGCTTGAGATTATCCCATTTAGAACATTTTTCCTGATGAAGAAAGTCAGAAATATCTACTACTAAACCTCTACCTTCATACATCATCACATTACGCCCGTGAACGTCGTGGGGATAAAGTCCACGCTGACGAGCATAATCTAGAGCCTGATCAATATCTTGAATTACCTGTTTGGGGATACGCAAACCGCGTTGAATACAGTCGTATAGAGTCACACCGTATAATCGTTTGAGGACTAAACAGTCATCTTGTGCATATAGACATTCCGAAAATGCTGGGTGAGAACCGAGACGACGATACACCTCTACTTCTTCTGAAAATCCTGGTCTTCCAGGTGCATAAATTTTGACTACCACATCCTGGTATTCAGGGTGATTAACCACCGCCGCATAGTTACCCCTACCAATTAACTGCCAAGGATGGGGAAGATAGCTAACTTCCACGGGATCGTGAGGATTCACGCTTTGGACTTTAAATTGGGGCAGTAGCTCTTGATGAATACTTTCAATCAGTCGATCTATATGCTCATTCATACTGTTTGCGGCTGTTGCTAAGTAGATGAAGCCGTTGGTCTTCACCAGTATATTTCATCTCATTACCGAACTAAATTTACGTTTATTTAAGTATAAAAATATCTCTCTATAATTGACTCAGACTCTCACCAATAGCCTCTCGACTGACATATGAATATCTAAAAATACCAACGGTGTAATAATTATCTTTGTAATTGTTTATACTTGTCTTTACTGTCCATGTTAGGGTTATCAAAACGAAATTATTTGTTTGGTAGACAAAATTGAAACCCAATATTCAGGTATATTCGCATGAGTATCAACAGAGTTTTTGAGTTCTAAATCTTTTTTTAAACCATTGCCACAATTTGCCCTGCTAGCAATTCTCCGTGGCGATCGCGCAAAACCACCCATTGAATCATCCGATGGTAGTCATAGCAGAATAGAAATACGGGATATAAACAAATACCATGCAATTATTAATTGACAAAATCAGTTCAGAAATCGGGACAATCTCAATTGTCTCTAATGGGGAAAAACTTTGCGCCCTTGACTTTGCTGATAATGAAGAACGAATGTTGAAACTGCTTCAAAAACGTTATGGTAAATTTTCTTTGCAAAATGTGAAAAATCCACAGGGATTTAGTAGTCAGATTGCAGCTTATTTTAAAGGTGATGTTTACGACAGGCAAAGCCTAAGCCATAGCTTCCAAAATATTCCCGTAGATACTGGCGGTACTGCATTTCAGCAGCAAGTGTGGCTTGCATTACAAACTATTCCTTGGGGAACTACTATTTCTTACGGTGAACTAGCAGCCAAAATTAATAAGCCGACGGCTTATCGTGCTGTCGGCTTGGCTAATTCACTCAATCCAATTGCTATCGTCCTTCCCTGTCATCGGGTGATTGGTGCTAACAATCAACTCACAGGATACGCAGGCGGAATAGAACGTAAGCGTTGGTTGCTTCACCATGAGAGACTAATTCGTGACTAAAAATTCATGACTGAGTTTATAATCACTCTCTACTCCCTACTCAAAGATGGGGGTAATATGACTTTTTTGGCTAAACCTAGAGTTTGTAAAAGCTTAATACTCCACCAAGTAACATCAATCTCCCACCACTGGAAACCGGCTTTGGCTACGTGGGGATAAGTATGATGGTTGTTGTGCCAGCCTTCGCCGTAGGTAACGATGGACACCCACCAAAGATTACGTGCATTATCATCAGCATCAAAGGTGCGATAACCCCACATATGAGTTGCAGAGTTGACGAACCAAGTACAATGCCACAGTAATACGGCTCTGAGAAACATCCCATAGATGACAAAAGGCCATCCTCCCAACGCATACAGCAACAATCCCATCGGAATTTGCAAGAGGAGAAAATAGCGGTCTAACCAGCGATAAAAAGGTTGTCTTGCTAAATCAGGGGCGTATTTTTGATAGGTTTCATGAGCAAAGAACTCAGAACGAGGATATAAGATCCACAACATATGACTCCACCAAAAGCCACGCTTGGCAGAGTAAGGATCTAGATTGATGTCTTCAGTGTGGGCGTGATGTTGGCGGTGTCCTCCCACCCAAAAAATTGGCCCGCCTTGTAAAGCTAATGCGCCAATGAGAGCGATCGCATATTCCAACCATTTAGGTACTTGAAAACTCTTATGGCTAAGTAAGCGGTGATATCCCAAGCAGATACCAATACTGCCAAACAACCAGTGTAGAAACAACAGCAAACCCAATGCTGACCAAGAGAAAAACCAAGGTGCTAATAAAGCTAAGGCATGAATAATCCCAAAAAATGCCACATTTATCCACCTGATACGCAGTGGTGTTTCTCTTTCAGAGGCGATCGCTAGATGTTTTGCGGTCATAACAATTCCTGTCGATGGTTCATGTAAAGATTTGCTCTGATATCTATTGCATTACATAGCCCACAAGGGATTTATCCACTCAGCAACTGATTTCATTACAGTAGACTAGAGCAAGTATCACTTACATTTGCCATGCTAACAGTTTTATGTTTTCCTGTGCAAGTGTCACTTACATTTTTTTATGACATCTCAACCTGTTTCCACCCGTCAACGTTTAATTCAAGCAGCATTGGAGTTGTTTACTGCTCAAGGAGTGAGTGCCACTACCACCCGCCAAATAGCTGAAAAAGCAGCAGTAAACGAAGTGACATTATTTCGCAATTTTGGGAATAAACATGGTTTATTGTTAGCTGTACTGGAAGAATCAGCATCTTTTACTAATTTAGGTGAGTCCCTGGTCAGACGAGCTACGCCTCCTGGTGATGTTTATCAAGCCTTGAAAGATTATGCAAGTGACACTTTACAGGCATTGGAGAGAATGCCAGAATTGGTGCGTTCTGTGGTGGGAGAAGCTGACCAATTTCCGGCGGAAAATCGTCGTGCTTTGGGACGAGGGTTAACTGAGGCGAATCGTTACGTCGCTGAATACTTAGCTACTGTGATTCAACAGGGAGATTTACACACCTATCTACCAGCAGAAAAATTGGCTAGTTTTCTCAATGGCATGATTTTGGGTTATGCGGTAATTGAATTTACGAGCGAATTTCATGAACTGTGGGAAAGTCGAGATGATTTTCTAGAGAATTTAGTAGAGTTATTTCTGCATGGTGCAATGTCATCAAATACGAAAAATACTCAAGAAATAGCTGATTTACCTGGGGTTTTAGTTCACACAATTTTGCAGCAAGCTAAAAAATCGGGATTGCAAGATTATGCGATCGCTTACTTATTATTTGCGGCTGGTTTATCTTTAACTGAAATCGTCAATTTACAGCGCAACCAGCAAATATATGATGCTAATGGTCATTTTCTGCAAGTTACAACCCCTGGATATGTGCGACAAGTACCTGTAAATCAATGGATTTTGGGTAAACGCTATGGTTCTTACACCGATAATCCTGTTACTAAATACCTGAAAAGCCGTAAAGATAGCCAGACGGCAATGTTTCTAGATACAGTCGGTACACCAATTACTGAATCAGAGGTGTTGACGCGTTGGCAAATCTGGACGCATGGATTGTTAACACCTCAAGGACAATCACCAGAAATTACTCAAGCACAACATACTTGGCGCGTAGAAATGCTCATGCGGGGAGTGAGTTTAGAAAACTTGAGCATTTTAACGGGTTGCGATCGCATTCAATTACAACCCTACGCTTATAGAGCCAAAGAAAAAGCCGCTTTAGAACAAGCAACTCGATTAGATCAAAAGCTTGTGTGAAGAAAAAAATGAGCCATTGTGGTGGACAGGTTTCTCGGCATCAAGGAAATGGCATGAGCGATGCTTCTAGATTCACCCGTTGGCGTAGTCTTTCTTAAAGAAGGGTAAAAGGTCAAAGGTAAAAAGAACAAGAAAGAATGCTTATTGTGTCGGCTGTTTGCCTATTTTCAGATAGTGTGTTTATTTGCGTCGCTTGGTACTAGAGAGTAATGTTTCTGACTTTGTTATGGGCGATCGCGTATTGATGTCTGTCTTTGTGCAGTAGTTTCATGGGTGGCTGAACGGAGAAACTTGCTTCACATGACTGCAATCTGAATTTTTTGCGTAATTTTATTCAGAAAATTCACATCAGTTTATGGTATGGATCAGTTTTAATAAGATAAAACATATCTTTACTAAAATTCATCCGTTATTGAATCTCCGTATTTTGGAGTAAACAGCGTACACAAAAACAGTCACAAAGAGAGAGTATTGCTATGAGTCGAAAAGTGAGCAAAGTCTTTAAGCAGTCTGGTGTAATTCCCTATAGAGTCAGAAATGGCAGAGTCGAAATATTACTAGTTACATCAAGCGATCGCCAACGTTGGGTAATGCCCAAAGGAGGGATTGTCAATGGTATGACTCCGCCTGCCTCAGCTGCTAAAGAAGCATGGGAAGAAGCAGGAGTAATTGGTCAAGTAGAAGCTAATAAATTAGGTAGTTATAAATATCGTAAACGAGGTAAAATCTACCAAGTAAAAATGTATTTACTACCAGTCGAAATAGTTAGTAGTAACTATCCAGAAGCTAGTAAAAGATATCGACGCTGGCTAGATGCAAAACAAGCCCTGAAGTTAATTAAAAAAGCTGCTCTCAAACGTATTTTAAAAGGAATTATCCAGCAGAAATATCATGCTCGTGCATCATAGTTAGGAAGTCATAGAGAAATAAGATTGAGATGGCTGAAAGTAACTAATGACTAATAACTAATAATTAACCAACACTCAAATTAACTTTCACAATCACATCATTAAAATCTTGATCACCACCGTTTGGTAAGTCTTCAAAACCAAAGACGTTATTTCCTAACAAACGAATATGATCAAAATTATCAGTATTTGCGCCCAAATAAGGGAAGTAAATTGCAGGATTATTGCTGGTATTGCTATCAATTAAAGCATCTGGTCTGCCATCAACAATAATGAAGGGTACAAATATATTACCACCTAGCAACGTGCCAGTATACGTTGCAGTGCCTTGGTTACTAACTGTTAAATCAATTCCGGCAATGCGATTTTGTACAGCAGCTTGAATATATCCACTTTGCCCAGGGAGAACATCAGCTACACCATCATTATTAGTATCAATTCCTCCATTTACACCAGCTACTTTGTAGAAACCGACAAAGTTATCAAAATCAGCTTCACGATAGACAGTGAAATTGGCTTGGACAGTATCAATCATCTCGCGCAAATCAATTACTTCACCTTGAGATTCTCCTTGTAATTTTGTTCCCACAGGTAAAGATTCATCAACGGCTTGAATTTTTACTGCTAAATCTTTAAATTCGTTACTAGAACTGTCTTCCCATTCCAGAGAAAAACCCTCTGCACCTAAATTAATAATTTTCTGGGTGGTCTTACTAGAAAAAATGATGTCACCCATAGAACTATTTCCAGCATTCACAGCATCTTGAGAAGTATTTTTAATTAAGTAGAATCTCAAATGAGCGTTTTCATCAAATTCTAAAAAACGCACTAAATTAGCAGGATTAAAACCATTAGGATGATTAGCGATCGCAGAAAGGATGACTTTACTTCTAGCTAAAGCTGCATTTGTGTATCCTGCTGCACCAGGCGCAATACCGTTAATTGTGCCATTCACATCATCAACTATAAATACACCCAATTCATTGACTTGCTGAGAATTAGAGCTTGAGAAAGTAACTTTGAGTTTAAGATTGTTACCTCCAGTAATTTGAAAAATATCTTCAGTAACTTGATTCAGTGCAGGTAAAATAGTGATTTCTGATGAAAGTCGATTGACTGGATTTCGAGGATCGTAGCTATCAGTATTAATAGTTAAAGCCTCTGGGAAGGAGGTGGCAATATCTTCCCAAGGCACAAATTTAAAATTACTATTGATGTTTTCCTCTTCGCCATCATCGACTACAATTTCCGCAGGTAGATTATCTCCGTCTTGAGTCACAAATAAACCAAATGGAAATTTAGCACCTAAAGAAACGTTAATTACATCTGTACCATCAGACTCTTGAACACTATCAATTGAACCATTATTACCAACAGCAAAGCGACCAACGAATTCATTGTTTCCTTCACGACGGTAAACCGCAAAAGTGTTATCTCCTTGACTAGATACTAGTAAATAACCTTTGCCATCTGCACCATAGTAAATAGATAAACCTTCTACATCGTCAACAAGATTACTACCACCCAAATCCTTGATTTTATCTATCAGTTGACCATTATTCTTACCATTTGGTTCAGCTTCAAATTTCCAAATTCCGACATTTTCCTGACCGATGTAGAGATAGCCAGTTTCTTGGTCAACTACCATCCCCTCAGTTTGCGGGTCAACGTCTCCAAACTCAGATGGAGGCGTAATGGTGAAATTCCTGACAAGTTCGACACTAATCTTACCATTGCCTTGATCAAGCAGCTTTAACTGCGCGATATCTCCAGTTTCCCGGCGATTGACAAAGACGTAATAATCATGAGTTACAGGACTACGATAAATTGTCAATCCGTAAGCACTGCGTTCTGCTGGAAGATATTCAGGAGCAAAGGGTAATGCTTGGAAAATAGTGTTAATACTGCTGTCGGTGATATCTTCTAAATAATTGCCGTTAGTGGCATTAGGATTAATTTTAAAGATAGCTAATTTGTCATTGTTGCGATCGCTCGCCACAGCAATATCAATTTTTTGACCACCTAATGTAAAACCATACTGGACATCGATGTTGTTGTAGCGAATGTTTCCAGGATTTACTGTTTGCAATTCCTGACCAGACAAATCATAAACCCGTAAACCCGCATTCTTGACCGCAGTCAGTACCAAGCTCTTAGCTGAGTCCGTAGGATGTAAATAAATCGCCGGATCATCAGCATCCGCATCTTGTTCATCATTATCTAATAAGATGGGAGTTTCGACTGTGGGGGTAACTGTTGTTACTACATCTAAACTCAAAGCCAAAATTTGGGTAAATTGATTTGGGCTAAAGTTATTGTCCCCCACCAGAACAATAGACTGTCTACCATCAGCTAATTTCGTCCCAAAAGCTAACCCTTCAATATTATCTAAACCAGTGGGATGAATACCGTCACTATTAGGTAGCCCCAACTCTGTTAAATCAAGTAGCAAACGCTTTTGAGCGGGTTGAATAGCGGCTAGTTGTTCAGCACTCAAACTATTTAGAGAGTCAATGGCACTGATATCCGTAGCACCTTGCAAGCTAATTTCGTAGATTTTGATGACAACACCTACTCCCTGAGCCACAGAGCGTTCTAACGCCAATAAAGTACCTCGATTATCAATAGCTAATAAATCTACTAAACCGTTTTCGCTAAAACCTCCTGGTGGGTTTGATACTACAGTCGCATCGGTGATATAAAGGAACTCTTTCTCCGGCTGTCCGCTGACCAGATTGTATTGCAGGATGCGAGAACGGGAAGTATTGCTAGTAGCGGCTACTGGGCCGTCTTGGAGAAGGGCGTTTTCTGTCGCTGTATATAAAGTTTGTTGGTCGGGTGTGATAGTTAAACTTTCAAATGCTAAGTTATTACGCACCCCAGAAATTTGAGTATCCCCTGCATCAAGAACACCACTATTATTAGTGTCCTGTACTACATAGAGAAACTTCGAGGGTACGGGAAGCGATCGCACTTCTACACCTGTAGTCAGGTTAAATTCTGTAATGAAGGGATTGATGACGCGATCAGCATTAAGATTCACTTCTCCTTCAGAGGAAATAAAAACTGTACCATTGTTCGTGAAAGCGATCGCCTCAGGGTCAAGGCTATTGGTTGCAAAGAAGTTGTTGTTAGAATCTGTGATGGGAGTAACATTGATAAAATTTACTCCAGTTGTGGCAATGGTGACTGGATCAATAGTAAATGTATAAAAGCGAGCTGGTGCAAGTTGGGAGCGATCGTCTGAAATTGCGTAATAAACATTATTCACCGCATCATATGTCACACCAGATAAACCACCTAAAGGTGTCTGTTGACCGTTGACTGTACCTGCTGCTCCAGAGGGAATGAAACTTGTATTAAAAGTAGTTTGCCCTGCAAATATTACATCGATAATAGTTTTACCAGTCGCCATATTCTCTGTATAATTATCTAGATTAATTTCAGAAAAGTTGATTGTTACACCAACTTTAATGAGTAAATCCCAATCGTCAAGTTTTACGGCGACTTTGCAACCATTCGTCAACAATTTCCACAAAAAACCTCAGAAAACAGGTGTCAGAATGTAGGGGTTTTGAACAGCTACACCCCTAGTTAAGTTGTTTTTGTAAAAAATACCGTGCATGTCCTGGGGGATAGTCTTGCAAAACACCAAAGATTTTATAGTCCAAACGTTGATAAAAACCCAAGGCTTGAAAGCTAAAGGTATCTAGGTAAGCGTGACTACAACCTCGTTGTTTTGCTGCTTGTTCAGCCTTTAGTAAAAGCTGTTTTCCATAGCCTTGACCTCGCAACCCTTCAGCTACCCACAAGTGAGAGATAAACAACCATCCCCAGTGTGTTTTTCCCATCAGACCACCAACAATTTCATTTTGAGCATCCCGAATGAAAACGCTCAGAGGATAAGCTATGTCTTTATCCTGCTGGCTATTGTTGTTATATTCCAGGATTTTGCTAATTACTGTCCGAATATCTCCGGGATCAGGGTTATCTTCTATAGTGAAGGTTAAATTTGTCATATTCGACTTCAATGAAATGCAACAAAAGTTATACGAGCTTGTAGCCTCAGAGTTATACTACTAAGTCCTTACCCTTGATAGGTTTGTTAGCATTACTGTGGCTTTTCCGGTCATAGAATCAGAGCCAAACCTTTGTCAATCTGACAACTATCTCAAGATAGACAGGCTGTGACATATTATACTTGCCTTGAAAAGCTAATACTTGTGAGCAAAAGAAACCTGTAGCATTTGTAATATTTTATGACTTCCCGGATTCGTTTTTTAATGTGCGCTCCTGACCACTATGAGGTGGACTATGTGATTAATCCCTGGATGGAAGGGAATATTCACAAATCATCACGCGATCGCGCCGTGGAACAGTGGCAAGGACTACATCAAGTTCTCAAGGATCACGCAATTGTGGATTTGGTGACACCCGAAAAAGGCTGGCCAGATATGGTGTTTACAGCTAATGCTGGTTTAGTCTTGGGTGATAACGTTGTCTTGAGTCGCTTTTTACACAAAGAGCGTCAGGGAGAAGAACCATATTTTAAAAAATGGTTTGAAGGTAATGGTTACACAGTTTATGAATTACCGAAAGACCTACCCTTTGAAGGTGCAGGTGACGCACTTTTAGATAGAGAAGGGCGTTGGTTGTGGGCTGGTTACGGTTTCCGTTCGGAATTAGATTCTCATCCATATCTAGCTAAATGGTTGGATATTGAAGTATTATCCCTGCGATTAATCGATGAGCGTTTCTATCATTTAGATACTTGTTTTTGTCCATTAGCTAACGGCTATTTACTGTATTATCCTGGTGCGTTTGATTCCTACTCCAACCGCCTGATTGAAATGCGTGTTGCACCTGAAAAGCGCATCACCATTGCTGAAGCCGATGCTGTGAATTTTGCCTGTAATGCAGTGAATGTTGAAAGCATCGTGATTATGAACAAAGCTAGCGAGGGCTTAAAGTCTAGGCTTGCTGATGTGGGTTTCCGGGTTTTAGAAACACCGCTGACCGAATTTCTCAAAGCTGGTGGTGCGGCAAAATGTCTGACTTTGCGCGTCACAGAACCAGTACGGGAAGAAGTCCACGCTAATGTTTCAGTTGAAAGCCGGATTATTCGCATTGAAGGACATTTGCTTGACTCTGGCTTGATTAACCGCGCCTTGGATTTGATTGTTGATACTGGCGGTAGTTTCCAAGTTCTAAATTTCAACTTGGGAGAACAACGCCAAAGTACCTCCGCAGCTGAGGTGAAGGTTTCCGCGCCTTCCCATGAGGTGATGGAAGAAATCATCTCCCAATTGATTGATTTAGGTGCAGTTGACTTACCGCAAGATGAGCGCGATGTCAAGCTTGAGCCTGTAATTCAAGATGGTGTTGCCCCTGATGACTTCTATGTCAGTACGATTTATCCTACTGAAGTCAGAATTAATGGGCAGTGGGTGAAGGTAGAAAATCAGCGCATGGACGGCGCGATCGCCATTACTCAAACCCCCACAGGATTACTAGCAAGGTGTAAAATTCTACGGGATCTCGAAGTAGGCGAACGGGTAGTTGTAGACGTGCAAGGTATCCGCACCATCCGCAAAACCGAGTCGCGGGAACAACGCAACGCTCAAGAATTCAGCTTTATGTCGGCTGGTGTTTCCAGTGAACGACGGGTGGAATTGGTTGTGGAACAAGTCGCATGGGAATTACGTAAAATTCGGGATGCTGGCGGTAAAGTAGTTGTGACGGCTGGCCCTGTAGTGATTCATACTGGCGGTGGCGAACATCTCTCACGACTGATTCGGGAAGGCTATGTCCAAGCCTTACTGGGTGGAAATGCGATCGCAGTCCACGACATCGAACAAAATATGATGGGTACATCCCTCGGTGTAGACATGAAGCGGGGTGTCGCTGTTCGCGGTGGACATCGCCATCACCTCAAGGTAATTAATACCATTCGTCGTCATGGCAGTATTGCCAAAGCCGTAGAAGCAGGGGTAATTCAGAGCGGCGTGATGTATGAATGCGTCCGTAATCAAGTACCTTTTGTTCTTGCTGGTTCAATTCGGGATGATGGCCCTTTACCCGATACCCAAATGAACTTAATTAAAGCACAGGAGGAATACGCCAAACACTTGGAAGGGGCGGAGATGATTTTAATGCTTTCATCAATGCTGCATTCCATTGGCGTAGGGAATATGACTCCCGCCGGCGTGAAAATGGTCTGTGTGGATATTAACCCAGCTGTTGTCACAAAATTGAGCGACCGCGGTTCAATAGAATCAGTCGGCGTAGTCACAGATGTGGGATTATTCCTGAGTCTATTAATCCAGCAATTAGATAAGTTGACAAGTCCCTACGTTTCTAAGGTAGGTTAATGAAGAAGCAGGGGCAAGGGAGCAGGGGAGAAACTCTATTTTCCCCTCATCACCCTTCACACTGCCCCCTGTCTATCATCAACTACACAAGACGCATAGAAAGGAAATGGTAAGAGTAGCTTTAACAAGAGAGTTGCAGATTAACTGGGTTAGTTTCATCGCTGACTTTATGTTAGTGGGAATGGTTTTCGGCCCTCCCATTGCTCCTTTTTTGGCTGCGTCTGGAGTTTGGTTACTTGGGGGTATTGCGGACATCATTTATTTCATGGGTAATCATGTATGTCCGCAACCAGATATGGGCTTAGATTTAGCACCCCCATTTCTTATGGCTGTGTGTATGCGCTGTTATGGTACTGTCACAGGATTACTAATTACACGTTTGCTGTATGCTGCAACTGGTGGTCAAGGATTTTATTGGCTCAGTCAATACGGCTGGAATGGTGCAGCGTTAGCTAGTGTATTGATGATGGCGTATCCTCTGGAATTAGCAGCGCAAATCTTTGGTTTGTGGGATTTTAATAATTATTTAGTCACACCCTTTGGGTTAATTACAGGTTTGGCTTGGGGTTTATTTACGATGCCGATTTTGCATAAATCAGACAATGGAATGGCTTAGAAGATGCCCTCTCCGAATCTTTGCGATAGAAATGTAGAGACGTGAGATACAAGGTTTCTACATTTCCCCTATCCCAGCATAGTTATTAGATATATTTGTGCCTTTTGATTTATTTAATACAGTGATTTTGTACTCCCGCAGCCTAGTTTAAAGATAAGCTAACATGAAAATTAGAGAATTATTCCTAAGCTGATTTTCGGTAATAAGGTTAAGTAAATGCAAACTCTCATTAGGCTGAAAATTGAAAAATTTATTGAAAATGAACAAGAATATTTTGTAGCTACGAGTGATGATTTACAGGGGTTAGTTGCAGAGGGTAAAACAGTACAAGAGGCTATAGAAATAGCTGAAGATGTAGCTAAGGTATTATTGGAATTAGAGAAAGAGAAAAATCAAGATTTTCATTCGCAAGATTTACCTTCTCAATTTGAATATTCTCTAATCATGGAGGTGTGATGGGAAGGCTGGCAGGTTTTTCTTATCGAGAAGTGACTCGGAAATTAGGAAAGCTAGGTTTTGAGTTTTATCGTGCAGCTAAAGGAGATCATGAAATTTGGTTTAATCCAGAAACCAATCAAAAAACCACTATTCCTCATCATCGGGAGATTAAGGAGGGAACACTGCGAAGTATTTTAAAACAAGCTCAAGTTGATGTTGATATTTTTCTTGAGATTTAGTGATTAGGTAATGGAAATTTATTAGTCCATCAAATGAGTTTGGAACTTGAGAAACATTGTAGGACAAGAAAACTAGATACTTTCAAACCACTCAGTAATTCCCTCTGCTAGAGTTTTGACTAACTTCTTCTGTTCCTGGGGATTTGTCGCCTCCTCAAAGTCGTCAGGGTTACTCATAAAACCTAACTCTAATAATACTGATGGTGCAGTATGGGGACGTGTGAGTGCTAAATTTTGCCAGTATAAACCGTAAGAAGGCCTACCCAAATCATTAATTAAACGGTTGTGTAGTAAAATAGCCAAACTATGCGCTTGGGGATGATACCAATAGGTACTGACACCTTTAGTATTCTCAGCATCACCATCATCCGGGAGAGAGCGATAGTGAAATGTAAGGACGATCGCAGGTGATTCTTGATCTATAATTTTCTGACGTTCTGCCAGGGATAAGTCTCGATCATCTTCCCTTGTCATCACCACAATCGCACCCCGCCGCACTAACTCATCTCGCAATAACTTAGTTACTTGCAGATTCAAGTCTTTTGCTAACAAACCAGTAGCCCCAACTGCACCCAATTCTTTACCACCATGTCCAGCATTAAGTAAAATTTTGACTCCAGATAAGGGCTTTTCAAAAGAAGAATTAGCTAGATTTAGAGTTTTATCTTGCGCCCAAGTCACAGTGGGAGTGATAAGAGAATTTAAAGCTACTAATCCTATCAATAGTGGGATGAATTTCACTTCATTTCCTCTGCTCAATCTTGATTATGGTAAGCCGAAGAATTTAGTAATCAAAGGTAACAATTTAGTACAGGCTTCCACTAAATTTGCGGTTGTAGGTAAGTCAGCAATTGTACCTTTCAAAAATTTCAGAGCCGTTTTTGCGGCTTTTTGCATTGCTCCGTCTTCTGGTTTTTGTCCTGCTTCTGCAATTGCTTTTACCTGTTCTAAAGCTTCTGCTTTGTCTTCTTCCCCTAAATTGTTATCAGCTTCAATAGCAGTTTGTAGTTCAGTTAGTAGTTCTTTGATTCCTGGTTTATCTGGTTCAGGAGATGCAGGTAACTCATTAATAGTATTGGTAACATTGCCACTAATTGCACCAATGGCAACACCTGTCATTGCAGAATTTTCACCCACGGCAGAAATCCCACTGATATTACCTTGAGAGCCACTAATATTGACATTTCCTTTACTTTGTGACATAAAAATTTCTCCTTGATTTTGATATGTTTCTACGTAAAATTTGGGCTGATGTATGGCATTCTCTAGAAGTTTTTCTAAACTTTGAATCCGTTCTTCTTTTTCCTTAATTCCTAAAAGCAGGGCTTGTAAATCACTATACGGTAAAGACTGAATTTCGGTATATTTTTTAAAATATTCTTGATAAAGTTCTGAACGATTGGCATCATTAGCAACTATAGCTTGCAGGCGAATCTTGTCTTTACCTCTGCCTTCTAGAGCCACAATTTCTAATCCTGCCTCTGGGTGATTTTCTGCTAATTGTGTAACAGCGATCGCCGCAGCAGTGGGATCAATTCCTTCATAATGGAATAAGTCCAGAGTTTTGAATTTGTTAGCTACCTGACGCGGATCAATATTTTGAGTTTGGTAGAGATTGAGAGTTTTGATAATTGGGGCGATAAATTCTGCAAAGTCCCCCGGTTGAAAAATTTCCCGACGATTATCGGGTTTGCGGCAAGGATCGGGATCGTCCTTGGTTGGTAACTGCATATATATGTAATCACATTTGATATCTTCCAGTTTAGTATCAGTGGAAATTCCCCAATTTTGAATATAAGCTCCTGTTAAACAAGCTTGATTTAAAATAGTTTGATATAGCTGTGATTGAGCCAGTTTTGCTCCTGCTAGATTAGCCTTTTGTAAGTTGGCTTCACTCAAATCCGTACCGATAAAACTAGCATCTTGTAAATTAGCATTTTCCAGATTTAATTCTCTCAAATTTAAGCGATCAAAATTTTGTTCTCTGCCTTCTTTGGTCACAACTAACTGCCGTAATTTGGGATTTTCTAAATATGTACCTTCTAAACGCGCTTGAGCTAGATTTATTGTTTGAAACCAGCAAGTGCGGGTGAGGGTAGCTTGGCGGAAATCTACACTTTTGAGGTTAGCTTGAGTAAAGTTCGCATCTGTTAAATTAGCACCGCGAAAGCTAGTTCCACCTTGGGAAACAATGCTAATAGCTAAAGAGCGAATGAGCAAGTATTTCTGATTTCCAGTGATAGCTTCCCAACCTACATAAATACCAATGGCGATCGCCACTAAACCAACTAACCCAGCCATCAGGTATGCTGAAACTCGCGATCGCACGCCCAACAATGCACCCAAGAAAGCACCCAAGAAAGCCATTAATCCAGTTGAACTCACAATTCCCGGCAAAACCGTAGCTCTGGCGACAGCTACAGCTAAAGCCATATTCACAACACCAGCAATTGAGCCAGCTAAAGCCAGTATCACCAATATTGCCCCAACTGCCCAAGAACTTCCTATTTCATTTTCTGGAAATAATGCTATTCCAATGATTAAGCAAGCAGCTAATACTTCAGCTAATGTTGCTAGTATTACTCCTAAACCTTTCCAAAGAACAACAATTAAAAAAACTGCTAAAGTTAATATCGATATAATCCCGAAAACCTTAGGTATATTAGCATTATCACTTAATAAATCTCCAATAATAGCACCACTATAGGCATCAATTAATCCGGCAAATAAAGATAAAATTATTGATAATAAAACAGAAATAATTGTGCGGGAAATTGGCAATCCAGCTTTAGCACAGGTGAAATTTGCACAAACGAGAATAGCATTACTAAAATTTGCGCCACGGATATCAGCATGACTGAAATCAACTCCAGCGAGGTTTTTTCCTCGGAAGTCTTTACCCCTTAAATTAGCATTGGTAAATTCATTTGCCATTACTATTCAACCGTACTACTGAGGGGCATTTCCATCTCAGTACAGACCTGATGACTGGAATTTTACACATAATCGGTAGGTTGTTGCTCACATGAGTAGATGTTGCTTCTTTTACTAAGAATACACTTGTGGCTACTCTCTCCTGAAGGCTAATAATCGCATAAGCTACGCGATCGCGGACGTAACTATCTGGATCTTTGCGCGCATTATTCAGAGCTAGATAAGCATCTTCAAACAGATCCGGATACGCATCTTCTGCATAACGGCCAAGCTTCCCTAAAGTATCAGCCGCTTGAGCGCGTACTTGAGGGTCAGGATTTTGTAGAGCCAGAATTAAAGAGAGAACATGATCTTCAATTTTGCTCAACGCATAGGCTACATGAGCAACAAAATTACGATTTGGATCTTGGAGTGCGTTAGTCAGCACCGGAACAGCTTCTTTTGCTTCTGCTTCCATACCAAATTCTCCTAGAGCATAAGCCGCATAAACGCGCACATTATTATCTGGGTCTTTCAGGGCATTAGTCAAAGCCGGAATAACGTCTTTTGCTTGTGTGCCAATTTCTCCCAGTGCATCGGCTGCATGAGCGCGAACACCACTATCTGAATCTTGGAGTGCATTAATCAGAGTCGGAACAGCTTCTTTTGCCTCTATACCAAGTCTTCCTAAAGCATCAGCAGCCTCTTCGCGTATAGTAGGAGATGTATTTCCTAAAGCACGAATTAAAGCGGGAACAGGGTCTTTACCGATTTTTTTGAGCGCATGGGCAGCTATTACCCGTACATCTTTGCTTTTGTTATTTAATAAATTATTCAACAAAGGTACTGCTGGTGATGCTTCTAAACCAATTTCCCCCAGTGCAGCAATGATAGTGATGCGGAGGTTTTCATCTAAGCTATTTAGACCTTTGATAAGAGATGGAACGGCTTTAGACTTACAGGCTACCAGTGTATTAAAATCAGCAGGATCGCCCTGATTTAATTTCTGGATATGCTCTTGAATTTTTAGCTCAGTACATTGAGGCTGAGTTAATGAAGTTTGAGCGATCGCTTGAGTATTTGTACTGATTACAGTCCCAATAAAAGCTAGAGTCGTCAACATAGCAATTGGATATTTTCTGGCATTTTTCAGCATGATCAACTCCAGACAGCTAACACTCAACAGTCAACACTTTTGTTTACGTTCCACGTTGATCAAATATGCTATTTAACGTTCCTAAACCATTCTGTTATCCCATCTGCTAAAACCTTGGCTAATTTTTTTTGTTCTTGGGGATTTGTCACCCACTCAAATTCATTGGGATTACTCATAAAACCCAACTCTAATAAGATTGACGGTGCTTCGGCTGGGCGTGTGAGTGCTAAGTTATTCCAAAATACGCCGTAGGAAGGTCTACCTAGCTTTGTCACTAAATAGTTGTGCATGAACACCGCTAAATTATTTGCCTGGGGATGATACCAAAACATCCCCACACCCTGAGTATTTTCCGCGTCGCCATTATCTGGGAGAGAATTGTAATGAATAGAAAGTGCGATCGCAGGTGATTCTCGATTGATAATTGCTTGACGCTCTGGTAAAGACACATCTCGATCATCTTCCCTTGTCATCACCACCGTTGCACCCCGCTTGACTAATTCCTCACGCAACAGCCTAGACACAGCCAAATTCACATCTTTTTCTAAATATCCGGTCGGTCCAGCCGCACCAGATTCTTTACCACCATGACCAGGATCTAGTAGAATCTTGATACCAGATAGGGGCTTTTGCCTACTCTGCTTGATAACAGGCGCATGACGCAAAGCCAATACCAGGGTTGTACCGTTATATCTCAGCTTGTATCCCCATTGTTGACGTTTTTTGAGGTTAAAGGTGTATTTTACCTGTCCTGGGGCTACCTGCTGCCAATCTAGGCGAGAAATTAAGGGGTCATCATCCAGACGAATAATATCAGTTTGGGCAGTGGTGTTGTAGAGTGTGAGGCTCAAAGTTTGCTCACCTTGCTCTACACTCATAGGGACAGGAGTTTGTAGAGGGAAAACCATCTCTGTTGTACCGGGAAGTCTCCGATATCCAACACTGCGAATGATTGAGCGTGGCGGAATTGCTCCAGGTAAAGTCCGGGTTTCTTTGCTATTAATCCACCCACCATAGTCTAAACGCAACCATTCACCCTCTATTCCTGTAACAGTCCCCCTTGTTCCCTGGGGTAATGGAGTTAGCCGAGAATAATCTGTACTGGGGCCAGTTCGAGCCACACCAGCTTCTGGTGTCACCTCTACGACTGGCAACTGCGTCGGTGAGAGGATTGTCACTTTACCATTTCCTGGTTGAGCGATCGTCTTACCATTTAAAGTTAGCTGAAATTCCGGTTTACCCAGATCAACACTACTTTGGCTTGAATCAGGAATAACAGCACCAGAGATGATGTTATTCCCGACAAGAAGGGTGTAAGAATTAAGAGGTTGGACTGCGGTGCAACCCTCGTACTTTCCGGCGTTAGACTGGGTAGTAGGTTGATTTTGTCCCGTCAAGGCTGCCAAATTACTTGGTAGTTGTGCTTGTTGCGGTTGAGGCAAAAGTGCCACAGTCTGATCCGCCAATTTCACAGAGACACTGGCGTTAGGCGGTGCAACTGCGCTAAAACAAATTAGTTCTCCCGGTAGTCTGGCGATGTCGAAGGCTGGAGTCAGAGAACCTTGAGCAAAAGCTAACCCCTGTGGAATTTCCGGCTGATTGCTAATCCTGTTCACTTTCATCTCCAGCACTTGATTTTGGTGACGGATGGTAAAAATATTCTCTCCCAACTTTAAGGGAAAGCTGGGTGCAAAATTACCAGATCGACTGCGGTTAATTGGCTTACCATTAATGAGAACTTGTCCATTAGGTGGTGCTGTGCCAATAAAGAAGATTTTTTCCGCACTAGTCTGGTGATTTGTGGGAGGATACACAACTTTTAGCGATGGTGTTGGTTCGGCCAATGCTACAGAGGAGGTGAGGAAGCAGCTTAAGATTACTGAGACGAAGAGTTTTTTCACAGCAGGATCACAGAAGAATTCACGATGTCACACCAATTCACAAAAATTCGGCAACAGAATTCCAGTTCAGAAACCCTTGTAAAACAAGGATTTCTTAATTTTGAATTTTGTGGAAAGTCTGAGTGGAGGTTTCCTCCGAACAGAATTTTCTAAAACGAATTTTGAATTTTGAAGTAGTGACTGTGGCACAATGACGGGATGTTTTTTTGGAAGTTATTTTTAGCAGTCGATGGCAATTCAAACTACTATGACTAAGTTTATCTTTGTAACTGGAGGGGTAGTTTCCAGTATTGGCAAAGGCATTGTAGCAGCAAGTCTAGGCCGTTTACTCAAATCACGAGATTATTCGGTGTCGATTTTGAAACTCGACCCTTATATTAATGTTGATCCGGGAACAATGAGTCCTTTCCAACATGGAGAAGTGTTTGTTACCCAAGATGGCGCAGAAACCGATTTAGACTTGGGACATTACGAACGCTTTACCGATACTTTGATGTCACGGCTGAACAGCGTTACCACCGGATCAATTTATCAAGCAGTGATTACCAGAGAACGCCGTGGTGACTACAATGGTGGCACAGTACAGGTAATTCCTCACATTACTAATGAAATCAAAGAACGAATTTTATTAGTGGCGAAAGAAAAAAATCCCTCCGTATTGATTACAGAAATTGGCGGTACTGTCGGTGATATTGAATCTCTGCCATTTTTGGAAGCTATACGTCAATTACGCAAAGAGGTAGGACGGCAAAATGTGCTGTATATGCACGTTACCTTAGTACCTTACATTGCTTCGGCAGGGGAAATGAAAACCAAGCCGACACAGCACTCAGTTAAGGAACTCAGATCTATTGGCATTCAACCAGATATTTTAGTCTGTCGGAGCGATCGCCCCATCCCAATGGGATTAAAACAGAAAATGTCAGAATTCTGTGATGTTCCTGTGGGGTGCGTGATCACTTCCCAAGATGCCAGCAGTATTTATGAAGTACCACTCACTCTAGAACGGGAAGGACTAGCACAACAAGCCCTAGATTTGTTGCAAATGGAACAACGCCAGCCAAATCTAGAACAGTGGCAAACGATGGTAGAACGGTTATATAGTCCTAAACATCCCGTAGAAATCGCCATTGTCGGTAAATACGTCAGATTAAGTGATGCGTATTTATCCGTAGTAGAAGCACTGCGTCATGCGGCATTTGCCACCCACGGTGATTTACGGTTACGCTGGGTAAACTCCGAAGATTTAGAAAACCAACCAGCCGAAAAATATCTGGCGGGTGTAGATGGTGTACTTGTCCCTGGAGGTTTCGGTACTCGTGGGGTAGATGGCAAAATCGCCGCCATTAAATATGCTCGCGATCGCCAAATTCCTTTCCTCGGTTTATGCTTGGGGATGCAATGTGCTGTCATCGAATGGGCAAGAAATGTCGGTGGGTTAGCAGGTGCTAACAGTGCAGAATTTGATCCCTGCACCAATTATCCAGTGATTAACCTGCTACCAGATCAGCAAGATGTTGTAGATTTAGGCGGAACGATGCGCTTGGGAGTCTACCCTTGTCATATTATCCCTAATAGTTTGGCATCTAAGCTGTATCAAGCAGAAATCGTTGATGAACGCCATCGCCATCGCTATGAGTTTAATAACGCATATCGGCAGTTGTTATTAGATTCTGGCTATGTAATCAGTGGAACTTCCCCTGACGGACGCTTGGTAGAGATTGTAGAATTACCGCAACACCCATTTTTTATCGCGTGTCAATTCCATCCAGAATTTCAGTCTCGTCCTAGCAACCCCCATCCTTTATTTAAAGGCTTTATGCAGACTGCGATCGCTCGCAATCATCCCACTGCTAGCATTCAAACACCAGTAGAGGTATCTTAACCAATTCGCAATACTTACATTCGTCCAAGGCAAAAGCATCTACCAAATTCAAAATTTATTTTTTGAATTTTCCATGCACAAACAACAACACTAAACTTATGAAATCACTAGATTTCTTAGTAGACAGGGTAAACATCAATCATGAACTTGGGACTTGAGGAGATGTTGTGGCATACTGGGTAAAAATTATTTATGAGAGGAAAGAATATGTGATTAATTTTGACCGTGTTAATGCTTTTTGTTATGAAAAAAACGGCAGAGTTACCTTTTGGTTGCCTGATAGTGCTATTCCCATCGTCATTAATCCACACAATAATCTAGAGGATTATCAAAAGATTCTAGACTATATAGATAAAGTTACGGGGTTGGAAGTAGAAAATGCCTATTGGGTCAAAATTCTTTATGAAAGAAATGAATATGTAATTAACCTCAACTGTATTAGTTCCTTTTGTCAAGAACAAAATGGCAGGATAACTTTTTGGTTGCCTGATGGGACTATACCAATTGTGATTAACCCTGTAAGTAATCCAGAGTCTTACAACAAAGTATTACAATTCGTGCAGAAGACTACAGGGTATTCTTTTTCCTAGCCATTATTCACATTATTGAGCATTTATCCCTGTCCTCTGCCATGCCAGTTTAGCTGCACCTACCATACCGGCTGCGTTACCCAATTGTGCCGGCAGGATTTGTAAACCTGCACGAGATGTTGGCATCACTCGGTGTTCAATTTCTGCCTTGATAGATGGGACGAAAAACTCAAAACTGGCACTTACACCACCACCAATAACGATCGCTTCTGGTGTTAAAACATAAATTAAACTAGTTAAACCAATACCTAAATATCTGCCGTATTCTTGCCAAAATTTTAAGGCGTTGACATCTCCGGCTTGCGCCAGCATTCCTAATTCTACAGGTTCTTTGCCAGTGAGACGACGAATGGCTTTGATCGATGTGTATTGCTCTAAAGAACCTTGATTACCACTCTTACACATTGGCCCATCAGACTGGAGTGTAATTAAACCCAATTCTCCGGCTGCACCTTGATGTCCGACAAACAATTTACCATTGAGAATAATTGCACCCCCAACACCAGTTCCCAAGGTTAGCATCATAAAATTGCGAAATTGACGACCCGCACCTAACCAAGCCTCAGCTACACCCGCACAATTAGCATCATTCTCGATAATCGTCGGCTTGTTGGTTTTAGTTTCTAACCAATCAGCTAGCGGTATATTCTGCCATCCTGGTAAATTAATCGCAATTTGAGCAATGCGTCCTGTCGCATCAGCCGGGCCAGGAGTACCCACACCAATAGCCATAGTTTGATTATCCGGGTCAATTTGCGCGATCGCATCTACTATGACAGCCAACACCGCTTCTGGTGTCGCAGGTTGCGGAGTGGCGACAGTCAAAGATTGCAAACAACTACCATCTTGACTGAATCGCCCTAATTTAATCGCCGTTCCCCCTAAATCAATCCCAATTACTTGAGAATTCCCCACTTTCAAATCCTCACACCACAAATAATCAGCTAGTTGTGACTCAGCTGATCAAAAATTGCCTGTTTTGAAATAATTTACACAAGCATATTAGCTTTTGTGTGCTTCTTCACCTAAAAATTTTAAGTTATTAGTCTGTTTGGGAGCGACACTGAAATTAGTAGCAATAGTAGGACTAAAACTTGATTGTTCTCGCCAAGCAGTCACAGGCGCACCATGTAAAATCCCAGCCAAAGCCACAGAAAGCATAAATCCACCCGCCGCAGCCGCAATTAAAGAAATGTTATCTTTCACTCTAATCTCTCAGTACTTAATTAACGCAATATTTAGAAACTTCAAAACGCCAAAAGTCAAAAACAGGCATTTGAATTTTGAATTCCCCTGTAAGATGTTGACTATTTTCGGTTTCCATTTTCTCCCCGTAAACGGGGATTGACAAATTCATTTAACCCCTCACCGAGTAGTGATAACCCTACCACCATCAAAGTCATCGCCAAACCAGGAAACAAGGTAGTCCACCAAACACCAGTGGGTAAGGCTTCCAGGGCTTGTTTTAAATCATGTCCCCATTCTGGCACTTCTTCCGGTAAGCCTAGCCCCAAAAAGCCCAAACCACCTAGTACCAGAATCGCATCAGCAGCGTTGAGAGTGAAAAGTACAGGTACGCTTTGAATGACATTCAAAAACAGATAGCGGGACAATACAATCCAAGTAGAAGCACCCATTGCTTGAGCCGCTTCAATGAATACTTCCGTCTTGACACTCACCGTATGATTACGTACAACTCGATAATATTGAGGGATGTATGCAATACTAATGGCGATCGCTGCGTTGAATATGCCTCGCCCCACCACAAACGCCAGTGTTACTGAAAGTAGTAGCCCTGGTAAGGTGTAGATGCTATCCATAAGGAACAGCAATACTTTATCTAGCTTACCACCGAGGTATCCACTCAACATTCCCAGAGGTACGCCAACCACCATACTTAGCGCAGTAGCTAGAATTACCACTTGCAAAGCTGCTTGCGCGCCAAATATTGTTCGAGAGAAGACATCATGTCCTAAACGACTAGTCCCAAACCAATATTTAGCCGATGGTGGTTCTTGTATCGGGTTTGAGAGAAACTCTTTCGGATTTTGTAGCCATCCCCAAGATTGCAATACAGGTGCAAAGAAAGCCAAGAAAATGAAGAACAAAGTCATGGCTAACCCAATTAACATTAATTTTTGGGAAAGACTGGGATTTTTCGCAAAACTAATCAACTTTGGCAGATGACGTTTTTTAGTAATGGTCATGAGCAGCATGAGAAGCAAAATATGCTGACCATTTTAATGAGTCGAGAGTCAATAGTCATTAGTCAACATTTATTTAGCTACCCTGTCTCCCATACCCATGCTCTACAAATACTTCAACTGGATTTGAATACTAGTATCGGGGCCGGCTAATACAAAAGCGGCTTCACTAAAATTGGGTGCTTTAGTGCGAACTTCGGGGTTTCTGGAAAAGCCGAAGCCTTCAATGGGTATACCTAGATTATTTCGGTTGAGGGTGCGATCGCTATTTTGATCATGAACTACAGCAACAGCATAACTACCCGCTTTTAGGCTGTCAAAGCTAACTTTTAAGGGAGTTTCGCCAATTGGACTACACTGACTTTTTAAAACACGTTTGCGATCGCTAGGAAATCCTTGACTGCTAGCAAAGATACTGACGCAGATTTGACCGTTTTGGTTTTTCAAACCATCAATTTCTACAGTGAGTTTGCCGTTAAAGTTAGCTTTAGCATTTGATGACCATGCTAAGTTTCCTAGCACTGCAAGCAGCATCACGCTAACTGTCATTTTTTTCAGCATAAAATTGTTGGTTAAAACAAATACTATCGGCTAGTGCAGATTCATCCTGACACGGATCTGTATATCTATGCAAGGAAAATGGTAGTTGGGGACAAATCCATGCAAATTTTTAAATTCACAAATTTAAAATTCACATTGAAAGAATGCTGAGGACTAGGAAACTAATGACTGTTGACTATTGACTGGAAGATGAATGATAAATTCCGCGCCTTTTCCTACAGTTGATACACAATACATTTGCCCCCCATGTTTCTCTACAATAATTTGATGACATATCGATAATCCCAAACCTGTACCTTTGCCTACAGGTTTGGTGGTAAAAAATGGGTCAAATAATCTTTTTTTCACATCTTCGGGAATCCCTGGCCCATTATCAGCTATGCGAATCATGACTTGCTGATTATTAGTATTTTCAGTGCGAATTTGAATTTGTGGTTTAGTCAATAGTTCTGGACTGTTGCTCATAGATTCTTCTAAAGCGTCGATAGCATTGGCAATTAGATTCATAAATACTTGATTGAGTAATCCTGGATAACAATCTACTAATGGGAGATTGCCATATTCTTTAATAATGCTGATACTTGGATGCTTATTGTGAGGTTTGAGGCGACTTTGTAAGATTAATAGTGTACTATCAATACCTTCATGAATATTGGCTATTTTTCTGTCAGATTCATCTAAACGCGAGAAATTTCTCAAGGAGCGAACAATCTGACTGATGCGTTCGCAACCAGTACTCATAGAATTTAGAAGGTGAGGAAGGTCATTAATGATAAACTCAAATTCACTTTGAGCGATCGCAGTTTGAATTTCTGCGACTGGCTTGGGGTAGTGTTGGCGATATAAGTTAATCAGTTCAAATAAATCATCAATATATTGAGTAGCGTGAATCAGGTTGCCTGTGATGAAATTGACGGGATTATTGACTTCATGGGCGATACCAGCCACTAACTGACCTAAAGCGGCCATTTTTTCATTTTGTAAAAGTCTGCTATAGTTTTTCTTTAAATCACGAAACCCAGCTTTGGCTAATTGTGATTGTTCCTCTACACGCTGTAGTTGATTCAACGTTAGGGCGTGAATTTGAGAATTTGCTAGCAGTAGCTGGTGAAAATCAACGATGCTATATTGATCCGATTGAGTTTTAACAATAATTGGTTCATAGACAAGTTGAGGCGATCGCTGCAATGCCATTTGATTCGCTTCTACAATCGTCATATCCTGATCAAATATGCACATCTCAGGCTGCAAGAAATTATAAAGGGCTTCGATAGGACGCATGGAAAACAGCCCAAAACTATAGGGGCGACTCATATGCTCAAAAAATCTTTGTCGTGAAATCATCCCGACGAAATATTGATTTTTTGTCAAAATAATTCCTGGCAATAATGGCTCTTCTTCAAAACTTCTAATTAATGTATTTCCTGGGAGATGTAGCTCAAATTGCACTTCCCACATTGGTAAGTCTCTTAAGGTCGAATCTAATTGCAGGCTGATTTCATTAGCATTGGTCATGCTATGGATAGCAAGCATAATCTCCATCCTTTTCCCTTAATGTGGTATGGCTTGTGTTCGCAGCGAAAAAATCCTTCTCCAGTTCCAGCACCAATAACTAGAACCAACATGATTGCCATATTTAGTCTTCCCAAAATGGAGTTACAAATCTTAATTAAAGCTATAATTTAACCAAACTTTATTCAATCTTTACAAGCTTATAGAAATAATTTAATGGGTTTAGTATAAATAAATACATTGATTGGTGGTGCAAACTTTTGCCCTAATTCCCAAATTTACTGGCTTGATTATGGCAATTTTTATTACAAACACAATTTGAGATGTAAATTTTGTAGTACAGGGCGAATATAATTCGCTACTACACAAACAAAGTCCCTTCGGGTTCGCCAGTTCCCTAAGGCGGGAGACCCGCCTACAGGACTGGTCTCACCGCCTGCACGGACTAATGAAAAATCAAAGGTTTTGAACCAACGCAGGTGGGTTTGGTCTGTATAGCCGCGACTTCCAGTCGCTAAGGTAAGTAATAAATTAGACTTTTCAAACAACCTCTTAGGGTATTTTAAATTTTGAATTTTGAATTGCTGTTACCCTCCCCTCAGATAGATAAAAATTTGTATTCTAAAGTTAATGGGTCTTAATAGTTCTTAGAAAAACTGGTGCAAGAAGATTTTAGATTAATTGTCGATTTAGTCGCTGTTTTAGGCGTTGCTGCCTGTGGCGGTTTATTAGCAGCTATGCTAAGACAACCCGTACTGTTGGGATATCTCATCGGTGGGATGGTTGTGGGGCCGGCTGGGTTGGGGCTGATTAAAGAAGTTGTGCAAGTGGAAACACTGGCGCAATTTGGGGTTGCCTTCCTATTGTTCGCCTTGGGTGTGGAGTTTTCCTTTGCTGAACTGAAAAAAGTGAAAGCGATCGCCCTCGGCGGTGGTGGGCTACAAATCGCCTTGACCATTCTGGTGACGGTGGTGGTGTGTGGAGTGACGGGAGCATGGGGAACTTTACCCGCCAAGGGTGTGTTCTTAGGTTGTATTCTCTCCCTATCTTCTACAGCAGTTGTGCTTAAGTGCTTGATGGAGCGCAACGAAACCGAAACTCCCCACGGTCAGGTGATGTTGGGGATTTTGGTCGTCCAAGACTTAGCCCTGGGATTAATGCTGGCGGTGTTACCTGCACTCCACGCCCCAGGGGAAGCGATTGGGATTGCCCTTTTGACAGCCTTGGTGCGGATTGGTTTATTTGCGGCGGGGGCTGTGGTGGCGGGAATTTGGCTGATTCCGCCGTTGTTGCGACTATTAGCCCGTACCGAAAGCCGGGAACTATTCTTGTTAGGGGTAGTGGCGTTGTGCTTGGGTATAGCCCTGTTGACAGAATATCTGGGACTCTCCATTGAAATGGGAGCGTTTGTCGCTGGGTTAATGATTTCTGAGGTAGAGTACGCTGACCAAACTCTCACTTATGTCGAACCACTGCGAGATATTTTTGCGAGTTTATTCTTCGCTGCCATTGGGATGTTAATCGATCCCGTATTTTTGTGGAACAACCTGGAATTAATTTTAGGGTTAGTCGCTTTAGTATTCGTCGGCAAGTTTTTAATTATCACACCCTTAGTCAAACTGTTCCGCTACCCGTTAAAAACAGCTTTAATTGCGGGGTTGGGACTGGCGCAAATTGGGGAATTTTCCTTTGTATTAGCCAGTGAAGGACAGGCTTTGGGGTTGGTGTCGCGGCGGATATATTTACTAATTTTGGGAACTACCGCCGTCACACTCATGCTGACTCCCTTTTTACTGCGGTTAGTGCCATTTTTATTTAACTTGATGGAATCAATGCCTTGGCTGCAACCCTATTTAGATGAAAGTCAAGCCAAAGATGTTTCTGAAGAACTACCTTTTCAAGATCATGTAGTAGTTTGTGGTTATGGGCGAGTGGGTAGGAATTTGGTCAAGCTGTTACAACAGCATAATTTACCTGTAGTAGTAATTGACCAATCAGAAAGCAGAATTCAGCAGTTACGGGAGGCGGGAGTCCCTTACGTCTACGGTAATTGCGTGAGTTTACACGTTTTAGAAACTGCCGGGGTAAATCATGCTAAAGGGATGGCGATCGCACTTCCTGACCCCATGAGTATCCGTCTGTGTCTGAAACGCGCTTTAGAATTACATCCCGAATTAAACTTAGTTGTCCGGGCTACTCAAGATAAAAATATTGAGGTTTTGTATCAACTAGGCGCAAGGGAAGTAGTTCAGCCAGAATTTGAGGCGAGTTTAGAAATGGCTACTTATTTACTAACTGGCTTCAACTTCTCACCCTCTGTAGTGCAACGGGAAATGCAGCAAATCCGTAATGATCATTACTTAGATCTGCGTCCAGAGCGTACTGCTTCCGAAGTGTCCCGCCACTTAGACCAAGTTACCCGCGACCTCAATCGCCGTTGGTACCCCCTCCCAGCAGACTCACCCCTAATTGGTATGAGTTTAGAGGAAGCGGATGTGCGCTACCTCACAGGCGTGAGCTTGATGGCGATTCGCCGTGCTAACGGCGAAGAAATTGACTATCCCAATCAAGAAACCAAATTAGAAGCAGGCGATCGCCTTTTGGTTGTGGGTGCATCCGAAGAACTAGCAGCTTTGGCAGAATTAGCCCAAGGGAAGGTGGCTATTCCGGGAGAAAATAGTGCCTGTCAGTGGATTACTGTCGATGCTCATACCCCAATTTTGGGTAAAACCATAGCCGAATTAACTCAACATCTAGAATCCGGGGTGCAAATCCAATCCATGCGACGGGATGGCAAATTTATCCGTTGTCCTGATAGCAGTATGGATTTGCGCGCTAATGATCAAGTCCTACTCTGCGGTAGCTTGAATGGTTTAAATCAACTCCAACCGCTATTTATTAATCAATTACCCTTATCTATTCCAATGGTAAAAGCTAGAGATACACAAGTAGTTAAGGAGGTTTAGGCGGGGTATAAGGGTATAGGGGTGTGAGGGTGTAGGGGTGTAGGGGTTTTGAAGACCTATTTCCTGTTCCTTGTTCCCTATCATCTGTCCCCTGTTTTCAAGTAGGCGATCGCTGATTTCCAAATAGTAATTTGCTGACTATTTTCATCCATAATACAAACACAGCTAGGGTCTTGCCATAAAATTCTGCCTTTTAGCAAGTCACCAGTAACTAGCTTGAATTCTACTGTTCCTGTATTTTTAATCAGGGTTTGGACTTGGCGAATGCTAGGCAGTGAAGTGTCAAAATCAGTGATAGTCATTTTTGATAATGATGGAATAATTGAGGGACTGGGGACTGGGGAGTGGGGACTGGGAAAGAGTTATCCCAATCCCCAGTACCCAATCCCTAATACCTAATCATTGATAATTCATCATTGGAAAAATGGCAATCGAATTTACTAAGTATCACGGTTTAGGCAATGACTTTATTTTGATTGATAATCGTGCCTCAAGCTCGCCTGTATTGACTCCTGAGCAAGCTGTTAAATTATGCGATCGCCATTTCGGTATCGGTGCTGATGGTGTGATTTTTGCCTTACCTGGGGAAAACGGCACTGATTACACCATGCGAATTTTTAATTCCGATGGCTCAGAACCAGAAATGTGTGGTAACGGGATTCGCTGTTTAGCAGGCTTTCTCGCAGACTTAGAAGGAATATCTCGCAATCAAGATACTTACCGCATTCACACTTTAGCTGGCGTAATTACACCCCAGCTGATGCCTGATGGTCAAATTAGGGTAGATATGGGTGTACCTCGATTACTAGCTAGTGAAATACCTACTAGCTTGGGTGCTACCGATGGGAAAGTGATTAACCAATCTCTAGAAGTAGCAGGGCAAACATGGGATGTCACCTGTGTCAGCATGGGCAATCCTCACTGTATTACATTTGTCCCCGATGTGGCAGCGATTCCTTTAGAAGCTATCGGCCCAAAATTTGAACACCACCCAGCTTTCCCCCAACGCACCAACACCGAATTTATCGAAGTGGTTAGTCGTGATTACCTGAAAATGCGTGTCTGGGAAAGAGGCGCAGGTATTACGCTGGCTTGTGGAACTGGGGCTTGTGCTTCCTTGGTGGCTGGGGTGTTGACCGGAAAGTGCGATCGCGCCGCTACGGTAGAATTACCTGGTGGTTTACTGCATATTGAATGGTCAGAACTAGACCAACGGGTTTACATGACAGGCCCGGCTGAAAGAGCGTTCACCGGCAAAGTATAGCCAAATACCAATGTGATTTAGATAGTAGTGCCAGATAATTCTGGCAACTACGCTTTACTACTAGCAGTAGTTTGAACTACACCGCAATCATATCTCTCATAGCGAGATGTCTTAATGCTAAAGATATGCTTTTACCTACAGAGTATTATTCAATAATAATCTAATTTATAGCTTGTTTTAATTACAATTAATCTCAATAAATATAGTTAAAAATCATCAATTAAAGATAGATATAATCCTTGCTGCGTAAGACTTTAATACAATTTGTAGATATTAAAAGAATGACATTAGCAGTACACTGATAAGTCATAGAACTTCATGTAAAAAATATCTATGACTTACGATAACAGGGCTGAGGTCAGAAAGGTTTTAATCATTACCCTAGTGCTGAATTTATTTGTGATGGGATTAAAGGCATTTGTGGGATATTTGACAGGTTCTCTGAGTTTATTGGCTGATGCTTTGCATAGTGTGACAGATAGTGCAAACAACGTTTTAGGATTAGTTGCTAGTAAATTTTCTTCTCCCTATCCCGATCGCGAGCATCCCTATGGACACCAAAAATTTGAAGCTGTGGGTGCTTTAGGAATCGCCGCCTTTCTAGGAATTGCTTGTTTTGAAATTCTCCAAGGCGCAATTGAACGTATTATTAAGGGTGGTGAACCAGTGAGAATATCTCCGCCTGAGTTGTGGATACTGCTAATTGTCTTAGGTGTGAATATCTTTGTGGCGTTTTATGAGCGCAGTGTGGGTAAGCGAGTTGGTAGCCAAATTTTAATTGCTGATGCTACTCATACCATGAGTGATGTTTGGGTCACAATCTCCGTGATCGGTGGTTTGATTGGGGTATGGCTGGGTTATCAATGGCTGGATGTAGCTTTGGCTTTCCCGGTGGCGTTGCTGGTTTTTTGGAGTGGTTGGTCAGTTTTAAAAGAAAATTTACCTTGGTTAGTAGATCAAATAGCGATCGCGCCAGAAGCAATCCACGGTATTGCCACTGCTGTTCCTGGAGTGATTAACTGTCATGATATTGCTTCGCGCGGTATTTTAGGCCGTCAAGTCTTCATTGAAATGCACCTCATCGTAGATGCGCCTGATGTGGAAACTGCTCATCGCATTACAGAACAAGTAGAACGTCAACTGGAAGCACGCTTTAGTCCAGTGAGGATTTTAATTCATGTCGAACCACCAGCATATGAATCGGAAAAAATTAGCTTTGATTTAGGAGGAAGATACGAGTAAGTCGGTGGAAAAAACAACAGAATATCTTGATATTGCCAAACATCACCTGTATTTCTCTAGCATAGATTGCTCATTTATATGCAGCTGCGCTTGAGGCTAATACCAAACTCGTCATCAAACTGGTAGGGGAAATTCCTGAAGCTGAAATTCATTTGCGAGAAACACTGACAAAACTGACTCGGCAATTTAAATTTGAGGAGTTGGTTGATTTAGCCGAACCTCTCATCAGCAATGAATTTTGATTCTGAGTCAGAAAATAAGGGTAATATTCTGCTAGTAGACGATGTTCCTGAAAATTTACAGTTATTAAGCCATTCTCTGCTCAATCTTGGCTACACTGTCCGCAGTGTCACGACCGGAAGAATGGCACTGAAAACAGTCAAGGTGAAGCGGCCAGATATCATCCTTTTAGATATCAAGATGCCAGAAATAGATGGTTATCAAGTCTGTAGAATTCTCAAGGCGGATGAGCTACTACGTACCATTCCTGTGATTTTTATTAGTGCTTTAGATGATGTTTTCGATAAAGTCACCGCCTTTGAGCTAGGGGGGACAGACTACATCACCAAACCCTTTCAAATGGGGGAAGTTGTCGCACGCATTGAAAATCAGCTAACTATTCAACGCCAGCAACGGCTTCTAGAACGAGAAAATATTAGGCGCAGAGAAACAGAAGAGATACTGTATCAGTCTAGGGCGATGCTTGCCAGCATTTTGAATAGTTCACTAGACGGTATTGCTGCTATGCAAGCTGTCCGCAACCCTATAACTGGGGAGATCGATGATTTTGCTTGCTTAGTGGTCAACCCTATCATTGCCAAAGCTTTCAACAGTAACCGTGAAGATATGATGGGTAAATTACTACTCAAAAGATTTTTAGCTAATTTAGATCCACAACTCTTTCATGAGTTCGTGAATATCGTCGAAACTGGGAAACCTTTAAAACGGGATTTTTACTATCCATTTGGCAATTCTTTGTGGCATCATTTTGTTGCAGTTAAGTTAGGTGATGGTTTTGCTGTTACCATCCGCGATATCACTGGACGTAAACAAATTGAACTAGCTCTGCAAGATGCTAATCAGAAATTAGAACAACTAGCAAATCTCGACGGTTTGACTCAGGTGGCTAACCGTCGCTGCTTGGATAGAAGATTGCAAGAAGAATGGAAACGCCTTGCACAAGAACAACAACCCCTATCACTGATTCTATTTGATGTTGATAAATTTAAATTCTATAACGATTACTATGTTCATCTTGTCGGCGACGATTGTCTAATCAGGGTCGCGCAAACAGTACAGCAGATAGTTGATTATCCTGCTAGTCTGGTGGCACGTTACGGCGGAGAAGAATTTTCGGTACTCCTCCCCAATATTGACTCAGCACAAGCAATCAAGGTCGCACAAAGTATTCAACAAGCAATTCACGCGCAAGCCATTCCCCATGCACAGTCTGATATTAGAGATATCGTCACACTGAGTTTGGGTATTACTACTCTCATCCCTGCGAATGACATCAACCCGGATACACTCGTCGCTTTAGCCGATAGAGCATTGTACAATGCCAAACAACAGGGGCGCGATCGCTATTGTGTTTTATGAGAGACAAGGGAGCAGGGGTGTAGGGGAAGTAGAGAGATGACTGTTCACCATTTCACAAAAATTAAATTTTGTCTAATTTGTCATAAACAGAGATTTACTTGCAAATACGGTGTATTTAAATCTATTTATGCGATTAACTATTGCTAATAAGTACGAATAAAATTAATCATATATTTACTAGTTTTTATACAGTGCTTCTCCATCAAAGTATGCTAATATTCTTCTCTCAAAATCATCCGTCAACTAAATAAAAAGTATATTAGAGTCAGTCTGATATCTAGTCAACATCATCAGGGATAAAAAGTGAACACTGACGATACTACTATGGCATTTCAGGTTGACCTGAGTAACTGTGACAAAGAACCAATCCATATTCCTAGCTCTATTCAGCCCCACGGCGTTCTGTTAGCTTTGCACCCAGCAGAATTAACTATTTTACAAGTTAGTAATAATACATTTACTTTTTTAGGTATACACCCAGAAAGATTAATTAATCAAAATTTAGATACTGTATTAGACACAGAACAAATCACTTTACTCCAAGATTGTTTAGCTAGTAATGAGTTGCATATTGCTAACCCTATAGAAATTAGCATTACAGTCAATGATAAAACTATAGATTTTGATGGCATTATTTATCGTTCTCATAAAATTATCATCTTAGAACTAGAACCAAGTCCATCAGACAAAAATCATGCTTTTTTTAGATTTTACCATTTAGTAAAATTAGCAATACTTCGATTACAAGCAGCAACTAATATCTCTGAAATCAGTCAAATTTTAGCAAAAGAAGTCAAGAAAATTACTGGTTTCGATAGAGTGATGATCTATCGCTTCGATGAAAATTGGAATGGTACAGTGATCGCCGAAGAAAAACCTGAATATCTCACATCATATTTAGGTTTATGCTACCCGGCTTCTGATATTCCTCAACAAGCTAGAAAGCTCTACACTGACAATTGTTTGAGAATTATACCGAATTCTCATTATCAACCAGTAACAATTATTCCTACAAATAATCCTATTAATAGTCAGCCTTTAGATTTGAGTAAATCAATATTGCGAAGCGTCTCACCTCTGCATATTGAATATATGCAGAATATGGGCGTTACTGCTTCTATGTCCATATCTCTGATCAAAAATCAAAAACTGTGGGGATTAATTGCTTGTCATCATCAGTCACCGAAATATATTCCCTATGAAATTCGGAGTGCTTGCGAATTTTTAGGGCAAATGACTTCTGTAGAAATGAGCGCGAAAGAAGATAGTGAAGACACAGAATCCAAAATTAAAGTTAAGTCTGTGCATAGCAAGTTAGTAGAATATATGTCGGCAGAAAATAATTTTACTGACGCGTTAGTTCAGTATGAGCCGAATCTACTTCATTTAGTCAATGCCACGGGGGCTGTTGTCTGTATTCATGGTCAATATTCTACTGTCGGCAATATACCCAATCACCCAGATATTGACAAGTTAATAGAATGGTTAAATCAAAATTTGCATGAAGAAATTTTTTATACTAATTCTCTAGCGACAGTTTATCCAGAAGCAGAAAAACTGCGCGATGTGGCTAGTGGGTTGATAGTACTTTCTATTTCTAAAAGTCAGAAAAACTATATTTTGTGGTTTCGTCCAGAGGTAGTACAGACCGTAAATTGGGGAGGTAATCCTCATAAGCCCGTAGAAGTAACAACTAACGGAAGTGTGCGCTTGTCACCCCGAAAATCTTTTGAATTGTGGAAAGAGACAGTGCTACTGAAGTCTCTACCGTGGAAATCTTATGAAATCAACGCTGCTCTAGAGTTAAGAAGTGCGATTATTGGTGTAGTGCTGCAAAAAGCCGATGAATTAGCTCAATTAAATATAGAACTAGAGCGCAGTAATAAAGAATTAGATGCTTTTGCTTATATTGCATCGCACGATTTGAAAGAACCCTTGCGGGGAATTCACAATTACTCTAACTTTTTAATGGAGGACTATGGCGAAATTCTCAATGCTGAAGGCAAGGAAAAGTTAATTACCCTGATTCGTTTGACTCAACGCATGGAGGATTTAATTGATTCACTATTGCATTTCTCTCGGTTGGGAAGAGCGGATATTTCCATGCAAGCGACTAATCTCAATGATGTATTACATCGGGTTTTAGATATGTTAAGTATTCGGATTGAAGAATCAGGGGTAGAAATCCGCATTCCCAGACCACTGCCAACAGTATATTGCGATCGCGTCCAGTTAGGCGAAGTTTTTAGTAACCTCATTACTAATGCGATTAAATATAACGATAAACCCAACAAATGGATTGAAATTGGCTATCTAGATCATCCCACTAAACAAATCACATTCTACATTCAAGATAACGGTATCGGTATTCGAGAAAAGCATTTTGAATCAATTTTTCGGATTTTCAAACGACTACACGGCCCCAGCAAATACGGTGGGGGTACAGGCGCAGGACTCACCATTGCCAAAAAAATTGTCGAACGACATGGTGGTCAAATTTGGTTGGATTCAGCCTATGGTGAAGGTAGCATTTTCTATTTCACATTAAAAGGAGCAGAATATTAAGAGGAAGCCGAAAGCAGGAAAAAAGCTTTATTTGGAATTTTGAATTGATATTACACCCTTACTCCATGATTGGCAACATTACCCAACCTTTACTAGTAATTGAAGATAGCGATGAAGACTTTGAAGCCTTATGTCGATTTATTCAAAAAGAAGCAGTATTAAATCCTGTTTTCCGTTGTGTTGATGGAGATGAAGCTCTAGATTTTCTATACCATTATGGAACTTATCAAGATGCTCAAACTGCTCCACGCCCATCAATTATTTTGCTGGATTTAAATTTACCTGGTACTGATGGGCGGGAAATTATAGCCCAAATTAAACAAGACCAAAACCTCAGATCTATTCCTATAGTCGTATTCACAACTTCTTCTAATCCTCAGGATATTGAAATATGTTATCAATACTGTGTTGCTAGTTATATTCTTAAACCAATCGATATAAATCGATTAGTAACAACAATTCACAGCTTTTTAATTTACTGGCTAGATATTGTTATTCTTCCTGATACTGTTAGCAAATAGTCATGGCACAACCGCTAACGATTTTAATCATTGATGATTCTCCTGAAGACCGTCAGGTTTATCGTCGTTATCTTCAGCAAGAGCGAGAGTATAACTATGAAATTATAGAACAAGAATTAGGGGAAGACGCATTAGCGTTATGTCAAACGTCTCTACCTGACGGCATTTTATTAGATTTTCTATTGCCAGATTCAGATGGTTTGGAATTTTTAGTAGAACTACAAAAAATAGCTCAGGAAAATATGCCTGCTGTAGTCATGCTCACAGGCTATGGTAGCGAAGACATTGCTGTCCAAGCTATGAAAAGTGGTGTTCACGACTATTTGGTTAAAGGAGAAACTACTGGGGAACGTTTACGCTCAACACTCTACTCGGCAATTAAAAAAGCACAGTTAAGTGCCGAGCTACGCCGGAGTGAAGAACGCTTACGGGAAAGCCAAAAACTCATCGAACGCATTGCAGAAACAACACCGGGAATTTTGTATGTTTACGATTTAGTAGAACGGCGAAATGTGTATTTGAATAAGAAAGTCACAAACCTATTAGGATATACTCCCCAATCAATTCAAGCTTTGGGAAAAGAATTCTTAACTCAAATCATGCACCCTGACGATCTCGCACAACTCCCTGCTGTATTTGGGCAATTTGACTCGGTTGCAGATGGGGAAGTCGTAGAACATGAATATCGAATGCGACACGCTAATGGCGAATGGCGATGGTTTCAAAGTCGTAATTCTATATTTAATAGGAATGCTGACACTTCACCGCGTCAAATAGTTGGTACAGCTTTTGATATTACAACTCGCAAGCGCACAGAAAACGAATTGCGTGATAGTAATGAACGTTTTCGTTTAGCTGCCGCCGCTGTGAATTCTCTAATTTATGACTGGAATATACAAACAAATCAGGTTACGAGAACAGAAGCGTTAACCCGAATTTTAGGTTATTCCTTAGAGGAAGCAGAACCTACTATTGAATGGTGGCAACAGCACATTCATCCTGATGATTTAGAACTGGTACTACAAAAATTCCAGAATATAGTTGCAAAGCAAAATCAGTATACGATTGAGTATCGAGTACGTCATAAAAACAACCAGTATCTTTATGTCTTAGATCAGGGAATAATAACCAGAAATCATTTAGGAGAAGCAGTCAGAGTAGTTGGCAGTACGACGGATATTAGCGATCGCAAATACGCAGAAGTCGCATTACGCCAAAGCGAAGCCAAATTCCGTCGCATTGTGGAATCGAATATAGTTGGGATTTATTTCGGTGACTTCAGTGGCCAGATATATGAAGCCAATAATGCTTTTTTAGAAATGTTGGGCTACACCCATGCAGAGTTAGAAGCTGGTAGCCTGCGGTGGGATCGAATGACACCGCAAGAATATCAAGAACTCGACCAGAAAAAAATTCAAGAATTGCAACTTTATGGAGCTTGTACACCGTTTGAGAAAGAATATCTGCATCAAGATGGTTCGCGTGTACCTGTATTAGTAGGAATCGCTCAAATTGAAGGAAGGGAAGCAGCGGGTTATGCTGTGTGTTTTGTGATTGATCTGACTCAACGCCAACGAGTGGAAACAGCTTTACGCCATAGCGAGGAACGCTACCGCTACCTATCAAATGTTGTACCTCACTTGGTGTGGATTAGTAATGCTCAAGGTGAATTTGAACATCTGAATCAACGTTGGCATGAATTCACTGGCAGAACCATTGAGCAATCACTAGGGTTTGGTTGGCTAGAGGTTATACATCCAGATGATATCCCATCGGTTATGCAGGAATGGATGAAAGTTCTGCAAACTGGAGAACTTTATCAACAGGAAATCAGATATCAAAAAAATGATGGTAGTTATCGTTGGCATTTAACTAGAGCAGTCCCTATCAAAAATGAGCAAGGGCAAATCATACAGTGGTTCGGCTCTAGTACAGATATTCATGACTACAAACAGTTACAAGCAGAACGTGATCGACTTTTACAACTAGAAAAAACTGCCCGGCAAGAAGCAGAAGCCGCCAATCGAGCGAAAGATGAGTTTGTGGCGATGGTATCGCATGATTTGCGATCGCCACTCAATGCTATTCTCGGCTGGGCGCAGCTGCTCAAAGCGCGCAACTTCGATGAAACTGATCTTACCCGTGCTATAGACACGATTGAACGCAACGCTAAATCTCAAGCAAAACTCCTAGAAGACTTGCTCGATATCTCACGTATTCTCCGCAGCAAATTACAATTAGAACTGACTCATGTTAATCTAGCGGCAATTATCGGTGTAGCAGTTGAGACCGCTTATCCATCAGCCCAGGCTAAAAATATTGTTCTAGAATCTAGAATAGATCAATCAGTTCCCACTATTACTGGTGATATCAACCGTTTACTACAGGTTTTAGGCAATCTTATCTCCAACGCTATTAAATTCACCCCTCAGGGGGGAAAAGTCACAGTCACTTTATTCGCAAAAAATGCTCAAGCCCAAATTGCAGTGACTGACACCGGCATTGGTATTAGTCCAGAATTTCTCCCCCACGTTTTTGAACGTTATCATCAAGCTGATCATCATCATCAGGGTGGTTTAGGACTAGGTTTAGCGATCGCTCGTCATCTAGTAGAATTACACGGTGGGACAATTAACGTTACTAGCACTGGTGCAGGACAGGGTGCTACATTCACTATTAAATTGCCTTTACTTTGACCATTCAAAATAACCTGTGTAATCTATTAAATAGGAAGTAGGGGTTTGGGAATCAGAAGATTCTGTTTGAATACAATTTAATATGGCAAAAAATAAGGTGGGCATTACCCACCTTATTTAACCACTTGCAAATCTAGACTTGCAATCTACAAGCCAAAATTACGCTTATTCCCATTCAATAGTTCCAGGTGGTTTAGAGGTAATATCAAACACCACACGATTCACACCTTTGACCTCATTGACAATGCGGTTAGAAATTACTTCTAACACGTCGTAAGGTACGCGCGCCCAATCTGCTGTCATCCCATCTTCACTCTTGACAATCCGTAACACAATGGGATAGGCATAGGTGCGTTGATCGCCCATGACACCAACACTGCGAATGGGTAACAAGACTGCAAAGGCTTGCCAGTATTCATGATACAAGCCACGTTGGTTGATTTCTTGCCGGACAATTAAATCAGCATCCCGCAAAATATTCAAACGTTCGGCTGTGACTTCTCCTAAGATGCGAATTGCTAAACCAGGGCCGGGAAATGGTTGGCGTTGGACTATTTCCTCTGGTAAACCAATGGAACGTCCGACTTTGCGGACTTCATCTTTAAACAGTTTTCGCAGAGGTTCTACCAACTTGAATCTTAAATCTTTAGGTAAACCACCGACATTATGATGGCTCTTGATTTTCACTGCTACCCGTTCTCCGGTGTTGGGATCAACATTGGTATCAGCAGATTCAATCACATCGGGGTAAAGAGTTCCTTGCGCCAGATAGTCAAAGGGGCCTAGGCGTTTGGATGTTTCTTCAAATACCTGAATAAATTCGTGACCGATGCGGCGGCGTTTTTCTTCTGGATCTGTTACTCCTGCCATCATTGCTAGGAAGCGATCGCGAGCGTTAACATATTCGACAGGAATATGAAACTGTTCTTGGAATAACTTCACCAATCTTTCTGGCTCATACTTCCGCATAAAGCCTTGATCGATAAATACACAGGTGAGTTGATCACCAATTGCTTTGTGTAGTAGGAAAGCCAAGGTGGAAGAGTCAACACCCCCAGATAAAGCTAAAAGCACCCGTTTATCGCCAACTTTAGCGCGAATTTCCCGTATTGCTTCTTCTACGAAGGCGGCTGTTGTCCAGGTGGGTTCACACTCGCAGATATGATAAACAAAGTTGCGAATTAACGCCAAACCGCCGATAGAGTGTACAACTTCTGGATGGAACTGAACACCGTACAGTTTTTTATCGTGGTCAGCGATCGCAGCACAAGGGGTATTCTCTGTATGAGCTAGGATTTCAAACCCTGGCGGCATTTGAGTTACTGAGTCACCATGACTCATCCACATTGTAGTGCCATCTTCAACGTTAGTTAATAAGTCTGTAGGGTCATCAATATATAGCGAGGCTTTGCCGTATTCGCCCCTATCAGCTTTAGCTACTTCACCACCGAGTTGATTGACCATCAACTGCATACCGTAGCAAACACCTAAGATGGGAACACCCAAATGCCAAATTTCTGGGTCGCAATGGGGCGCACCATCACTATAAACTGAGTTGGGGCCACCAGAGAGAATAATGCCCTTGGGGTCGAGTTTGCGTAACTGTTCAGCTGGGGTGCGATAAGAGAGAACTTCGGAGTATACTTGAGTTTCGCGGATACGCCGGGCAATCAGTTCAGAATACTGAGAACCAAAGTCTAAAATGACGATAATTTGACGCTCAAGCCGCCCAAACTCTTCTAATGCTTGAGGGGCTTGTTCGGTTGGTAGAGTCACCACTGTATTCATAATAGAAAGTGCAAATTTAGAAGTAGATGATTGCTCTGTGTTGAGATGTACAGTTTCGCTGCTTAGTTTAGCCAGCAAAGGGTAGAGTAAATTATCACAAACGCTATACGATTAACGTTTGTTAGGCTGATATACAAGGCATTAAAAGGTATAAATTACCCTAGGGTGCTTACTGAAAAAGTTATTTATTGGAATTATTTATGATTATTCATAATAAATTAACATAAATTTCCAATTAAGTTACAAGCAGTTTTGCTCTTCACGATAATTTTGCGATCGCGATCGAAAAGAATTGAGCCACAGACTGTGTTTCCAGTGTTTTGAGTCCGATGACTTTGAAGATATTCTTGGCAACGAGCATCGATAGTTTCGGCGATCGCGCTGTAAACCTGATTGACACAATCACTGTTGGTAGACTGATCTAAGCCTCTTAAGTGTGTCAGTGCAGCTTCAGCCGTGGGAGAGTGAAAAACTGCTTCGATATCTTGTTTACCTAATCCTACCAAAGCACAGTGAGTAGTTAAAACTTCCCTGCGCCCATCAGCCAAGTGATGGTGGGTGTGAAAAATCCCGCCAGCCAACTTCATCAACTTACCGTGATAGCCGAACAATAAGATTTCCTTAACACCCAAAAGTTCAGCTTCCACTAACATTGGCCCCAACCAGTTAGCAGTTTTTACCAATTTATCAGGGTTAATACCGATTTTTGGAGCTAAATCTAAGCCGTTCTCGCCAATACAAAATACTAGACTAGTAAACTGACTCGCTTTTTGTTGTAATGCAGTCCGAAAAGTATTTAACTGCTCAGGCGTGCTTAGAGGTTGAGAGATTCCTGATGTTCCTAACAGAGAAAGTCCTTCCACCACACCAAAGGCAGCATTTGAGGTACGGACAGCGAGCGATCGCCCCTCTGGTAAGATGATCGTCACTGTGATGTTTTCCCCTGATGCTAGTAGTCGAGACAAATTCTCGCGCATCAACTGCCGCGCGTAACCATAAATTGCTGGATGATTGTCAGCATTGACTTGCTTACCA
The DNA here is from genome assembly GCA_015296085.1 of Trichormus sp. M33_DOE_039. Lineage (GTDB taxonomy): Bacteria > Cyanobacteriota > Cyanobacteriia > Cyanobacteriales > Nostocaceae > Trichormus. The sequence continues at coordinate 65,365 of DVDT01000015.1, read as the reverse complement.
ATTCCCTCTCCACCTTGAATTTTGACTTGCTCGTCCCCAACTCTTCCCCACTCCACCAACGCCCACACTGGGGTATTTTTGGTCAAGTCCAGATTGTCACCCGGATCAGAGCGAGTAATAGCCAAAGCCATGTTCTCAGATAGTCCTGCTACCTGCTCTATAGAGATTTCTGCTATTTGTGCAGGTGTAATCAAGTCAACTGCTACTACTAGTAAGGGTTGACGAGAACGTAACCAATGCAAAGCAGCCACAGCGGCAGCACAGGCAAAAACGGGTAAAGTGTATCCACTACGAGTCATTAGTCATTAGTCATTAGTCAGTAGGGGCGGGTTCTGTGAGATGTTCATGGGGAAAACAGATATGTTGGTTAAACCCGCCTGTACAACAGTCCTTCCCCCTATCAGCCTCCTATACACCCACTTCCGAGAGCAGAACCTGCATCGCTTCCCAAGAAATTTGCCTTTCGAGATAACGGGGTGCTTCAGGATTATAGGGACTGGCTATGCGGTCAATGTTAATGATTATTGACCCATCTGGGATAACTGGAATTTCGGGGTCAAATGCGGTGGGGCGCATCAAGGAACTGGAGAAACCTTTGAAAATCGCTACTTTATCTTGCTCATCAGCGATTTCTACTGTCACGAGTAAGACTTCTTGTGGGCGTTTGATGGTGTATTGTTCTAGTCGCTTGCCAATGGAACTCATTTTGGAAAATTGAAAGGTGAAATTGCAATGCAGCGACAGTTTATTGTTGTGTAGCCGAGCGTCCCTGCTTGCCCAGCTTGACGAGGACAAAATAGCTTAAGTACAGTACGTAGATTATTAAACCCACTATGCCTAAAAAGCCTAAAAAGGCGTGTTTGCTATTGTGATGAAAATAGTCTTTATACAGCAACGGAGCTTCAAACCAGACGAGACATTCAGGCGTTTTAATGGCGTTGCTAGAAAAAGCACAACCCAAAAAAGGTATGAACGCGATTGAGCCTAACAAGCAATAAAGCGTTACAGCCCAACGCCAAGACGTGAAAGTTATCTTTAAGGGGGTACTGGGCAAGTACTCAATTTCATCATTGAGATCCACCCAAAACCACAGCGAGATCGGAACTAGAATCAACCCTATCAACCCAGAGATAAAGCTCACTTGGTACTGGGCAATCATCAAGTAAACTGTGATTGCAAGCAGACTGGAGACTCGCCAATAAATCATTAACAGTCTTTGTATCCCTTCTACTTTTTGGACATAAGCCCATGCCAAGATAATTAAGGGAATTGTCACTAAGAATAGTAGTGCGAGCCGATAGTCAATCCAGACTAATTGGCGAAACCAAACATTATTTTGCATATTTACATCAAACGCTCAAGAATCAATATATTGCATTCACTATATTCATAATTTGCGTTGGGCTACACCCTTATCCCTGCTAACAGAGAAAAAAACAAGCAACTCACAGAGTTTGAAAAGCAATATTTTGCACCCACTGTAGCAAATTTCGGTAGACTTGCAGAATCTACGATATTGGTACAAGTGCGATACGCCTACAAAAACTCTCGTGTTCATAGCCTTAGTGCCTTCGGCGACAAATCCACTCTTACAGAGAGTTGAAATTACGGGGTGGCGTACAAAGAGGCGAAAAATATTTTCTCACAACTTCTGGTTGCTTGTCTGGCCGAACAAAGATGCCGGAGTTAGTCTTTACTCGTCGTAAAGACGGCATTCATCTGCTTCGGGGTTGTCATCACAGTATTGTTCAAAAGCAGTCTTTGGCTTGTTTTGGCGTTGATGGGAAGCTTCAGCCTGTAATTCTTCTACCGCATCCCAAGCAGCAGCACACTCTGCCGAGTTGCTTCCAGAGATATCACAGATGGCACGAGCTTGTTCTACTTCTTGTTCAATTTGGTCTTGAATTTTGTTGGTTTGAGTATCAGTCATTGTGTTCGTCTCGTTGTGTAATCGTACTAGTAGTATAGATAAAGTTGCAAAAATTGCTATTCTTGTGTTCTATCAATCACCATTGTACCTAATTAACGGATGCCGCTAATTCTGTATTTTGATGTAACGATAACAATTACAACAATCTGTGAAATATACACCAGATTGCCATTTATCTTTTAAGATTTTATAGATCGGAACTGCAAAAATCTAACAGTACACTATCATTTAGTGCATATAAGCAGGAATTTCGGACTTATCTTCCTAGATGAGTTAGCCGCAAAGTCAACATAGCAACTCTAGTTAAAATCGCACTCTAGACAATTAAGGGCTATTTGCCCATAAAATTGACTGAAAATAATGATTACTCTCCTATCTATCTTTTCCTAATTCCCTTATTTGCCATTTAGGATAGAAAACTCAAAACTACTGACCACCCAAGAAACCGCATCCCAAAACACATGGCAGATCAAATGCAGTGGGTAAATGCCCTATCAACCCGTCCCTCTTTAGAAGCAGCTATAGCAGATGTGGTACAAAGGACTGTCTCATCGTTAACTGTACCTGCGGATTTAGGGTTAGTGTTTATTTCTTCTGCGTTTGCCAGTGAGTATTCTAGGGTTTTACCTTTGTTGGCAGAAAAGTTGTCTGTACCTGTACTGATTGGTTGTAGTGGGGGTGGCGTAATTGGTACTGACCTGGATGGAGATACCCAAGAATTGGAAGCAGAAGCAGCTTTAAGCTTGACTTTGGCTCATCTACCGGGAGTAAATTTGCAAGTCTTTCATGTGGTGGCTGAAGATTTACCAGATTTGGATAGTTCTCCAGATGAGTGGATTAACTTGATTGGTGTGCCATCATCACCACAACCACACTTTGTTTTGCTATCTAGTGCTTTTTCGTCGGGTGTTAACGATTTATTACAGGGTTTAGATTTTGCTTATCCTGGTTCGGTGATCGTGGGTGGACAAGCCAGTGCAGGAGGCTTTGGTGGTCGTTTGGCTTTATTTGCTCACGATATTAGGAGAGGAATGCACCAAAGTTTGCATCGAGAAGGGACTGTGGGTTTGGCTTTAAGTGGCAACATTATTTTAGAAACGATCGTGGCACAAGGATGTAAACCGATTGGCAAGCCACTGCAAGTCACAAAAGCTGAACGGAATATTATTTTGGAAATAGATGAGCAAGTGCCTTTAATGGTGCTGCGAGATTTGATTGCTAGCCTGAGTGACCATGAACGGACGTTGGCACAACATTCGCTGTTTGTTGGGGTAGCAATGGATGAATTTAAAATGTCTTTGCAGCAGGGTGATTTTTTAATTCGGACTATTTTAGGGGTAGATCCATCTGGAGGCGCGATCGCGATCGGTGATCTGGTTCGTCCTGGCCAACGCCTGCAATTCCATCTGCGTGACGCTCAAGCCTCGGCTGGAGACTTAGAATTTCTTCTAGAGCGATATCAACAACAATCAGGATTAGATCATGCTGCTGTCGGTGCTTTAATGTTTGCCTGTGTAGGCCGTGGTGAAGGATTGTACGGCAAACCCAATTTTGATTCTGAGTTATTTAAACGCTACGTTCCCAATATCCCAGTTGGGGGCTTTTTTTGTGGTGGAGAAATTGGCCCTATTGGCGGTAGGACTTTTCTACACGGTTATACTTCTGTCTTTGGGATTTGCCGACAAATTTAGTCATAGTCATTAGTCAACAGTTAACTGTCGAAGCTTTTTTCTAACAACAGGGTGCTGTTATTATCGATGAAACTGGGAGTACCAGTGTGAGCGATCGCGCTGTAGGTTTGAATGTAACGGCGCACTTTGTGCGGAAAGTGGGGATAATCTAATAACGCATCTCCATCAGCGATCGTTGCCCAAAAATCCCGCAAACTAGGGGCTAGTTCTTGTGCTTGTGTCTCTGGTAAATTTAATGGGGGTAATGTCAGTAATTTCATCAAGAAAGGAAAAGAGCGATCGCCCATCCACTGTTTTGATAAATGCTGCAAGTTAGGGAAATTAGGTACTGATTCTACACGATGGGACAGTATTTGCAGCCATTCTTTTCCTTGTTGATCGCGATGAAACTCTAAAACTCGATAAGGATGAGGATAGCTGACTAAAGAACCAGTAGTAATATCATATACACCGTTATCACAGGCAACATCTTGAACGTGTAAATGACCTGTAAATACTAACTTCACCCCATACCGTCGTAGTATTTGCAATAACTCTGGGGCATTGGCCAGCATATATCGGTTTGCCATCGGATGACGAGATTGATGAGGTAAATGCTCAACTACGTTATGATGTACCATCACCAAAACTAATTCATCTTTGGCTGTGGCGAGTACCTCTTCTAACCATCTCAGCTGTTCGTCATCCAAACGTCCTATTTGCTCACCTTGTTGATTAAAATAATTAGAATTTAAACCAATTAGCCGCACCCCTGGCAACAATTGCTGTGTGTAGTACAGATGATTGGTATTTTCGTAGCCAAACTTTTGGTAATAATTAGGAAAATCAGCCCAGGCGATGGATTGCTGATTGCCCATCAAGACGGGAACATCATGATTACCAGGAACAACATAGGCAGGAAACGGTAATTGAGATAGTCTTTTTTGTAACCATAGGTGATTTTCTGGCTCACCGTGTTGTGTTAAATCTCCTGGCAGTAAAATAAAATCTAAATTAAGTTGTGTTAAATGTTCTATAGCACGTTCAAAAGCTGGAATACTTACTTCCACTAGATGAAATCGACTAGGATGATCCCAGATTGTGTGAGGAAGCGCGATATGTAAGTCGCTCACTACGGCAAAGCGAAAATTTAGCACCATTGATTTCTAACAATTCTTAAAAACAGTAGTTAAAAGCACACTTTTCTAAAAAGTATAACCTTTGCTTCGTCCACCAGAGTAGGATTGCCTAGACTTAACATTTGTATAGATGAGGGGCAGGGGGCAGGGGCATGGGGAGAAAACCAATAACCAATAATTAATGACTATTGATTATTAACTAAAAAAAAGGAGTATTAATTTGCCATTTATTCGCGTCCGCCAGCATGTTAACCCTTTGGCGCAAAAGTATCAAAAACCGGTAAATCCCATAGACTGGGAAAAAATTTATGCTAATTTGCAGCAACCTCTGCATTTAGATATTGGCTGTGCAAGGGGAAGATTTGTGTTGAATATGGCGCAAATAGAACCTAGTTGGAATTTTCTCGGTTTAGAAATCCGAGAAGCATTAGTAGTAGAGGCCAATAGATTGTCTTTTGAACTAGGTTTAACAAATCTCCATTATGTGTTTTGTAATGCGAATAACTCTTTAAAAGTGCTGTTGTCTTCACTTCCACCAGGAATTTTACAGCGTGTGACGATTCAATTTCCTGATCCTTGGTTTAAAACTCGCCATGCTAAACGTCGTGTGGTACAACCAGAATTAGTTGCAGATTTAGCTAATTATTTACCTGTGGGTGGAGTCGTATTTCTACAATCAGATATGGAATTTGTCGCAGTAGAAATGTGCGATCGCTTTATGGAAAACCCCCATTTTCAAAGAATCGGTACAGGTGAATGGCTAGCAGAAAACCCTTTACAAGTTCCTACAGAAAGAGAAATATCCACACAAAGCAAGGGTGAACCTGTTTATCGGGCTTTGTTTGAAAGAGTAGGGATTGGGGATTAGGGATTGGGGATTAGGGATTGGGGACTGGGGACTGGGGATTGGAAAAAATTTACCTTGTCCCCCTGCTCTTTTAAAACTTCAAATTCCAGGCCGCAACAGCTAAAGCACCCCAACCTAAAAGAAAGGCTACGCCACCCAAGGGTGTGATTGCACCGAGGATTTTAATTCCCGTGAGGCTGAGGGCGTACAAGCTACCGGAGAAAATCACTATACCAACGATAAAAAGCCAGCCACTCGCTATCAAAGTGGTTGGTGGTGATTGTGTTCGGCTGATTAAGACTGCTACTAGCAACAAGGCTAGAGCATGATACATTTGGTAACGCGCACCAACATCAAAAAGTTCTAGCGATCGCTCACTAATTTTTTCTCGCAGTGCATGGGAAGCGAAAGCACCAGCGGCCACTGACAAACCACCTAAAATGGCAGCTATGCTCAAAAAAATCTGCGTCATTAGATTTATTTGTCAAGTTAATTAGATATTAGAGGTCAAAATGATATGATACTGACCCTTCCTCAGTTACTTTAAAATTGGCGTTGAATTCTTTAGCTTTTTCATTTAAAAATTTTTTAGCTACACTCGCAGGTAGTTGTGACTGCATAGCAAAGCCTAAAACAGTGATCCGCCCGTCATTTGCTTGAATCATCTGATAAAAAGTGGATTGTAGGCGATCGCTTAATTGCTGCTGAAGGGCTTTTTTCTCGTCTTTACTTTGTCGGTATAGTCCCCAACCCATCCATGAACCTAAAATCAGGGTAGGTAAACCAAATATTAGGCCTTGTGTAGCAGTAGCATTTAATAAAGATGCTCTTTCTCTATTGAAATATTCTTTTACCAACTCCCCATTTTCACCTGGAGAAATTGGTTTGAACATAGAATTTCTTTCCACTACAGCAGAGACAGAAGAAGTTAAAAACGTGAATCCGAGTGTTAATAGCCAGCCAGCAGCTAACTTTTCAGCAGTCTTCATAATTCCACTTCAGATTTAAACCTTGTCTGTGATTTTAACCTCACTGTCTAGAAAATGGGGAATGGAAGGAAGTAAAAAGGTAAAAGGAAAAAGGCAAAAGAAAAGAATCTTTTTACTTTTGTCTTTTTCCTATTTTATGTCTTATTCCCTACTCCCTAATTAATGATCAACCAGTGTACCACTCTGGAGTTAAGGGATTGGTAACAGGTGTTTCAGTGGCTTTAGTTCCATCCATGATCCAGATTGTGTCTGTACCTGTTGTTTGATCACGCCAGTAGAGGTCTGTTTTGCCATCACCGTTGTAATCACCGAGGTATGGTGACATTGCAGCACTATTGCTAGGTAAGAAAGCTTCACTGCTAACGGATGTACCATCCATCAACCAAGCTGTGTTCTCGCCGGTGGTTTCGTTGTGCCAGAAAATGTCGGTCTTACCATCACCATTGAAATCACCAATGTTGGCTTTCCATGATGCGTCAAGAGTATTGACAGTCCCTTCGGTGACGAAGATACCGTTCATCGTCCAAATCTTGTTCTCACCGGTGGCGGTGTTGCGCCAGAGAATATCTGTTCTGAAGTCTCCGTTGAAATCTCCGAGAGTGTAAGACCAAGATGAGTCTTGTGCTTGGAGATCATACTTGGTGGCTTGTGAACCATCCATAAACCAGACGCTATTTTCGCCTGTGGTGTTATTGCGCCAGAAGATGTCACTCTTACCGTTACCGTCAAAATCAACAATAGTAGGAGCTAAACCTACTGCTGTTGTGTCTAGGACGTTTGCGCTAGTGACAGTTGTACCATCCATAGTCCAAATAGCGTTTTGGCCACTGGTGGCATTATGCCAATAGATATCTGTCCTGCGATCGCCGTTGAAGTCACCAATGCTAGCTGTCCAGCCTGCATCAACTCTGTCTAAATAGACAAAGTTAGAAACTCTTGTACCATCCATCAGCGCGACCGCATTTTCACCTGTGGCGTTGTTCCGCAACAAGAAGTCTGTTTTGTTATCACTATTGAAATCAGCAATCTCATAACTCCAGGTGGTCAAATCATATTGACCCAGGGAAGCTTCTTGTATAGTTGTTGCTCCATCCATTAGACGAACAACAATCTCTCCTGTTTGAGTATTGACCCAAACTTTATCTGTTTTACCGTCGCCGTTAAAGTCGGGAGTAATTGCAGCACTAGTTAGATAAGGATTGGGATTTGGGTTAGCACTATTAGTGGGCGATATAATGCTGCCTAAATCTGACTCTATAGAGGAAGAAGTAGGACTGCTTGGTAATGCAATATTAAAAGCTGAGGGAGTTTGAGAAGTAGCTAGCAAGCTTTGTGATTTGGCCAAAGATATATCAAACGCGCTATCTTGTTCGCTAGGCATAGTATGTTTTTAAGACTGTTTGCTATCAAAGTTTTAACTCTTTAGATATGGATAATTCTGTCTCTAAATAACATTTTTTAGAAAAAATTTTTTATGCAAATAACATTTGTTTTTTGTAAAAATCATCATTCCCATACATCCCTATGAATACATGACTTTTTTTATCTATTGTGATAGTGCTTTTGGTCTTAAAAGTAATGCAATTAGCGTATTCATGTCATGCTTTGTGAACAAAATGAATGAATTATGTATATTGCTGCAACAGAAAAGTTATGCCAAATGTATTGAGTTTGTATTTGTCAAATAATCGAGCTAATAATGTTTGATAAAATCAAGACAATATTGATAAATGTTATTTTAATACTCTCTTTTATAAAATTAACTGTTTGAGATAAACAGACAGGTATTTTTTCGTGAAATACTAGACAATAAATTGATTTTGTATAAGCTAAATACAGTAAAAATAAATAGACGTAATAATTTTGACTGCTGTTAGGGTAGCGGAGTGCAAACAGCTTGTGGTTAGCGATAGCAGAGCTTTAACCCATAAAAATGCCATTTCTACAGGTTTAATGCTTTGATAGAGACTGCCTTGTTTCTCAAAAGGCACTGAAGGTAAAATCAAGATTGGCTAGAATGACTTCAACTAGCAACTATCACCCATAGTTGTTAAAAGTGTAAGAAGATACTATAAAATCGCCAATAAATTCCACTTATGCAATTAGAATATCGGCAGCGTCGTGAACAGTTAATGGCCAAAATTGGTAATGGAACAGCCATTTTTCGTAGTGCGCCAATGGCAGTTATGCACAACGATGTCGAATACAATTATCGTCAAGATAGTGATTTTTTCTATCTGACTGGCTTTAATGAACCAGAAGCAGTAGCTGTGTTAGCACCTCATCATCAAGAACATCGCTTTGTGTTGTTCGTCCAACCCAAGGAGCGAGAAAAAGAAGTTTGGACTGGTTATCGTTGCGGGGTAGATGCAGCCAAAGAATTATATGGTGCAGATGAAGCTTACCCCATCACTGAACTAGATGAGAAATTACCCCAGTATTTAGAAAAAGCCGATCGCATACACTATCATTTAGGGCGCGATCGCTTTTTTAACGATAAAATCCTCAATCATTACCAACGCTTACTGCGGACTTATCCCCGGCGGGGTACAGGGCCAATCGGCATCGAGGATACTGGTACCGTCTTACATAGTATGAGGCTAATCAAAAGCGAAGCAGAAATAGAAATGATGCGTCAAGCTGCTGCGATCGCAATTGAAGCACACAATCAAGCAATGGCGATCGCTAAACCGGGACGTTATGAGTATGAAATTCAAGCGGAGATGGAACGCATCTTTCGCCTGCGGGGTGGGATGGGGCCGGCTTATCCTTCGATTGTGGCTTCTGGAGTAAATGCTTGTGTCCTGCACTACATTGAAAATAACCGCCAGATGCAGGAGGATGACTTACTACTGATTGATGCTGGCTGTGCCTATGGCTATTACAACTCTGATATTACTAGGACGTTTCCTGTAGCTGGTAAGTTCACACCAGAGCAGAAAGCATTATATGAGATTGTCTTAGAAGCACAAAAACAAGCGATCGCTCAAGTACAACCAGGTAATACTTTTAACTCCGTTCACGATACGGCTGTGCGTGTCTTAACAGAAGGCTTGGTGGAACTGGGTATCCTTAAAGGCGAAGTTGATAAACTGATTGAGGAAGAGAAATACAAACCATACTATATGCACCGTACCAGCCATTGGCTAGGTTTGGATGTTCATGATGTGGGTGTTTATCAGCATGGTGAAGATAAACCGCAGATATTACAACCAGGTCAAATTTTGACGGTAGAACCAGGGATTTATATTGTTCCAGACACAAAACTCGCCGAAGATCAACCAGAAACAGATCCGCGATGGGTGGGTATTGGGATTCGCATTGAGGATGATGTGTTAGTCACACCCACAGGACATGAAGTGTTAACGGCCGGTGTTCCTAAATCAGTTGATGAGGTGGAGAGAGTCGGTTAATGTCCAGTAAACCTGCATCAGCAGGTTAATTTGGTATGAGAATAGATGTGATCGCACCTACCATGTCTTTAGGTACTTGGGTGCGTTCCCAATAGTGTTCGGTTAAGGAATTTCTTGGTTAAGGCAGGCAGGGGAAGCAAGGGGAGAAGAGAAGTAGGAAGAGAAGTTGTCAGGAGGGTTTCCTTCCAAGCAAACTTCGGGGAAGAGAAGAATTCTGAAAATAACCCTCTTTCCTCCCCTGCCTCCCCTGCTTATACGAACCGTATTGGATGCGTTCCATTATCCTTTGCAGGACATCTTTGAAGACTTTACCAATCGGCACTTTACCATCAGTTTTTTCCACAGCAGTCTGCCTTGCCTCCTGCTGTTCTTGAAGTTCAAGTTTTGTAAGAGGGCGGACTTGTCCTTCGGCTGTGGCGATCAGCCACGCTCTTGCTGAACGCCATCGCGCAGTTACGTTAATGCCTTCCCAACCTCGAATAACGCTTGTTCTACCTTGCGCTCCATAAGGTTGAATCGCAAGGTTATATTTTTCTACCTCTAGGAATTCGGTTGAGAAAGTGATCCATACTCCGTTCTGCCAAAGCTGCAATAGTAAGTGAGGGATTAGAGCAGGCTGTTGAACCGGGAATAAGCGAACCATCCACAACAAACAAATTAGGATAACCAAAAACCTGCCCATGAGTGTCGCATACTTTCCCAATTGTTGCACCGCCAAGAGGATGTGCTGTAAAACTGTAGTCAGGCGGTGCAGCGAGACTTGTACCATTAGCTTGGTTGAGCCGTTGGAGAGTATACAGGAGAGCCTGATTATTTCTTTGACTATCGGCAGAGTTGTTAGGCCAAAACAAATCCGCTAACTGAGTAGTGCTATTGTAGGTAAGATTGCCCTCTGGTTGGGAAATTCCCTGACCAAGAACAGGAAGAATACCTTGTGGTACAAAAGGAAGTCCGTGAAATGCTTCAAGTATTACTGGGGCAATAGGGTTGTCGAGATGCTCGACTGCGATTACACCTGGATTCCCTGGTGTTGGATTCGTCAGGCCAGCATTAATCATTAAATTGGAGGAATCAGAATTCGTTCCCCAAAACTTCCCTACCTGATTATTTAGTCGGCGCAAAGTACGATTGGCTTTAGCACGCAGCAATAGTTCAGTAGTGCCAATCGAACCCGCAGCCAAAAATAGATAGCGACAAACAAAGGATTTTTGGACAAGTACAACTCCTTGCTCGTTGATTTGATTGCAAACAACTCGATAACGCCCACGATCTGCTTCCCCAATCGTAGTAACTGTATGTAGAGGTCGAATTTCCACGTTCCCAGTTGCCTCTGCCATAGTTAGATAGTTGCGATCTAAGCTATTTTTAGCACCACTATTTGTACCGTAGTACACTTGACCATTAATAATGGAAGCAACCTTTTTACCGGTAATTTCTTGACGAACAATACCCCAATCAATGGCTGCGTCAATCTTACGTGTATTTAAACCAGCCTTACGGGCTTGCTCCATCAGGATGCGGCTTGCCAAGTAGTATTCAGTTTGGAGAATATCATCTGGGATGGGAGATGCTTTGAGAATGGAACGCACCCGTGGGTAATAAATCCGATCCAGTCTGTTGTAGTTAATGGTGCGTGGAAAAACTTTATAGAATAGTTCTTCTGTGGGTTGATAAGTGATAGCACCATAAACAAGCGAACCACCCCCAACACCTGCGCCTCGATATACATTGATACCATTACCTCTCTTAATATCAAGAACGCCAGTATATACATCAATGGGGATTTCTGGAACTGGTGGGGGTAAAACCGTAGTGGAACTCAGCCACGCAGCACGACCATCTGGGTTATCTGTTGTAGAGAAGGTATCGCCTGCATCAGTAATTTGCCATCGTCGTCCTCGTTCCAGTACGATTGTTTCGATTCCTGCTTGACCAAGGCGCAATGATGCAACTGCACCACCAAAACCACTACCAATCACTATTGCCTCAACATATTCATCAACACCAGCAGCATAAGAGCGAATAGCGGATACACCTACGCTGGCTGCCGCCGCCGCCGATGCCTGAAGAAATCGACGACGATTTAGCATTTGGGACATACTTTATCTCCTCTTTCTTTGTTTGCCTGCTATGTTTGCGTGGTTGTAAATCTTAAGTAGTTAGTTCAGTGACTTAGCAATTTTTGGTAGTCGCCGCCGGAAATTTTGATTGGGAAAATTTTAATTGACTTACAACAATTATTGATATGAGTATCAGATTCATACTTAGTCGGCAATAGTGCTTATTTCAGTTAGATTTTGGGGGCTTTTTGCTAAAAAAAAGCTTAAATTTTGGCAATGTCTCATCTTTATCTAAAGAAGCGATCGCGCGATGTGCAGTGATGTGCTGTTTGTTTGCGTTTGGAGGAATGTATGGGTTTGTCAGTGGTAAATGTATTTTCAGATGGCTACATCTACTAGTCAGCCAAAATTATTTTGATAGGTTGCTATGGTATATCTCACAGGAAAGTTGCATTTTTTCGAGTAGAGTTGTCATTTGTTACAACAATCTGCAAAAATGAGAAGAATATGAAAATTCTCTAGTAACAAAACTACCGCCTGTGAAACTCGACTCTGCACCCGTAATCCTTACTGGCGTATCTGCGTCTGAAAACCAGCCAGAATTAACGGCAAGTACTGAATCTCGCCTTGCTAATGCTATCTTTGAGCCGATTCAGCCTGTAGCTAGTGCTGACAGTCAGAAAAAGCAGGGTTCACCACTTATTGTTTTTACTACTACTTTTATTACTATTTTTCTCGCAGAAATTGGCGATAAAACCCAGCTATCTACCTTATTAATGAGTGCAGAATCTCATTCACCTTGGGTAGTTTTTCTCGGTTCTGCGGCTGCACTCATCACCACCAGCTTATTAGGCGTACTCTTAGGTAGTTGGATTTCTAAGCAATTCAGTCCCAAAGCCTTAGACAAATCAGCTGGAGTCATGCTGCTGTTTGTCTCCGCCATGCTTTTCTGGGACGTATTACAAGGTTAATCTTCCCCATTTCCTATTCCCCATTTCCCGTTACTCAAAATTATGGATTGGCATCTTTTAGGACTGAGTTTTGTTACAGTTTTCATCTCCGAATTAGGCGACAAAAGCCAGTTAGCGGCGATCGCACTTTCTGGCCGTGGTCAATCTGTACGTGCAGTATTCTTTGGTAGTGCGGCGGCCTTACTCCTAGCTAGTTTTCTCGGTGCATTAGCTGGGGGTGCAGTCGCAGAGGTATTACCCACCCGGTTATTAAAAGCGATCGCTGCTGTAGGTTTTGCCGTTCTCGCTGTCCGTCTGCTGTTCTTTAATAATGAAGAATCCTTAGATTCTGAACAGACTCCTTAAAATCTGCAATTACAAATGTTAATTTCCCAAATTTCCACGCCTCGCTTGATTTTACGGGCATTTGATGAGCAAGACTTTGAGGCTTACGCCAATATGTGCAGTGATCCAGAAGTGATGCGTTACATCGGTAATGGCAAACCCTTATCCCGTGAGGAATCATGGCGCAATATGGCGATGATTGTGGGACATTGGCAATTACGCGGTTATGGGATGTGGGCGGTTGAAGAAAAATCCAATGGCGAAATGATTGGTAGAATTGGCTACTGGCAACCAGACGGATGGCCTGGACTAGAAATTGGCTGGTCTTTGCGGAGACAATTTTGGGGATTTGGCTATGCTACCGAAGGTGCAAAGGCGGCGATGGCTTATGGCTTTGAAAATTTGGGAATGTCTCGTTTAATCAGCTTAATCCGCCCAGAAAATCTAGCTTCTAGACGGGTGGCTGAGAAGTTAGGAGAGAAATTAGAAGATGTGATCGCCCTCTTGGGTGCTGAGGCTTTAGTTTACAGCATTACCAAGGATGATTTTAATTTTTGACAACCATGTCTTCAGTCGTGAAGTATACCTCTGTTTTGCCGCCTAAAATATCTCGGCGATCGCTTCCTGCATTGACAAGGATATGGGATGAATTTATTTGAGGTAATGGTGCAGTTAGAGAAATATCAATATTTTGATTAATTACTATCTTCTGCGGAGAGAGTTTTTCTAACTTTTGAATAGTTTGAACGCCAACATCACCATTGCGATAACACAGTCTACTAAACGCTAAACCTTTCACCTGTGGCGGGATTGCTAATAAGTAGAAATGGTCAGAGGAAAGCCATTCTTGCCAACTTTTATCACCACCCCGACCTAGATAATAGATAGATGACTGAGGAAACTTTAACCAAACTTTGGCGGAGAGAGATTGGGGAAATATCACTACAGGAATGGTTCTGTCAGACTGAAGAGAGAGTTTTCTAAATAATGTCCCGCCACGATACTTAACTCCGTTAGCGTCATATTTATCAGTAGCGATCGCTGTTAGAGATTTAGCATTAGAACAAAATTTGACACGCTTGGCATCTTTTACTTGCCATGAATTAATTTGCCAAAAAATAAGAAAACTAATCGAGATGAAACTCAATACTATAAGTATCAAAACTACTCGATTAGTTTTCATAAAAAATTACAACCTAGCCAAACATGAACAGTCAAACGTTTTTCTCTTTGCCTCCCTTAAGAATTCTGCCAGCACCGGAACAAAAGTGTGCCGCCGACTACTAATTTGATTACCTCTAGGAAGAAATAACTACCATGCAGTAGATTCATTTCCGTGGGGATTGTCGATACTGTGTCAAATAAGTTGAGATGAATCCCCATAGCACACATTTGCGGGGTTAATAGATAAGTATTAAAAATGGCGATCGCAAACAGTATGACTGCTAACAATAAACTGTTAGTATGCCACTGATAATGAATTTTTCTCCACGCCAGAACGCCAGTCAAAACAACGGCTGCAAATAACAATTCCAAGCGATTAAACGCCCAAAAAATCACATAGCCTACTGTCGTAAAACTATCTTGGCTCATCATCCCAGAAACATAAAGACTAGGCATAATTACCCAATCTAAAACTAAGCTGGCACTGAGCCAAAAGCCAAGAGCAAACAAGACGGCAGTCTGCCAACTTGACCGTCTGAATTCAATGGTAGAAATAGTAGTCATAAAAATAATTGCCTGTGTTGTATCTTTAGTTTCTAACTTTAATAGTAGCTCTGACAACACATATCAATTAACTTTAACAAAGTATGAAAGGTTTCATTAACATATAGTTATGCTTGCAATGTATTAATAACAAATATTAATTTTTGGCGAGAGTTTTTAACAAACGATGCCCGTATAATTATGATCTAGTTGATTACATCAATACAGTCATGCGCCTAGCAGTTTTATTAGGTACAGCGATCGCCACTACAGCTTTCATGGGAGCATATAGTCAAAGTCAAGCTGTGCAGTTGCAAGATGGCACAGTCTATTTTGTACAACCGCCACGTCTAGTTGAAGCTGCTACTACCTACAATGAAGTTTATGTCTGGGGCGCAACCTATTATTTCACCATCAGCTTGCCAGAGAATGCCAGCGAACCTTTACACAAGATTACGATTAATCAGCGTGAGGGAGTAGATAATATTCGGTTTGATTTGGACAGTACCATAGCTTTTGAGGGTACACGCTCACGCAGAGGCCAGAGAATTGGCTTAAAAGAGGTGAGTAGCGATCGCCAAACCAGAACAGTATCCCTAACCTTTGAACCTTCAGTATCTCCAGGGAAAACCATTACCATCGGTTTAAAACCTTGGCAAAATCCCACATCTGCGGGCGTTTATTTATTTGGTGTGACTGCTTTTCCTCTAGGTGAGAAAACCCACAGTCAATTTCTGGGTTTTGGTAGACTACACTTCTACAACCATCGCAGCGATCATTTTCCCTTCCCTTACGGTTGGTAGACTGTATGATTTAAAACTTACCGAGGGAACTGTATTGTGTCATTTACGTCTCAAGATAAATTCCCAGAGGACGAATCCACAAGTTTAGCGTATAGTTCTAGGAGATTTATCAATACTATCTCTGTCAGTATGGATGTAAAAGTAGATTCTCTTGAGCTATTCACGGGAAAAACCCATAATCAAACATAAAAATCTTTCTCCCCCTACACCCTTACACCCCTCAACCCTCACACCCCTAAACAGTTACACCCTTTCCCAAACTAGTTTAAAATCTTTTATGTTTCGAGAACCAACACAGGAGTTAACCTTTGAATAAAGCTGGATATTCTGGAAAACCCAAAAACTCATTAGGCGAACCTAGTGACGACATTCCAGCAGCTTTACGCGATACTCCTGATGTCGCGCCAAAGTCAAAGTTGCAACCCTTGGTGTTACTGCTAGGAGGAGTAACACTATTTGTACTGCTGGCTATTATTAGCGGTTTTTTGTTCGCGCTCAACACACCGAAAAAAACCGCAGAATCTCAACCTTTACCAACTAGTTCTACTCCTGCACCAACTCCTACTACTTCCCCCAGTAATATTGATAGTGTTTTAGGACATTTAGCATACCCAGAAGCACCTCAGTCAGAATTAGTACCAATCTCCGCCGATGGCCGCATCAGAATGCGAAAAAACGCTGCCGCTAGATATCAGGCGATGGTGCAAGCAGCGAGGAGTTCAGGAGTGATTTTAGTTCCTATTTCGGGTTTTCGCTCGGTAAAAGAGCAGGAACAGTTATTTTTTACCATTGGCGCACAACGCAACCAAACCCCAGCCCAAAGAGCCGCACTCAGTGCGCCTCCTGGTCATAGTGAACACCATACTGGTTATGCTGTAGATATTGGGGATGGCGCAGTACCAGCTACAAATCTGCTAGCTACCTTTGAAAATACCAGAGCGTTTCAATGGTTGCAAGCTAATGCTGCCCGTTTTGGCTTCGAGCTATCATTTCCACAAAATAACGTGCAAGGAGTGAGTTATGAACCTTGGCACTGGCGTTTTGTTGGCGATCGCGATAGTTTAGAGACATTCTACAAAGCCAAAAATATTAAACCAGCTAAGATAGCTCAATAACATTTTTATTTATTAATTAGATTGGTATTGATGTTTTTTGCTAGGAAAGGCAGAATAAAATAGCGTTTAAGCTTATTTGAACCTGCTTTAAAAAGTTTTGTTTCCACGCCGTTATGATTAAACAGAAATAATATTTGCACAGCTAGATGTCCAACGACATAGAGAAGTGGGATATTTAATTTTTAAAATTTTCATAAAGAGAATATCAAACGAAATGGCTCACAAATCATTCTTAATGCAGATTTATTTATGCCCAAATAAGTATTGACAAAATTTAGCTATTTTTAAACTATTCCGTATGTTATTAAAGTAAATTCAAAAATTAAATTATTCACTTCTGTTTTCATAATCACTATCAAATTTTGCTTCTTGAAATTTTCATATAGTTAGAGTAGCTCTACCAGAAAATACCTATCAAATTGTGGTAAGGTAAAAGCCATAAATTGTAATTGCCCTGTAAAACTTCAAGCTAAATATTTAGTTGAAGTTATTCTGGGAGAGACTCAATGCCCATGAAATTAGATGTTCCCTTGGTTTCGGTTATTATTCCTGCCTACAATGCAGAAAACTTTATTTGCAAAACAATAGAGTCGGTTTTAGCACAAACATATACAAATATTGAAGTTTTAGTAGTAGATGATGGATCGTTAGATAAAACACCTGAAATAGTTAAATCTTTTGCCCAAAGAGACAATCGTGTTATTCTACTACAGCAATCAAATCAAGGAGTTGCAACTGCTCGCAATTTAGCGATCGCTAAATCTAAAGGAGAATATATTGCTCCTATTGATGCTGATGATATATGGTATCCTCATAAAATTGAAAAACAAGTACAATGGCTACTAAATTCTGATTCATCTGTAGGATTAGTCTACGCTTGGTCAGCATTTATTGATGAAAATGATGGGATTATTGGCAATTACAATTCTTGGTATTACTTAAATATCAATAGCATAGAGGGAGAGGTGTACAGAAAACTTTTGTACACCAATTTTATAGGTAATGCTAGTGTACCCTTAATCCGTCGAGAGTGTTTTGAAAAAGTTGGTGGATACGATAGTGAATTAAAAAAGCACCATGCTCAAGGATGCGAAGACTGGGATATTTATTTACGTATTGCTGAATATTATAAATTCCGTGTGGTGCGAGAATTTTTAATTGGTTATCGCCAGGTCACTGGTAGTATGTCTAGGTCATATATATCAATGGCAAAGTCATATCAGTTGATGATGCTAAATTCTCGACAAAGACACCCAGAAATACCCAATTATATCTTTCATTGGTCTGCTAGCTATTTTCAATACTATTTAGCATGGCAAAGCCTCAAGTGTGATGACTACGGAAATACTCTCCTCTCCCTTTACCAAGCTATTAAGTTAGATTTAATATTGCTTTTGCATCCAGGTTTATATAAATGTATTTTCCATCTTATCATCAATCCGTCATTTAAAAAAATGGCTAATAAAAACTCTATTCCCAGATTACAAAAACCTAGTAATAGACGAGAAATAACTGATATCAAGCAAATAAAACTGCAAAAATCAAAACTTAAAACGTGGAAAATATATGATATTCTGCGTTTACAAAGATTGTCTAGTTTAGAACAAAATTAATAGCATTTATTTTTTTAACGCAATGTATCTCTTTAAATTTAGAGGCTAGAGGTTAGTGTTGAGGTTTTAGGATGTACTCATGTAATTTGGTACTTCCACAGTATATTTTTGTGTTCCCATAGATATGACAGAATTTTTCTAAAAGCATGAAAAAAAATAATATATATCAAAATATATTATCCCTTTTAAAATTTTATCCTTGGGCAATCCCTGTGATTGTTGTCCTGGGTACACTATCTTCCTTTTTTGAAGGAATTGGCATTAGTTTATTTATTCCCTTACTACAAAGTTTGGAACAATCAAGTTTTCAAACAAACAGCAGCAACTTTCTAGTGGATGTGCTGAATCGTATATTTGTTGGCATACCTCCTCATAATCGTCTACTTATTATTGCTATATGTATTGTAGGTAGTATCTTCTTAAAAAACTTGCTGCTTTATAGTAACAGCATTTTATTTAATTGGTTTAACTCACGTATCAGCCATGAGCTACGTTCGAGGATTTATCGGCAGCTTTTAAGTATTAGTTATAGTTTCTTAGAAGGTAATGAATCAGGCAAATTGATGAATACTTTGGCTGCTGAAACATGGCGTACAAGTGACGCTTTATCAGCATTTGTTGGTCTTATCATCAATTGCTGCACGATATTTGTATTTATAATTTTACTGTTGTTGCTTTCTTGGCAGTTAACTATTTTAGTTGCTATTTTAATGGTATTCATCTCCTTAAGCATTCAGTTAGTTACACGACAAGTCAAATACTTAGGACAAGAAGCAGTAGAAAGTAATTCTGCTCTAGCTAGTCGGATGTGGGAAGGATTAGCCGGGATGAAAGTAATTCGCGCCTTTGGGCGTGAAGATTATGAGCAAGAACGTTTTGATAAAGTTTCCAGAAAGGTACGCAGTACATTTTTCAAACTTGATATTCTTGCTGCTAGCGTTAATCCGATTTCTGAAGTTTTGTCAGCTATTTTATTAGTGTGTATTTTAGTCATTACATTACTGCAAGACAAAACATCTCTACCAAGACTACTCACCTTTATTTTTATCCTTTACCGTTTACAGCCTCAAGTTAAGCAACTAGATGCTGGACGCGTCAGTCTCATTGCTTTGTCTAGTTCTGTAGAAGACGTAATATCTCTATTAGATAATTCCGATAAAATTTATATTCGTTCTGGTCATATTAAGTTTAAAAACTTAAAGCAAGGAATTTACTTGGAATCAGTTAGCTTTGCTTATAACTTAACAGAAAAACCTGCTCTTCAAGATATTTCGATATTTATTCCTCAAAGTAAAACAACTGCGATAGTAGGCCCTTCAGGTGCTGGGAAGTCTACTCTAATTGGTTTAATCTGTCGGTTTTATGAACGAAATTCAGGAGAAATTTATATTGATAATTATCCGCTGAGAGAACTAAATTTAACTGATTGGCGCAATCAAATAGCGATTGTCAGCCAAGATGTGCATATGTTTAGCACAACAGTTTTAGAAAATATTGCTTATGGTCGTTTAGATGCAACAAGACCTGAAATTATAGCAGCCGCACAACTAGCCAATGCTCATCAATTTATTAGTGAATTACCTCAAGGTTATGAAACAAAAGTAGGCGATCGCGGCGTGCGTTTATCTGGAGGACAGCGACAACGTATTGCTTTAGCAAGGGCGATAGTTCGCAATCCACAGATTCTCATTCTCGATGAAGCGACAAACGCTCTTGATAGTATTTCCGAACATTTAATTCAAGAAGCTCTGAATAATCTGAGTGAAAATCGTACAGTAATTGTCATAGCTCATCGTCTGGCTACTATTGAACAAGCAGATAAAATTATTGTACTTAATGAAGGACGAGTAATTGAGCAAGGTAATCTTCAATATTTACTCAATCTCAATGGATTATTTGCCCAACTTTATAACTTACAACATCGGAATGTTCATATCTAAAAATTTGTCAGTAAATCGTTATGCCTTACAAGATTCAAGAAATCGAAGTTACAGAAACCTTACCCACTGTCTCATTATCCCCCGATGAAACAGGTATTGCTTTAATTGTGCGCCATAAGGATAAACCTATTGGTTTTATTATGCAAGCATTACCAGCAAAAATGGTACTGGATAGAGAAGAAATAGGGCAGTTAATTGCTAAAGAAATTAGTAATCAACTGATTCAAGAATATTTACAAACTGACTTGAATTTTGATGTTAATCAAACTTCTTTTCCCTCAGTAACGATTGCTATTTGTACTAAAGACCGTCCAGAAAATTTAGCGCGGTGTTTACAATCTTTACAGGAATTAGTAAAACAATATTCCCAATTAGAAATTTTGGTTATAGACAATGCACCCTCTGATGATCGCACTCAAAAATTGGTAGATTCATTACCGTGGGTGCGTTATGTCCGAGAACCAAAGCCAGGACTTGATTTTGCGCGAAATCAAGCTCTGCAATCGGCAACGGGTGAAATTCTCGCCTTTTTGGATGATGATGTCGTGGTAGACCGCAGATGGTTCAAAGGATTGATGACAGCATGGCAAGAAAATCCTGATGCTGCGGCATTTACAGGTTTAGTATTACCCTATGAATTAGAGACAGAAGCGCAAATTCTCTTTGAACAAAGAGGGGGTTTTCGTCGCGGGTTTCAAAAAATTCGCTATGGTCAAATATTACTGGGGAATCCCTTACATCCCTGTGGTGCAGGTATATTTGGTGCGGGTTGCAATATGGCATTTCGACGAGAGATTTTATTAAAAATTGGCGGTTTTGATGAAGCATTAGACACAGGTGCGCCATTACCTGGTGGTGGAGATTTAGATATTTTTTATCGGGTAATTCGTGCAGGCTATACCCTAGTTTATGAGCCGGAATATTTAGTATTTCATCAACACCGTCGAGAATACGAAAAACTATCTCGTCAATACTGGAGTTGGGGTTTAGGATTTATGGCTTTTGTGATGAAAGCTTATCAAACTGACCCAGCGCAACGTTCAAACTTACGCCATCTCATCCTGTGGTGGATTTATGATCAACTCAAGCAATTAAGAGATAGTTGGAGAGGTCGCCATGTTCTACCCCCGAAAATGATTTTGGCAGAAATTTGGGGTGGAGTGATGGGATTTTTTGGTGAATATTCTCGTTCTTTAAAACGGATTGAAACTATTCGGAGGCAATTTTCATGAGTAATTTTGCTCCTTGGAAAGTTTTGCATATTGATTTGAGTGCAGGTGTCCCAGAATTACATCCTGAACCCAAATATCAAGGGATATATGCTGTTTTTTGGTGGCGAGGTATTCCCCTTGGCGATCGCGAAATTTTCACAGCCGAGTTACCCATCCCAGCAACCGCACTGCGAAATCTAGCATTGCAAGCCATTACACCAGCTGTAGGCGATCGCTTACTAGAAAACGGCTTTAAAGCACCTTTACCCGTGGTTGATCCCGATCCTGCGTGGGATCAACCACCAGATTTTCAGGCTTTGTTGGCTTTGCAAAAACCCTTGGAACAACTGGAAAAAACCTACGCACAACCAGTTAGAAATTCTATATCGGTGGTGATTTGTACACGCAACCGGCCAGAACAACTAGAACGATGTTTGCGATCGCTACTCAATTTATCTCACCCTCCACAACAGATTATTGTTGTCGATAATGCACCCTCAAACGACACCACACGCCAGATAGTTGCACAAATACCCCAAGTTGAGTATGTATTAGAACCCAAACCGGGACTCAGCCTAGCTCGTAATACTGGGATTCGCCATTCCACAGGAGAAATTATTGCTTTCACAGACGATGATGTGGAAGTTCACCCAGATTGGTGTCTCCGTTTACAGCAAGCGTTCGTCAATCCCCAAGTGCTAGCTGTTACCGGACTCATGTTACCTGCGGAACTGGAAACAGAAGCGCAATTCATGTTTCATCAAGGTTCAGGGGAATCAAGGTGGGAGTACCGCGCCACCAACTTTGGGATAGAGTTCTTTGAAAATATGAAACATCGAGGTGTTCCGGTATGGCGGATTGGTGCAGGTGCTAACATGGCCTTTCATCGTCAGGCTTTTGAGGTTGTTGGATATTTTGATGAACGACTAGGCGCAGGCGCATCGGGATGTAGTGAAGATTCGGAAATGTGGTACAGAATCCTGGCTGAAGGTTGGCTGTGTCGCTATGAACCAACGGCTGTAGTTTTTCACTATCATCGCCGTGATTTTGAGGCTTTTCAAGACCAAGCTTATCAATATATGCGCGGTCATGTTACAGCGTTGTTAGTGCAGTTTGCTAACTACAAACACTGGGGAAATTTGCGTCGTTTGTGCATTACTTTGCCTAAATATTATCTTAGATCAATTTTGCGAATACTAAAAAATGGATTTCAGCCGCGCTCTAGTTCTGTATTTACAGAAATAATCGGCTGTCTTTCTGGTATCAAGTTTTATCTAAATCACAGAAATCAACCCGCTTGGTCAACCTCCCTCGCTCAGAAAAGATACGCAAATGAGGGGATTCAAAAATCAAAAGTCAAAATTCCAAATTAATAACCTTGAGAATATGGATAAACTCATATCTATTGACTTAGTTATTTGTACTTACAATAATGCTGGTTTACTGGACAGAGTCTTAAATAAAATTGCTCAACAACAAGTTCCAGCTAATGTGAAGTGGACAGTTTTAGTTGTTAATAATAACTGCACAGATGAAACCTCAGCAGTTGTTGAGCAATATATTAATTCTCAAAGTATACCCCAACTATCGATGATTGTAGAACCAAAACAAGGTTTGAATCACGCTCGCCTTTGCGGTATCCAAAATACTATCGGAGATTGGATTGCTTTTGTCGATGATGACTGTATGTTAGATGTGAACTGGGTAGCAGAAGCAGCTAAATTTGCTGCTATGTATCCAGATTGTGGAGCTTTTGGTGGCAAAGTAATTTTGGATTGGGAAACGCCTCCGCCTGCTTATGTACTGAAGTATGGATATTCATTTGCACAACAAGATCATGGTATGGAGATTATGCAACCAACTTGTTTAGTTGGTGCAGGGTTAATTATTAGTAGAAAAGCTATTTTAGAGACTAACTGGATCAATCAGCAATTTTTAAGCGATCGCGTAGGTAAAAAGTTAGTTTCTGGCGGTGATGTAGAAATTGTTTTGCGTATCCGCAGCGCAGGTTACGCCATTTGGTATAATCCCGCCTGTAAATTACTACACTATATTCCTAAAAGACGGACTGAACATCAATATCTCGTTAATATCAATTACGGTTTAGGAATTAGTCAGTTAATGGGCGACAGTTTAACTTGGAATAATTCATATCAACGCCTAATTTTAGAGTCTATTTATTCTACGTTCACGGCTACAGTTGATATTTGGAAACAAGCCGTAAGAGTAAAGATGAAACGCGGTTATATGGAAGCTGCGGAAATTCCGATTGTCTGGGGCTTTATTCTAGGTAAATGGACGGGAATATTCAGCCTAATCCGTATGGATCAACAACAACGACAAATATTAATCGGCTCTGCAAAATTGGTTAACTCTCATTAAATAACATGGTTATTTTATCTCCAAACATAGACAGTTATAAGCTACCTTTGTCAGAATTTTTATCCCACAATCCTTTTCCCGAACCTCTGACTCAAGGATTCTTTTACCGGGAAAAAATGCGTGCTATTCATTATATTGCACCCAGTCAAACATTACAGAAAATTCTCGAAGTTGGTGGTGGTCAAAGTGGATTAACAGCTTTACTATATCCCCAAGCTAATATCACTAATATAGACTTCAATCCAGAGTATGCCAAAGCTCCTTGCAATCAGCAAGAAAGAGTTAGTTTTGTTTGTGGAGATGCGACAGCTTTACCTTTTCCTGATCAATCATTTGATGCTGTAACAATGTTCGACTTATTAGAACACGTGCCAGATGATCAAAAAGCGGTATCAGAGGCACTACGAGTTTTGCGTCCTCATGGTTTTCTGTTAATTAGTACACCCAATGAAAATTGGCAGTTTCCCTACTACCAATTCATGAAATCTATTTGTCCTAGTGAAGCACAAGTTATGGCAGAATGGGGTCATGTGAGACGCGGCTATACCTTAACAGCACTAAAGGATTTAATCAATTTACCTTGTCAGAAATATGCTACTTTTATTAATCCTTTGACTGTTCTATGCCATGATGTGGCATTTTCAAGTTTACCTCATCGTCAACGTCGCATTTTATGTAAAATACTTAGTCCCTTGACATGGTTGAGTTATTACCTGCACAAGCCACAAGGGTTAGGAACAGAAACAGCTTCACTTTGGCAGAAAAATTAGCTCAAAAATTAGCATTAAAAACCTACTAAGAATCAGCTGACTCAAGTTTGATGATTTTTGCACTCCCAACGGCAGCATTTGATGAGTAACCAATCAGAATTTAGCATTGCTCTTTTACATTGGGGCGATTTAATTGAAGATTTTTTAGACACCATCGGCGTGAATTTCGAGGCTTTTTGCAATGAGATGAGCGGCGGTTGGATGTTTGGCTATATCGATGCTTTAAAGCTGGCCAATATACGGACGGTACTATTTTGCGTCTCTGCACGGGTAAATAGATCTGTGCGTTACACCCATAAGCTGACAGGTGCAACTATCTGCGTTTTACCCGCGCCTCAGCTTTATCAAGCTGTGCGTCGTCCCATGTTAAACCCTTACGGCTGGACTGTTAACGAAGTATTTGGGGATGTGTCGGGAATCCGTCGTCATCTGTTGACAGTAGTGAAAGATGCTGCACCCTATTTAGCTACACCACTATTACATCTTGCCCACGAACTGCGCCGCGAAGGATGTCAAGCGATTTTGTGTCAAGAATACGAATATGCGCGCTTTGATACTTGCATATTATTAGGGCGAATTATGCGCTTACCAGTGTTTGCTACTTTTCAAGGGGGTGATTTTCAACTCTCACGCTGGGAAGGCTTATTACGTCCGCTTACGCTTTCAGCCTGTGCTGGTTTAATAGTAGCGACACAAACCGAAGTTCAAAGGTTACAGTCTCGCTATCAATTACCGCCTGAAAAAATCGCACGCATTTTCAACCCGATGGATGTGACGAATTGGCAAACTAGCGATCGCACTGAAGCGAGAAAAGCATTGGGTATACCTTTAGATGCTCAAGTGGTGGTGTATCACGGACGCATAGAAATGTATCGTAAAGGCTTGGATATTTTGGTGGATGCTTGGGAAAAAGTTTGCCGCGATCGCTCCGACAGGAATTTGCGTTTATTACTTGTGGGAACAGGTTCTGATGCTGACAAGTTAGAACAACTTATTACCCAAAAGCGTTTACCTGGAATCATTTGGAAAAATGAATACGTGCGCGATCGCACTCTTATCCAACGTTATTTGTCAGCAGCAGATATTTACACTCTGCCTTCTCGTCACGAAGGTTTTCCTGTCGCCCCCATCGAAGCTATGTCTTGCGGCTTACCTGTAGTAGCCACTGATGCTCCTGGCGTTCCTGATATTTTGGCAGACATGGAGTTATCTGGAGGAATAGTTGTATCCCGTGAAAACAGCACAGCCTTAGCTCAAGCCCTTGGTTCTATTTTAGATAACCCGCCTTGGGGGCATGAATTGGGTAAACGCGCCCGCGATCGCGCAGAAAAATGCTTTTCTCTAGAAGCAATTGGCCAGCAAATACGTAACTTTATTGTGACTAAAATCGGCTGAATTTTTAACTTTATAAAAAATAGTTTAGGTAATAGTTATGAGTGAAGCATCTATTTTAGATAATAAAATATTATTATCAACTTCATCCAATAATTTACCATTAGTTTCAGTAATCATCCCAGCTTATAATGCAGCAGCTTTTATTGAGAGAACCTTGCACTCGGTTATTAACCAAACTTACGCAAATATTGAAGTTATGGTTGTAGATGATGGTTCTGACGATAAGACATCTGAAATCGTTCAATCAATTGTCCAGAAAGATGATCGTGTTAGCTTATTACATCAACAAAATTCTGGGGTAGCTGCGGCTCGTAACTTAGCAATTAAATACGCTAAAGGAGAATTTATTGCCCCTATTGATGCTGATGATATTTGGTATCCTCAGAATTTAGAAAAACAAGTCCAATGTTTTCAAGCATCTGATTCATCTGTTGGTTTAGTTTACGCTTGGTCAATTGTCATTGATGAAAATGATAACCCTGTGGGTGATTTTCATGTGGCTGAATATGAAGGTGAAGTGTACATCGCATTACTATATAGTAATTTTTTAGGCAATGCTAGTTCCAGCTTAATTCGGCGTAGTTGTTTGGAAATCGTAGGTGGTTATGACTGTGAATTGAAAGCTAACGGATGTCAAGGCTGTGAGGACTGGGATCTTTATTTGCGAATTGCAGAGCGTTATCAGGTAAGAGTTGTACCTGAATTTCTCATTGGCTACCGCCAGACTACTGCTAGTATGTCTCACGATTATAATTCAATGATAAGTTCGCAGCAATTTTTGTTGACATCTGTTCAGCAAAGACATCCTGAAATTCCTCATGACCTTTACCGATGGTCTTATAGTCTTTTTCATATCTATATGTCTCGCAAATGTAGCATCTCTGGCAAAAATTTTCAGAGTTTATATTACTTATACAAGGCTTTACAGTTTGATTTTTCTATGACAATTTTACGACATGATTTATATATAAAAGTTATTAACACTTTTATAAATGTATGTAAAAAAATTATTATTCATATATTTCCCCATTTCTCAAAATACTTTATTTCTCATCAAAATATTCAGCCTCAACAGATAAAAATTAATGACCCAGAGATTTTAATTAAAATAAAAAAACTTTTACCATCGACTATTTATAAAAATGTGAGAATTTATTGGTTATCCAAGAGAATTTTTATCAATAAAAACTAAAAATTTTCCTACTTATTTATAATAAAGACATCAATTTTGATGATTTAATTAGGACTTGTATTTTATTTTGACAAAGCCAGGCAAAACTTCGAGATATTCTTCCATCTTCACTGTCATCTTTCCCTTGTTACCTCTCTAGAAAAATAATTATGACTACACCCAGAGCGAACAGTAATAATTAGATTCAGATTGCTGTAGATTCCCGATTTAATCTAATAAATCAGGAATCCGTCTGAAAACTGAAATAAGTACCTCCAGAATCAGTTACTACTACGTTCTGCTTTGTAGATTTACTCAATCGAAACCTATTAGAAAAGTTTGACGGGATTAAGAAATAGTTAGCAGAAAATAGATACGATCGCCTATGATTTCAGAAAACTACTCATTGTTATTCTGCGTAGGGGTAGATGATGATGGTTGAGATGGAGACGGCTGACGAGAACGGCGTAAAGCATTCCTTAATCTATTAGTACTAGAAGATGAGGCTTCTTGTGTGGGAATCCGTCGCCGTCGCCGAGTTGCAGTTGGTTGCGATTGAGGTGATGATTGTGTAGCTGTAGGCTCACGTCGCAACCTCCGTAAAGAATTTCGGACGCTTCTTTGATTGTCGGATGTTCTGGTGTTGCTGGTTGACGCTGTTGATGGTTGTGATGTAGGAGTATTTGGAGATAAACGCCTGCGTCTGGTTCTGGTTTCTGTATTATTTGATGCTCTTGTACTTTGCTGACCACTAGATGTGTTTTCTGCGGTGTTGGTGCTAGCAGGAGTTGATTGTTGTCTTGCTTGTCTTTGTCGTTTACGTTCTTGCAGTTCGCGATAACGTCGAGAACCTGCGATCGCATATTCAGTATCGATAGCTACTCCCTGCCTACCAGTCGCAGAAGGTTTTAATTTCCAGTTACGTGCTTGTCTGAGGGTTTCTTCGTCTAAGTCACGATTACCACTAGAATTTACAATTCTGACATTGGTAACATTACCTTTTTCATCAGTGTCAACCGCTACTTTCACTTTGCCTTCTATACCGCGTCTTCTGGCGGCTTCTGGATAACTAGTGCCGCATTCACGACAAGCCGCACGGCCATTTCCAGATCTGGAAGAGTTATTACCAGGATTATTATTGCCTGATGGAGCTTCTATTTTGACACCAGTTGGGGCTGTAGCTACTGTGCCATTGCCTCTGCTGCGTCGATTACTGACATTGCCATTGTCTCCGGTATTGCCTGTATTAACACCAACGTTAGAGCCTGGACTGGCAGAGTTATTAGATTCTTCTACAGTATTACTATTACTGTTTCCCTGAACGGCTCTAGTGTTTCTCAGATTGCCTAATAAACCTCTTAATCTGTCACTGCTTGGTTCTACAGCTTGAGTTGTCGTTTGTTGTGTATTAGTAGGTTCGGATGTGAGAACGCGTTGGGGTTGTGTATTTGACTGTGGTTGTTCAGGCGTTTCGCTAGTTTTTTCAGGCGGTTGTTGAACTTGGGGCGTTTTCAGGTTACTAGAAAACTTTGGTGCTGGCTCAGTTTTTAATTTTAATGGAGCGATCGCTACGGGAGTTATAGCTTGAGGTGTTGCAACTTCTCTGGGGTTGCTCACATCTGCCCTCACTGGCGGTGAAGGAGTTTCTGGTTCAGCTTTTGGTTCTGTAATCTCCTGTGGTGTTGGTTCTGCTTCTACCGTAGGTGGCTCAACTATTGTCACTTCCAAAGGTTCAGTGTCAAACTCAGAAGTTCTCTGCAATAGATTTCCTATGCCTATGGCTAATACACCAATATGCAACGCTACCGAGCCAATCAGACTGTAAACCAGAAAAGATCTGAGAGCCTCAGTTTCCTTGGAACGCTGCTCAACAGCTATGCCCGAAGAGGTCATAATTTATTGCAAGTTAATATTACTAACTTAGACATAGTAGAATGCTTAGATACAAATATCAAGTAATTAACTAGTCAAGTTATTAACTGCATTAAATACCTATAAAAAGATTATATAAGCTCTGTGAGTGATTTCTAGCGGAAAATTATTGTCATGCTGGTTGCATAAACTTTGCAAATTCATTAAAAGTATCTTGACAATAACTCTCAACTTATCTGAGGATGCTAGTAGTTTTTCTGTTTTTGGGATAACGAGGCTTTGCATGGGAATTAAGAATCTGTTCATAGCTGGCGGCGTAGTTATGTGGCCGCTTTTGGGCTTTTCTGTCTTGGCCGTAGCATTGATTATTGAACGTGTGAGATTTTGGCTAAAGATCAACAATCGTCAAGGTCGTGTCGTCAAAGATGTATTAAAACTCTATCGGTTAGATAATGTAGTGGGCGCAATCGATCAACTCCGGCAAAATGCAGATTTACCCCTTGCTAGGGTTTTTCTGGCCGCATTGGAATTAGAAGAACCAACTCCCGAAGAATTCCGTTTAGCTTTAGAAAGCGAAGCACAAGCTGAGATACCCATACTCAAACGCTTTCAAAATATTTTTGACACCATTATTGGTTTAGCACCACTATTAGGATTACTTGGTACAGTCTTAGGCTTGATTACTTCCTTTGCTTCCTTGGATATTGGTGATGTTGGTGGTACGAAAACCGCAGGTGTAACTGCTGGGATCAGTGAAGCTTTAGTATCTACAGCAGCTGGGTTAATAGTTGCTATATTTACACTATTTTTTGCTAACTCCTTTCGTGGACTTTATACTCGGCAGATGGCTTTGTTCCAGGAATATGGAGGACAGTTAGAATTACTCTATCGCCGCCGCTATGAACGAGGAGAAAGAGCTTATGCGTCTACAAGATGAACCCGATATCCCAGCACAGATTAATATTGTGCCGATGATCGATGTGATTTTTGCGATTTTGACGTTTTTTATCATGTCTACGCTGTTTTTAACTAGGTCAGAGGGCTTACCTGTAAATTTACCCAAGGCGGCTACATCTAATCAACAGCAAGTACCTGCAAAAGTTACTATCACAGTTGACGAAAAAGGAGAAGTGAGCCTGAATCGTCAACCAATTTTAGTAAATTCTCTAGCAGAACAGATACGTAATGTAGTTGGTTCTAACTCAGAAACTTTAGTAGTAATTAATGCTGATGAACGGGTAGGACATGGCAAAGTAGTAGCAGTGATGGATCAAGTCAGACAAGTTAAGGGGGCAAAATTAGCGATCGCCACCCAGAAGCAATAATTTTGGGAATGGGGAATGGGAAAGATTATTCTTATAATTCCAATGCCCAATGCCCAACAACTATTGATTATTAACGACGGGCTTTTGATACTTACCGGGATGCTTGCGTTGGAAATATTCTTCCATGATTTGTAAAATCATCGGGGCTGCAACGCTACCGCCACCACCACCGGAATGTTCAGCAAAGGCAACAATGACTATTTCTGGCTTGTCAGCAGGAGCATAAGCACCGAACCAAGCATGATTTTGCTTGACACCACGGTTCCACGCTTCAGCTGTACCACTTTTCCCGGCGACTGGGGGAACGGTTGGTTTATTCAAAACTTTGCCTGTACCATCAGAGACTACCTTACGTAAGCCATCACGCAAGATTTTGACAGTAGATGGCTTCATATTGACATTTTCTCGCCAACTTTTGGCTTCTTCATTGTCTTTGAGTAAATGTGGTTGGACACGATAACCACCATTAGCTGGTACAGCAAACATTACCCCCACTTGCAAAGGAGTAGTTAATAAAGCACCTTGACCAATAGACATATTGATGCTGTCGCCTACAGTCCAAGGCATTTTCCAAACTTTCTGTTTCCATTGCTCATCGGGTACTAAGCCTTTTGCTTCTTCTGAAGCGAATTCAAAGCCTGTTTTTTGGCCAAAACCATATTTACGAGTCCATTTGATCAGAGTAGGGCCGCCGACCCCCTTACCAATTTGATAAAAGAAGGTATCACTACTCCACTGCATTGCTCCCACAAAACCCAATGGGCCGAAGCCTGCGTGATTCCACTCACCAAATGTAGTTCCACCAACGGTTAAAGAACCATAGGTTTGTAGGACTGTGCTAGGGGAAAATTTACCTGATTCTAAACCTGCGGTTGTGGTGACAATCTTAAAGGTACTGGCAGGAGGAAAAGCACGGAGGGCGCGATTCAGTAGAGGATGATCTGCACCTTGTACAAATTCCCAATCTTTTTGTGTCAGTTTTTGCTTAGAAAAAATATTGGGATCAAAAGTGGGATGAGAAACCATTGCTAAGACAGCACCATTTTTGGGATCAAGTGCAACGATTGCACCATTGCGAGTTCCCAAAGCTTTTTCTGCTGCTAATTGCATATCTAAATCTATGGTTAGGTGGATGTCATTACCGGGTTTAGCTTGTTTTTCCCCCAAAACCCGCAATGGTCGCCCAGCACCATCAACTTCTACCTGCTGACCTCCCCATTCACCCCTGAGCATGGATTCATAGGCTTTCTCTACACCCATTTGTCCAATAACATCTCCCAGACGATAGCCGTCTTTTTTCTTGTCTTGGAGTTGTTCAGCAGTTAATTCTCGTGTATATCCCAATACGTGAGCCAATTCCCGACCGTGGGGATAATAACGCACCGCTTCCGTATGTATTTCCACATTTTGGAGTTCGTTTTCATACTCTTTGATAGCGGTGATTTGGGCTTCGTTCAAATCACGCGCAATCCGAATTAATGAAGATGAGTTAGCTCCTGCTTCTTGAAGTTTCTTTTCGATTTCCTCTTGGGGAATCTCCAAAATTTTAGATAGACGCGGCCCAACTACAGTCCAAGAGGGTTTGGTATGTGCCATTGGCCACAAGTATATAGAACGGGGATAGCGTGTACTAGCTAGTAGCTTGCCGTTCCTGTCAAAAATATTACCTCTTTCTGGCTGTTTGGGAATCATCCGAATCCGATTTGATTCGGCTCGTTTGCGGTGGGATTCTCCTTCTACAATTTGCAAATGTGCTAATCGCACACCGATCCCGGCCGTCATTAATAAGGTAAATATAATCAAAACTATAGATTGGTAATTCCGTCCAACTGTACGTGTATTTTTCTTTCCTCCCAAGGGAGTTGGTTGGAATGTAGCCATAGGACAACTATATATAGATTAACTAATTTGATTTGGGGATGAGGCACAGGGGATGTTGTTTCTTTAGTTTATCAACTAAGGGATAAGCCAGAGATTAAGCTGGGATTACTCCTAACTTTGGACTATTACACCAGCAATGGAGATGGGTATCCTTGATGTAGAGTTCCCGGAAACGGTTACTTAATATTGAGTGTGTAACAATTAGGAACATTCTTTTTGGCACAGTGGTTTTCGGCGGATACAATGAACCCAAGTGTGATGTTATTTCTACTTAATAGGTTACATTAACTGACAAATTTACTTAAACTTGCGGCATTCTACTAAAAATTATGGCTCAAACTGTAACCCCGCACCAGAGAGGAATTGTGGCTTTTCAACCGCTTGATGTTGAACTGCGTAGTGTATTCAAGTTTTTTAACCAAGAACCGGCAGTACACGGAATAGATTTAGATATTAGACAGGGGGAATTTTTTAGTATTTTAGGGCCTTCTGGTTGTGGGAAAACAACAACACTCCGTCTGATTGCTGGGTTTGAAAGGGTTGATGCAGGTAAGTTATTGATTCAGGGTCAGCCGATGACTGATATACCGCCGTACCGTCGTCCCGTGAATACAGTGTTTCAAAGCTATGCGTTGTTTAACCACCTGAATGTTTGGAATAACATCGCTTTTGGTCTACGGCTGAAAAAAGAGAAACTCCGTAAAGCCGAAATTGAAAGCCGTGTCAACGAAGCTTTAAGACTGGTGAAAATGGAAAGTTTGCGATCGCGCTTTCCTCATCAACTGTCTGGGGGTCAACAGCAAAGAGTAGCATTAGCCAGGGCTTTAGTCAATCGTCCGGCTGTAGTGCTGCTAGATGAACCATTAGGGGCTTTAGATTTGAAACTCCGTAAGGAAATGCAGTTTGAGTTATCTAATTTACACAAAGACCTGGGTTTAACTTTTATTATGGTGACGCATGACCAAGAAGAGGCGTTATCATTGAGCGATCGCATCGCCGTGATGAATCAAGGCAAAATCGAGCAAATTGGTACTCCTAGCGAAATTTACGAACGTCCCAAAACATCATTTGTCGCAGACTTTATTGGCGATACGAATTTATTTAGCGGTGAAATCACAGCCGTAGAAACTGCAATGGTGCAAGTTGTTACTAAAACCGGACTCACAGTCGTCGTTAATCGCACTGAAGATACACCAACAGACTTATTAAAAGCTGTAGTTGTCAGTGTGCGTCCAGAGAAAATTCAGCTTTCCTTGTATCAGCCAACTTTAGTCAATAACTGCTTTGAAGGGAGGCTAGTAAATGTCATGTATTTAGGGACTCACGTTAATTATGTTGTGGAACTAATTAACGGGATTAGGATTAATGTCTTACAACCCAACACCTTTGGCAGCTTACCAGACTGTGACACCCCCATTTACGCTTGGTGGGCAGAAGATGATTGTCTAGCAATTGATTCTTAACTGATGACTAACAGACGCGATTTTATTCAAGGGATAACAGCACTTTCTACTTTATCTTTAGCTGGCTGTGGTTGGAAATTGGCTGATGTGCGAGCTTCTACTAGTTCCGGTCGCACTGATCAATTATATATATATACTTGGACACAATATTCTGATCAAAAACTATTGCAATCCTTTAGTACCCAAACGGGGATGAAGGTATTAGTAGATCCTTATGATTCTAATGAAGTCATGCTAGCGAAACTGCAAGCTAGCGGTGGCGGTACTTATAGTCTGATTTACCCATCGGATTATATGGTGCAGAAAATGGTAGATAAAGATTTATTAATAGAATTACAACACGATCGCTTAATTGGTTTAGATAATTTATTTCCTCAGTTTCAAAATCCCACTTACGATCCTAAAAACCGTTATAGTATTCCCTTCAATTGGGGAACAACTGGGTTACTTTATAACTCAGAAATCCTCAAACAAGCACCTGAAGATTGGGATTATCTCTGGCAGAATCAAGGTTTACTCAATAAACGCATGACATTATTAAATGATGTGCGGGAAGTTATGGGTGCAGTATTGCGAATGCTGGGTCATTCTTACAATTCGCAAAACGAAAATGAAATTAAACAAGCATATCAAAAATTAACAGATTTAAAACCAGCGATCGCAGCTTTTGACACTGATGCTTGGCAAAATCAGATGTTAGCAGGTGATTTAATTTTAGCCATGTGTTATTCCGCCGATGCGATCAGAGTCAGTAAGGAAAACCCCAAACTAAAATATGTAATTCCTCGCAGTGGGTCTTCACTATGGACTGACACAATAGTAATTCCGAAATCAGCACCGAATCGGGATGGTGCTTATGCTTGGATAAACTTTCTTTTACAACCAGAAATAGCAGCCACTATTAGTCAAAGATTGAAAATTGCTACACCCAATCGCGCCGGATTTGAAATATTACCCCATGAAATTAAAAATAATGTTAACTTTTTTCCTCCAGAGACTTTACTAGCCAAGTGTGAACGTATTAGTCCCTTGGGACAATTTGAGGAAGTTTATGAGCGATATTGGACAAAATTAACTAGTAGTTAGTCAATAGTGAGATAGTGCGTTCCTGTCGCCTTGCGTCGGAAAGCAACTATCGTTAGCGTAGCGGTAGCGACGTTAGAAGCGTCACCCGCAAGAGTCAATGTTTTCCGCTTTGTCTACCCTGTCTCCCAACCCCAATCCTTGTGTCTACCAAACTTCGTACTCTCGATAACATAGAATTAAATCGCCGTCGATTTAATTGGCTGCAACCTTTGACATTACTTGCACCGGCTGGTGTTTGGTTGTTGCTGTTGCTGGTATTGCCAACACTAATTATTTTGCAATTAAGTTTAGTACCGGATATTAGACCAGGTGATATAGTTAACCCTAGAGGGTTTGCTAACTATATCCGTATTTTTGATCCTCTATACTTACAAGTAATTATGCGATCGCTATGGTTAGCGATTAGCACGACAATTATTTGTTTAATTCTAGGTTTTCCGGTTGCTTATTGGATTGCTCAAATTGCACCTCAAAAATGGCGCAATTTGCTGCTACTAGGTTTTGTCTTACCTTTGTGGACTTCTTCCCTACTGCGTTCCTACGCTTGGGTGACGATTTTGCGACGCAGTGGTTTATTGAATAGTCTGCTGGCTAGTCTAGACTTACCTACTCTACAATTACTCAACAGAGTACCAGCTGTATTGATTGGCATGAGCTACAGCCTGTTACCCTATATGGTGTTAATTTTATATGCTTCTTTAGAAAAGTTAGATAAGCGTTTATTAGAAGCCGCAGCAGATTTAGGTGCGAATCCTGTACAGACTTTTTGGAAGGTGACAGTTCCGCAGATTTTACCAGGAATTACAGCCGGTTCTTTGCTGGTATTTATCACAGCCCTAGGGGATTTTGTTGATCCAGAATTATTGGGTGGTGCTTCTAGTATGACGGCCGCACGCTTAGTTTATAATCAATTTCTCGGAGTTACTCAAAACTGGGGTTTTGGTTCAGCTTTGAGTATGACATTAATTTTAGCTGTGAGCATTGCGATCGCTCTACTTATTAAGTTTGGTGAAACTACACCCAAGCAGTCAAGTTTTAATTGAGTTGTGCTAAAAAATTGAGCATCTCTGTAGCCACAATTTTGGGTGATTCAATGATAAAACCATGTCCACCACTATCAATAACTGATAATTTAGCTTTGGGAATACCTGCTGCTAGTTGCTGAGAAAATTTGACAGGTGTGAGGATATCTTGCTTACCCACTAACACCAAAGTAGGACAAAGAATATTTTGTAGACGGTTGATAGTATCGCCACCAAGAATAGCCCGACTGTGCTGATAAATACTATGAATTGGGGGAGAAAAAGGATAATTTACAGCCCATTCAATTAGCTGTTCTATCATCTCTGGAATTGAGTAAAAATTTTCACTAAAAATCCAGGGTAATATCAGCTGTTGATAAAGCTTTGTATCTATATGTTGAGGTAATTCACCCCAAGTATTAATAATATGATTAAATCGCTCATCTCCCTTAGCAAGAGAAGCAAGCAGTATCAAACTTTTAACTTTTCGTGGATATAGTAATGCTAGTTCCTGGGCAACTTGCCCACCCATAGAATGACCTGCAACATGTACTTGATGAATATTTAAATGATTAAGTAATGCAGCCGCATCATGAGCTAATTGTTGTAAACTGTAGGGACTATCAGGTGTAGAACTCCGCCCTACACCTCGATTATCTATCCGAATTATTTGATATTGGGAAGTAAAATATGGCATAATGAGCGACCAGTAAGTATGGTCGCATAAAAATCCAGAAATTAACAGTAAAGGTTCACCTATACCTTTAATTTCGTAAAACAATTCAATCCCATTTAAGTTTACTTTTGGCATAATCAAATCAAAATACAAATTTCAGAGAAATTATTCTCATTTCTCTATATCTCGGTGTGAGTAAATCATATCTTTATTTAGCTACATAGTAACAATTCTGTCCATCCCAGAATAAACATTAAATCTTTCCCCGCGCACAAACCCAATTAAAGTAATACCAAATTCCTGTGCTACAGACACCGCTAAACTACTGGGTGCAGACACTGAACAAACAATGGGTACTCTAGCTGCTAGAGACTTCTGTAAAATTTCAAAACTAGAACGCCCACTTACCATAACAACATGGTTATTAAAAGGTAATTCACTACTTAATAAAGCTGTCCCAATCAACTTATCTAGAGCATTGTGTCTGCCAACATCTTCCTGTAAATTTAATAGTTGCCCTTGGCTATCAAACACCGCCGCCGCATGCAAACCCCCGGTAGCAGTGAAGATACTTTGAGCAGCCCGTAATTTATCGGGTAGGCTGTAGATTAGCTCTGGTGTTACCATCATTTCATCTGCAATCACAGGACAACCACGCAACCGCAAAGCCTCAATGCTGGCTTTCCCACACACTCCGCAAGCACTGTTGATATAAAAATGCCGTTCTAAAGGTTGTAAGTCTGCTATTAAACCTGCGCGTAATTCGACATTGACAATGTTGTAACGTTGTTCACCATCGATGGATTTATCTACACAATAGCTGATGCGTTGGATATCTGGTTTACAGCTAATCACGCCTTCAGAGTAGAGGAAGCCAGCTGCTAAGGCAAAATCATTCCCTGGGGTTCGCATGGTAACCGCTACGGTGCGATTTGGGGAAATTAAGCGAATTTCTAAAGGTTCTTCGGTGGTGAGATGGTCTTGTCGCAGATGCTTTTGACCTTTTCCAACTACCCAGACTGGCGTTTTAACTTTGCTTTGATTGGGAGTTTTCATTAATCTTAGTTGAAAAAGGGAGTAGAGGAGGGTGTAGGGAAAAGATTTTTTTATATTTAGTTGTGCGATCTTCTCATGAATAGCTATCTTAATATGCTGCTCAGATACATCAGAAAAATTTATTAATCAAATTGTTATCAATTCTTGAAATTAGTATAGGATCAATGAGACAACTTGGAGTAAGTTACTGTTATTTAATTTCATAAAGAATAAATAAATTCTGAAGTTTTTCTCAAAGTGATGCAGGTTATTTAGTTTAATTCGGGATTGTTCTCTAAAAGTAGAAACTTAATCAATATTATGACTAAATTACTAGAATTGGCAACATTGGATGAACGCCGCTTAGGAAATAGAGACAGAAATTGGGACTATGAAGATGTACTTGTGGTTGGTCAGCCAGTCCAAATCTCTTTAAAAAAACTTGCTCCATCCCAAACTGAATTTGTGATATTAAAAACAGTTGGAGAAATTGAAATTGTTTCTGATAGCAGCAACCAAGCAATTTCTACACAAACTCCTGTATTTTTGACACAAGTTCCAGAAATTAATATTCTAGCCAGAACTTTTAGTGACCAGATTCAAGATCGTGCTTTACAAATTACCTTTCAAGATGATAACGGTCATCAGCTAAATCAAGTACGCATCAAGCTAACGGCGGTTCAAGTTTGTCTTGATATCGATGCAGATCGGGATGGCATTATTGAAGCCAATAATCCTCATAAAAGAGATTGGCAGTGGGGAATTAATAATCATGGTGCTGTCTTGTTGGTGAATAGTGATCGCGACACTTTTTATACTGATGGTCAAAGTGATGGGGAAGAAAGTTTAATTAAAGGACTTCTTGACCTGAAAGATTTTAGCTTTATGATTGTACGTAAAGCTGGGTTAAGAAATTTACCTTCTGGATACGAACTTGAATTGTCAGTTAACAAAGATACGGCCCGACGCATTCGCATTTATGATGAATTAGATCGAGATGGCTATGAGTTAATTGGCCCAGGCATTACGAGGGCTAGAATTAGAGATACTGATCGAGATATTATTTTAGCAATTGAGGGATTGAGTTATCCTGATGTTGACTTTGATGGCATCGTTGAGATTAATTTAAGTTTGGTCAAAAATGGCAAATCTGTGTATAGCGATCGCGTAGTATTTCGAGTTGCACCTTGGATGATGACTCCCAATACTTTATCGCCTATCACAGTCTTTGTTTCTCGTTTATCAAATGGAATCAACCAAGAATTTATCGAGGAATTGAGAAAAGTTGTAGGCAAAGCTAACGCCCAACTTGATGTGATTCCTTTTGAGTTTCATCAAGATGATCCCTGGATGCAGGACGAAATTGAAATCGGTTACACTCAAGCCCCAGGACATCTACTACCCGTCGTCTTTGATTCGCCACGCGATCGCGGATTAGTAGAATTTCCCAAACGCAAACTATTAGGAATTGATTTTGGTTATGTTACCCGCAAAAGTCGCTATCTAGCTACAAAATTAGACTCTTTCGGGAATTTAGAAGTTTCTCCCCCAGTAACAGTCAAAGGCGTTCATTATCCCTTTGGTCGGCTGATTTTTGGTGGAACTCGCAAAGACATTATTCTTGAACCGCGTCGTCGGATGTTAAAAGTCTTACGAGATTTTCTTTACGCTCAAAAAATTCAAGCACCTTTGGAAATCTTCTCTGATTGGCTAAGTGTAGGGCATATTGATGAGTTTATGACTTTTGTGCCTGCCCCTACCTCTAAAGGATTTAAATTACTTTTAGCTAGTCCGAAACAAACTTATAACATTCTCAACCGTTTACGGGAGCAAGGTCATGCTCAATTATTATTAAGGCAGGGCAAAAAACTCTTCAATAAACCAGCTGACGTTAGTGTGGCAAATATTCTTGATGATCAAGATTTAACTAATCATAATCAAAAGTTTCAAGAATATATTAATTGGAACCGAGAAATTCTCAAACAAGAATTAGAATTAAGCGACGAAGACATTATCGAACTACCTGCTTTATTTGCAGATGATGGCTATGGGCGGGCTGAAACTTTTTTCCCCAACATGGTTAACATGATTGTTCTCAATCAACATCTTGGTATCCCCAAACCATTCGGCCCGAAACTTAATAGCCAATGCCAATTTGAAGCTTATGTACAAGAAGTTTTAGAACCTTTGGGTTTAGTTTGTCACTTTATTGATGATTGGGAACCTTATTTCCGCAGCCGTGGGGAAATTCATTGTGGAACTAATACACGTCGGCAACCTTTTGCTCAAAAATGGTGGGAAATTGAACCTGCATTCTTAGAAAACAAATCCTAAACTGTCATCCCGTCAGCTTGTATATCTTTTCATTGTGGCTGTTGACCGTTGATTTCTGAGAAAATTAGCGAAGTGTTAGCTATCCCGAATGGAATAGCTTCGCTTCATGCACGAAGCACCTGTTGGTCTGTCTGAGGCTTTCGCCAAAAGTTAACGACAAATCAGTTGTCTATCAACAGACTATCCCCTTTTCGATGCCACTTCAGATGACTTCCCTGAAAAATTCTTAGTAAAACTTGCCTTAAAACACTGATTTGAAACAAGGCAGTAGGAGATTTGATGAGGTTAATTACTTCTAAGAAAAGTCTGTGGATGTCAGCACTTTCAGCAGCTAGCAACAACACTTGATCAAGATATATCTGCATGAATTGTGTTATCCAAGTGGGTTTTCCACCCACAGTAGTATCCCAACGGAAATCTTCACCAGTCGCCATCAACCAAGGGACAGCAATGATTTTGCTCAGTCGCTTTTGAAAACTTTGGGAAAACCCTACTAAATTGCTATCAGTATGACGAGAGAATTGCTGACTCAAGCATTCATCCAACGTCAACGCACCTAAAGCCGCAACAGTCATACCTTGTCCATAGACGGGATTGAAAGCACACACCGCATCACCTACCAGCACAAAACCTGACGGTAATTTTGACATTTTTTCATAGTGAAGCCACCTATTTTCTGTGCGGTGATAGGCATAAATAGGTGAAATAGCTATGGCATTTTTGATCGTTTCGTAGATCATAGAATGGCGTAAACTACGAGCAAACTCTAAAAATCCAGCTTCATCAGTAGGTGGATAATCTCGACCAACACCAATCAGTGTCACTATCCAACGCTTGCC
Organism: Trichormus sp. M33_DOE_039; assembly: GCA_015296085.1. Taxonomy (GTDB): domain Bacteria; phylum Cyanobacteriota; class Cyanobacteriia; order Cyanobacteriales; family Nostocaceae; genus Trichormus. Next base: position 24,382 of record DVDT01000015.1, on the reverse strand, counting down.
TTCAACCGCAGACATCACAGCACTGCGTGTGCCTGGTGCTTTTGCTGTTAATACTATACCCTGCCAATCACCCTGAAAGTTTTCTGGTATTTGATAGAAGCGGCTAGCATAGCCCAGAAAGGAATTAATTACAGTTTTTTTGGGTGCTGCATAACCCATTTCTTCTAACCACTGAGGCGCGCAAGAATTACGTCCACTAGCATCTACTACTAGATCAGCATGAATATTTGTTTGTCTAAGGGAGTCATCTTGTTGTGCTTCTAATTTTTGTCGTACCTGCACACCCGTCACCTGAGTATTATTGGTGTTAGACAGCAAACTAGTAACCTGTGTGGCTGGCATAAATACAATGCGGTTATTAGTAGCTAAACGACGGCGAATCAGGTATTCCAGAAAATTCCGGCTTAAATTGTAGACATTCAAATCTGAACTAGAGCGGGGTGTCCATCCTCCTAACCCGAACCACAGGTAATCGGCACTGGCATTAGCGGCGATCGCGCCAGATGCAAGTAATTCTGTTTTGAAGCCGGGAAACAGCTGTTCTAAAATATCCAAACCCCGTTTCAATAAGACATGGAGATGGTGAGATTGGGCTACACCAGGGCGATATTCTGGTTGATCGCTCACATAATCGCGTTCAATAATTGTTACCCGGTTGAAGTATTTGGTTAGCACTTGTGCTGCAAGCATTCCGGCAATACTTCCGCCAATCACAAGTGCGTGGCGTTCATTTGGTTGGGCAGTATTTGGCTCTAGCATTTGATGTTTACCCCCGATAGACTATCACAAGAACATACAACAGGTGATACTTTAATTGTCTATAGCAACTTAAACAACTTAAACAAGGGTAGTTTGCCAGCGTCCAACAGGTGGCGCGTTAACAAATGACTTTTTCCTTTTTCATTCTGTCACCTGAAAATATCCATCCCAAAAAATTTTCACAAGTCTCATGAACAAAGTTGCACCTGCCGTTATCGTCTTAAGTCAAAATAGTGTAGCAGTAGCCCGCAAAATCATCAGCGTCTTACCAGAGGCAACACTCTACGGTTTAGCAGATCGCACCTCTGGGGTTGATGTCAGCTTTACTAACTTTGGTGAGACATTGCGAGAATTATTTGCTCAAGGAACTCCATTAATTGGTATTTGTGCGGCGGGTATTCTCATCAGAACTTTAGCACCGTTAATTGCCGATAAACGCCAAGAACCACCCGTGCTAGCGGTGGCTGAGGATGGTAGCGCAGTTGTGCCTCTGTTGGGGGGGTTGAATGGAGTCAATGATTTGGCGCGGCGCATTGCTGAGATCATGGATACCCAGGCTGCTATCACCACTACAGGGGATATTCGTTTCCGTACAGCGTTGCTATCTCCTCCCCCTGGCTATTATTTAGCTAACCCAGAGGATGCAAAGAAATTTATCTCCGATTTGCTAGCAGGGGCGCAGGTAAAGCTGGAAGGAACAGCACCTTGGCTAACTAATAGTCAGTTACCGATTAATCCTGACGGTAATTTAACGATTCGACTCACAGAACATCGTGTGACTTCTACCGCTGAGTGTCTGGTTTATCATCCCCAAACTGTAGCGATCGCCATTGCTCATGCTGATGTTACTTTAGACTCAGTACAAAAATTATTAGTAAATACAAACATTGCCCCCGCATCTATCGCCGGGATATTTGCACCCATCACCATTGCAGCGCAACCAATTATCCACACCTTAGCCAAAACTTACGGCGTGCCTGCGCGCTTTTTTACCACAAATCAATTAGATAATACCCTTGCCGAAACCATAGCTTTGGCAGCTACAGGTGCAGGTGGTCAGTTAATTGATCAATCATCGCAGATAGCGATCGCCATTTCCCCCCAACCCATTGATCCTAACAACATTGGTCAGCCCCAAGGTCGGTTAGCAATTATCGGTACAGGCCCCGGTAGTTCCCAATGGATGTCGCCAGAAGTCAAAGAAATCCTCAAATCTGCCACTGATTTAGTAGGCTACAAAACCTATCTGGATTTAGTCGGTGCTTTAGCCGCTGGTAAGCAACGCCATGAGTCAGACAATCGCGAAGAAATTGCACGGGCAATCATGGCACTAGATTTAGCTGCTACTGGACGTTATGTAGTAGTAGTATCTTCTGGCGACCCTGGTATTTATGCAATGGCAGCAGCCGTGTTTGAAGTCCTCGACCATCACCACAAACCCGAATGGAACAGCATTGATATTCACGTCGCACCAGGAATTTCCGCCATGCAAGCCGCTGCCGCCGCCGTTGGCGCACCTTTAGGACATGATTTTTGTGCAATTTCTTTATCTGACATTTTGAAGCCTTGGGCAATCATTACACAACGCATTGTTGCAGCTGCCCAAGCTGATTTTGTCATTGCTTTTTATAATCCCGTTTCCAAAGAACGCTCTTGGCAATTAGCAGACGCAAGAGATATCTTACTGCGCTACAGAACTCCCAATACTCCGGTAGTTTTGGCGCGAAACCTCGGCAGACCAGGGCAGAGTGTAAAAGTAATTACCCTTGACCAGTTAGCACCAGATGTTTCTGATATGCGGACAGTGATTATTGTCGGTTCTAGCCAAACTAGAACTATCAAACGTAGCAATGGAGGTGTCTACGTATATACACCTCGTCGATACAAGTAGTAAAATTTAAAAAGCCCGTGACGAGGATTGAACTCGTGACCTCACCCTTACCAAGGGTGTGCTCTACCACTGAGCCACACGGGCGAACTTTAGGTGAATTTCAGATTTTGAATCCACATGAAATTCAAAATCTAAAATTGAAGGTGGGCCGGGCTGGATTTGAACCAGCGTAGGCGTAAACCAACGGATTTACAGTCCGTCTCCATTAACCACTCGGACACCGACCCGTATGTCCCACGATTTACAATAATAGCAGCAGATTTTTGGAATGGCAAGGGGTTGAGAAAAATTTTTTAGTTTGTAGTAAGGACTTTAGTCCTGAATGACTCTCAGCACCAAAGTCCTTACTACAAAACTATCTACTCTAGAAGTTCCCCAGTTTCTTGTAGAGAATGCAAGCGGCGATAAATCCCTTCATGACGTAAGAGTTCATCATGACTACCGACCTCTACAATTCTTCCTTGGTCTAGAACCACAATCTTGTCTGCTTCCCTGACTGTACTTAGACGGTGAGCAATGACGATTGTGGTACAAGTTCCCTGAATTGATCGCATCGCCAGTTGAATGGAACGCTCAGACTCGTAGTCTAGACTAGAGGTGGCTTCGTCAAAAATCAGCACATCGGGTTGTACTAGCAAGGCTCTAGCAATCCCCAAACGCTGTCTTTGTCCACCAGATAACCTTACGCCACGTTCCCCGACTACGGTGTAATAACCTTGGGGTAGTTGCTGCACTACTTCGTCAACTCTGGCGATTTTACAGGCTTCTTGAACTTCTGCAAAAGTAGCAGTTGGTCTACCGTAGGTGAGGTTTTCCAAGACAGTACCGTTAAACACATCTACTTCTTGGTGAACGATCGCCAGCCTACGTCTATACTTACCTACATTCAAGGTGCGAATATCTTGACCATCAATGAGAATTTGTCCATGTTGAGGTTCAAAATAGCGCAATAGTAGTTTCACCAAGGTAGATTTACCAGAACCCGAACGTCCAACTAAGGCTACTGTTTGGTACGGTTCAATAAATAAGTTGATATCTTGCAACACTTGACGGCTAGCATCGTAACCAAAACCGACGTGAGCAAATTCAACTTTACCAGTGAATTTATAAGGTGATGTGATCTCGTCTTCTTCACCTAAAATTTCCACTGATTCATTACCGATTGGTTCTTGTAGAAATTCATGAAACCGCAACATTGAAGAATAACGACGCGCAAAAACTTCTGATAAGTTACTAATTGGTTCTAACTCAGCATAAGCCATACTAGAAAGAGTTAAAGTCATAATAAAATGACCGAGAGAAACTCTACCATTGACTGTGGCAGCTAAAGTTAAACCCAAGATGCTAAATACACAAAACTGAATTACAGCCTTTTGCCAAGTAATCAGATTCACATATCCTTTGTGAATGCGGTAATCGACTACTGTAAATTCTCTGTCTAAACGTTGTTTTTGCCGTTTCAGTTCTTTAGCCTCAGTCGCAAAAGCTTTCACAGTTTTGATATTAGTGATTAGCTCGGAAGTGCGGCTTTCGGTATTTTCCATGTATTTATCTAATTTGCCTTCATGCCAAATTATCCGTTGTAATTTCTTTAAACTAAAGCCAAGGATGACTATAAAAGAAACTAGATACAACAGTGCTATTCGCCATTCAATCAATAAGATAAATACAAAAATACCAACCACCCGAAACAGTTTAGGAATTAACTGTCCAGCGATTTCAGGATATGTCCAAGTGTGGTTAGAAATGCCTCTAGCAACTCTACCAGCTATCCGCCCTGGGTTATTTTCATCATAAAATTCGAGGGGAAGTGTGAGAATTTTCTCGATTGCTATTTGGGTTTTATCTCGACGCGCTTTTAAAGCGATATCCCAATGAAACCAACTAGTTAACCAAGGTTGTGTCGGCGCTCTGACTACAGTGACAAGAAAAATTATCGCTAGCAAGACACTCAACGATAGAGTTTTATTAGCTGGATAATTAGTCAAGCCAGAAAAAATTGAGATCACCTGTGTCAATGGTTGATCCAAAGGTTGATTAGACAAAACATTTAAAATCTGTCCAATCGCGTAAGGGACAACTAAATCAACAATTTCGTAAATACTAGACGCTGTAATGCTGAAAATACTCAGCTTCCAGTCAGCACTAAAGTAGTTGAGAATATCTCGAAATTTAGCCATGATGCACACTGCCCAAGAGTGCGAGTGTTCGCTTGGAGCTACAATATTACATAAATATTACAATTGTAGTCAAGAGCTAATTTCAGAAATCACCCGAAAGGGTGAGTGATTGTATAGATTTAGAGATTTAGGGGTGGGATAGTTGAAAATTTTAACACCATTCTATTAGGATTTATATGTATTTTTGGCATAACTTTAGTACATTTTTGTCAGCAGATATCATAATTTTCCAGGGTGATGACGAGTGACTGACATGGTAATACAAGTCTATCGTAAGCTTGGAATATCTAAGTTATCGCCACAATTCATCACCAACTTTTCAATTAATTTCATCTGTTATTGCTGCGGAAAAAATTCTAGGTAATAGCGATACAGAGCTACAGGTTGAGAACCTGCTTGAAAATAATCTGGGTCTTGGGGTGAGAGGTAGACAGCAGTAACTTGATCTGCTTCAATTGCTGGATTAGTTGTAGAAAGTTGATGATAGGCTGTTGTGGATTCAACAGAGTTTAAATAAGGTCGAGAACCACCTTTAAATAGTTGTTGAAATACTTCTGTTGTGATGAATTTACCATCTGGTGTAGTTTCTGTAGCGCGCGCAGTCACAATCGAAACTAATTGGCGTTCTGGGCGTAAAAATGTAATTTGACGATTAGGAGAATCGGGATCAACTTTGACTGCTAAGACTGCATCATCTCCTAAATAAGCCCTTGCTAAATTCAAACTATTAAATGCTCTATCTGCAATTATATTTTGAGGAAGATTATTGATTTTAGAGATAATTTTTAAACTATTATAATTAAATGTTTTTTCTTGAGTAAACCGGACTGAAAAACTCACAGGTTTGTTGAGTTGTTGACGATTTCCTTCAAATCCAGGTGTCACAATATCTGGTGCTAGAGGCGCAGCTAAATCTACCAAAGTGCTTTTAACTTCCCAACTTCCAGCCATCCATTCGGGGTAAACTAAATCTCCTTTTGCTGGTTGCACTGAAGTTAATTTTTCCCACTGTGGAAAGTTAGCCAAGCGTTCAGATAATTCGCCTGCTATAGTGTGATTAGTCCATGCCAATAGACATAAAAAGACCAAGCAAATACTTAAAATTGCTTTCATAGTTATTAGTTATTAGTCAACTCTTGATTCCCTTGAAGCGTTCCTTGGCTTTCTCAAACGCCTCTTGCATGACTGACTGAATTTCTTGGGGATCAGGTTTATTACCACCCATTAAATCACCAAAGTAAACACAGGCTGTTTCCCCTAATGACCAAGTGTAAGCAGCGGCCCAAGATGCGGCGATCGCACTGCCAAAACCTGGTACAAATTTAACTAGCTCTCTTCCAATGGCCTGAGCTAAAAAACCACCTGCGATCGCACTCACAATACCACCAGCTTGGGATGGTGACAAGGTTTGCCCGTAAAGTTTGCCTAACAGAGTTACCATCGACACTTGTAAAGCTGTTAGTACGGGCATAGTCGCAAAGGGTAATGGTACAGCTGCTACAGTAGCCGCCATCAGAGCAAATGATAAAGTGTAGCGTCTGCCTACATCTCTGTAAATATTCCCCAGTTTCTCAGATGCTTGCTTATCTAATAACTGATAAATGGCCTGTGCTTCTGCTTCGGGAAGTAATTCGGCTAGACTATCGCGGAGTGCGTCCAAACCATAAAATACAGGACTATACCCATCTTCCTCTAAGGTAAAGTCAAGCAGAACCGAGCGATCGCACAATCCAGTAAAAGCTTCTTGCATCGCTACAAAAGCTCGGTTTACTTCTTCATAGTCTGGGGGGTAATCTGGATGGTCAGCAACACTAGGAGGATAAATTTCATGTAAGCAGCTAACTGCTAGTAAACAAGGAATTTCTGGATATTTTTGCCGTAACTGTTGAGCAATTTGGCGGAGTGTGTCAGTGGCAAAATCATTAATTTTTACTGTCAAAATTAAGACTCTGGCGCGTTTAGTTTCTTGTTGTAAATCTCCAACTAACTCTTGAATAATCGCCTGAGTTTCTTGGTTAATATCCCCTAATCCTACTGTATCGGTAAAAACCAGCAACGGTAGTTCATTAGAAGGATAAGCATAACGTTGAGTGTGCTGTGTATGGGGACGATATCCTTGACCAACAATTTCCGCTGAAACCCCTGTAAGTCCTCGCACAATGGAACTTTTGCCAGCTTGCGGTTTCCCAATTAACAAAGCTTCTGTAGTTGGTAGTTCTTTACGGACTTGCTCTAAAATTTCTGTAATTTCACTTTCGCTCACCTTAAACCACTGTGTTATGGTTTTTGCGGCTTGGTCTACAGGTAAGCGTTGCATTAGGCCTCCGGCTGTCTTATTCCAGACATCAGCCAGGTGATTTTTCCACGAGTTTGGTTTCATCATCGTCGCTAGTTATTGATGTACTCCCCTATATAAATGCTACGGTGTACACACATCTCTCAAAATCTTACTCACATTTTTGTCAGTGTGACATTTTCATGCTAGCCGGATATCCCACAAAGAAATCTATTTCTTGGTAAGAAATTCCAGAAAATAAATTATCCCATTTACTCAGAGTATATTTTTTGTGTATGTCCTGCTTGTAACATTTTAGTTAAAAATAATACAAACACACGAGTAGGGGTTGAGCAACGCTCAACCCCTAGGCAGAATCCATATCTCAGGGTGGTTTCATACGAAAAAAGAAAATTCTATAAGTTTTGATTTTCGTTTTGTAACTGATATTTACAATCCTAATTGGCTGGCAATTTTACTGACATCAACCATTAACTTTTGACCCAACTTGAGTAAATTCTGGCATTGATTACTATCTTCTGGACTCGTCAGACACAAAGGCATGATTTGACTGTAAAGACAGCTAAAGTATAGTTCTTGGGATTGATGTAATGAAATACCGATATTTAACTGATATGCCACATCTATCAACCGTTCTAAACATTCGATGTCTGTAGTAAAACTACCATTGCTATCGTGTAGCAATCTCCACAGTAATCGTAAAATTAACTGTTCTAGGATTTGCTTGCCTTCAGGAATATTTAAAGAACAACGCAGATGTTTCGCTTCAGTGGCGATCGCCTCTAATTCTACTGTGTGATTCCAAACTAAGCCAGGCTCGGTAATATCTTGCTCTAGCGATCGCAATATATTCATACAGCGGTATCCCAAAGCAATCTCGGCTGCTACTTGTAATTCTTGCGGTACAGTCAGTTCATCTCGGTGAAATGCTACTAGTACACCATAATTATCTCGATATGCTTGGGTATACAGTTGATCTAGACGTATCAAGGTTTCTTGGGAGAGTAACCGCATGATGCGGTGGCGTTCTTCTGCAAATAGATTTTGCAAGTTGTAAGCTTCACCACTAAACATCTGTGTCATCACCAAAATGGTTTGAGCAGCACTAGCTTGTTGTAGCGCAGCAAACAGCTTTTCCTTCAACTGGCTGTAGTTACGCCGTCCAGTAAATAGTTGAATGCAGCAGTGGAAATCCCAACCACCTAAATGCAGCACAGCAAAGACGAGGTTTTCACTTTCCCAAGTAATATCTGAAACTAGCTTTAAATTCCCCACCGCCAAAGTCAACGCTCCCATACGTTGCAGTTGGTAGTCTATTTCATTGATGGTATAGCAATAGACGTGCTTTTGGTGAGTGCTGTATTGTTTTGGGGAAACCGTAGAATGTGCTGAGAATTGAGCAGGTTGCTGAGTTTTGAGTGTTGATCCCTGACCATTAAATATAGATGTAATGGCGTAATGAGAAGCTACTTGTTTAAAACTAATCTGAGCAGTTTGCACTAATTGGCGATAAACTTCTGCACCATGCTTAAAATTCTCTACGTTACTGGGGGCTAAACCCAGGCGTTTGATGAAGCCTTTTTCTAGTTGGACTCCAGCCACATCTCCCGCTAACTCCAAAGCGCGGGCGGCGTAACGGAGAATCTGAGTACCTTCGGGGCGAGACAGTTCTTCAAAAAACCAGCCGCAACTGGTGTACATCAATAAAGCATGACGCTGCATTTCTAATAAACGCAAAGCGTCTACCTGTTCGGCAGCGTTGAGTCTGTGGGTTTGGTGACGCGATAGAAAACGGCTAACATTGGCAGCAGAGCGATCGCGGATCACTTCAATATATTCATCTCTAGCTAGCCAAGGATCGCGTAAAAATTGCTTACCATATTCTTCGTAAACTTCAATTAACTGATCTCGCAGCCAATTTAAAGCATTCCGCAATGGCCGCCGCCATTTTTGATGCCATACACCCCCCTCACCACCACAACCACAGTCATCTTGCCATCTATCTACACCGTGGGCGCAACTCCACGCCGTCACAGATTTTAATTCAACTTCCCATGTTGGAGGATTTAAGCTGAGATAGTGGGCAAAGTTGGTTACTGTCCAATCATGTTGGGGAAACTCGGCTATGAAAGCGTAGGCTAGGGTTTTTTCTGTTCCTTTTTTATGGTGTCCGAAGGTTTCCCCATCTGTAGCCACAGAAATTAATTGTGATTGACGATGATCCCCGCGGACAGCTGCACCAATGCGTCCAGCAAAGTGGTGAGAATTATAGACAACATCACTAAAGCCCATGTCCCGTGAAATAGGGCCGTCATAGAAAAAGACATCAATATATGGGCATTGGGAATTGGGAATGGGGAGTTGGTCACTTAAATTTCCCAGTCCCCGATCGCCTTTCAAATAACAACGATAGGGACGGGTGGGATCAATCTGACTACCGCCAACTTCGTGCCATTCTGGTTGGGGATCATCTTTTGTGGTAAAGGGCCGGCAACGCTGGGCCTGGGATGGTGCAAGGACGATAAAGCGAATCCCTTCAGCCACTAAAGCTTCTATAGTTGCGTAGTCTACGGCGGTTTCTGCTAACCACATGCCTTCGGGATCACGACCAAAGCGAGAACGGAAGTCTGCTTTCCCCCAGCGAATTTGGGTGTATTTATCCTGTTCATTTGCCAGGGGCATGATGATGTGATTATATACTTGCGCGATCGCGTTACCGTGACCATTTAATCGCTGACAGCTTTTTGCGTCCGCCTCCAATATCCGTTGATAAACCTCCACATCATAGCGTTCTAGCCACGACATCAGAGTCGGGCCGATGTTGAAGCTCATATATTCGTAATTATTGACGATCCCCAGGACTTCGCCCCGGTCGTTTAACACTCTAGCGAAGGCATTAGGACGGTAGCATTCCCAGTGAATCCGCTCATTCCAATCATGGAAAGGTGCAGCACTGGGTTGCCGTTCAATCGCATCTAAATAAGGATTTTCCCGCGGTGGCTGGTAAAAATGACCATGCACGGTCACATACACACCTGTAGCTTGTCTCTGGGGATCGCTTTGGTGAGTATCTTGAATGGGGAAATTGGATGTTGATGGTGAGCCAGAACTAGCTGGCCGTTCAGCAGCAGAAGTCATGTATATTTATCCAAAAAAAGACTTACACTCATGCCGGACACATCGTCTTCAAACCTTTCTACACAAGTTTGAAAACAAAATCCGGTATATATGAAAACTATGAGTACGGGGTACAGCTAAATTGCGACGAATGTAATCTTATTATGATAATAAATCTGCGTTATCGCCAAGCTGTTTACCATATTTCATGAAATTATCAGCCATTGCACAACGCCCCTTAGCGGAGTTTCTTGTTTGGCAGAACCAATCAAAATTTAATTATCTTTTAATTTATTAAACCCCATTTTTGGTGTAAAACGCCAATTTCTAATTGATAGTTTTGCTAAGGAAGATTGCAAAATTATAAGAAATTGCAACTATAGTTTACATCGATATCAACTTTCTTGTTCCTGATTACGTTTTATAGATACTTGTGGGTATCCTGAAGTCTAGTCCATGAGGTATAAAATTCAGTGATCAACTCCTTGTATAGTTTGATTTGTCACAAAAATCAGTGAGTAATAGTTCCACTACAAGTAACAAATGTCAGCGAAAAACATTCTTTTTTTATGTCTCTTACTATTTATCCCCATTTCCTTGGCGGCGCACTTTCTGGAATGGGGTGATTTGCTAGTTTTCATCACCGCAGGTTTAGCAATTCTGCCCTTGGCTGCTTGGATGGGTGCGGCTACCGAAGAAATTGCTGTGGTGGTGGGGCCGACCTTGGGGGGGTTGTTAAACGCTACCTTTGGCAATGCTACAGAACTAATTATTGCTTTAGTGGCTTTGAATGCTGGGTTGGTAAATGTCGTCAAAGCTAGTATAACTGGTTCAATTATTGGTAATTTACTCTTGGTAATGGGTCTTTCTATGCTTTTAGGCGGACTACGCCATAAAGAACAGACATTCCAGCCCATTGTGGCACGAGTAAATGCTTCTTCGATGAATTTGGCGGTAATTGCCATCTTACTACCCACAGCAATGAACTACACCGCTAAAGGTATTGGTGAACCAGTGCTGCAGCATCTCTCATTGGCGGTGGCTGTGGTGTTGATTTTGGTTTACGCCTTGACGCTAATATTTTCGATGAAAACCCACGCCTATTTATACGATGTAGGTGTAGCAGAAACGGAAGATGAGGAAACTCATACTAAGCCCAATATTTGGCTGTGGAGTGGGGTGTTGTTAGTCTGTACCCTATTTGTGGCATTAGAGTCGGAGTTATTGGTTGATTCTTTAGAGACAGCCACTTCTCAGCTAGGTTTGACAGCCCTGTTTACAGGGGTGATATTAGTTCCTATCGTGGGTAACGCTGCGGAACACGCCACAGCCGTCACCGTAGCCATGAAAGATAAAATGGATCTTTCTGTGTCGGTGGCTGTAGGTTCTAGTATGCAAATAGCTTTATTTGTCGCCCCTGTATTAGTAATTGCTGGGTGGATATTAGGTCAGCCAATGGATTTAGATTTTCAGCCATTTGAATTAGTCGCTGTGGTTGTATCAGTATTAATTGCTAATAGTATTAGTTCTGATGGGAAATCTAATTGGTTAGAGGGAACTTTACTCTTAGCTGCTTACACTGTATTGGGATTTGCTTTTTACTTCCACCCACCGATTACTGGTATTGGTTGAAGGTAAAATGTAAAAGGTAAAAGTATAAAAAGCGATCGCCTGTTTATTTCAACATTTAATTAGTAGGCGATCGCTTTTTATTATTAGTATTCATTTTAACATTTCACCTAATTATTTAATTCCAACATAATACTAACTCTAAAAATCAAGACATTGATGATCAGTAGGAGCGCATATCTGTGTGCTTTTACTCTATTTATTCTAAAAAATAGTGTAGTATTTTGTCATTTATTTAGATATTTTCTACTTACAAGTAATTTATAGTTCTCAGACCCAAAAATTACATATATAGATATACCGCTAAAGATGGAATAATTTCTTTGACATCTAGAGTTTATTATTCTTGTCCAGTTTACCAAGGTAAAAATTGCATATCAAGGCGATTTGGCAGTTGAGCAAATGATTAACTGCTGTAATTTGCAGTATCAAAAAATCAATAAGATAAATTGTAAATCTACTGGTTATCGATAACCTAGAACTCACAACCAAGTAAGAAAAGATATTGGGAATTCCAACTCAGTAATTTAGTATTTTCTGTGATTGCTCAAAATGTAACTGATGAGATTTAAGTAAGCACTATTCCGGAATTAATGATTTTTTTCTGTCAAAGGAATTATGGGTGATAGTGACATCAATTAACATGAATGATATTGTCCTGCTGATGACGGGTGTATTAGCAATCCAGCAACCATCTCCGTCGATTGTACCCAAGCAGCCTGTAATTCAGCTTGACAATGGCGTGAAAAAAACTACCTCTATTGCACCATATCAGTTAGTGTCATCTGCAAAGACCACGCCACCTGAATTCGTGCCGCTAAGTAACAATTCCCCAACTATTCAATTAGCTTTCAACTCTGAAAATCAACAAACTCAGATAAAAAAAACACCTTTAGTTAAAGATGTTTATAGTGTAGATGAGTTTGAAAATTTTCATGCTGTACAGGTAAAATTCCCACGTCAACCAGTGCTTGTAGCACAACAAATTCGTAGTGAAATTATTATTGCTAGACGCAACCAACGGACTATTCGCAATGTCCCAAATTTACGTTTTGGTCATTCAGGTAGTGCTGTACGAGTCTTACAAAGATTATTAGTAGCTAATGGCTATCGTGTTCCCATTGATGGGGTATATGGGGCGTTTACAGAAAGTGCAGTTAAAGCCTTTCAATCGCGGCGAAATCTCCAAGTAGATGGTGTAGTTGGGCCAAGAACTTGGTATTCATTAACAGCATATTCAAGATAATAAAATTATCGGTTCAACTTTGTAGTAAGGACTTCAGTCCATTCTTAGACCTAAAGTTCTTACTACAAACGTTGAATTATTAATCTATTATCGATACTTATGGTGTTCTAAAAGTTGTTGCGCTCTGGGTTTGTAAATCAGATAAAATAAAGCCTCAAGATAGCGCAACAAATCTTCCCGCTTTTCTTTGGATGTAAAGTTCCAGAAGCCGTAAATTCTAGCTAGAGATAACAATTTTGTGGTGTGAATCTTCCAAGTATATGTGCTGTAGACTCGGTCAATAGCTTTCTGAGAAACTACATTCCAATATTGGGGATTTTCCTGGCATTTAATGACAAATTCGAGAATTTTTTGGGCTGTTTCTTCCAAATGGGTGGGGTTAATGTAAAAACCATTAACTTTATTTTGAATAATTTCTAACGGCCCACCAAATTGAGTGGCAAAAGTTGGTAATCCTGATATCATCGCCTCTAGAATTGTCAAACCAAAGGCTTCAAATAATGCTGGCTGGACGAAAATGCCTTGATGATCTGCAATGACTCGATACACTTCACCAGAATCATTTTTCGATAGGCGTACACCCAACCAGCGAATTTTACCATGCAGATTGTACTCGTCAATAATGCGGTAGAGTCTGACGATTTCATCTTTTTCTTCATTGTCGTCTGATTCTTCCACCCGCAACTTACCAGCAATTAATATTAAGTTGCAGTGTTCTTGCAATTCTTTACTTTGACCAAAGCATTCTGCTAAACCAGTCAAGTTTTTAATGCGGTCGAGACGCGCCATTGAGAAGATAGGACGCTTATGAGGATCGTCGAGTTTACCGAAAATTTGGCTAGGGTCTTCTAAAGTAAATAGCATTTCGGCAAGACGATCGCGATCGCTTTCTACTCTGTCTGCGTGGCGTGTATAGGGAAAATAGGCGTTTTCGTTTACCCCAGGCGGTACAACATTAAATTTAGGGCTAAATAATTCAATCCCGTTCACCACGTGATACAACTCCGGCATGGTGAAGCATTTGTACGATTCGTACTGTCCTATACTATCGGGTGTACCGACAATTTCTTGGTAGGTACTGCTGATGACGAAATTAGCTGCATTCATCGCAATCAAATCAGCAGTGAATTGCAATGAAAAATGATATTTATCTTCCAAATCTTGCCAATACAAGTTACTAAACAAGTATTTGGATTTTTCTAAAGCGTGGGCAATATTACATTGAGTCACATTCATCCGTCGTGCTAACAAGAACGCAACTAAGTTCCCATCGGTGTAGTTACCCACAATTAAATCTGGCCTACCTTGGAATTCTGCCAGCAGTTCCCGTTCCGCATCAATGGCGAAGGTTTCTAGATAAGGCCAAAACTCAAACCGGGAAATCCAGTTTTGCGTCATGTTGGGGTTGAATTCCCGCAAAGGGACGCGCAAAATCCAAGCGTTTTCTGTCCCGTGGACTTTTTCCAGGCGTTGGTTACAAAGAGTCCCGTCACTATTAGGAATCAGACGCGTCAGAATGATGACTTTTGGCTGGACGTTTAGCCCATCCAAACCAGCAAGTACAGCATCTTCTTGTAGTTGCTTTTCTAAATTCTTGGCTTGGTCGAGGACATACACCACCTGACCACCAGTATCAGGACGACCCAAAACCCCCTCTTGTCCAAACCAACCATGTGCTGACACCAAGACGATTCTAAAAATCATCGGGACGCGAGAGATGAAAGCTTCTAGAGTTTGGGGGTCTGGTGAGTCGATTAATTCATCCAGAATATTTAAGGTATCTCGCACACGAGTAGCTGTGTTACCCCAACCTGGTTCAAAACCCATACTTTGCAATTGAAAGCGGAACTGTTCATAGGGTTCATCGTTGGGTCTGTCGTTAACAAATTTGATAGCTTTCTTAACTTGCTGAGATAGCTGCTGGTGTGATTGAATGCGATCGTTGATTAATAGCTGTACACCGTTGTAATGATGCAGACGCAAGAAGTTAAATAAGCTTTCTAGCCATTGTTTTGCATCTTGAAACAGTTTGCTAGAGAGATATTTGTTGAGGAATTGTACACCTTTACCGATGTTTTTCGGGTCTCGGATAACAGGGGTGTAGTCATAAAACGGCCCAAAATCTAACTCCAGCAGATCACCATCTTGAGGATGAAATTTATTGACGAAGCGATCGCGCACATCCAATAATTCCTGTACTGTCATCGCCTCAACATCTAGGTCTGCTGTTAGTCGATAAACTTCTTGACTAGCAATTTGAGAACGAATGATAAAACACAGCGTTGAATCTTCTTGAATAATCTCTTGGGTATAGTAAATTAATTTCCCCAGATGAGAAGAAGCATAAAATGTCTCTGGCTTCTCAAATTTAGTGCAGTATTCACTATACTCATTCAAGATGTCATTACGTAGTAAATAATTCTGTTCCTTTTGACGTAATTGACTAACAAAGCCACGCAGATCACTTTTTTCTTCACTATCCAGGATTGCTTGAATTAATTCTGACATAGTAACCCCTAAATGATCATTTTGCCTTCTAGGGTAGCGCAAGCTTCAACCCTAGAATTTAGACACGTAGAAACTTAAATAAACATAGATAGATATTTTATCGATGTTTTTCAGTGCGTATTGAATCGTGCCGTTATTTACTCAGAATAAATAGTAACTAGTATTTTTTAGTCTCACTAAAGGCAGAAAATAACTATATTTTTGAAAAATTTTCTGTTTATGTGCAGATATATAGCAATTTTTAATCAGTCGTGAGTAAATAAGCAATTAAGCAGAGTTAATTACACACATTCTTGCTCTATTATCTGTTCCCTGTCTCGACGAATTTAATTTCGCCTAACTACTTAGTAGTGGTAATGTAAATGTGATGTGTGTAACTAAAATTGCTCTATCTTGAATCAAATGAGTTTACAATGTACTGATGCAATTGTGACGATCGCCACATCAGAGCTAGATAAATTAGTAAACTTCTATACTGATTTGTTGAACCAAAATCCCATAAATTTTATCCCCAACGTGTATGCTGAGTTTCAGTTTCCTGGCATGAGATTAGGTATTTTTCACCCTAAAACAACACATGCTTATGAATTTCAAGACTCAGTAAAAAGTAAGATGAGTCTATGTCTAGAGGTGAGTAACTTAGAAACAGCGATCGCCCACATCACAGATTTAGGTTGTCCCCCACCCGGAGAAATAACTTTAGCCTCCCACGGTAGAGAAATTTACGTCTACGATCCTGATGGCAATCGTTTGATTTTGCATCAAAGCCATAATTAAGTATTCAGAAAGCAGACCGCACTGCGGAGATGCAGAAGGATATAAAGGAAAATTAATTGTTCACCGATATCCAATCCCCAATCCCAATTCCCAATTCCCTAACCTATGGGCTTAACAGATAACTACAAATTGAACTTGATCCAGTGGTATCCGGGTCACATTGCCAAAGCAGAAAAGAATCTCAAAGAACACCTATCGCGAGTAGATGTGGTTTTTGAGGTACGAGACGCGCGCATTCCTTTGGCAACACGCCACCCCCAAATTGATGAGTGGGTGGGAAATAAAACACGAGTTTTAGTACTAAATCGGTTAGATATGATACCTCCTCAGGTGCGATCGCTTTGGGTGAATTACTTTAAAAACCGAGGTGAAGAACCCTATTTTACGAATGCACAACATGGTCAAGGAATCACAGGCGTTGCCAAAGCCGCCCAAGCAGCTGGGGTAGAACTCAACCAAAGAAGACGCGATCGCGGGATGTTACCTCGTCCAGTCCGGGCTGTGGTGATTGGTTTTCCTAACGTCGGTAAATCAGCCCTCATCAACCGTTTATTAGGAAAGCGCGTTGTCGAAAGTGCCGCCCGTCCAGGGGTAACGCGTCAACTACGCTGGGTACGTATTTCCGATCAGTTGGAATTACTAGACGCGCCTGGAGTTATCCCCGCTAAATTGGGTAATCAAGAAGCAGCTGTAAAACTGGCAATTTGTGACGACATTGGTCAAGCTTCTTACGATAATCAGCTAGTAGCAGCAGTGTTAGTAGATTTATTGAACTCTCTCCAAGAGCAAGCAGGCGAGTTACTACCAAAGTCACCCTTATACTCACGCTATGAACTCGACCCCATACCCCACACCGGCGAAGCCTATTTACACGCTTTAGCTGAACATCGCTATCAAGGTGACGTAGAACGCACAGCTCGGCAACTTCTGACAGACTATCGCAAGGGTTTACTTGGTACACTGCCTTTGGAATTGCCACCAAGTTAACTTTAGGGGCTTAGGAAAGCAGGGGAACATGGTTAGAATAACTAATTACTGTTGACTAATAATTTCCAGTTAATTCTGAGGCTGCAAACTCAAAGCCTCAAACTGTTGCCAACATAAATACATGGCGCGGGGAACGTGAAAACATCCCTTCCATTTGCCACCTTTGAGGTTTAATAGCACTTCTCCACGGCGATTCAGATAGCCGAACCATTCACCATATTCTGCATCAGCAAAGTTAGACCAAGTGTAATCGTGCATCTTTTGATACCACTCCCAACATTCAGCACGACCAGTTAGACGATAACCCATTGCTAAAGCCACCAAAGACTCTAAATGTACCCACCAGAGTTTTTGATCCCATTCCAATTGTTGTGGGGGATGGCCTTGTGCATCCATGAAGTAGAATAGTCCCCCATATTCACTATCCCAAGCAAAATTCAAGATATTCAGCACAACATCAACAGCTTGGTTAATAGTTTGGCGATCGCTGTTGCGGTTGGCAATATCCATAATAAACCACATGGCTTCGATCCCATGACCAGGATTAATTAACCTACCGTCAAAACAATCAATGTGAGAACCATCGGGAGCAACGTTCTCATACATTAGCCCCCGTTCTTGGTCAAGAAAATCAGTCATTACTTCCTGCACTGTGCTAGCTAAGACACTTTCTAAGGTTTCACTAGGAAGTAGCCAGGCCATTTCTAAGGTGAGGTTGGCTAAAATCATTGGCACAGCTAAGGCTTTCATGGGACGCGTGCCAGGGTAGGCTTTGGTATATTTGCCTTTGGGGTTATCTTTACGACGCAAAACATTGTTATATGCTTGTAGAGCCACATCCTTTGCCCATTCTTCGCTAGAAGCTAAAGCGTATTGGCTAAAGGCCATAGCAGCAAAGCAGTCAGAAAATATATTGTAGGGTTGGATGAGGGGTTGTCCTTCACGGTTTAGAGCAAAGTACCAGTTACCTTCAGCATCTCTACCATGTTCAGCCAGAAATTTCGCCCCGTGGGTAGCGATTTCTAACCAAGTTTCGCGTTTTTCGAGTTGGTTGCAAAGCATAGAAAAAGTCCAAACTTGGCGATTTTGCAACCAAATAAATTTGTCAGTGTCGTAAACTTGACCTTGACGATTGAGACAGGTGAAGTAGCCGCCTTTCTCCCCGTCAAGAGAATGATTTTGCCAAAATGGGAGGACATTGTTGAAGAGAGTATTTTTGTAGAGTACTGCTAGTGTTGTGAAGTCGTATCCCATGTTTCCCCGGTTCAAAACCAACAGAGTTCATTATCGCTTTGCTGGGGATAGACTACAAGTAGTAAAGAATGCTGTTAAGGTATGAAGCGATATATAGATGAAGAGATGGGATGGCTTTCCGCCCAACATAGCTGATCGCAATAAAATTGACTGATGACAATGGCACAAATTATCGGTTGGTAGATACTAAAATCAGGGCTGATTATTGGTAGATACATCCCTGTAAAATCTAATTTTTAGACTTCAACTTTTGAACAGATGTTTGAATTTCTCCTCCGGGAACGTCACTATTTCCCAAGAGTTGATTAACCATATAGAGAGTGAACAGTAAAGATGTGATGATAACAAAGCCTGATAGCCTGAGTAAAATTTTGTTGGCTGGTTTACCAACATGATTTTGTACGCGTTTTGTACTACGAGTTTCCTTACCTAGTAAGAAAACTATATAAAATCGCTCTTTAAAGAGCGGCAGAGAAACTCGAATATCTACATAATGCTGCCGTTGCGTGCGACCATTAAATACCCTTTTTATCTCTGCCAATTGGGTATCATTAAAGGTAGCAGAAGTTTTCAGAGGAATACGAGCTAAAAAACTTATGACAAAAGGATCATTTGTGACAATATTCTCCCTTAAATTGTTGTTATTCATCTTTTTCCTGTAAAAATAACTTAAATTTAAAACAGAGAATCATGTTGATCATCCCAACACTTTCCCTGACTCCAGGTTCTACCAGTATGCTCACATTCCGATTGATCAAAAATCCAGGGAATAGAGGTAGGAGAAGAGGAAAAGTGGTAATTTGATATGGAATTTAGCAAGGACAACAGACCAGATAATATGGGCAAAGTGCAAACTGATAGGGCAGCGAGAAATCCTATCATAAATATGATGTTGTTCGGAGTCCAAACAGGGTTTAAAAATTTTCCATATTGTAATCTTTGCTTGGAACGTTTTTCTGGCCCACCTAATAACACCATATAAAATCTTAGTCCGGGAATAGGTAGCGTAACTCGTAAGTCCAAAGGATGCTGAGAAGTCCAAGTATTATAACCAAAGGCTTTTTGAATTGCTGCTATTTGCTCTATAGTCAGAGTATTTTTTATATCTGGGTGGATCTGAGCAAAAAGCTCTGCAAATACGGGATCAAATTGCTGTGAACTGTTCATCAGTAGTATGTGCTTGGTATTAATTGATGTAAGAATAACAAATTCTTCTCAGTAATACCTTGACACATTTACGTATTTTGTGGAAAAAAATGTACATAAAAATGGGTTTTATACAAGCCATAATTCTGGTTTTATCAAGATTTTATTAAGTTGTTTTTAAACAATAAATCAAACATTTTTGACGTAACTGTATGGCTGTAAGTCTTGCCCATAAAGATTTACGTCAGAAAAATAACAACAGTAACAATGATTGATTTACGGTTTTTGAACAATATCAAATTGCAACTAAATATTTTTTTATTACTCTGTGATGACATCTATATAAAATGTTGATGAGGTGACAAGAGTTTATATTAAGCTTCCATTAAGGATATCAAGAATAGATGAATAAAATTCAAAAAACAGGGGTGTAGGGAGAAGGGTAAGTGAAGAAAGCGTAAACCAATGACTATTGACTATTGGTTATTCAACTTAAAAATTTGAGATATTGGAGAGTAAATCCCTTTTCGTAACTCAGTTTCATGAATTTATATATCAGTATCACTCTGCTAAGTAAAACAGGGTAAATAATTAAAGGTCTGTAGTGATAACTTTAGTTCCGAAAAAAGGACTAAATTTCTGACTACGAACTGAATCCTAGGATTTTTATATGACTTAATATAGTTTGTTTTTTTAGTCGTTTTACTTAATTAGTGTCACATTTTTAGTGTTACTGTCCTGTCCTAGCTTATTGCTGGAAAAATTCTTTGAGATGATATACAAAATCTGAAGTGTTTTCCCAATGAATATTATGTGCAGACTTGCCAATTATTTTCATTTGCGCTACTGGGCATATTTGAACCATCTTGTAATTAATATCTATAAATTTTGCATCATTTTCACCAACTAATAACAGTAAAGGAATCTGATTATGGGTCAATTTATCCCATAATGATGGTTGGTTACCGTTTCCCATAAATTGGAGTGATTTAACTAAATCTAGAGGATTATTTTGCAATCGGCTCTCCAGCATAATTTTAAATTCTGGATGATGCTTAATAGAGCCAAAGATTGGTTGACTATACCAATTAGATAAGAATAATGCAAAACCAGCTTTAGATAAACTTCTAGCTAGCTTTTTGGCTATTTGAGCGTCACGCTTTATTCTTTCTAATCGTTCTGTTTCTGTCGCTAAACCTGGAGATGCTGATTCTAAGATAACTTTAGAAAAATATTGAGGGAAATGTATAGTTAAATATAAAGCCAATCTACCACCCATTGAATAACCAACCAAGTAGCATTTAGTAATATTTAATTTATCTATTAGACCGATAATAGATTCGGCAGTTCTTTGTATTGTATAATATTCATCTGCACCTAAAACTTGAGTATTACCGTGTCCTGGTAGGTCAATTACTAAATAGGAAAAATCATCTTTAAGTAGCTGAATCACTCTATCGAATTCATAAATATTACCCATGAAACCGTGTAAAAACAAAATTAAATGCTTGCCTGAATTAGTAGTTAAGGAATAATTAAAAGAATAATTTTCCAGCATCGTAAAGTAATAAATAAAGATAAATACGACTATAGTTTGGATAAAAACTTTAGGTAATTATGAGAAAAATTATTTTATTCATAGCTGCTAGCCTAGATGGATATATCGCCAGGAAATCAGGTGAAGTAGATTGGCTATTCACAGATCAAGATTATGGCTATGCAGAGTTTTTTGCTGAAGTTGACACATTGATTATGGGTAACAAGACATATCAACAAGTTTTAAGTTTTGGTGACTATCCTTATCAAGATAAGGAAGTATTTGTATTTTCTCAAACACAACGAGGTAGAACATCAAATAATGCACTATTTGTCAATAATGATTGGGAAAAATTTATAGGAACACTTCGTCAATCCAGTGGTGGAAATATTTGGTTAGTGGGCGGAGCGCAAATAATCTACTTTTTCTTAAAAAATAGTTGGATTGATGAGTTAATTCTTTCTATCCATCCAATTATTTTGGGTAGTGGTATCCCATTAGTAGTAAATGATCCTAGCCTCGAAAACAGTTTATTTTTGCAAGATTTTAAAAAGTTTGACTCTGGGTTATTACAAGTTACTTATACTTTTAAAAGCAGATAAACAGACATAGTTTTATTGAAAAACTGGTGCAATAGGTGAGTCACGAAATCTCAGCTTTCAAGCTGGATATCAAGACATTTATAATTTCTATTTCTGTTTTTTATGTATGTGAAACTTTAAGGTAAAAATCTATCTAATGCAGCTTTAAGTTGTTCAATTTCTAACTCTATATCTCCTTCTTTGGCAGCTCTAGCGATACATTCGGTTAAATGTTCGTCCAGGACAATTCTTGCAACCTTATCTAATGCACCCCTAACAGCTGCGATTTGTAATAAAACATCAGGACAAGGGCTACTTTGTTGCACCATTGTCTTGATGCCGCGAATATGCCCTTCAATCCGAGATAACCGATTAACGATTCGTCGTAAAGATTCTTCACTGTGGACGTGAGGATGAGCTGTGCTTTCATCTTCTACATCATGACTGTGTAAGTGTTCGCTAGACTGCAATGTCGGGGAAGAGTCCTTAGTTAATCGGGTTGAGCCATTCATAGTTGATTAAAGCACTGGTAATTTTAAGATCCTAGCTTAATACTAGGAGGACAGGAAGAAGCAGATGAGTTGGAACGAGTGAATGTTATGACCGTATAAATAAATGGGTGATACCCGAACTTAGGAAGGGGAAATTGCCATAATAGCTATGAAATTGCACATTACCTTAACTTAGAATACAGATGGTTTGTCTTTTGACCAGATTACAACTCCGGCCAGAGACAGTGAAACTTGCAGTTGAGAGTCAACGTCAACATCCAAGGATTATCCCCCATCTGCCACAATAATTTTAGATAGATTTGTTGCCATCAGGTAAAAATTAGGCTTCTAGATTAGGCTGTGAATATGCGATTTACTAAACTTCCCCGGTCTATACGCCAACTCGGTACTCATGTATTAGCAATAATTCTAGGAGTTGCGCTCACATTTAGTTCTTTACGTGTGTTACCTTCTCAGGCTGAACCTGCACCTAGTGCTGCTAAACCTGAGAATGTACCAGAATTGATTGCTCAAAAGCAATCACCAGCTGCGGCGGCTGTAGGTAACAGTAGCTTTGTCACAGCAGCAGTGAATCGTGTTGGCTCTGCTGTGGTAAGACTGGATACGGAACGCACAATTACCCGTCGTGTCGATCCTTTTATGGATGATCCTGTTTTCCGCAGATTTTTTGGTGACAGTTTTCAAGGACAAGTACCATCTGAACAACTACGCGGTTTAGGTTCTGGCTTCATTATTGATAAGAGTGGTTTAATTTTAACTAATGCCCATGTGGTAGATAAAGCCGATCGCGTGACAGTGAGGCTCAAAGATGGTCGCACCTTTGACGGCAAAGTTCAAGGTATTGATGAAGTTACAGATTTGGCTGTAGTGAAAATCAATGCTGGAAATAATTTACCGGCCGCACCGTTGGGTTCTTCTAAGAATGTACAAGTGGGAGATTGGGCGATCGCAGTTGGTAATCCTTTAGGCTTTGATAATACCGTCACCTTGGGTATTGTTAGCACCCTCAAACGTTCTAGCGCGCAAGTAGGTATCACTGACAAGCGGTTAGACTTCATCCAAACTGACGCAGCTATTAACCCTGGTAACTCTGGCGGCCCATTATTGAATGATAAAGGTGAGGTAATTGGGATTAATACAGCGATTCGTGCTGATGCTATGGGTATTGGCTTTGCGATTCCCATTGATAAAGCTAAAGCGATCGCCGCACAATTGCAACGAGATGGTAGAGTTGCTCACCCCTATCTAGGTGTGCAGATGGTAACTTTAAACCCGCAACTCGCTAAACAAAATAACACTGATCCTAACTCTGCCTTCAATATCCCCGAAGTTAACGGTGTTCTGGTGATGCGAGTTATACCCAATTCCCCGGCTGCTGAGGCTGGTATCCGTCGCGGAGATGTGATTGTACAGATCGATGGACAAGCTATCAGCAGTGCAGAACAGTTACAGAATGTTGTGGAAAATAGCCGCCTAGGTCAAGTTTTACAGGTGAAAGTGCAACGAGGTAATCAAATACAACAGCTATCTATACGTACAGCAGAGTTGCAAAATGCTTCTTAGTTAATACTTGAGAAGTAGCTGATATTTTGCCTGAATTGATCCCCCTAATCCTAAATTTTTAATTGGAGTTTCTAGGGGGATTGATTATGCTTTTATTTTGCATCAATGGTTGAATTTTAGAAGCTGTTTCTTCTGCTTTTCCAGCCAGAGGAAAGACTAGAGTACTTTTAATTTTGTCGTTTTTTGCTAATTCTTGCAGACGAGATAATATACCGACTTCTACAATTTCGCATCTACAATTTTCCAAGTTTAATTTGCTAAAAAACCTGAGTTCGGGATAAGAAATCCTCGAAACCCTTGAGTTCTCGTTGTTCGGTCTGAAGCTATGTTTTCATCTATTCTCAATAAAGCATGTTGTTGAGATTAATCTCATTTGTGAAACTTAGTGACAAAATGATT